>JAYFRL010000014.1:0-83174 GCA_034925905.1 Lachnospiraceae bacterium | reverse complement strand
TGCTCTCATTGCCAGAATTTTCGGCTCAAACCCTTTTATATTTGTCCAACTTCTTTTCATAAAAAATTGCCTCCCATCGTAGTTTAATTATCCTACGATGAGAGGCTTTTTGGCAATGTCCGTTTTTACTGGTTCAGTCCAATCTAAATAGGGGGCTTTTTTATTAAAATAATTTTTAGATTAATCCTGATTTTTTAAGAAGATTTTTTATTATAACTGCAATTTCCGCTCTGGTTATATTTTCCTTAGGGGCAATTTTCCCGTCGCCTCTCCCAGATATAATACCTGCTTTGAGGCATGCGCCAACTCCGTCTTTGGCATAATTCAAAATGGCTTCCGAATCAGCATATCCCGAAAACAATACGGCTATCTCATCTTCCTTAAGCGCTGTATCAAGACCTGTTATATCCATAGCCCTAGATATTATAGCCATTGCCTGTTCACGGGTTAATTTGTTGTAAGGTTTGAAGTTTCCATCGTCATATCCGCTTATTATACCGTATTTCGCAGCCGTGTTTATATATTTGCAGAACCAATCCGAATCTCCCACATCGCTAAAAGAGCTTTCCCCCGGCTCTGCGCTAAGGCCAAGCGCCCTTACGATTATCGCTGCAAATTCCGCACGGGTTATTTCCCTGTTTGGTTTGTAATTTTTATCGTCAATTCCAGAAACAATCATTCTTGAACCCATATCGTTTATGGCGTCCTTAGCCCAATGTGATGAGACATCCTCAAATTCAACAGGATTATGCACAACAGCATATACGCTGTTTGTAAGGCTGCTTACCTTCGCATAATATTTTCCGTCCACAATAACTATCTGGGTCGGCACATGATGCGTGCTTCCATCCGGCTCAACAACTATGCCCGTGGTTATTTTCTCGGGATCTACACCATCAGGTATGGCTATCATTCGTTCCACATATGAATTGAAAGAAGAAATCTGAACTGTTTTGCCACCATATTTGCAGGTTATTGTATATTCCACAGCAGGAACGACTATTGAAAAGCTCCCGTTCCTTTCTGCGCTCTCCACAAGCCTCGCCATTTTGTCAGAAGGTTCTGAAATTGTTATATTTACCGTTATATCGGAAAGGTTAACATTTTCGCCAAAAGCTTCTGAAATTGCGTCTATATTTATCTGCGAAGCTTGCAGGGTATAGGTTGAAGTTGAAGTTCTAACAACAATAATTGCATCTTTTTCCTCCAAATCCTTTACCGTCTGCCCGTTAAACTGGCCAACCGCAATATCGGCGCCTGTAAGAATCGGGATTTCGATGACAGGTCTATTTTCTTCGCCTTCAAGTATATCCTCAAATTCTTCCGCATTTACAATTAAAGTGCTTGTTATCCTTCCGCTGCTGTTTGCAGAGTTATTTATGTTGCCTACAATGTTTGATTCACCGTTAACTATAATTTCCACACCGTTTAAATTTTCCGTTTCTTGGTCAGACTGGTCTTCTCCCTCGTCATCAGATGGCAGGATAAAAATAAAGGCCCATGTTGTATTATCGCTTATTCCGGAATATTTGTTCTCTGCAAAATCAAGAAACGCTCCGTCGTCTATTTTAATATAATAATTCCCTTCATATGACAAAGAATCGGTAAGTGAGAATCTTACTGTATCATCTACAACACTAACCCTGTCATCCGTTACGTCTATTGATTCAATCAAAGAATTGCTCGGTGAGCTGTATATCTCTAAATTTCCGGAGCCTTTTGCTATGTTTTCTGTAAATTCAATTGAAAATGAAGGCCTTACAACTGCAATTACATTTCCGTTTGCAGGAGTTAAGCTCTCAACGGACGGTAAAACATAATCCGCTGTAAGCGTTGGATATCCCAAAGAACCCAAAACAGAATTTCCTGCTTTGTCATACAGCCTTACCGTCACATTGCCGCCTTCTGAAACAGCCGATTGAAGCTCGGCGGCAGTGGTTGCGCCCATGTCAAAATCAATTAATGTGTCTGTTCCCGAAATACTGGTATCGCTGCCCTTAAGCGTTCCGCCTATATAAAGCTCGGCATATCCATCCGAAGCTTCGCCTGCAATTATTGTTGCGAAAATTGTCATGTTTGTGTTTGTGGCGTTAAGAACATTTGAAACAACCGTGCCGCCCGACGGCGTTATTATTACATTTGTCGGCGCCAAAGGTGAAACGTAATCTATCAAAAGGGTTGGGTTTAAAACCGAGCTTACAGAATAATTACCCTTTATGTCATAAAGTTTAACTTTAACCTCTCCGCCTTGGGAAATCACCGCCTGAAGCCCTGCTGTGCTTGAAGTGCCCGTGCTAAAGGTGGCCTCTGTATCCAGTTCTAAAATTGTATTGTCTGTGGCTATACGGTTTCCCCCCACATAAAGCTCGGCATATCCTCCGGTTGCCTCTCCCGCTGTTATTATTGCCGAAGCCGACATACCTGTGTTTGTTCCGTTTAAAGTGTTTGCAACAACTGTGCCTCCCAAAGCTGCCGCTGTTACCGATGTTGGCGCCGTAGGCCCCGTATAATCAACATCAAGGGTCGGGTTGTTCGCCGTGGTTTCAACATTGTTTCCAGCAGCGTCATAAAGCTTAACTTTCACCTCTCCTCCTGAAGGTATCGCAGCTTGAAGCCCAGCCGCAGTTGAAGCTCCCATATCAAAGTTAACCCTTGTATCAGATACTGAAATTGTACTGTCCGTAGCTCTAAGCGTTCCGCCTATATAAAGCTCGGCGTATCCGCCTGTGGCTTCGCCCGCTGTTATTGTTGCCGAAGCTGTCATATTTGTGTTTGTCATATTCAGAATATTTGACAAAACCGTGCCGCCTGACGGCGTTACGCTAAGATTTGTAGGCACTGACGGCGCTGTTTCGTCTATTTCAAGCGCAAGCCCCGAAGAATAGCCGCTCGTGTTTCCCGCGGCATCCATAGCTGACGCAATCAAGGTATAGCTTCCTTCATTAAAAGTATAATCGTCAAAGCTCCATTCGCCGCTTGAGTTGGCATTCACAGTTTTTATTATGCCGCTTCCATCCACGCTTATATAAACTGTGCTTAATGCCTCGGCTGTCCCGCTGATTTTAGGGGTTACCTCATTTGTTATATTATCCGAGCTTGAGACTCCCGTATCGTCGTTTGTGTCTAAATCCGGCACAGACGGGGCAGACGGAGCCGTTCTGTCAATTAAAACTGAAAGGGCCAAAGACAATGAGCTTTCGTTCCCAAAACTATCAATAGCCTTTACCGTTATTGAATGAGTACCTTCCGAAAGTATAATTGAAGCTGTCCATGTACCGGTCGCATTTGTCTCCACCGAATCAAGAAGCCCTGAAACAGAGGAATAAAGGTTTACCGTGCTCTCTGCTTCGGCAGTTCCTGTGAACGTGGTATTTGCTGCCGATGTTATATTATCGCTTGAAGAAACACCCGTGTCCGAAGCAGTCTCCAAATCCGGAATTGACGGAGCTGAAGGCGCAATTCTGTCAACCGTATATTTTTCTCCGGAGGTAAACCCTGAGCTTACCAGGTTTCCTGCGCCATCTAAAACATTTGTTCCCGAGCTTTTAAAATTAATGCCAAGGGTTCCTTCGTTTGATAAGTTGTTTACCGTAACATCTATTTCCTCACCGCTTGATGAAGAAACGGAAAGAATGCTTCCTGAAACCGTCCCGGTTGCCGCCATTTCAAAATCACCCGTGTCAACTCCCGAAACATTTTCGCTGAAAGTCACCTTAAAAATTACGCTTTGGGAGTTCGTTTCCTCAGCCTCCGGTGTTTTTCTTTCTATTGACTCAACATAAGGAGCCGTTGTATCCACAAGTATATTGGATGTTGACAGCCCCGCAAAATCAAAAGTTAAATCGGCGTCGTTATCATCCGAATCTTTCATAGAACCCGTATTTAAATTTATACCGGCCACGGATATACCGTTGTCATCATTATCCCCTGAAGCAACGGTATATTTGAAGGTAACCGCGTCTGTCCCCGAGCCGCTTTGGTACCCGGCTTGTTTGGATACGCCTCCGATATCAAAAGAAATATATGGAAGTCCTACTACGGTTACATTTTCAGAAAAGCTGACCGAAAATTCCAAGTCGCTTCCGGCAGCATACGAACCGTCATCCGGCAAATCTATGGATTCTATTTCGGGCTCAATAATATAAGGCGTAACAGAATTTGAATCCGAGGAATAAGCGCCTGTTCCAACAGAATTTATCGCAGCGACAGCAAACGAATATGCCACACCGTTTGTGAGCCCTTCTACGGTTATCGGGCTTTCCGTCCCATACGTAAGGGTTGTTTCGGGGTTTGTCTTTATAACATATGATGTGATTTCCTTTCCTCCATTTGAAGACGGAGACGAAAAGCTCACCGAAGCACGTGTATCATCAGCCGTTGCCGTAACATTTGAAGGAGCTCCCGGAACGCTTACTCCTGTTCCCTTAATATCAAATGTATAAGGATTCGTGGCAGAATTATTTGCTATTGAGACAGTTGCTCTTTTAAGCCCCTCCGACTGCGGGCTAAACGTAATGCTGAAATTTGAGGTCCCAGACGCGACTATTGAACTGCTGGGTATAGTTGAAACAGAAAAATCCGAAGCATTTGTCCCGGATATCGAAACATATGGAGACGCTCCTGTAAGGTTCAATGCCACTAAAGTACTTCCGTTTGCTATCCTAAAATCATTCGCCTGGGTTTCTACGGAAGCTTCCAATTCACCAAAATCTGTTCCATCCGACAATGAAGGAGAGGTGTCCCCGTTTGAAACTGTAACATCGCCGGAAGTGCCATATTTTACGCTCATAATCGGCAAAGGATTCCCTTCAACTATTTTTACGTTTGTTCCGTTTCCCGGAGTCTGTCCCGGATAAAAAGACACATCAAGAGGGGGGGTAGCGCTTGAGCTATCGTAATAGTAGACCTCATTTACTCCGTTTATGTCAGAATCCCCTATGGTTTTGCTTATAAACCAGTAATACAGACTGGTACCAACCCATTTTCCATAAGATATATAAAAACCGTTGGAATTTGCGTAATATGGTTTGCTGTTTACAGTCCCGGTTTCCACATACGTTCCTGTAACATTACTTGAATAATAGCCGTTTAGCCCAACAACATCCAGGTAAGTTGGCTCATCTGCGCTCGCTAAGACAGGCATAAGCCCAAAAATCATAAATACCGAAAGAAATAAGGCAAGCGTTTTTTTAATCTCCTTCATTAATATCCCCCTCAAGTTAAAAAAATTTCTGCTTTCAATTTTTATCTATTTAAAAATATAATATTTATAAAATTATATGCGGCTAATCTAAAATTTAAAGTTTTTTAGTATGTCTTTTTTCCCTTCCTTTCCTCAACTAATATATAAAATATTTCTTTAATGCCTACAAAACTAAACAAAGCTATAGATAATTCCCCGTAGCTTCGCTTGATATTATTTAATTTTCATTCCATACTTATCCTGTCTTAAAAATAATCCTCCCCTTAAATTTAACTCTTATATAAGCGGATATCCCAACCTTGGCTTATATCTATGCCACAGTTTGAACAGCCGCTTGCTTCCGTCTTTAATCTATAGCCTTTTAATTGTTGCTTAAAAAAGCCCCGACCTTTTTTAAAAGCCGTTAAACTCCTAATAAAAAAACAGCCCTTAATATTTAAAGGGTTATTAAATTTTTTGCATCATTTTTTATATTTCCGTATCTTCCGCATTTTTATAAATTTCTTCAATTTCTTTTTTAGGCATTATTTTAGCCAAAAAATAAGCTATGATAATTATACCTGGTATATCTACGGCTAGCCTTGTAAACGCAAACTTAGCGCCAAAGGCAGACACTTCAAAAAGAAACATCGGCACCTTTGTTGTAGACCATGCACCTATAAAAATCATAATATTTGAAAACTTAACGCCCTTTTTCATAAACACAGAGGCCACGGGAAAAGCGCCATAAAGCGGACCCGCAGCGGCAGAACCTATTAAAAAAGCGAGGAGCATGCCTTTTATTCCAGAGCCTTCGCCCATATATTTAACCATAGTTTCTTTGGGAACCCAAACATCCATAAGCCCCAGCAAAATAAAAATAGGCGGGATTATAAAAAGCATCTGCCTGAATTGAAACGCCGAAATTACTAAGGCTTTGCTGCCCAACGGGAAATTTACAAGCGTGAGTACCCCCAAAGCCGAAACTGTAATAATAAACATTCTGTATTTTTTTAAAATTTTTTTTATCTCCATATCAGCCTACCACAACACTTATGACATATGCAACAAAAAATGAAAAAACAAAAGCAAATAAATTTCTTAAAACAGTAAGCTTTTTGCCGAAAATTTTAATCTCCACAGGCATAGTTACAATGCCCACCATTGTGAGCGTTGATACAAAAGCGCCAATCTGCATATAGCCTGCGCCTGCTTCAAGCACCATGGCCGCCGTCGGAAACGCAACAAAAGCCGGAATAAGCGTTATCGCTCCAAGCACTGCGCTTAATAAAACTCCGGCCCAACCGGAATCCTTGCCTATTACTTTTGAAATAAAATCCGCATCCACAACGGCAAGCAAAACACTTACAATTAAAATAACTGCTAAAAACTGGGGTAAAATGTTTTCAAAAGACTTCCACGCCTTTTTTAAAGCCGTCTTTGTTTTCTTTTTATCCTTTACAAAGGAAATTATAAGGAATATTATTGCCAGTCCATAAAAAATGTAAGTATCCAAACAATCACATCCTAACTATTGTTTTCATTGCCAAATTTTATACATTCCTATATCAAAAGAAAAGTTCCTCTCTTCCCTCCAAAGCCTCGTCTATAAGCGCATTAAGCCCGGAAAGGGAGGCTTCTATTTTTTCTACAACCGCCTTTTTCGGACGCGTTTCGGGATGCTTAGCCACAAAAACCGTACAGCAATCCTCATAAGGCCTTATCGATATATCAAAAGTGCCTATCTTTCTTGCCAAATCTACAATCTCCTGCTTGTCAAACCCGCAAAGCGGTCTTAATATCGGCATTGTTGCAGCCGAGCTTATTGCATTTAGCCCATGCATCGTCTGGCTTGCAACCTGGCCTACACTGTCGCCCGTTATAAGAGCCTGAGAATAATTTTTAAGCGCTATCTTTTCCGCAGTTTTTGTCATCGCGCGTTTTAAAAATATCGTAAGCTTATCATGCGGCACATTGTCAAACAAATAAAGCTGGAGCTTTGTAAACGGAATAACTGATAGCTTAAAGCCACCCATGTAAAGGGAAAGCTGCTTTGAAAGATCTATAACTTTTTCCTTCGCCCTTTCGCTTGTATAAGGCGGGCTGTGAAAATATACGCCTTCAACAAGAACTCCCCTTTTTGCCATCAGGAAAATGGCCACAGGGCTGTCTATCCCGCCGGAAATCAAGGCTGTTCCCTTGCCCGATGAGCCAACGGGAAGCCCGCCGAAGCCTTTTATGAATTTTGAATATATATAACATGATGTTCTTATTTCAACAAAAAGAGTAACCTCCGGGTTATGCACATCAACTCCAAGGTGCGGCATATTTTCAAGTATATATCCGCCTATTTCATATGAAACCTCGTTTGAGGTCATAGGAAAAGCCTTATCGGAGCGCTTTGTTTCAACCTTGAATTTAAACGGCTTTTCGCCCGGATAATGCTTTTGCATATATAAAAGAGAGGCTTCTTTTAAAGCGCCTATGTTTTTTTCGTCCGTCTCTATCCCCGGGCAAACTCCTAAAATGCCCATAACCCTTAAAACCCTTGGAATAACGGCATCATAATCCATTTCCTTCCCCATGTCTAAAACAATAAGGCGACCCTGCTCACGCACGATATAAAAATCGCCTATATCCTCCAGATTTTTGCGTATGGCATTTAAGAGGCGGGTTACAAAAAGCTTCCTGTTGTTACCCCTCATGGCTATTTCGCCGTATTTAACTATAAGAACTTTTTTCTCCATGTTTGGTTACCTTCCGTATTTTCTCAAAACAGGCACAATACGGCCTACTGCCGAAACAGCAAAATCAGCTTCTTCAATCGTGTTAAGCTCTGAAAAGCTAAACCTTATAGCCGAATCTAGCCTTTCTGCCGAAAGCCCCATCTCCTTAAGCACGCTGCTGTAGCTTATCTTTCTGCTTCCGCAGGCCGAGCCTTTTGAAACTATTATGCCCTCTTGTTCAAGAGCCTGCATCAAAACCTGACTTTTAAGCCCCGGGAAGCTTAAATTAAGCACATAAGGACTGGCGGCTTCTATGTCTTCGCCGTTTAAAAAAACATTTGGGACCAAAGACATTATTCCATTATAAAGCCTTTTTTTAACCGACATAGCCCGGTTAAAATTTTCATCCAGCTTATCATAGCACATTTTTGCAGCTAACGCCGCCCCGGCAGCTCCGGCAGTGTTTTCCGTCCCGGAACGCTTGCCGTTTTGCTGGCCGCCGCCATATATGATAGGAAAGGTTTTAAGCCCGTTTTTAATATAAAGCACGCCGACTCCCCTTGGTCCGTGAAATTTATGCGCGCTTAAAGAAAGCATATCGCATTTCGCAGCTTTAACGTCTATACGGTATTTCCCGAAGCCCTGAACGGCGTCTATGTGGAAAAGGGTATTCGGGTTCTTTTCTTTTATAAGAAAGCCCATCTCATAAATATCATTTGCGGTTCCTGTTTCATTATTCACATGTATAAGGCTCACAAGCGTTGTTTTTTCATCTATCGCTGAAATAAGCCCGCTTTTTTCAATATAGCCACGTTCATCCGTGCAGGCTTTTATAACCTCAAAGCCTTCATCCTTAAGCGCATCAAGAGTGTTTAAAACAGCCGGATGCTCAACGCTTGAGGTTATTATGCGGTTGCCTGAACGCTTATATGCTCTTGCCGTGCCTAGAAGCGCCCAATTGTCGCTTTCCGTGCCCCCTGAAGTGAAAAAAATCTCGTTTGGGGCGCAGTTTAATATGCCCGCAAAAATTCCGCGGGCCCATTTTAGCTTTTCATCCGCCTGCATGCCAAAAACACTCACCGAAGCGGGATTGCCGTATGAATTAAGCATGATATCCGCCATAAGGGCGCAGACCTCTTCATAAGCCTTGCCTCCTGCGGCATTATCAAAATATATCATAAAATCACCCAAGCTCATAATTTATAACCGCCAAAACGGCGGGACCTGCCGTTTCCGTGCGCAATATCCTTTTGCCCAGCGAAACGGTTTTAAAACACTCAGCCATTTCTATTTCAAAATCTTCAAAGCCGCCCTCCGGGCCTATGAAAACACCTATGGAGCTGCCCGAAAAACCTTTAAGCACGTCTTTGAGGCTAACCTTTTCCTCGTTTTCGTATGCTACAAACGTAAGGTCAAGACCTCTTGCATATTTTAAAGCTTCCTCATAGCTTAAGGCATATACCTTTGGAACTATCCCCCTGCCGGACTGCTTTGCAGCAGAATATGAAAGCTTCATATAGCGGCTAAGCTTTGCTTCTTCCTTATCGGCTTTAAGCTTTGCAACTGACCTGTGCATGGAAACGAGCACTATTTCATAAACTCCAAGCTCAACGCATTTTTGGATTATGCTTTCCGTTTTTTCGCCCTTTGGCATACCCTGAAAAAGGGTTACCCTTGTTTTCGGCTCCGAAAGAGAGACGTTTTTTGATTTAATGTCAACCAAAACCCCACCCTTTGAGAAGCCTAAAATAATGCCCTCATAATCAAAGCCATTCCCATCGCAAAGGGTTATGGCGTCTCCAACCAAAAAACGCAGCACGTTTTTTATATGGTTTTCATCCTCGCCTTTAATTATTACGCGGTTTTCATTTATCTCCCTCTCAGGCACAAAAAACTTCGGCATTTTCATTCTCCTTTAAAAACGGAGGAAACGGCTGTCCATTCCCCGTTTGAAACAACGTCTTTTATATCAAAACCGTTTTTTAAAAGTGCGGCTTTAACATCGGGGGTTCTTTCATTTATTATTCCCGAGGAAATATATATCCCGCCTTTTTTAATGCATCCCGGAACAATACCCGAAAGAGCTATAACAATATCGGCAACAATGTTTGAGATAACCATGTCATAGCCTGCCTTAAACTTGTCCGCAAAAGAGGCGTCCTCAAGCATATTACCGCAATAAACACTGAATTTCTCTTTATCAATCCCGTTTGCGGCAGCATTTGCGGCGGCAACCTCACGCGAGGCTTCTTCTATGTCTATGCCGTCGGCATAAGAAGCGCCTAAAAGAAGCGCGCATAAAAAAAGTATGCCGCTTCCGCAGCCTATATCTAAAACCCTGTCCCCTTTTTGAACGTATTTCTCGGCAAGCATAAGGCAAAGCGCCGTTGTTTCGTGGCTGCCCGTGCCAAAAACGCTGCCCGGGTCTATGTTCATTATTATTTTGCCCCCCGGGTTTAAAACCTCTTCCCAGGAAGGCTTAACAATAAGCCTTTCACCTATTTCCTTCGGCTTAAAATATTGCTTCCAGGTTTGGCTCCAATCCTCGTCTTTAACGCTGCCTATGCTTATTTTTATTTCAAAGCCGTTATTGCGCGAAAAATTTTCAAGCTCTGCCTTTATATTATAAAGCTGTTTTTCGCCATCTGCGTTTCCTTCAATATAAAAAACCACTCCGGGGATCTCTTTATTTTTAGAGTCTAAAAGAACCACGTCTATATAATCAAAGCCTTCGCCCCATGCAACATAGTCCGAAAAACCGTCCATTCCTTTTATAACGGCTCCCGTTATGCCCATATCGTAAAGAAGACCAAAAACAGCCTCCGTTTCTTTAGTTTCAACAAAAATCTCAAACCATTTCATTTTTTGTCCCCCTGCGGAAAAAGAGCCTTAACAGTCTCATAGCTTTCAAGCGTGCCTATATCATAGCACTCTTCCTTAAAGCTGTAGGCGTAAACCGGCTTTTTCCCATAAAGCCAAACAACAAAATGCCCCGGTGCATCGGGATTGTTTCCTTCTTTAAGGTATTTCTCAAAAAGAGGTATCGTATCTTTTTTATACATATAAGCCGCATAAACAACCAGGTTTGATTTTGGGTTTTTAGGTTTTTCCTCTATATTTAAAACCCTGTTATCCTCTGATATCAAAGCTATGCCAAAACGGTTAAGCTCCGCCTCGTTTGGGAAAGGCTTAACGCATATGGTATCGCTGTTTTTTCCTTTATAAAAATTATAATAGTCCTTAAGGCTGTAAGTAAAGTAATTGTCCCCCGCGATAACCATTATATCGTCGTCTATGTTCATTTTATCTATAACATATTTTATGTCGCCTATGGCCCCAAGCCTTGTGCCTTCATTTAAAGTTCCGTCGTCTATAACAGTTATAGGTGAGGAGCTTTTGGTTTTTTTTGCCCAATCAAAAAAATGGTCCGCAAATTTATGGTTTGTAACCACATATATATCGCTGACTTCCGAAACCTTGTTTATCTCGCCCACAATATAGTCTATTATGGGTCTTCCTCCGATTTCAAGCAAAGCTTTAGGCATATTTTCCGTAAGAGGATAAAGCCTTGTTGCATAGCCTGCCGCAAGAATTATTGCTTTCATAAAACACCTCCGCCTATTTATCGAAAACGCTCTTTTCTATTTTTGAAAGCTTTAAAGGCAGCGGAGAATCAAACTCCTTGCCATAAAGATATGAAAGAAAACCTTCTTTTGATTCCCATTTTATTTCCCCTGCATGCAAAAACTGATGAGCAAGGCCAAAGTTTTCCTTAAAATAAATATTCGTAGACAAATCTCCATATTTTCTGTCTCCCGCTATGGGGTGTCCCGCTTCCTTAAGCTGAAGCCTTATCTGGTGCGATTTGCCCGTTATAAGCTTTATTTCAAGCAAAGAATATTCCTTTATTGCTTTTAGCGGACGGTATCTAAGGCAAACCTCGGTTGTGCTATCATCCTTAGAAATAAAAGCTTTATTGGCTTTTTCGTCCTTTGAATAAAAATTTTTAAGCTCGCCTTCTTTTAAAACCTTGCCTAAAACAAGTGCATAATAAAGCTTTTCAACCTTTTTTTCAGCTATAACACGGTTTATATCCTGAAGCGCAGCCAAATTTTTGCCGCAAAAAACTATGCCCGAAGTGTTCCTGTCAAGCCGGTTTGCAAGAGCAGGAGTAAACGAGCTTTCGGCCTTAGGGACATATTCACCCTTTGAAGAAAGATAAAAAAGAATTTGGTTTATAAGCGTATCTTTGTCCTCTTTTAAGTCCGAATGGCACAAAAGACCTGCCGGTTTTGAAACAACAAGCAGGTTTTCGTCCTCATATATGACGTTAAATCTTTTAACAATCGGCAAAACCTCTTTAGCGGACATAAACTTATCCATTGTTTCATCGGCAAGATACATTTCTATAAAGTCTCCGCTGTTAAGAATTTCGCTGCCTTCGGCTTTTTGGGAATTAAGCTTTATCCTTTTTTTCCTCAGCATTTTATACACAAAGGATTTGGGCGCATCGTTAAAATATTTAAACAAAAATTTATCCAGCCTTTGGTTTTCTTCTTTGTTGCCTATTTCAACCTTTTTCATGGCATACCTCTCAAAAATGTATCCATGCGAGGTAAGAGTTTATGAATTTATCTATGTCTCCATCCATAACCGCTTGGATATTTCCTGTTTCCTCTCCTGTCCTATGGTCCTTAACAAGTGTGTAGGGCATAAAAACATAAGAGCGTATCTGGCTGCCCCAGCCTATCTCTTTAATGTCGCCCCTTATTTCGGCAAGCTTTTTAAGGTTTTCTTCTATTTTAAGCTCTAAAAGCTTGGATTTAAGCATTTTCATAGCCGTATCCTTGTTGCTGAACTGGCTTCTTTCGTTTTGGCATTGAACAACAATACCTGTGGGGATATGCGTTATCCTTATTGCAGACGAGGTTTTGTTTACATGCTGTCCGCCTGCGCCGCTTGAACGATAGGTGTCTATTCTCAAATCATCCTGGTCAACCTCTATCTGGGTGTCATCCGCTATCTCAGGCATAACATCGCAGGACGCAAAGGAAGTGTGCCTTCTGCCTGAAGAATCAAAGGGTGAAATTCTCACAAGCCTGTGCACGCCTTTTTCGGCTTTTAAATAGCCGTATGCGTTTTCCCCGGTTATCTGGATAGTTACAGATTTAATCCCCGCTTCCTCACCTGGGAGATAATCCAGAGTTTCAACTAAAAACCCCTTGCTCTCCGCCCATTTAAGATACATCCTTAAAAGTATGGAAACCCAGTCGCAGGCTTCTGTTCCTCCCGCCCCCGAATGAAGCGTAACTATTGCGTTTAACGAATCATATTCGCCGTCAAGCAAGGTGGAAATTTTAAGGGCTTCAAAATCCTTAAGGAATTTTCCCTTCATTTCCTTAACCTCTTCGGCTACTTCAGCATCGTCTTCTTCGTTTCCAAGCTCTATAAGCGTCATTATGTCTTCGTAAGCCGTACAAAGAGCCTCATATTTTTCCACCTTTGTTCTCAGGCCCTTTATTTTTTGCAAAACTTTTTGGCTTCCTTCCATGTCATTCCAAAACGAAGGGTCTGCCGCCGTTTCTTCAAGGTCTCTTATTTTTTCCCTGGAATTAGCGACGTCAAAGTGAAGCCCCCATTTCCTCTAAATTTTTTGAATAGCCTGAAAGCGAAAGCTTTATCTGGTCAAGCTCAAACATTTTTTCAACTCCCATATTTTATTTTAATCCTATTTGCTTGTTTTATAGCATTTGTTTAATCTGTGTTAAAATATTATTAATTTTTTATAAAGTTTATAAAATAATATTTTACGTTAAATGGAAATAAAAACTAACCAAATTTTAATCTTACAATGCAAACCTCATAAAAACAGGCTTTTATTTAAAAGGCTACGCAATATATTTTTTCCAATGTATTTTAATCCCAAACATATATTTTTGCTGTGGATAATGTGCATAACTCTGTGCATAACCATTTTAAAGGCTTTCCCCTGTGCATAAACGCTTTTGTAAATATGAACAGAAATGTATGTTCCGTTTACATAATTCGGTTTGCGTTTTTAGTCTAAAAAACGTTTGTACATTTTTAATAAAAAAAACTTTTGTCGTTTTTTGTTGATTTTTTACAATATTGCTTTAGAATATGCTAGTGAATATGCCTTATAAGCCTTATCATCGAAGCATACTATATAAACTTCGTCAAAGCAATTGTTTTCATAAATGAATTTTATGATTTCATTAACGGCAATCTCACTTGCAAGCTCTAACGGAAAACGATATACCCCTGTGCTTATTGAAGGGAAAGCTATTGTTTTTATGCCTTTCTGCGCAGCTATTTCAAGGCAAGCGCGGTAGCATGAAGCTAAAAGCTCCGTTTCCCCATTTTGCCCTCCGCGCCAAACCGGACCCGGCGTGTGTATAACGTATTTTGCATAAAGCTTATAGCCTTTTGTAAGCTTTGCTTTCCCTGTTTCACAGCCTCCCAGTTTTTCACATTCCAAAAGAAGGTCGGGACCTGCCGCTCTATGAATCGCTCCGTCAACGCCGCCTCCCCCTAAAAGGGAAGTATTTGCCGCGTTTACTATGGCCTCTGTTCTCATTTTTACTATATCACCTTTTATAATAGAAAATTTAGCCACTTAAAATCCCTCCTTTTCTTATATAATTTTATATCTTTTTTAAAAAAAGGTAAATACTTAAATTTTTTAAGCAAGTATAAAAAAAGAGCAGTTTAAAAAACTGCTCTTTATAATCCGGGATATTTAAAAAATTTAATAATCTCTTTCCGGGTTCGAGCGAAGACCCGTCCTCAGGAAAAAATCATCCTCCTCGGTGTAAACTTCGTTCAGCCTATATATGAGCGTCATAAGGCTGTCTGTAAGGTGAACATTTTCAACTACAACATCATCCGGAAGGTTAAGATCCACATGTGAAAAGTTCCATATACCCTTAACGCCGAGATTTGCAACTTTTTCGGCAATTTTTGCAGACTGCGAACGCGGAAGGGTAAGTACGGCAACATCAACGGGATGCTCTTTCAAATAATTCTCAAGGCAATCCACATCGTATATGCCGACGCCTCTTATTGTCATGCCTATAAGCCTGGGGTTAACATCAAAAACGGCTTTAATGACAAAACCCCTTTTTTCAAAGCTTGCATAATTTACAAGAGCCTGGCCTATGTTTCCTCCTCCTATAACTATAAGGCTATAGAGCCTGTCAAGACCCAATATCTTTTTAATCTCGTTATAGAGGTATTCAACATTATACCCATAACCCTGCTGGCCAAACCCGCCGAAATTGTTAAGATCCTGACGAATTTGCGATGCAGTTATATTCATTTTTTCACTTAATTCCTTTGAGGATATCCTGGTTATGTCGCTTTCAAGCAACTCTCCCAGATACCTGTAATACCTTGGAAGCCTTGCTATTACGGCGTCTGAAATCTTCCTTTCGTTGTCCATTTATAAAACCCCTTTATTCCCAATATTGTTAAATAAATATCCCAATGTACTTTAAAGTATATACTTTTATCAATTTATTGTCAACGATTACTCTTTTATTAATTCGATTTTTCTGTTATGATAGACTACTGGAAAGAAAACTATACGGAGTGTTTTAATATGATACTTTCTTTAAAAAACATTAAGAAATCCTATGGCGCCGAAAGCGTCCTTGAAAACGTAAGCTTTGTTTTAAACGAAAAAGACAAGCTTGGAATAGTTGGCGTAAACGGCGCCGGCAAAACAACGCTTTTTAAAATAATAACCGGAGAAATATCCTTTGACTCCGGGGAAATTACCATGCCTAAAGACCTTAGCATAGGCTATTTGAAACAAAACTCCGAAATAGAAGGCTCCGACACTGTATATGGCGAAATGCTTAAGGTTTTTAATGATATAATCGATTTGGAATCCGAAATAAGGTTCCTTGAGAACGAAATGTCCTCTCTTTCAGGTGATGCGCTTAAAAGCTGCATGGAAAAATATTCCTCGCTTTCCCACAATCTTGAGGCTCTTGACGGCTATAGCTATAAAAGCCGGTTAAAAGGCGTGCTTAAAGGCTTGGGCTTCGGTGAAGACGACTATGAAAAGCCCATTTCTTTTCTTTCCGGCGGAGAAAAAACCAGGCTTAATTTAGGCAGGTTTTTGCTTATGCAGCCGTCTCTTCTGCTTTTGGACGAGCCTACAAACCATCTGGATATAGACTCCGTGGAATGGCTTGAGGATTATTTAAGGTCGTATCAGGGACAGCTTATAATTATATCACATGATAGATATTTTTTAGACAAAGTTATAACAAGGACTGTTGAAATAGAAAATAAATATTCTTCTGTATATGAAGGAAACTATACCTGGTATGCCACTGAAAAAGAAAAAAGACGCCGCTCGGAGGAAAACAGATATATAAACCAGCAAAAAGAAATAAAGCGTCAGGAAGAAATCATAACAAAGCTTCGCTCGTTCAACAGGGAAAAATCCATAAAACGCGCAGAAAGCCGCGAAAAGAACCTGCTTAAAATAGAAAATTTGGATAAGCCTCTTTCTTCGCCGGACATTATGCATATTTCGCTTTCGCCTAAATTTCCAAGCGGAAACGATGTTTTGTTTGCTGAAAGCTTGTCCAAATCCTTTGACGGGAAAAGGCTTTTTGAAAATGTTTCTTTGGATATAAAACGAGGAGAACGTATTGCCGTTATAGGCCCAAACGGAATAGGCAAAACAACGCTTATAAAAATATTTCTTGGCGAAATAAAAAGCGACTCCGGTATATGCCGCTTCGGAACAAACGTAAACATAGGCTATTACGACCAAAGCCAACAGATTTTAAACAGCAGCAAAACAGTGTTTTCCGAAATTTCGGATTCTTATCCGGAAATGACTTCCGGGGAAATAAGAAACACGCTTGCCGCCTTCGTTTTCACGGGTGAGGATGTTTTTAAAGAAATAAACACATTAAGCGGCGGCGAAAGAGGCAGGCTTTCTCTTGCAAAAATAATGCTTTCAAAGGCAAATTTGCTTGTTTTGGATGAGCCTACGAACCATCTGGATATGCAATCCAAAGAAATCCTTGAAAACGCCCTGCGCTCATATGAAGGCACTGTGCTTTATATTTCACATGACCGGTATTTCATAAACCGCACGGCAACCGTTATTCTTGAAATGACGCCTTTTGGCTTAAACAAATATTTAGGCGATTATAATTATTATCTGGAGAAAAAATCAGACAAAAAAGATGATTCAGCCGTACAAAAAGAAGACGACCAGGATTTTAAAACAGAAACAGGCAAAGAAAACTGGCTTAAGCAAAAAGAAGAGACGGCGCGCGCTCGGAAAAAGCAAAACGCTATCCAAAAAACCGAACAACAAATAGAAGAAACAGAAAAAAAAATACGCGACATAGAAACTATGCTTTTTGACAAAAGCGTACACAGCGACGCTGAAAAAACCGCAGACCTTTTTAATGAAAAGCTTGCCCTTGAAAAAAAACTGGCAAGTCTTTATGAAAAATGGGAAGAAGCTCAAAATATGGAGATTTAGCTTTTTTATTCCAACTAAGTTTGTATTGCATATAAGAGGCTTTTTCTGTTACACTTAGTTGATGATTATTTTTATAGAGGTGTTTTTTATATGAGTGTTCTTGAAAAAATTTTTGGGAATTACAGTGATAAAGAAATAAAAAAAATAATACCGGTTGTCGATAAAATAGAAGCTCTTGAACCGGAAATAACAAAGCTTACAAACGATGAGCTGAAAGGCAAAACAGATGAATTTAGAACCCGTCTTAAAAACGGTGAAACATTAGACGATATTTTGCCCGAAGCTTTTGCCGTTGTGCGCGAGGCTTCCGTAAGAACGCTTGGGATGAGGCATTTTAGGGTTCAGCTTGTAGGCGGTATTGTGCTCCACCAAGGGCGTATAGCCGAAATGAAAACAGGCGAAGGAAAAACCCTTGTGGCCACTCTTTCCGCATACTTAAACGCTCTCCCCGGCAATGGTGTTCATGTTGTAACCGTAAACGATTACCTTGCAAAGCGTGACTCCGAATGGATGGGCGAGATATACAGGTTTTTAGGTCTTTCCGTAGGCGTTATATTAAACGGGCTTGAAAGCGCCGAAAGGCGTGAAGCCTACGCATGTGACATAACATATGGAACAAACAACGAATTTGGGTTCGATTATCTTAGGGACAACATGGTTGTCGAAAAAGAAAGCCTCGTTCAAAGAGACCTTAACTACGCTATAATAGATGAGGTTGACTCCGTTCTTATAGATGAAGCCAGAACCCCCCTTATAATTTCAGGCAGCGGCACAAAATCAACCCAGCTTTACCAGGTTGCCGATTCCTTTGCAAAATCGCTTAGAAAAGGACGCCTTTTAAATGAAGACGAAGCGCTTAACCCTCTTTTAAAGGAAGAGCTTAAAGAAGAAGGCGATTTTGTTGTGGATGAAAAGGCAAAATCTGTAACCTTGACCCAGGAAGGCGTTCAAAAAGCCGAGCGGTTTTTCTCTCTTGATAACCTTTCAGATCCGGAAAACCTTGAAATTCAGCACCATATAAACAATGCTCTTAGAGCTAATTATAATATGGCAAAAGATAAGGATTATGTTATCCAGGACGAAGGCATTATGATAGTTGACGAGTTCACCGGACGTCTTATGCCCGGCAGAAGATATTCCGACGGTCTTCATCAGGCAATAGAAGCAAAAGAAAATGTTAAGGTCAACAGGGAAAGCAAAACTCTTGCAACCATAACATTCCAAAATTTCTTCAATAAATATACCAAAAAATCAGGTATGACAGGTACGGCGCAGACGGAAGAAGCCGAATTCCGAAATATATACGGCATGGACGTTGTTGTTATCCCTACAAATATGCCTGTTGTAAGAATAGATAAAACAGACGTTGTTTATCAAACCGAAAAAGCAAAATTCCGCGCAGTTGTGCGCGATATAACGGAAGCCCATGCAAAGGGACAGCCTGTGCTCGTGGGTACGATAACAATAGACAAATCCGAAGAATTAAGCCATATGCTTAAGCTTGAAGGCATAAAGCACCAGGTGTTAAACGCAAAATACCACCAGCAGGAAGCAGAGATAGTTGCTCTTGCCGGCCAGCAGGACACAGTTACTATAGCCACAAACATGGCCGGACGTGGAACCGACATTAAGCTTGGCGAAAATGTTAAAGAGCTTGGCGGTCTTAAGATAATAGGCACTGAACGCCACGAATCAAGACGTATAGACAATCAGCTCCGCGGACGTTCCGGACGCCAGGGTGATCCGGGAGAATCCAGGTTTTATATCTCCATGGAAGACGACCTTATGCGTCTTTTCGGCTCCGAAAAGACAATGAAGGTTATAGACGCTCTTGGGCTTGACGAAGATGAACCTATAGAACACGGCATGCTTTCAAAGGCAATCGAAAACGCCCAGAAAAAAGTTGAGGGCAACAACTTTGGAATACGTAAGCATTTGCTTGAATATGACCAGGTTATGAACGACCAGCGTGAGATAATATATAAGGAACGCCGCAGGGTTCTTTTTGGCGAAAATCTTAGAGACAGCATAATGACCATGCTATCCGAGATAACCTCAAAGATAGTTGACAGTGTTGTCGGCGAAGAGCAATATCCCGAAAATTGGGATATAATATCCTTAACGGAAAAATATAACGAGATAATTCCCATAGGTCTTATAAATATCCCCGCAGATAAAAAAGAAAGCATCACAAAAGACGAGCTTAAAAGCCTATTAAACGAAAAGGCCGTTAAGCTTTACGAGGCTAAAGAAGCCGAAATAATGGACGAAGAAAGAATGCGTGAGCTTGAAAGAGTTATCATGCTGCGCGTTATCGACCAAAGATGGATGGACCATATAGACGATATGGACCAGATGCGCCAGGGAATAGGGCTTCATGCCTATGCCCAAAGAGATCCGCTTATTGAATATAAATTCGTAAGCTACGATATGTTTGACGAGCTTATATGGAACATACAAAAAGAAACCGTAAGGTCGCTTTACCGGGTAAAAATTGTAACAGAAACAAAGCGCGAAGTTGTTTCAAAAACAATGTTTACAAATAAAGACGATTCGGCAGTTAAAAAGCCTAAGGTGAGAAGTGAAGCCAAAATAGGCAGAAACGACCCTTGCCCTTGCGGCAGCGGCAAAAAATATAAACAATGCTGCGGTAAAAACGCTTAATTAAATAACATAAAAAATCAAAAGCGAGGCAAAAGCCCCGCTTTTTTTTGCTTTTTTTAATACCCCACAAAATACTACTCTCTGTATACAAAGGTGATATTGTCACAGTAGTTTTTTGCTTTTATGCATATAATGCTTCATAACAGCTTTGAAAGGATTGATACAAATGCAGGAACCCAATAAAAAAAAGAGGAAAGCAATGGTCTTAAAATCACATTGCGTTGCCTGCGGCTGCTGCGTTAAGGCATGTCCCCTTAAAGCCATTTCCGTTATAAACGGAATTTTCGCCGAAATAGACCTCTCCCGCTGCGTAGGCTGCGGAAAATGCGTTAATGCTTGCCCCACTTCGGTTATAAACATTGAGGAGGTGACGCCGTGAATAAGCATTGGTACGATTATCTTTGGATTTTTTCAGCTTTATACTTCGTTTTGGGCTTTTTCAATATACTCTTTGCATGGCTTGGGCTTCTTTGCTTTTTTATCCCTTTAATAATGGCTCTTGCAAACGGAAATAAAGCCTATTGTAGCCATTATTGCGGCAGAGGCCAGCTTTTTTCGCTACTCGGCGGGCACTTAGGACTATCCAGAAAAAAGAATATCCCTCCCTTCCTTAGGAGCAAATGGTTCCGCTATGGGTTTTTGATATTCTTTTTAGTTATGTTTTCCCAAATGCTTTTTGCCACATGGCTTGTTTTTTCAGAAATAACCCACCTTAAGGAAGCTGTAACCCTTCTTTGGTCGATTAAGCTCCCCTGGCATTGGGCATATGACGGCACAGAGGTTTCACATTGGGTGGCACAGTTTGCGTTCGGGTTTTACAGCGTAATGCTTACGTCAACCGTTTTAGGTCTTATTACAATGGTTTTGTTTAAGCCCAGATCCTGGTGCGTATATTGCCCTATGGGAACGATGACCCAGCTTATATGCAAAGCAAAAACGCCTTGCCCATCTTGTGTGAGTTTATCACAGAACGAAAAAGCGTAACGATGTATTATAAAGCCAGAATAAAAAGAAAGAAGTGGTAAATATGTTTTTTAAATTTGAGCATAAGAATAAACCAAACGATACATCTAAAAAAGATTTGATTCTTAAAGTAGATAAAAACCGTTGCCCGCAGGATCATGTTTGTCCCGCCATGAGGGTCTGTCCGGTAGGCGCTCTTTCGCAGAAGGGCTTTTCTTTGCCGGTAGTTGACCATTCAAAATGCCTGCTTTGCGGCAAATGTGTTAAATTTTGCCCAAAAAAAGCTCTCATCCTAGAGCCTAAATAAACTATAAATAATTTTAAACGACAAATGATACTAAGGAGGAATGAAATATGTCAACCATAACTATAACAAAGGATAATTTTCAAAAAGAAGTTGTTGAAAGCGAAAAAACTGTATTGCTTGATTTCTGGGCAAACTGGTGCGGCCCATGCTGGATGGTGTCTCCGATAATCGATGAAATTGCAAAGGAAACTCCGGGCATAAAAGTTGGTAAAATAAACGTAGACGAACAACGCGAGCTTGCCACAGCCTTTAATATTATGAGCATACCTACCCTTGTGGTTATGAAGGACGGCAAAGTAGTAAACCAATCAATGGGTGCAAGACCAAAAGAGCAGATTGTTTCTATGTTAAAATAACAAAAAGACCGTGAGGAGTTTTCTCCAAACGGTCTTTTTGTTTTTATTATTCCGCAAGAGCCTCTAAGCCTTCACGATCGGTAATTTCTATTGTGCCGCGGGAAAGGAAAACCATATCCTCAGACTGGAAATACCTTAGCATCCGGGTTACAACCTCACGGGCGGTTCCCATATGGTTTGCGATTTTCTCGTGCGTTATTTTTAAAGAGTCTGCCTCTTCAATGGCGCTTTCTTCAAGCAGGAAAGCGGCGAGGCGTTTATCAAAGCTTTTCCACATAACCTGCTCTACAAGCCACATAACCTCGGAAAAACGCGAGGCCATTATCTGGTTTGTATAGTTTGCTATCGTAGCGGAGGCTTCCATAATCTTTTTATAAACATCTGTAGGTATTATCCAAAGCTCGGAGTCCTTTTCCGCTTCTATGATAATCTCAAACTGTATGCTGGACATCATGCAGGATGCTGAAAAAAGACAGATATCCCTTTCAAATAAACGGTATATCGTTATCTCGCGCCCTTCTTCTGAGAGTATAAACGCCCGCAGTTGACCTGAGCTTATTATAAAAAGACCTACGCAATCGGCAGAACCGTTATGTAAAAGAGTACCCTTTGGCGCAATGCGTTTTTGCGCTGCGTTTTCAATCTCTTTGCGCTCCGCTTCGGAGAGCTTATCCCAAATCGGAAAATAATCGGAAATATTCATTTGGTTCCCTCCTTTGAGGCTAAATATAATTATACTATATTTGAAACACATGTCAATTAAACAGCTTTAAAAAAGCAAAGCGCTTCTGTTTTTTAGACTGCTTAGGAAATTCTTTGTTTTTTGCTCATTTTATGCCTTACGCCATAAAAATTGCTGCCCTGCAAATTAATGCTTTGTTTCTAGAGAACATAAAAATGTTTTTATATAAGGATACCCTAAGCATGTATACATTTATTTTACTACTTGCGGGTAAAACAAAAACATCAACTCCCTTAAACCATCAGACACTTTTTTTCCCAAATTATAAAAATATACAGTATATAAAAATCTCGGGTTTAAATTTCAAACTATATATTTGCACTTTTTAAAGCAAAAGGATAACTCTTATCACCGAACCCACACATCAAAAGCTTTATACTTTTAATCACAACAAAAAAATTTTAAAAATAAGGGATTAAGGCTATGGGTGGATATGTGTTCCCGCTTCGCCAAAGACGCCGAAGCTGAAGGTTTCTCCGAGCTTGCCGCACGTTTTCGCCGCGTTGCCGCAATTGAAAAATCGCATGAGAACGCTATCGCAAACTGCTTAACAATGTTAAAATGAAAAAAGTGTTTGAAAAAAAAGAGGATGCAATATGGGAATGCCGTGTTTGCGGTCATCTCGTTATAGGCAAAAAAGCTCCTGAAGTATATCCTGTTTTCAGCTATAGCCAAAGCTTTTTTGAAGTAAGAAAAGAAAATCATTAATAAATATATGCCAAAAAAAGCGGAAGCCATAGGCTTCCGCTTTTTTTTGTAAAGAACAATTGTTTTTAAGAAGCTTTTTAAAATAGCTTCATTCCATTTTTAATTCAACAGCTGCTTCTATAGCAGATACGATCTTTAAATATTCATTTTCAAATCTTGAAAAAGCCTCGTTAAAATCCTTGAAATTTTTGTTTTTTAAAAAGCAGACAAATTCAGAAGCTTCGTTGTAAAGAGATGTAAGGCTTAAGTTCCCGCTCATACCTTTTATCTCATGCACACAGCTAAACAAGGCTTCATAATTTTTATCTTTAATGTTTTTTTTAGCGTTTTTAAAATTTTCATCGTTTATAAAAACAACAAGCATACGCTCATACATTTCATGGTTGCCTAAAAACCTTTTTAGTCCTTCTTCATAATTTATACCGGAATCAATAAGCTTTAAAATATCCACAAAAAAAACTTCCTTTTCAAAAATTCAGGCTACAAAACTATTTTATCCTAAATAACAATAAATACCGTAATAATAAAAAAACTTCATTGCAGTTTTATTTTATCAACCGTATGTGCTCTAATATATTTTAATTTTTTTGCTTATTTTAAGCCGGCTTTAATACAAAAAAAAGTCGGCTTAGAATCATTAACGGTTACATAAAAATGGTATTTTTTACCGTTTTATAATATTATATAACACATTTCGCATTTTGGCAATACATTTCGACTTAAAGAATATCTGATTTATAGTTAAATAAACTCTTAAAAAACTCTAATATTATTGTGTATGGCATATATAAAATGTTATAATTAAGAAGACTTTTTGTTTAGGAGGATAATTATGGGCAAACTTTTCGGCACAGACGGAGTCAGAGGTATTGCAAACACTGAGCTTACCTGTGAACTTGCTTATTCCCTGGGAAGGGCAGGCGCCTATGTTTTAACAAAAAAAATGAGCCTCTCCCCAAATATTCTTGTGGCCATGGATACGCGTATATCAGGGGATATGCTTGAATCCGCACTTTGCGCCGGTATTTGTTCGGTTGGCGCGCACGCTGTTTTGGCAGGCGTTATTCCCACTCCTGCCGTTGCATATTCCGTAAGAGAATATAAATTAAACGCAGGGATTATGATTTCAGCTTCACATAATCCTGCCCAGTATAACGGCATAAAATTTTTCGACTCGGAAGGCTTTAAGCTACCCGATGAGCTCGAAAACGAAATAGAAGCCTTGATTTTAAACGGCGGGCTTTCTTCCCTGCCTTTCCCCACCGGGGGAGGCATAGGCACAAAAATTGTTTGCGAGGATGCACTTGAGGATTATATAAATTTTTTAACAAAATCAGCCCTTTCCCGCTTAGATGGTATTAAGGTTGCCTTGGATTGCGCAAACGGCGCTTCATATAAAGCTGCGCCCATTGCTTTTTTAAACTTGGGTGCAAAACTTTATATAATAAATAACGAGCCAAACGGAATAAATATAAATTATAACTGCGGTTCAACGCATATAGAAGGTCTTAAGGAATATGTTAAAGAGGTTGGCGCAGACATTGGCCTGGCCTTCGATGGCGATGCAGACAGATGCCTTGCCATAGACGAAAACGGAAATGAAATAGATGGCGATAAAATTCTTTCCATATGCGGAATACATATGAAAAAAAAGGGTACTTTAAAAAAAGACACTATAGTTGGTACTGTTATGAGCAACATGGGCTTTTCCATAATGGGCAGAGAAAACGGTATAAACATTGAAGCCACAAACGTGGGAGACAGGTATGTTTTGGAGCATATGGTTAAAAACGGCTATAACTTAGGCGGCGAACAATCCGGACATATCATTTTCTTAGACCATAACACAACAGGAGACGGTATTTTAACCGGCATAAAGCTTTTAAGCGTGCTTAAAGAAAGCGGCAAAAAGGCCTCCTCGCTTGCAGAGTGCATGCATGTTTTACCACAGGTTTTGATAAATGCAAAGGTTACAAATGAAACCAAAAACAAATACGCTGAATTTGAAGCCGTTAATTCAGCCATTTCTTTGCTTTCAAAAAAATACGAAGGCAGAGGCCGAGTGCTTATAAGAACTTCGGGAACAGAACCGCTTGTTCGAGTTATGCTTGAAGGTTCAGACCCGTGCGAAATAGAAAAAGACGCCAAGGCTTTGGCGCTTCTAATAGAAAAGGAGCTGAATAAATAGACATTTAAGGAGAATTTGTATGTTTAAGGCGGTATTGGGGCTGATAATTGTTTTCGCCATTTTAATAATGGCGATGTATAAGGGTTTTAGCCCGATATTTGTAACTCCTGCCTGCGTTTTGGCTCTTTGTTTCTTTGAAAACCTTAATCCTACAGAAACGGTTTTTGTAACATATGCTCTGGGCACCTCAAACGTCATGCAAAAGGCTCTTTTTATGTTCCTTTTAAGCTATATATTCGGCGAAATAATGATTAAAACGGGAGCAAGCCACAGTATAGCCGAATGGATATCCCGCTTCTTCGGAATTAAACACTGCGTATGGGCAATGATAACGGCCACCGGCGTTTTAACCTACGGCGGGCTTGGCTTTGGCGCATATATAACCATGTATCCCATATGCCTTTTACTTTGTAAAAAAGCAAACTTCAGCAAGCATATAATAGTTGCGGCAATAGTTTCCGGAGCATGGACTTTTTCGATGTCCACGCCTTTTGCGCCTACCTTAACAAATATATCGGTTATGAAAAACCTCGGCACAAGCTCCGGGGCAGGCCTTATTCCCGGCCTTGCCGCGGGTATTTTTATGTTTGTTTTATGCTCGTCATACTGCGATTACCAGGCAAAGGCATGGCAGAGAAAAGGCAAGGTTTTTGAAGCCTTTGACGAGCTTGGCAGCAAAAATGTCCCTTCGGGAAAATTCCCCGGGATTTTAATATCAATAACGCCTATAATAGTTACGATAGTTATTTTTAATGTTATCAAAGCGGAAATAGGCACGGCTCTTTTTGCAGGTTCGGCAACCGCGCTTATCCTCATGCATAAAAGCTTTCCGTTTAAAGAATGGCTTAAAACCATAAATTCCGGGGCAAAGCTTTGCGTGGAACCGCTTTTTTGCTATTCCATGATGGGCGGATTTGGTGCTGTGCTTGCAAAAACCGAGATTTTTTCGGTGCTGTCGGCATATGCCCAAAATTCACACATGCACCCTTATTTAATAACAATATTTATAAGCCAGGCAATGAGCTTTTGTCTAGGCTCAACCTCAAATTCGGCGCTTATGGTCTCAGGCACTTTTTACGACATGTTTAAGGGTTTTTCCGCCGCAGGATATAATCTTGGGGTTATCCACCGGCTTATATCCCTGTCTACTGCATCAATGCATATAGTTCCGCACAACGGATCCCTGGTTTCAATAAACATGATATGCAAAACAAGCTATAAAAACACCTTTTGGACAACATATATAGCAGGCGCACTTATCCCGACAATATGCCTTTTTGCAATTGCGCTGCCTCTTGCTTTGATGGGTTTTTCATAAAAAGCCCGGCTGAATACCTTAAACAACAAATCATGACCACGCGTAAAACGCGTGGTATGCACAGACCTATAAGGGCATGTTACAGGCGCAGCGCCTCAAGACGCATCGAAGGTCCGCCAACCGCATTACTTCTACAGACCGTAGCTAAAGCGGTCTTTTCTTACGCCTTTGTATTCTTGCTACCCGTAAACCAGTTCATATATTCTTTGAGCGATATTTGATCTGATGCGACGTCTTCCTCCAGTTGGTTTTTTATGTACTCTGCAATTATTTTTTTATTGCGACCTACTGTGTCGACGTAATATCCTCGACACCAGAAGTATCTACTACCATACTTGTACTTCAAATTCGCATGTCTATCGAATATCATCAAGCTGCTCTTTCCCTTAAGATATCCCATAAACTGTGCCCCGCTTAAGCTCGGTAGTATACTCACCGGCATATGGATATGGTCTGGGCACGCTTCCGCTTCTATGATCTCTACCTTTTTTTGCTCACACAACTTCCTCAGTATTTACCCGATATCCGCTTTTAATTTTCCATATATCTCCTTATGTCGATATTTTGGAGCGAACACTACGTGATACTGGCATCTCCACTTTGAATGTGATAAATTCTGTATGTCGTCCACGATAAAACCTCCTTTTGCTACGTAATGCGGTTGGCAACCCTGCACTTATTCCAGCAAAAGGTGGTTTTCTTGTACCTAAAGATTTTTATTCTCACTGGCAGAGCCGGTGATTTATTTCCGCTGAAGCTGCAATTAAAAAGACGGTGTGCAAATTTCCTGCGCCCGTCCTTCTTTTAATCTACGATTTTTTAAAAATTATACGTCTGCCTTCCAAAGACCATGGAGATTACAGTATGCAAAAGCGGCGACAAGCTTGTCATCCTTAAGTGCAAAAGAAGCCTTAGGGGCGTCGCCCGGTTTGAGGCATTTACGTTGTCCGCCCTTTTCTGTGAGAATATATATCCATTGGATATAATGCTCTTCAGACATAGGATGTTCTACGGAGCCTACAGAAATGGTTACAATATTATCTTTAACTTCAATAACCGGAACATGCTTTTCCTGGTTAGCATCAACAGTATTTGGAATAAGCTCTGCCATTTTTTCACCACAGCAAATTATAGGTACGCCAGAACTATGTATCATACCAATTAAATTTCCGCAATGTTTACAAATAAAAAATTTGTTTTCGCACATAAAATACCTCCTTAGATAGTTTTTTGCTTTAGTTTTTTATAAAGCCTGTCTTTTAATTTTACATCTTAAACCCATTTTCGTCAACAGGAACACAGGCATTTATAAAAACTTACGCTTATTGCCTTATTCTATAAAAAGGCTTTTATTTCGGGGATAAGCCTTTTTGCTTCGTTATATCCCGTATCATATGACTCCTTCATTTTTTTTGCGTCCTTTTCGATACGTTTTAAGCCTAAAGGATGCGGCGGAGCTATAACAAAAGCGCGGCCTGCTTTTTCCTCGCCGGCTATAAAATCCAGAGTGTCGTTATACATCTCATGCCTTCTTTCCATAGCCGAAACAAGCTTTGGATATCTGCGGTATTTCCGCGTAAAAAAGTTCTTCATGCTCATAGGCTCCTTGCGGTAATCCCTTACCTGGGTTAAAACAACCACGTTTTTGGCACAGCCTTCCTTTATGGACTGTCTTAACGGTATGGAATCGGTTATCCCTCCGTCCAGATAACGGATGCCGTCTATTTCAACCATTCTTGAAAAGCCGGGTAATGAGCTTGAAGCGCGTATATATATAAGGTCTTTAAACAAATCCTTAATAAAAGGATATTCAGCTTCGCCTGTTTTGCAATTTGTAACAACAGCCTGAAAAACCGTGGGGTTTTTTAAAAAAGCTTCGTTATCTATAGGATTAAGCACCCTTGGTATCAAATTATAGCTCATATCAACACCAAACAAATCACCCGTGGTTATAAGGCTATGAAGGCTGCAATAGCGTTTGTCGTTCAGATATTCCGTTGAAATTTTAAAGGAACGCTCCCTTTGCCCTGCAAGAAAGCTGCATGCATGGCAAGCTCCGGCTGAAACGCCTATACAGTTTTCAAAAGATATACCATAATCCAAAAAAGCGTCTAAAACGCCAGCTGAAAAAATTCCTCTCATCCCGCCGCCTTCAAGCACCAAGCCTGTTTTTGACATATAAAATCCCTTCTTTATGTTTTAATATTTATATGGTTTTTAATATTTTACCATTTTTAAAAAATATGTAAAGCCTAAAAATACGGCAGGACCTTAAATTGCCCTTTCCTTTGCCTGAATATTTTCTTAAATTTTTAAAAAACAGGCGCGCATTTTCTGCGCGCCCGTTAAGGAGATGCCCCCTTTTAAAAAGGGCTTTGCTTAAACACTTTTATTATTTTACATCTTTAAAAATATAATTATGCATCAAAGGTCCGTTGCCGCTGCCAAGGTCTAACCCGGCCAAGAGTGCGCCCGTTAAATATTCCTTTGCGCCTTTTATGCTTTCTTCCAGGCTTTTGCCCGCGGCAAGGTTGCAGGCTATGGCTGACGAAAGTGTGCAGCCTGTTCCGTGAGTATTTTTTGTGTTTATCCTTTTGCCCTTAAACCATGAATATTTACCATTTTCATAAAGCAAATCAATAGCATCGTTTACAAGATGCCCACCCTTAACCAAAACAGCCACTTTTATTTCCGAGGCTATTTTTTCTGCGGCCTTAAGCATATCTTCCTCGGTTTTTATGCTAAGCCCGCTTATAGCCTCAGCTTCGGGTATATTCGGTGTTATAACGCTGGCAAGCGGCAAAAGCTTTGTTATAAGAGAATCTTTTGCCTCATCCGAAAGCAGCTTGCTTCCGCTGGTTGAAACCATAACGGGATCCGCAACAATATTTTTGGCATTATATTTTTTAAGCCTTTCCGCTATGACCTCTATTATTTCGCTGTTTGAAACCATGCCTATTTTAACCGCATCAGGACGTATATCGTTAAATATGCAATCTATTTGATTGCCTACAAATTCAGGCGTAGCTTCAAATATACCGTAAACCCCTGTTGTGTTTTGCGCGGTAAGCGCCGTTATTGCGCTCATAGCGTACATCCCGTGCATGGTTATCGTTTTTATATCCGCCTGTATTCCCGCGCCTCCGCTTGAATCCGAGCCGGCTATAGTTAAAACCGTTTTCATATAAACACCTTCTTATTATTTAATGGCTGGTATTACCTTTGCCTTATTAAGCAACGCTATTACAACGGCCGCTATTATTGTTCCCCCAAGAGTGCTTATGCCGAAAGGTATAACATATGTAAAAAGCGCGGCTGTTTTGTTTCCCATCACAAAAGCAGCCACAGGATAAGCTATGCCCGCGCCTATTATGCCTGTTCCTATAACCTCTCCCGCATAAGCGGCAAAAAGTTTTTTTGAATATTTATATGCAAACCCGCTCAAAAGAGCTCCGCACATGCTGCCCGGAAAAGCAAGGAAGCTGCCTGTCCCAAGCGAAACCCTTATAACGCTTGTTATAAACGCCATGCAAACCCCATAAAAAGGTCCCAGCAAAACGGCAGCCAAAACATTTATCAAGTGCTGAATAGGAAAGCATTTTGAAACGCCTACCGGTATGCTTAAAGGCGAAGCTGCAACCCCGACTGCTATAAACATTCCTGCCAGTACAATTTTTTTAATATGCTCTCTGTTACTCATTTTCATTACCTCTTTTCAATACGTTAATATTCTATTTGAGACGAGAGTCTTAAAAGCTCCCTTGTCTCGGCTTCTATGTCTTCTTTGGCAAATATTGCGGAAATAACGGCAACTCCGTCAACCCTTGTGCCTTTAAGCTCTTTTATGTTTTGCTTGTTTATACCGCCTATCGCAACCACAGGTATAGAAACCGCCTTGCATATCTGCCTCATTGTTTCATGGCTCACGGTGTCTGCGTCAAGCTTTGTGGAGGTTGAAAAAGCCGCTCCGACGCCCAAATAATCTGCTCCGCTTTTTTGAGCCTTCAAAGCTTGGTCAACTGTCTGCACGGAAACGCCAACTATCATTTTAAGCCCAACCTTCTCGCGCACGTTTAAGGCGTCCATATCGCTTTGTCCAACGTGTATTCCGTCCGCTTCACAGGCTATGGCTATGTCAACGCTGTCGTTTATTATAAAGGGCACATGGTATTTGGCACAAAGCTTTTTAATCTCAAAGGCTTCTTTTAAAAATTCATCGTAGCCCAGCTCCTTTTCGCGGAGCTGAAGGCAGGTCGCGCCGCCTTTTAAAGCCTTTTCCACATTTTCATAAAGCGTTTTCCCGTTAAGCCAACTCCTGTCCGTAACGGCGTATAAAAGCATGTGTGACCTATCGCATTTCATATTTTGCTCCCTCCTCAAGAGTATTTCCGTTCATGTTATATATCTCATCCATCATATAGCCCCTAAACGCCAGATTACCTTCGTTTGCCTTAAGCCTGGCCAAAGCCCTCTCGCCAGAAAGACCCATAAGGCATACTGCCGCTGCCGTGGCTAAAAGCAAATCATCCGGGTTTGCAGCCGCATACGCCGCAACAACTGCCGAAAGCATGCAGCCCGTGCCTGTAACAGAGCTCATAATAGGCACTCCATTTTTTATTATATATGCACGCCCTGAATTCGCAACTATGTCTATTGCGCCTGTCATGGCTATAACAGCTCCTGTTTGGGCGGCAAATGCTTTCACAAACAAAACTGCTTCATTAAGGTTTTCTTCCGTTATCCTGTCAGCAATGTCCGCGTCAACGCCCTTGGTTGTCCCCGCGCCGCCCGCAAGCGTCTTTATCTCGGATATGTTGCCTCTTATAATGCTTGGGGAAACCTCGTTTAAAATCCTCAACGCCGTTTCCGTCCTAAGCTTTGAAGCACCCGCGCCCACAGGGTCTAAAACAACCGGATGGCCCAAAAAGCTTGCTTTTTTCCCTGCCAGAAGCATTGAAGGAATGGTTCTTGCGTTCAGCGTTCCTATGTTTATGTTTAACCCGCCGCAAAGCGCGGTTATTTCTTCAACCTCCGCAGCGTCGTCCGACATTATAGGCGAAGCGCCGCAGGCAAGCAAAACATTTGCACAATCGTTCACAGTCACGTAGTTTGTTATATTATGTATTAAAGGATGTCTAAGTCTTACATTTTCCAGCCTTTCCTTAAGCATTTTTAAAGCCTCCCGAAATTTTAGACCATAAAACGCACAACGCCGAAGTTATAATCATAACGGGCAAGGTGTTCCCAAAAGGGGTTTCTATACCCATAAAAATACGGTATATGAAAAACCCTGCCGCCCAGATTATTATATTTGGAACGCTGAAGCTTTTATCAAACGAATCCTTTTTAAGCACAAAATAATCGGCTATCAAAACAGCCGTCATAGGTGCGAAAACAGAGCCTATGAGGTATAAAAAGTTTTCATACTGCGAAACAGGGGCAAATATGGCTAAAAGTGTGCCTATAATGCAAACAGCTATGGCCACAGGCTTTTCCTTAAAGCGGCTGCTTATGCTCTCCGAGCTTACGCCAGCGGAATATACGTCTAAGAAAGTTGTTGTAACCGTTGAAAATATAACTATTATAAGAGCGGCAACACCAAGCCCTGCGGCGGACATTATGCTTGCTATGTCCGTTTCCCCTGTAAATATGGCTGCCCCCATGCCTATAACATACATCCACGAGCTCACAACAAAATATACCGCTGCGCTTGTAAATGTTGCGGGAACCGGCTTTTCAGCTTCTCTTGTATAGTCCGAAATAAGCGGAAGCCATGAAAGAGGCATTGCAACCGAAAGCTCAACAGCCGCGCCAAAGGACATTTCATCGGGAACAAAACCGGTACTCGGACTTCCTCCGCCGAATATAACAAAGCAAAGAACTATTGTGAGCACAAAAAGCGCGCTCATAGCCACAATATTAATCCTGCTTAAGTTTTTAAGGCCTATAATAACCCATATTATTATAAGCGCTCCGATAACAACGCTCCAAAGCTTTCCGCTGCCAACCCCTAAGGCAACAGAGGCGGACTCGGCGCCGCTTAATATCATTATGGCCGTCCAGCCGACAAGCTGAAGCACATTTAAGGTTGAAAAGATAAGGGAACCCTTTTGACCAAAAGACATTTTAACCGTTTCCATAGCGCTTTTGTTGCTCTTTGCGCCTATAAGCCCGGCAAGATACAAAACCACACAGCCTATAACGTGCCCTAAAAAAATAGCTGCAAGACCTTTTTTCAAGCCTAAAGGCGCAATAAACGTGCCCGTTAATATTTCCGCTATTGACACGGCCGCGCCAAACCAGATGAGTCCGTTTGAAAAAACGGAAGTTTTAGATTTTTCCATATAAAAACATCCCCTCCGAACAGGAGTAAAGGTTAAGGAAAATAAAAAAAGCGGGAATATCCGCTTGGGTATTCCCGCTTAAAAAGCTTTTCGCCGCTTCCTACGTTGGTATTATCCAAATCAGGTTATAAGGGTCGAAACAACTGCTTCCTCTCAGCCTAAAAAATAGCTCCCCTGTTCAATATTTAAATTTTAGTTAATTATAGTAAAAATAACTCCTGTTGTCAAGGAATTAATTCTAAAACAAGCTTCCCCCGTTTTTAAAAATTACAGCAGCATTACCCCTGCTTCTTCACAAACTTTTTGGGTTTCCTCATCCCAAACGCTCACCTGCACCTCGCCTATATGCGCTGCGCCAACCATAAGCATGCAAAGCCTGGACTGCCCTATTCCTCCCCCGATCGTAAGCGGAAGAGACCCCTCAAGCAGCATTTTATGAAACGGAAGGCTTTCTCTTTCCTCAAAGCCAGAGATTTTAAGCTGTTTTAAAAGAGATTCGCTGTCAACCCTTATGCCCATGGACGAAATCTCAAAGGCACGGTCTAAAACATCATTAAAAAACAGGATGTCCCCGTTAAGCTCCCAGTCGTCATAATCCGGCGCGCGTCCGTCATGCGGCTTTCCGTCGCTTAAAACTCCGCCTATTTTCATTATGAACACTGTGCCGTGTTCTTTTACAAAAGCGTCTTCCCTCTCGCGCGGAGAAAGAAACGGATATTTTTTTAGCAGCTCTTCAGACGTTATAAACGTAACCTCTCTTTTAAGCTTGGTTTTAAGCACCGGGAAATTTTCTTTAAGCGCATCGTTTGTATCACAAACAGCTCCGACTATCTTTCTTACGATATCCTTTAAAAATTCCTCGTTCCTGTCTTCCCGCGAGATAACCCTTTCCCAGTCCCATTGGTCAACATAAACGGAATGCAGGTTATCAAGCTCTTCATCGCGCCTTATGGCGTTCATGTCCGTCAAAAGACCTTTACCCATATAAAAGTCATATCTTTTAAGCGCAAAGCGTTTCCATTTTGCAAGCGAATGCACAACCTGCGCGGTTTTGCCGGCAAAAGGTATATCAAAACCAACGGGACGCTCGTAGCCGTTTAAATTATCGTTTAAACCTGAGCTTCCCTCAACAAAAAGAGGCGCCGAAACACGCTTTAAATTAAGCTCCCTTTTTAAATTTTCCTGAAACCTGTCTTTAACAAACTCTATGGCTCTTTGAGTTTCATAAACCGAAAGCGCGGGCAGATACCCCTTAGGTATAAAAGATTTTCCCATAAAAAACACCCTTCTTTTTAATTAAAAGCTATTCAGAGTATACTACATAAGCTTTTTCTTTTCAAGCACAGCTCGTTTTATAAATGCTCGTTTTTAAAATGGGATATTGCCAATATTGCTAAATTTTTTTTGCTTTTTTTGTATAAAAAGGGTATAATTATTAACAATAAGCCGTATCTCACGGCAATTTTTTTAAACCGTTTTGGAGGGATAGTTTTGAAAGAAAAATTTTATATAACCACGCCCATATATTATCCTAGCGATAAGCTTCATATAGGCCATTCATACTGCACCGTGTGCACCGATACCATGGCAAGATATAAAAGGCTTCGCGGATACGACGTTAAATTTTTAACCGGTACGGACGAGCACGGTCAAAAAATAGAAAGGATAGCCACCGCCCAGGGTGTTACCCCAAAGGCGTATGTTGACAATATAGTTTGCGGAATTAAAGAGCTTTGGCATGACCTTGACATTTCATATGACCAATTTATAAGGACAACGGATGAAATCCATGTAAACGGCGTTAAAAAGATATTTAAAACCCTCTATGATAAAGGCGATATATATAAAAGCGTTTATGAGGGCTGGTATTGCACACCCTGCGAAACTTTTTTCACAGAACATCAGCTTGTTAACGGCAAATGCCCGGATTGCGGCAGGGATGTTGAAAAAGTTAAGGAAGAAAGCTATTTTTTCCGCCTTTCAAAATATCAGGATCGCCTTATAAAGCATATAGAAGAAAACCCGGATTTTATATCCCCGCAGACAAGGCAAAACGAAATGATAAGCAATTTCTTAAAGCCCGGCCTTGATGACCTTTGCGTAAGCCGTACCTCTTTCAAATGGGGCATACCCGTTGATTTTGACCCGGGGCATATAGTTTATGTTTGGGTGGACGCCCTTTCAAACTATATAACAGCCTTAGGCTACGGCAGTGAAAATGATTCCGAATTTAAAAAATACTGGCCTGCGGATGTTCAGGTTGTGGGCAAGGAAATAGTGCGTTTCCATACAATAATATGGCCTGCTATGCTTATGGCTCTGGATTTACCTTTGCCAAAGCAGGTTTTTGGTCATGGCTGGCTTATAATAGACGGCGGGAAAATGTCCAAATCCAAGGGAAACGTGGTTGACCCTAAGGTTTTGGTTGAAAAATACGGCTTAGACGCCATACGCTATTTTCTGCTCCGCGAAATAGCCTTTGGCCAGGATGGAAATTTCACAAACGAAGCTCTTATCCAGAGGATAAATTCAGACCTTGCAAATGACCTTGGAAACCTCGTTTCAAGAACAACCGGAATGATAGACAAATATTTCGGCGGAAGGCTTATATCCGGCCAGTCCGAAACGGAATTTGATGCTGAGCTTAAAGCCCTTACCGCTTCAACGGTTTCAAAGGTAGAAGCCTATATGGATAAAATGATGTTTTCAGACGCTCTTTCAGAAATATGGACGCTTATAAGACGCACAAACAAATATATAGACGAAACAAGACCTTGGGTCCTTGCAAAAGAAGATTCAAACAAAGAAATCCTTGCAAACGTGCTTTATAACATAGGCGAGGTTTTAAGGATAGTTTCCATAATGCTTCAGCCGTTTATGCCAAACGCGCCGAAGGAAATCTTCAGACAGCTTAATATTAAAGATTCCACATTAAAAGAATGGGACAGCATTAAAACCTTCGGGCTTATGCCGAAAAATTTCTCCGTTTTAAAGGGCGAGGTTATATTCCCAAGGATAGACATGAAAAAAGAGCTCGCCGAGCTTGAAGAAGCAACCAAAAAAGCAAGGGCAGAAAGCATTGCCGCAAAAACCGCCGAAGCTGAAAAAGAGCATGAGGACACTAACGACGGCATAATAACCATAGACGACTTTGCAAAGCTTAAGCTTAAAGTTGGTGTTGTTCTTGCCAGCGAAAAGGTTGAAAAATCGAAAAAGCTTTTAAGAAACCAGGTTAAAATAGGCGATGAAATACGGGTTATATTCTCAGGGATATCCAAGTTTTATTCCCCTGAGGATATGATAGGCAAAAAAGTTATCGTTGTAGCAAACCTTGCTCCGCGCCAGATGATGGGCGAAACCTCTTGCGGCATGATTTTGGCGGCTGAGGATTCAAACGGAGATCTTTCGCTTATAACAACAGATAAGCCGGACTTTGAACCCGGAGGAGAGGTAAAATAAATGTATTTTGAGTCGCATGCGCATTATGATGACAGCGCTTTTGATACCGACAGGCAGGAGATTTTAAATCTCCTGCCTGCTTTTGGCGTGGAATTTGTTGTTAATTCCGCAAGCGATATGCCTTCTTCACGCGCAGGAATAGCCCTTGCCGAAAAATATGACTATATATATGCCGCCATAGGGGTTCATCCCCATGAAGTTAAAAACATGAAGGAAGAAGACCTTGAAATGCTCGCCTCTCTTTCAAAGCACCAAAAGGTTGTTGCCATTGGTGAAATAGGTTTGGATTATTACTATGATTATTCCCCAAGAGACGCGCAAAAATATTGGTTTGAAAAGCAGCTTGCCCTTGCCCTTATGCTTGACATGCCGGTTATAATCCATTCAAGAGACGCCGCTCAGGAAACTTTCGACATAATAAAAGAAAGCGGTGTGAAAAAAGGGGTTATCCATTGCTACTCCGGCAGCCTTGAAATGGCAAAGGAATATGTTAAGCTTGGCTTTCATATAGGCATAGGCGGCGTTTTAACATATAAAAACGCAAACACACTTTTAACAGTGGTTAAAGAAATACCTTTTGAACGTATTTTGATAGAAACAGACTCGCCTTATCTTTCTCCCGTGCCAAACAGAGGCAAACGCAACGATTCCAGAAATCTCCTTTATATCACGCAAAAACTCGCGGAAGTTAAAAATGTAACCCATATAGAGGCAGCGAACATAACATTAAAAAATGCCAAATTATTATTTTTTCATAAAATTGTTGCATAATTGTTACAAATGTGTTAATATACTATTGTTAACAGCTAAACAGGATGTGTCTTTTTGATATATCCTTTCTTTTTTGCATTATTATTGCTGTTAATGTGGGATCTCTCTCCCAAAGGAGGAATAGCAATTTATGAAAAAAAGCTTGAAAATTTTGGCAATGTTGTTTTTCGTACTTTTGGTGGGTACAAAAACAGCCGATGCCTACAACAAAAGCCAGGACCCGATAACCGTTCAGGTTACCGATAATGGTTATACAACGGTCTATGAAACAAGCTGCTTATATCTTGAAGATCTGTTTGATGAAGCAGGAATAGTTATAAATAACGACGATTTCGTAAGCGAAAGCTTAAGGTATAAGCTTTCAAACAACGATAAAATAACCGTTGAAAGAACAATTGCCGTTAATGTGATTATTGACGGAGTCCCAAGATATATGACCACCAAAAAAGCAACCGTGGGCGAATTCTTAGACGAAATAAGCGAATCTCTCAATGTTGACTATGTTCTTAAGGGCAACGATGAAGATGATTTCCTCGTTTACAACATGGATTTAACTCTTGCTTCAAAATATGAAAGAGTATATACAGTAGCCCAGGAAGTGCCGTTTGAAACACAGGTAATAGAAAACGACACAATGGCCTATGGTACGCAAAAAATCATCCAGGAGGGTCAGGCAGGCCAAATAGAAACCTCTATAAAAGCAACTTATGTTGGCGATGAAATTGTGGATTCGGATGAAAGCTCCGTTGTCACCAAGGAAAGCGTACCAGCTATAATCGAGCAGGGTATCGCGCACACCGCTTTAACCGATTCAGGTCGCATAACATACACAAAAGCTGTAAATGTTACGGCTACAGGCTACACGCCTTATGACGCAGGCTGCAACGGAATAACCGCAACCGGCACAAAAGCTGAATATGGAGTTATCGCGGTTGACCCTAACTATATAGAACTTGGAACAAAGCTCTTTATCCCGGGGTACGGATATGCTGTTGCCGAGGACACAGGCGGCGCAATAAAAGGAAGCAGAATAGACCTTTGTTATAATACGACGGAAGAAGCTTTTAGCTGGGGAGTTAAAAATGTTACAGTTTATATTCTCGGTTAATCTTCCAAATTAAAAAAGCTTAAAAAAGCCTTGGAATTAAATTCCCAAGGCTTTTTTGTTTGTTTTTTAAGTTTTTTTCTTAGGAATTTTTTGTCATGTCTCTGTTTATGCCCGCTATGGAATGTGCCAGATGGATCTTCATGGCGGAAAAAGCTCCGTCACCACTTCCTTCTTCTATATATTTAACTATTTTTTCATGGTCCTCAATTGTATGGAAATTTATATAATCCTTATCCAAAAAGGTTTCACTTCCGCCTAATATCCCACGGAAAATTATCGGCAAAAGCAAGCTCATAAATTCGTTCCCTGTGGCTCTTGCTATCGCGCTGTGGAATTCTTCCTCCGAAGCTCTGCGGTTTTCGTTGTTCTTAATGTTTTTCACAACTTTCTTGCTCGCCGCTTTTATTTTTTGTATATCGTCTTTTGTACATCTTTCTGCGGCAAAACGGGCAATCCTTGGTTCTAAGATAAGGCGCAGTTCTATAAGATCGTTAAAATCCAGCTTAGAACGGTATGAGGATTCAAGAGATATTTTTTCATTTGAAAAATCCATATTTGCCGTTACATAAGTTCCTTTCCCGCGCTTTGTTTCAAGAACTCCATGTGCCGCAAGGATTTTAACCGCTTCTCTTAAGGTTGTGCGGCTTACGCCAAGCTCAAACGAAAAATTCATTTCGTTTGGAATCTTTTCGCCCGGAGAAAAACGCTTTTCCGACGCTATCATATTGAAAATTTTTTCGGCTATCCTTTCGGAAAGCATTTTTTCTGATTTTGCCATATCCTTCACCTGTTTCCCATCATCGAACGCGTAATCCTTATAAGGTCTAAAATATGCATTTCCATTGCGGCTTCTGCGCCGTCAGAGTTTCTTTCTTTTATAAAAAACATTATATTCCTGTGCTCTTCAAGTGTAGATTTTGTTACCTCTTCATTTGAAAGATATTCGTTAACACCAACCTGAACGCCCTTTATAACTATGGGCATAAACATATTCATAAATTCGTTGCCTGTTGCAAGAATTATTGAATTGTGGAAATTTTGCTCTTCATAAACACGGTTTTTGCCGGAAAATATCTTTTCTTCAACAGCGGCTCCCGCGTCAAGTATCCTTTTTATTTCCCTATCTGTACCTCTTATGGCGGCAAGACGAGCCGCCGAAGGTTCTATCATAAGCCTTACTTCAAAAAGGTCTTTTATCCTCATTTTGGATTTAAACAAAGGGTCTAACGCAGCGTCGTCATCGGAATTTTTAATGTTTGCCACATAGGTGCCTTTTCCCCTTTGTATTTCAAGCACATTACGCGCAACCAAAAGCTTTATGGCTTCGCGCAGAGTTGTCCGGCTTATGCCAAGCATCGCCGAAAGCTCATTTTCATTTGGGAGTTTATCTCCAAGAGAAAATTTCTTTTTTATAGTTATCATACTCAATATATCATCCGCGGCCTGAACTGAAAGCACTTTTGACGGTTGGGACATAATACAACCCCCTTTTAATAAACAATTCTAAACGAACCCTGCATAAAAAGCAAGAAAAACATTGTTTGTACATAACCGCCAAAAAACAAAATGCTGCCTTTATACGTTCTGTTTTTTGTTTTACCACTCTTTTCGCCTATCTGTCTTTAAACACTTTGTTTAAATCTTCCGTGATTTTGCCGTCAAGCTTGCCTGAGTAAACCATTTTTTCCATAATTAAAATTGCTTTATTATGGGGTAAGCTTTTTTTATACGGCCTTTCCTCTGTTAAAGCCTGGTAAGTATCAATGCAGGCCATAAGCCGGTCGTTAAAATCAAGGTCTTTTGCTGAAAGCTTCCTCGGATAACCCGAACCGTCTAATTTTTCATGATGACGTACGGCCCATTTTGTAACCTCTTCAAGACCTTTTATTTTTTCAAGAAGTATAATGCTTCCGTCCACATGAGTTTGAATTTGCTGGTATTCATTATCCGTAAGCTTGTCTTCTTTCTCAAGCACCTTGTCTAAAACAAGGAGCTTGCCTATATCGTGCACACAGCCCGCAAGATAAAGCTTGGCGCAGGTTTCTTCGTCATATCCGTAATAGCTTCCCATATTAGCCGCTTTTTCCGCAATACCCAAAGAATGCCTGTTTGTAAACGATGATTTAAAGTCTATTATCCTTGCGAATACTGTTCCTATGCTATAAAGCTCTTTGGCATCCAGCTCCCGCATACCCAAATTGCATAAGCCTTTAAGCTTATCCATAAGATTATCGCTCGCAATTTCTTTTATTAATTTTTCATTTGTCGTTTCAAAGAACAAATCCACACACAAGGGCGAAAAAAGCGTTCCTCTGTTCTTTCTTACATATTCATTTATTTTTTCCTGCTTTATTTCGGGAGACAAAACGTCAAAGGTGACTTCAAGATGATCTGCCATATGTATAAGCTGAGCGCCAAAAGGGACTTCTTCCGTTTTTTTCCCAAAGATTCCCGTCCCATCGGCATTTTCATGATGATATAAAATAAAATCTTTGCAGCTGTCATAATAAAACGGAAGCTCCTTAATGTTTTTCCCACCTTCTATGCAATGCATCCCAAAATCAGAGAATTTATTCATATCCACGCAGCTTTTGATTTTTTCTTTGGCAACATATTGCGTTAGCGCATTGTCATGAAGCAGGGCACAGGCAACAAGATCTGACAATTCTTTTGAACCCATACCATACTTTTTCCCGGCTAAAGCGGAAAAATAAGCAACGCGCATAGCATGCCCGCTTGAAACCTTGCAAAGATTTTCCTCGGCAAAATCAAGACCTTCTGAAAAGGCGCATAAAATGTCAATCCAATCTACTTTCATAAAAATTAGGCCCTCTCATATATTTTTATACTGTTACATAATTCGACACTTTTATATAAATATATTGAATTTTAAAACTTTATTCAATATAATATAGAGATTATTCACAAGAACTAGGCGGCAAAGAAAAGCTTCCTTTACCGCCCGGGTTTTTAATAATTAAAGCTTGGCTATAAATTCAATTTCGCAATGTACCCCTTTAGGCAAAGCCGAAACGGCAACGCAGGAGCGAGCCGGTTTTGATACGAAAAACCTGGCATATGCTTCGTTAAATTCAGCAAAATCATTCATGTCTGTCAAAAAGCACGTGGTTTTAACAACATCATCGTAAGAAATACCGTTTGCCTTAAGAAGTGCGTCTATATTTCTCATAATCTGAAGTGCTTCTTCTTTTATACCGCCTTTTAAAATTTCCCCTGTTTCAGGATTTATGGCTATCTGACCCGAAGAAAACAAGAAACCGCCCTCGGAAACAGCCTGGGAATACGGACCTATCGCGGCCGGAGCGTTTTTTGTGTTCGTAATCTTCAAATTATCCACCTCGTTTTTTTCAGTTTAAAACAGCTTTGGCATAGTTCACGGAGGACATGGCATCCTTTCCATAATAATCTGCTTTTATCATTTTTGCGTATTCTTTATTTAAAACAGCGCCCCCAACCATTACCTTACATTCAGGAGCCGCTTTTTTCAATTCTTTTATGGTTATCTCCATGTTTGCAACCGTTGTTGTCATAAGCGCGGAAAGACCAACAAGCTTTATATTGTTCTCAAGAACGGTTTTAACTATAACCTCGGACGAAACATCCCGACCTAAGTCTATAACATTAAACCCGTAATTCTCAAGCAAAACTTTAACTATGTTTTTGCCTATGTCGTGGATATCTCCTTTAACCGTGGCAAGCACAATTTTCTCGTGTACTTCCGTATCCCCGTTTTTAGATCTCATATGGGCCTTTATAACTTCAAAAGCTTCTTTTGCGGCTTCCGCACTCATAAGCAGCTGGGGCAGAAAAAGCTTTTTGCTTTCAAAGCTTACGCCAACGGAATCCAAAGCCGGGATAACCGAGCCGGATATAATTTCCATAGGCTCTCTTTCTTTAAGTGCTTCCTTGGAAAGCTCCCTTGCCCTTTCCTTAAGACCCTTCTCTATTGCCGCCTTAAGCGTCATGTCTTTATTATATCCCGTCTGAACCGGCGGAGAATATATACCGCCCGAATAAGCCTTTATATAGTCCGTACATTTAACGTCTATGCCATTAAGTGCGCGGTAACAATAATAAGAACGCATCATTTCCTCGGAAAGCGGGTTTATTATCGCAGCCTTAAGCCCGTTTGAAAGCGCCATTGTGAAAAACGCGGAATTAATAAATTCCCTTGCGGGAAGCCCGAAGGATATGTTTGAAACTCCAAGCACAGTATTCATACCAAGGCGCTCGTCAACAAACTTTAAGGTTTTAAGCGTTACCCTTGCTCCTTTGCTTTCCGTGCTTATAGTCATAGCCAGCGAGTCTATAATTATATCTTTTTTATCTATTCCGTATTTTGCGGCTTCATTAACTATTTTTTCGGCTATGGCAAACCTTCCTGCGGCGCTGTCCGGTATGCCGCTTTCATCAAGCGTAAGCGCAACAACAACTCCGCCATATTTTTTAACCAGCGGAAAAACCTCATCCATCGATTCCTGCTTTCCGTTTACGGAATTAATCATAGGCTTTCCGTTATATATACGCATAGCCCTTTCCATGGCTTTAACGTCTGAAGTGTCTATCTGCAAAGGAAGGTCACAAACGCTTTGAAGCTCTTTTATAACATTTACAAGCATCTCAGGCTCGTCTATCTCCGGCAAGCCTACGTTAACATCCAAAACATGCGCGCCCGCCTCCTGCTGTTTTAAGCCTTCGCTTAAGATATAATCCATGTCGTTTTCCTTAAGCGCTGTTTTAAAACGGCTTTTGCCGGTGGGGTTTATTCTTTCCCCTATCAAGATAGGATCTTTTCCTATTATAACTTCCCTGCTGTATGACGAAACAATTGTTGTATTTTTATATTCAAGAGGCTTTAAGGGCATTTTCCTTAAAAGCTTTATCATTTTTTTAACATGCGCTGGCGTTGTTCCGCAGCAGCCCCCTGCCGCCCATATGCCCATTCCTGCTATTTCTTCCATATCGCTAGCATATTCGTCCGGCTTAAGCTCATAAACTGTTTTGCCGTTTTTTATTTTCGGGATATCCGCGTTTGGCTTAACAACAACGGGAAGCGAAGAATATTTCATTATTTCAGGCACGATTTTTTTCATCTGCTTAGGCCCCAGCCCGCAGTTTATACCTATCGCGTCCACTCTTAAGCCTTCAAGCAGCGCAACGACAGCCTTAACGCTTCCTCCCGTTAAAAGCTTGCTTTTCTCGTCAAACGAGGCCGAAGCGAAAACAGGGAGCTTTGAGTTTTCCTTTGCCGCAAGAACAGCAGCTTTAAGCTCATATGTGTCACCCATTGTTTCTATAAAAATAAAATCTACGCCTGCCGCCTCGCCTGCCAAAACCTGCTCCTTATAAATATCATAAGCGTCTTCAAACGAAAGCTCGCCCAAAGGCTTTAAAAGCTTGCCGGTGGGCCCCATATCAAGGGCGACAAAGCGTTCGCCCGGAAAAAACGACGCTGCTTTCCTTGCGTTTTTTACAGCTTCAAATATTATGTCCGAAACTTTTATATCCCCGTTAAATTTAAGGCTGTTTGCTCCGAAGGTATTCGTAAGCACAGCATCGCAGCCTGCTTCAAAATAACTTTTATGGATATCCACAATATCCTCCGGCCGGGTTATATTCCATGTTTCCGGCAGCTCGCCCGGCAAAAGGCCCATGTTTTGCATAAGAGTACCCATGGCGCCGTCCAAAAACATCATTCTTTTGCCGAAAACATCAAATATCCCCATTGCCTTTATCTCCTTCTAAATTCACAGTCTTTTTTAGCACAGGCTTCGCAGCCGCCTTTTTCGCATTTTTCGCTTGATATGCCCATTATGGCAGTAACTGATTTTATGGGTAAGAGCATCATTGAATCTGTCAAGGTTACGCCGATTTTTTTCGGGCAATTTAAAACGGAAATAAAATCTTTTTGATGTTTTATATCAAAATCCCCGTACCCTGGCGAAAACCTTGGTCTTAAATAAAAGCCGTCCCCAAGCTCCGATCCTATATTTCCACAGGCAAGATCACAATATTTTTCAATTAGCTCCGTTGCCGCAGCCTGGCATACAACGGCTTTAGGCATATTTATTTTAGTGTATTTTTTAATTATATAATCAGCCTCAATGCCTAATGTGGCTGCAAAAAGCACGGCGCGTGCACAGCCTTTAAGCGAAATGGCCAAAGCGCGGCTTTTAATGTCAAAAAAACCTGTTTTTGTTACGCCTTCCGATATCTCTATATCACAGAAAGCATATGTAAACTTAGGCGAAGCTGCTTTTGAAAGCTCGTTTATGCACTCTTCTATAAGACCCTCGGTTTTAGGGTCAGGAATGTCTTTCCTTGAATATCCCAAATAGCGCAAAACTTCTTTCCTATCCGCTTCCATTTTTATGCTCCAATAATATCTGAAATATTGTTTAATATTTTCTCCGCAACCTCCGGTTTATTCATTGAATAAACATGTATGTGCCTTATACCGTTTGCAAGAAGGTCTATTATCTGATCTGTCGCGTAGGCTATTCCGGCCTGTTTCATTGCCGCAGGATTATCCCCATATTTATCCACAATCATTTTAAACCTTGCAGGCATCGACGCGCCTGAAAGCTCGGCGATCCGTTTTATCTGCTTTCCGTTTGTAACAGGCATTATGCCTGCTATAACCGGCTGGTTTATTCCGGCTTCTCTTATTTTATACAAAAAATTGTAAAGTGTATTGTTATCAAAAAACATTTGCGTGGTAAGGAAATCGCAGCCGCTTTCTGCTTTAAGCTTAAGATGCTTTATATCGTCGTCCTTATGCTCACATTCCGGGTGGCCTTCGGGATAACAGGCCGCGCCTATGCAAAAACCTCCCCGGCTCTTTATTTCTCGCACAAGCTCATACGCATATTTATAATGCCCAGGCATCTCGGCTTTCCCATCCGCAGGAGCGTCTCCTCTTAAAGCAAGGATATTTTCTATGCCGCTGGCCTTTATTTCATACATCATATGGGATATTTCCTCTTTCGTTGAAGAAAGGCAGCTTAAATGTGCAAGCGCCGTAACCTTGAGATCTCTTTCTATGTGTGAGGCTATATTGACCGACGTTGATTTTGTGCCTCCGCCCGCTCCATATGTAACGCTTATAAAATCCGGCTTAAAACGGGCTATGCTGTTTGCCGCCTCCAAAACTGGCTCAAACGGGCTGCCCGGCTTCGGCGGAAATATTTCAAATGAAATTGTTGTTTCCTTGCTTTCTAAAATATCCTTTATTTTCATAACAATGCTCTCCCGGTCTGCTTTTTAAGCTGTATATCAATTTTTGATTATAGCCTTCTAATTCGATAAAGTAAAGTTCCTTGCATAAAAATCCCCAAAAAATGCCTATAAACCAAAGGTTTAAAGAAAACTCCCTTAAAGCTTCTGGCAGCAAGGCTTCCTGTGCCTACCGTGTTAATATGCGCAGCCTGCTTTAAGCCATATAATCATCGGGGCGGTCTTTTTTTATTCCGAAATGATACAAAATAGCATCTATAATACGTTCGCTTGCCTTTCCGTCGCCAAACGGATTAACGGCAAGGGCCATTTTTTCATAAGCGCCGCTGTCTGAAAGAAGCTCCTCCGCCATTTTAAAAATTATATCCCTTTCCGTTCCCGCAAGCTTAAGCGTGCCTGCGGCAATGCCTTCCGGCCTTTCCGTAACATTTCTTAAAACTAAAACGGGCTTGCCCATTGAAGGTACTTCTTCCTGAAGCCCTCCTGAATCCGTGAGCACAAGATATGAATTATTCATAAGGTTATGCATATCCTTAAGGTCTAAGGGGTCTGTCAAATGTATTCTTTCAGCGCCGCCAAGCGTTTCAAAAACGGTCTCCCGCACAAGCGGATTTTTATGCACTGCGTAAACAATCTCCGTGTCCGGGAAAGCCTTAGTTATATCCTTCAATGCAAGGCATATGTTTTTAAGCGGCTCACCCAAATTTTCGCGCCTGTGTGCCGTTACGGCAATAACGCGCCTTTTTTTAAAGTCTATATGATTAAGCTCCTCGCAGTTAAACCTGTATCCCGGCTTTATTGTATGCGCTAAAGCGTCTATAACTGTGTTTCCCGTAACAAATATGTTCTCTCCGTCCACGTTTTCGCGCAGAAGGTTTTCCCTGGAAATTTTGGTTGGCGCAAAATGTAAATCACAAAGCCGGCCGGCCATAGATCTATTCATTTCTTCAGGATATGGCTGGTATTTATCATATGTCCTTAAGCCTGCTTCAACATGCCCTGCCTTTATTTTGTTATAAAAAGCAGCCAATGCGCCTATAAAGGTTGTTGTCGTATCCCCATGCACAAGCACGATATCCGGCCTCTCCGCCTCTAAAACAAAATTTATGCCTGAAAGCGCGGATGTTGTTATATCCACCAAGGTCTGCTTATCCTTCATTATGTCAAGGTCAAAATCAGGATGTATATCAAAAATACGAAGCACCTGATCCAGCATTTCCCTATGCTGTGCAGTCACCAAAACTTTGTTCTCTATGTAACGGCACCCATCCATTTTTTTAATGAGCGGGGCCATTTTTATAGCCTCCGGCCTTGTTCCGAATATTGTTACAACTTTTATTTTTCCCAACTAAAACACTCCCTTTCTCACCTTTTAATTTAAGCATACCGAAATGAAAAGGTCAATCCATAAGTGTTTTTTTGTTATCTTAAAATAATTAAATTGAAGGTCACTTTAAAACATGTTATAATTAACAAAATCCTTAAAGTAAACAAGCAAGGGAAGTGTGTGTTAATGGATAGCTATTATATAACCATAGGCCGCCAATATGGAAGCGGCGGCAAGGAAATAGGCGAAAGGCTCGCGTCTTTTTTGGGAATTCCTTTTTATGACAAGGAGCTGCTTAAGGTAGCTTCAGCCGGAAGCGGTCTAGATGAAGAAATTTTCAACCAGCATGACGAAAAACCTGCTTCAAGCTTTTTTTATGCTTTTTCTTCCGGGGCATCTTCCGCCGGAGTAACAGGTCTTCCTATAAACCATAAGGTTTTTCTTGCCCAGTTTGACGCCATAAGGGATATAGCTCAAAAAGGTTCTTGCGTTATAATAGGCCGCTGCGCTGATTACGCACTTGAAGATTTTGAAAATGTCATCAATATATTTATATATGCCGATATGGAGTTTAAAAAGCAGCGCGCCCTTTCGTACGGCGTCCCTGAAAACAAGCTTGAAGACGCCATAATTAAAACCGATAAAAAAAGAGCTGGTTATTATAATTTCTATTCCGGCAAAAAATGGGGCGAAAAAGGAAGCTATGATTTGCTTATAAACAGCGGAAAACTAGGGATAGAGAAAACCGCGGCGCTTCTTGCCGAATATGTTAACCTAAGATTTTAATAAAAAAGGAGAGCCTTTATGATGAATGCAGGTGTTGCTACTATAGGTGTTTTAATATTATGGCTGGTATGGATTGCTTTCACGCTTTTAATTTTATTTTTTATAATCAAATATGCGGTTAAAAGCGGAATAAAGGAAGCATACCGTGATATCAAAGTCGATTTTAAAGATAAAACCGTCTTTGGCTCTTCAAAAGAAGATTAAAAAAGCGGAGGTTGGTTTTTATGCTTTTCTTATATTATATTGTCTTCGGTGTAGGCATAGTTTTAGGTCTTGCCATTATATTATGCTCTTTTATATTTAAAAAAACTTTAGGCAAACCGATATCAAATCTTATGCTTTTTTCCGGCACTCTTATGGCGCTTACGTTTATTTTAATAGCCTTTTTGTTTAAACCGTAAGTTTTTTATATTATTGGAAGGCGCGTTTTTAAGGCTTTTGCCTGTTTTTAAAACGCTCCTTTTTTATTGCGCCGTAAAACCTTCTGCAAAAAAGCCGCCCTCTTTTTTAGCTTATTTTATAGAAACAACATCATAAGGCGTTTCCTGATAAACATAATAGTTAAGCCAGTTTGAATAAAACAAATTTGCATGCGCCCGCCATGTTACCACAGGCTCCTTTGTGTCATCATCATCCGGGAAATAATTTTTTGGAACCGTCGTGTTTAATCCGGCGTCTTTATCCCTCAGATATTCTTTTTTAAGCGTATCCGTGTCATATTCGGGGTGTCCCGTTATAAATATCTGGCGTCCATCTTTTGAAGCCAGGGCAAAAATTCCGGCTTCATCTGAAGAAGACAAAATTTTTAAGTTTTTTTGTTTTATAACGTCTTCGCGCCTTATAGTTGTGTATCTTGAATGAGGCATCATAAAAACATCGTCAAACCCACGCAAAAGAATCGGGTTTTTATATTCCACCCTATGCTTAAAAACACCAAAAAGCTTTTCTTCAAGCGGGTATTTGTCTATTCCATAATGGTAATAAAGCCCGGCCTGCGCACCCCAGCATATATGCAAGGTGCTGTAAACATGGGTTTTGCTCCATTTCATTATATCGCAAAGCTCATCCCAATAATCCACTTCCTCAAAAGGAATCTGCTCCACCGGCGCGCCGGTTATTATAAGCCCGTCGAATTTTTCTTCCTTTACATCGTCAAAAACCCTGTAAAAAGAAGCCATATGCCCCATTGGTGTATTCTTGGAATCATGGGATTTTGTTTTTATCAAAAACATTTCAACCTGAAGCGGCGTATTGCTTATAAGCCGGGCAAGCTGGGTTTCCGTAACTATTTTTGTTGGCATAAGGTTTACTATTGCTATTCTTAAAGGACGTATATCCTGGGTTATAGCTCTTGTGTTTTTTATAATAAATATGTTTTCGTCCCTTAAAACCTTTGCTGCGGGTAAATTGTTTGGAATTTTAACAGGCATATCATCACCGTCCTTTCATTTTCTTCTATTAAATTTTATCCAAAGCCTGAGCTATATCGTCTATCAAATCGTTAGCGTTTTCAATACCGCATGAAAAGCGTATAAGGTTTGGTGAAATTCCAGCCGCTTTAAGCTCTTCGTCGCTCATTTGCCTGTGCGTTGTGCTTGCGGGATGCAAACAGCAGGTTTTTACGTCTGCAACATGCGTTTCTATTGCAGCAAGCTTAAGGTTTTTCATAAACTTGGCCGCTGCTTCCTTTCCTCCCTTAACCCCAAAGCTTACAACTCCGCAAGAGCCGTTTTTAAGGTATTTTTTAGCGAGTTCATGATATTTATTGCCCGGAAGAGAGCAATAATTAACAAATTCTATTTTTTCATGCTTATTTAAAAAACCGGCTACTGCTTCGGCGTTTTGGCAGTGCCTTTCCATCCGCACATGGAGGCTTTCAAGCCCCATGTTGAGTAAAAAAGCGTTTTGCGGAGATTGCATTGAGCCAAAATCCCTCATAAGCTGGGCTGTGGCTTTTGTTATATATGCTCCCGCAAGCCCGAATTTCTCCGTATATATAACGCCGTGGTAGCTTTCGTCCGGGGTGCAAAGCCCGGGATATTTGTCAGGATATTTAGTCCAGTCAAATTTACCTGAATCAACTATGCAGCCGCCCAATGACGCGCCGTGACCATCCATATATTTTGTTGTGGAATGTACTATTATATCGGCTCCCCATTCAAAAGGCCTGCAATTTATAGGCGTTGCGAAGGTATTATCTATTATGAGCGGAACACCGTGGGAATGAGCCGCATGCGCAAAACGCTCTATATCTAAAACCGTAAGCGCTGGGTTTGCCAGGGTTTCCCCGAAAATGGCCTTTGTGTTCGGCTTAAAAGCCGCGTTAAGCTCTTCGTCTGTGCAGTCCGGCGAAACAAACGTGAAATCTATGCCCATGCGCTTCATTGTTACGCCAAAAAGGTTATATGTTCCTCCGTATATGCCTGAGGAAGACACTATATGGTCTCCGCAGGAGGCTATGTTAAAAACACTGTAAAACGAAGCGGCCTGACCTGAAGAAGTGAGGATTGCGGCGCTTCCGCCTTCAAGCGCGCATATTTTAGCGGCAACATAATCATTTGTAGGATTTTGCAGCCTTGAATAAAAATAACCGCTTGCTTCAAGGTTGAAAAGCTTTGCCATGTCTTCCCCTGTGTCATATTTAAAAGTGGTGCTTTGTATTATCGGTACCTGGCGTGGACCTCCGTTTTCAGGCGCATAGCCAGACTGGATACACTTTGTTTCGATTGAATATTCTTTCATTTCTTAGCCTCCTTTTCAAATTAAAAAAGCTCCCGCCCATAAAGGACGAGAGCATAAGCTTCGTGATACCACCTTAGTTTGCCTGCGCCTTGCGGCATCAAGCCTTCATAGGTACAGAAAATTTCGATACCCTGACGCTTTAACGGGCGTTCCCGATGCAGCCTATGCGGAAAAACCCGCAGTCGGTGCATAACTCCGAGACCATATTCAAAAGCTTCCTGTCCGCCCTTTTTCACCTGCCGGGGCTCTCTGAAAGACATTTAGCAATCTACTCTTCTCTTCATCGTCTTTTAAAATATTGATTTTTCACATGGTAACACATACTTTTTCAGTTGTCAACCATAGATTTTGTTTTTTTATTGTTTTTTCCAGCCGATATTCTTTTATGCAAACAAAAAAATATTCCGGATAATTTCTTTTAGCCTAAAAACTTTTTAACCACCTTATTAAAGCCCAAGGGATTTTCATAATGCGGCAAAAGCTTCGTTTCTTCAAACACTGCTAAAAAAGCATTTGGCGCAGCCTTTTTTGCTTCCTCTTCTTCCCTTTCTATTTCTTCCTGCCTGTCGTCCCCATAGACTAAAAGAACAGGTATATTAAGCTTTCCTAGGTCCTCTTTAATATCCGCATCCATATATTTTGCTTCAAAGGACGAGAAGGTGTATTTATTGTTTTCTCCGCCAATGTGCGAGTTTACATAACGTGAAGAAATAATGTCTTCTGTAATCTTTTCATCTGAAAAAAGCATTTTTTCCTTAAGCAGCTTTCTTATTCCCTGCTTGGAAGCCTTGACGTTATATATGGTTGTGCCTATAAACGAGCTGTCTATAAGCGTTTTAAAATGATTTGCATTTTTGTCCGCTTTTTCAAAAACTATGCCGTTTGGTGAAACCAAAACAAGCTTTGCAAAGTTTTTAGGTTCAAGCTTTGCCGCCTTAACCAAAGCCGCTCCTGCGTGGCCGCTTCCGACGGCCGCTGTTTTTTTGCCTATTATATCTTTTATAAAGCCGTTTATGATTACGGCAAATGTATATGCACTATACGAAATAGACGGCTTTTCAGATTCACCGAAACCCAAAAGGTCTATTGTGTATACTGTATAATTCCGGGAAAGCTCTCCCTTGTTCTTCTCCCATTCCTGACCGGAGCTTCCTATCTCCATGCCATGCACAAGCAAAAGAGGCTTTCCTGTCCCCGATTCCTCGTAAGCCACGCTGCCAAACGGAGTTTCGTAAAACTCCTTGTCCGAAGGCTCTTTCCCCTTTTCGGCAAGCAGAAAAATCATTTTATTAAATGCTGCAACAGCCGCGCCAAGCGCCGCCGGTATTATTATAAGCTTTGCTGCGGTTTTCTTTTTCAAAATTTAAACCCCCTTTTTTAAAAGAAAAGTATCTCTTTTAATATACGAAATATAATTTAATTGAGGTGGGTGCTTTGAGAGAATTATTCATACTGTTTGTAAAAATAATAATCATATATGCCGCCACGGATTTTGTTAAACTTTTTGTTAAAAAATCCGTGCTTTTAGATGCTGCCGTATATTGCCTTTATTCGTATATTATTATTGATTTTTCCGTAAACTATTTATTAAAGTGCTTCCATATCCTGCTTAGGCTTTAGTTGATTTTTAGACATTTATATGTTAAGTTTATTTAAATATATTATATACGCATTTATAAACTTTTGAAACACGTTTTATTGAAGGGATTGAAATTTATGGATTTTAAACTTGAAGCCGCAGCCCTTATCTCAAAGGCGTCCGGTGCAGATATAAACGAATGCTATATATCAACCGAGGTCCCGCCGGACCCTAATATGGGTGATTATGCTTTCCCTTGCTTTAAGCTGGCAAAAGTGCTTAAGAAAGCCCCTGCAATTATAGCGGACGAACTTTCCGGTAAAATAGAGGCATCTGAGCTGTTTGAAAAAACAGAGGTTAAAGGCGCTTATATAAACTTTTTCACAAACAAGAAAGCCTTTGTTAAAGACGTTTTTAGCCGCGTGGTTTTACTTGGCGAAGATTTCGGCTCTTCCGATATGGGAGAAGGAAAAACGGTCGTTGTGGATTTTTCATCGCCAAACATCGCCAAACCCTTTCATGTCGGGCATCTGCGTTCCACAGTTATCGGAAACGCCATATGCAACATATATAAAAAACTAGGCTATAAGGTTGTTGGAATAAACCATTTGGGCGATTGGGGCACGCAATTTGGCAAGCTCATCGTTGCATATAAGCTCTGGGGAAACGATAAAGAGATAGAAAACTCAGGAATTTCCGAGCTTATGCGCCTTTATGTTAAATTCCACGACGAGGTGGAAACCACCCCTTCATTAAATGACGATGCAAGAAGCTACTTTGTTAAAATGCAAGAAGGGGATTCCGAAGCTTTAGGGCTTTGGAAATGGTTTTACGATATAAGTATAAAGGAATTTAACCGTGTTTACAATATGCTGGGCGTTAATTTTGATGCTTTCACAGGCGAAAGCTTCTATAATGACAAAATGGATGCCATTGTTTCCGAGCTTAAGGAAAAAAAGCTCCTCGTTGAAGACGATGGTGCTATGATAGTTCCCCTGGATGAGGAAAAAATGCCTCCATGCCTTATAATCAGGAGCGACGGAGGAACGCTTTATGCCACCAGAGATATAACCGCAGCGATATACCGTAAAAAAACATATGATTTCTGCAAATGTATATACTTAACGGCTTTAGACCAAAACCTGCACTTTGCTCAATGGTTCGAAGTTATTCGAAAAATGGGGTATGCTTGGTATAAGGACCTTTATCATGTGCCCTTTGGTCTGGTTAGCCTTGAAAGCGGCAAGCTCTCTACAAGAAAGGGTAATGTTGTGCTCATGGAGGAGCTTTTAAACGAAGCCGTTTCAGAAACATTGAAAATTATAAACGAAAAAAATCCTGAGCTTGAAGATAAGTATAATGTTGCAAAACAGGTTGGGATTGGTGCTGTTATATTCAATGATTTATATAACGGAAGGATAAAAGACGTTGTTTTCAGCTGGTCAAGGATGCTTAATTTTGACGGAGAAACAGGGCCTTATGTACAATATACCCATGCTAGGGCATGCAGCATACTTAAAAAAGCAGACTCTTCTTTTAAAGATGTAGATTTTTCGCTGCTTTCAGACAGCGCAAGCATAGAAATAGCAAAGCTTATAGATTCGTATCCTGACAAAATAAAGGAAGCCGCTGAAAAACACGAGCCTTCAATCATAACCCGCAGGCTTGTGGATATAGCTCAGGCGTTTAATAGATTTTATCATGACAATCCGATATTAAACAGCGACGAAAACCTTAAATGTGCAAGGCTTTTAGTTGTAAGCGCAGTTAAAACAACGCTTTCCTCGGGTCTTTCTATTTTAGGCATAAAGGCTCCGGAGCAAATGTAGGAGGATTTTTATGAAAAAACTCAAGCTGGTTTATAACCCGTTTTCGGGAGATAAAAGCTTCAAATTTGATTTGGACGTCTGCATAAAAATATTCCAGCAGGGCGGCTATGACGTTCACGTATTCAGAAGCATAGAAAAGGGAGATATAGAAAGACATTTCTCTGAAATGCCCAAAGATTACGATGTTATCGTAGCTTCAGGCGGTGACGGAACGGTTAATCTTGTGCTTAATTCGATGATGAAATATGAGCTTAACCATATTCCTCTTGGAATAATTCCTTCGGGAACGGCAAATGATTTTGCTTCTTTTTTAAATTTTAAAACGGAAAACTTGGAATCTTCCTGCAGCATCATCGTTCAGAAAAAGCCAAAAAATATAGATATCGGCTATGTAAATGGAAAATATTTTATAAATGTTTGTGCAGGCGGTATTTTGAGCAATGTATCCCAAAACGTGGACACCGATTTTAAAAATGCTCTTGGAAAAATGGCCTATTATATAAAGGGTTTGGAGCAACTCCCCGATATTAAACCATTGCCGTTAAAGATAACAACTTCTAAAGGCAGTTTTGAGGAAGATATTTTCCTCTTTCTTATATTAAACAGCGCCGGGGCCGGCAGCTTCACAAACCTGGCTCCCTATGCCTCAATATCGGACGGAAAGCTGGATTTTATCGCTGTTAAGGCAAAGCCTGTTTTCGATATTGCAAAAATGCTTGTAAATGTTTTACGAGGAGAACACATACATTATGAAAGCATTATATATTTACAGGACAGCTTTTTTAACATAGAGTTCCTCGGAGAAAATAATAAATTTGCCGAAACAAACATAGACGGGGAAGCGGGTCCGCTTTTCCCTATAGAAGTTAAAGCTTTAAACAAAGCAATAAAAGTGTTTGAAAATTTCAATAACAAATATTAAAGGGCTTGGAGAATCCAGGCCTTTTTTATTTAAAATTTATTATTCCTTATTTCTTTGCTGTTTTTTAAAACCTTCCAAAAAATTTACCTAAATTATCCTAAGATTGTTTAACCTTATTTTTATCGCCTATTTTAAAAATCCTTCCTACGTTTCACGTGAAACATAAAAAAATAAAAAATATTGAATGTTTCACGTGAAACGTCTTCTATTTTGCAAAAATTTGTAGTAATATAGAAATATGGAAATTTAAAGGAGGGATACAGTTTGGGAAAAGTGAGAGTAATTGCCGTAGCAAACCAAAAGGGCGGTGTGGGTAAAACAACAACAGCCATAAACCTTTCGGCCTGCCTGGCAAACAGCTCCAAAAAGGTTTTGCTTGTGGATGCAGATCCCCAGGGAAACAGCTCAAGCGGATTGGGTCTTGATAAAAACTCAATTGAAAACACCGTATACAATATAATGCTCGGAGAAAAAACCGTTGCCGAGGTTATTCATGAATGCGTTGTCCCCGGGCTTTTTGTGCTTCCCTCAAATATGAACCTTTCTGGAGTTGAAATAGAGCTCATAGAAAACGCAAGAAGGGAATTTATACTTAAAGATGCGATAGATTCCGTTAAAAACGAGTATGATTTTGTTCTGATAGATTGTCCTCCTTCTTTAAACATAATAACCATAAACGCCCTTACCGCGGCCGACACCGTTTTGGTTCCAATACAATGTGAATATTTTGCCATGGAAGGCTTAGAGCAGCTTTTAAATACGGTCGGCTTAGTCAAAAAGCGTTTGAACGAAGCTTTGGAAATAGAAGGCATCGTTTTCACAATGTATGACGCAAGAACAAATCTCTCCATGCAGGTTGTTGAAGAAATAAAGAAAAGCCTGAAAGATAAAGTTTATAAGTCTATAATCCCAAGGAATGTGCGTTTAGGCGAAGCCCCAAGCCACGGTTTGCCCATAACGCTTTATGACCCGAAATCAAAAGGCGCCGAAGGCTACGAGCTTTTGGCCGAAGAAGTTATGGAAAAGGAGTGGAGTTAAATGGCTATGCCTAAAAAAGGCCTCGGTTCAAAAGGGTTGGGCATGGAGGCTCTCATAAACACCCAGATTAACGAGTTAAAGGATGTTCCGGGAAACACCATAGAGGTAGACATAAATAAAATAGAACCAAATTCAGGCCAACCAAGACGTCGTTTTGAAGAAGAAAAGCTTACGGAGCTTGCTGCTTCCATAAAGGAATATGGCATAATTCAGCCAATAATAGTGCGTAAAGAAAATGACTATTATAAAATAATAGCCGGCGAACGCCGTTGGCGCGCAGCAAAAATAGCAGGTATAAATAAAATACCCATAATTATAAAGGACATAAACGAAAAAGAAGCCTTTGAGCTGGCTCTCATAGAAAACCTCCAAAGAGCAGACTTAAACCCCATAGAAGAAGCTGAAGGTTATAGGCGGCTTATAAACGAATATGGCTTCACGCAAGAGGCTCTTGCCCAAAAAATAGGCAAAAACCGAACAACCATAACAAACGCTTTGCGCCTTTTCAACTTAGACCCAAGAGTCATGAATTTTGTTATAGAAAACAAAATCTCAAGCGGGCATAGCCGGGCGCTTTTAGCTCTTCCGGCAACGGTTCAATTTGAACTTGCGGAGAAAATTATTGAGGAGGATTTAAGCGTAAGAGCTGTTGAAGCCATTGTTAAGCGTGAGCTTGAAAATACGAAGATTGTCGATAAAAATAAGCCTAAACCAACATATCTTTCAAGCATAGAGAAAGAACTTATGTCTATATTGGGCACAAAGGTAAGTATAATTAACGGAAGAAAAAAAGGCAAAATAGAAATAGAATATTATTCGGACAAAGATCTTGAAAGAATACTTGAGCTTGTTAAAAAACCATAAAAGAAGGGGTAAAAATGTTTTTAGAGCTTATAGAAGAAAATGCGGCTGTTATTCTCATCGTTTTGTCGGCAATCATCGTCATTTTTGCTGTTTTTCTCATTCTTGCTTTAAAAAGGGAGCAGGATTTAAGGCGCAGATATAATTTTTTCATGGGCGCAAACAGCCACCCAGACGCCAACCTTGAAACAGCCATAAAAGAATACATAAACCGCACAAAAGAAATAGACAGGAAATATACCGAGGTTTTAAGCTGCATAGAGGATATGAAATCAAACATTGATAAATGCATACAAAAAATAGGCATTGTACGCTATAACCCGTTTTCGGAAATGGGGGGAAAGCTTTGCTTCGCGATAGCCATTATGGATAAGGACAACAACGGCATAGTTTTAAACGGAATCCATAGCCGCACAGGCTCATACACCTACGCAAAACCGATTGAAAACGCCGAAAGCTCCTATACTCTTTCCGAAGAAGAAAAAGAAGCCGTGCACCTGGCTCTTGAAAGCACCTATAAAAAACGCTATGACTTTGCTAAGCTGCTTGCTGAAAAACCGTCTAAAATATATAGGATAAAAGCAACAAACAGGAATATAAAAAAAGAAAAAGCTCATATAGAAGAGCTTTATAAGCTGGCCAGCGAAGCCTTAATTTCCGCAGAAAAATCAAAAGAACCCGGCTACGCCATTGAAAACAATAAAAAATCAGGAGAGGCTTCATGAGTTATAAAATTCTTTTTACAGACATAGACGACACGCTTTTAAAAAACGACCTTACAATATCGGACGAAAACACAGCAGCAATAAAAAAAGCCGTCAGTCGCGGCAAAAAAATAGTTATCTGCTCGGGTCGCGGCATATTTGGAATTAAAAAATATATCGATGCTTTGGAAATAGGGAACGAAGGCTATGTTATATGCCTGAACGGCGGAGCAGTTTATGACTGCAAAACCATGGAGGTAATTTCCGAGAACTTTTTACCTAAAGATTGCGTTAAAACGATATGCGGGCTTGGCTTGGAATTTGATATACCCACCCAGGGATATTACAGGGACAAGCTTTATATAGAAAAGCTTACGGAAGTTGCAAAGCAATATATCGAAAGAATGGGCATTGAAGCTGTTTTTGTGCCTAGTCTTGCCAATTATAACGCAAGCCTTTCAAAAATACTCTTCACCTGGGATCACAAAAAGCTTACAGGCATATGCGAAAGGCTTATGCCAAAAATAGGGGGTAGGGTTAACATGACGTTTTCAAAACCTGAATACCTTGAATTTACAAGCAAAGAAGCAACAAAAGGCAACGCCGCAGCCAACCTTTGCCGAATGCTGGGCATCCCTCTTAACGAAGCGATAGCCATAGGCGACGGGCAAAACGATAAGAGCATGATTATGCGTGTTGGCCTTGGTGTTGCGGTTGCAAACGCAAGCCAGGAGCTTAAGGACGCTGCGGATTATATCACGGAGAACACAAACGAAACCCATGCAGTTAAAGAAGTTATAGAAAAATTTTTGCTGGCTTAATTTTCTTGCAAAAGCCCTTTGAAATTGCGGGCGTCTGGGTTTAAACCAATTAATATTCCCGGAGTTATTTCCGTGGGAATTTTTTAATTTTCAACTGTTTAAAATAACAATAAACTTTTAAAAAAATGTCTTTTCCTGTTGAGTAAAATTAAAATATGTGCTAATATTTAATTTGTATTTTATATATGTACTGCAGTAATAAAAAAAACTCTTTTTTTATTTCTGTGGTACTAAATTTTTTTGTACAATAATATTAATAACGAGGTGAAAAAATGGACACAAAATATGTTTTTGTTACGGGGGGAGTTGTTTCTGGTCTCGGAAAAGGTATAACAGCCGCTTCTCTCGGTCGTTTGCTGAAAATGAGAGGTTTTAATGTCACAATACAAAAGTTTGACCCGTACATAAACGTGGATCCCGGCACAATGAGCCCTTATCAGCACGGCGAAGTTTTCGTTACAAATGACGGAGCGGAAACAGACCTTGATTTAGGACACTATGAAAGGTTTATAGACGAAAACCTTTCTGTGGACAACAATATAACAACTGGCAAAATATATTGGTCTGTAATAAGCAAGGAAAGAAAGGGCGACTACCTTGGAGCAACCGTTCAGGTGGTTCCCCATATAACAAACGAGATAAAGGATAGGGTATACCGCACAGCCAGGGTCTCAGGTTCCCAAATAGTTATAACAGAAATTGGCGGAACCGTCGGGGATATTGAAAGTCTCCCTTTTCTTGAAGCAATCCGTCAGGTTTCAAGGGAAGTCGGCAAAAACAATTGTATTTATGTCCATGTAACACTCATTCCATACCTCTCAAAAGGCGGCGAAATGAAAACGAAGCCGACTCAGCATTCCGTTAAGGAGCTTTTATCCATAGGTATCCAGCCGGATATAATCGTCTGCCGCACGGAGCATAAAATGTCCCAGGAAATGAGAGAAAAGCTCTCCCTTTTCTGTAATGTTTCCGAAGACTCCATAATACAAAACTTAGACGCAGATTCTCTTTATTCCGTACCTCTCATGCTTGAAGAAGAAGGTCTTGCAAAAGCAGCGGTTAAAAAGCTTGGGCTCCCGGAAAGAGAACCTAATATTAAAGAATGGGTAGACCTCGTTAAAAGGGAAAAAGAAATCAAAACCTCGGTTAATATAGCCCTTGTTGGAAAATATATCGGTCTCCACGACGCTTATCTCTCAATAGTTGAATCCTTGCACCACGGGGGTATATATAACTATTCCTCGGTAAATATAGACTGGGTAAACGCCGAAGAAATTACGGATGAAAACGTAGCTTCTTATTTGAAGGACGCGGACGGCATTTTGGTTCCCGGCGGTTTTGGTGACAGAGGCCTTGAAGGCAAAATAACCTCAATAAAATATGCCAGAGAAAACAAGGTTCCGTTTTTCGGCATATGCCTTGGAATGCAATGTGCCGTTGTCGAATTTGCAAGAAATGTTTTAGGCTATAAAGACGCTTTCACAACAGAGGTTACACCAAAAACAACCCATCCTGTTATAGATATTATGCCCGATCAAAAAAATATAGATAACCTTGGCGGCACAATGCGCCTTGGCGCTTACCCCTGCAAGGTTAAAAAAGATTCTCTTACTTTCAAAGCTTATAATCAAGACCTTATATCTGAAAGACACAGACACCGCTATGAGTTCAACAACGACTACCGCGAAGTTTTTAGCAAAGCAGGTATGGACATAGTTGGTCTTTCGCCGGATGAAAGGCTTGTTGAAATAATCGAGATAAAAGACCATCCGTGGTTTATAGGTGTTCAATTCCACCCTGAATTTAAGTCCAGGCCAAATAAACCGCATCCCCTTTTCCGCGATTTTATATCCGCAGGAATAGAGCATAAAAACAATAGATAATTTTTTTAGATATTTACTTTAAAGATTTTAAACCATATAAAAAAGCCAAAAGAAAGGTAGTTTATCTTTTTTTTGGCTTTTTTATTTACCGGGACAAACGCCCGATTTTTTAATATTTTATAACGCTTGGGGTTTAGCAGTTTTTTTATATTTTATCCTTTGAACAACAAACACAAGCCCTATAACCCCAACACCTATAATATCCGTTGCTATTCCGGGCTTTATAAGGCAAAGCCCTGCCGCTATGCATATAATCCTTTCCCAAACGGGAATTTTGGTATACATAAAGCCTTCCATGCCAGCCGCAATGCCATACATGCCTATAAACGCAGTTATTGTTATAAGCGCCGCGTTAGGCAAAGAGGCGCCTAAAAGCAAAAGGTCGGGGCTGAAAGCAAAAATATACGGTATTATAAACGCAGTTATGGCTATTCTCGTAGCCGTTATTCCCGTTTTAAACGGATTTGACTTCGCTATTGCCGAGCCGGCATAAGCCGCAAGGGCAACAGGCGGGGTTATATCTGCAACTATTCCAAAATAAAAAACAAACATATGCGCCGCAAGCATAGGAATACCCAGCTTTATAACTATAGGTGCCGTTATCGTGGCCATTATAACGTAGTTTGCGGTTGTCGGCACACCCATGCCTAAAATTATACAGGCAATCATGGTGAAAAAAAGGGCGACTATGGTTATCCCACCCGAAAGCGAAAGCAATCCCGTTGCAAGCTTAAGCCCTATGCCTGTAAGCGTAACCGTTCCAACAATCATGCCCGCAACGGCGCAGGCAACGCCAACCCCTATTATGTTTTTGCCGCCGCTCTCAAGTGCGTCAAAAAAGCTTGAAACGCTCATCCTTGTTTCTTTCCTAAACATGCTTACAGCTATGGCCGTTAAAATAGCATAAACCGCAGACATAGACGAGGTTTTCCCGCTCATCATGCTGTATACCAAAACAACAAGCGGCAAAAGCAGATACCCGTGAGAAAGCATTATTTTGAAAAAATTAGGTATTTCATCTTTCGGAAGACCTCTAAGCCCAAGCTTTTTCGCCTCAAGATGCACCATAAGGAATATGCCTGTAAAATATAAAAAAGCCGGCAAAATAGCCGCTATAACTATATTTGAATAAGAAATCCCCGTCATTTCCGCCATAAGAAAAGCTGCCGCACCCATAATAGGCGGCATTATTTGCCCTCCCGTGGACGCCGCCGCTTCAACAGCCGCAGCAAATTCAGGCGGATATCCTGTTTTTTTCATCATTGGTATTGTGAAGCTGCCGCTGCCAACCGTGTTTGCAACAGAGCTGCCCGAAATCATCCCCTGGAGCGCACTGGCTATAACCGCAACCTTGGCAGGTCCGCCCGTTGCCCCTCCGGCTATGGAATTTGCAACATCTATGAAAAACTTCCCCACTCCCGTAACCGCAAGAAATGCACCAAAAAGTATGAAAAGCACAATAAATGTTGAACAAACGCCAATAGGCGTTCCTATAACCCCTTCAGTCGTATAAAAAAGATGCGAAAAAATTCTTTTTGTTGAAAATCCGGCTGCAAAAGAATATATCACAAAGCCTGTTACAACAACCATTATGGGTATGCCTACGGTACGCCTGCACGCCTCCATAAGTATTAAAATACCTATTATTGCTATCACTATGTCCAGCGTGCTGGATCTTCCGGCGCGAGAAACTATTGCTTCATAGTTTGCAACATAATAAAAATAACATGCCGAGCCTATGCCTCCCAAAACAAAATCATACCACGGCACATAGTCCTTCCCGCTCTTTTTGCTGGACGGATAAAGGAGAAACACTATAAGAATAAGCATGCCCACAAACGAGGCTCGGCGGATTTGCTCCGGAAGAGTGCTGAAAACATTCATCCAAAGCAGGTAAAGTGAAAAAGCGGACAAAAAATAACGCATTATTTTTTTAGGCACGCCTTTAAACACTCTTGTGTTTGATTCTTTATCATATTCCGCAAGCACAGCCTGTATTTCTTCTTCGGAAATAGGCTCATGTTCGGTGTAAGCACTATTTTTATTTATATCAAGGGTATCCTTGTTTTCGTTCTTTAAATACGGCATTAATGCATCTCTCCTATTATTTGTATATAAAAACAGCCGTAGCATTTTTCCCGCATAAATCCCTAAGGCTTATCTCTTCTCCGTTTATGCTTAAAACATGGTCTGAAACTGTACCGACTATATATGAAAGCTTTGGTATCTTCATATTAATGCCTGAAACAACCATGTTTCCGTATTCGTCATATTCAAGCTTTTCATTTTCCCCAACCTCGGTTAAAACTCCTGCGCCTAAAGAGCTGTATGTGCATTTTGTAAGATATATTTCGTTGTTTTTTATTTCATAGGTTTCTTTTACTGGTGTTTTGTTCACGGAATGTATAAAAGTAACCGAAAAATCTTCATCCTCTGAAAGTGCATATTTTGCGAAGACTTCGCCCGTATCTCCGTTTAAAACATAAAGCGCGGGCTTTGTAAAATAATAAGCAACAATTAACACAACGGCGCAAATAAGCGCCGTTGCGGTTAAACCTGACTTTAAAAAAACCTTGCCCGGGGTTTTAATTTAAAACACCAGCTTCTTTATAATATTTTTCTGCACCCGGATGGAAAGGAACTGAAATCCCTTCAACGGCATATCCCGAATCAAGCTCTGCGCCCTTGGCATGTCCTGCCGTTATTTCGTCTTTGTTTTCAAATAATGCTTTTGTAAATTCATATATAACATCCTCAGCAACGTCGTTGTTTGCTATAAACGTAGCTTTAACGGCTATAGTTGTGGCATCTTTTTCCATGCCTTTGTATGTGTCTTTGGAAATAGTATAGGCTGTATAGAAAGGATAATCCTTTATAAGGGCTTCAGCTTCGGCTCCTGTAATATCAATTATTTTGATATCGTTTGTGCTTGAAAGCTCCATTACAGCCGTTGTAGGAGCTCCCGCGGTGCAGAAGAAAGCGTCGACTTTACCGTCTTTCATTGCATTTGCGGAATCTGCAAAGGAAAGGTTTTGCTTTGTTATATCATCAAATGTAACTCCATATGCGTTCATTATCTGCTTTGCGTTAAATTCAACGCCGCTGCCTGCGTCGCCCACGGAAACTTTTTTGCCTTTAAGGTCTGCAACTGAATTAATCCCACTGTCTGCGCTGGCAACAAGCTGGCAAACCTCGGCATAAACAGCCGCAACTGATGAAAAATTCTTAAGCTCTTCTCCATCGAAGAGATCTGTTCCGTTATAAGCATAGTGCATAACGTCGTTTTGAACTATAGCAATCTGAACCTCATTATCATTTATAAGACGAATGTTTGCGGCCGAAGCGCCCGTGGACTGAACATCAAAGGAAATGCCGGTTTTTTCGCTTATAACCTGGCCTACAACTCCGCCGTAAGCATAATATGTTCCGCTTGTCCCTCCTGTTGCCATTTTAAGATTTGTCTTTGTTGCTTTTTCTTCTGTTTTGGTTCCGTTTGTGGCAGGAGTTTCACTCTTTGAAGCAGATGTGCATCCCGAGAAAGCAAGGGTACATATGCAAAGGAAAGCTATTGCCGACATAAGTTTCTTTTTCATTTTGATATCCTCCGTTTTCGATTCACATTTTTTACAAAATTGGTATAGAATACATTTTTTAATTATAATATTTTATTTAGTATTTTTCAAGTTTTAAAAAAACATTTAAAATAGAAGGCATTTTTTATAAAAAATCCGGCTCCGGCATCGCTTTTAAAGACTTTATGTATAAAAAACCCTGTTCCAAAAAAATACATTTTTTGAAACAGGGGTATAAGCTTTTTAAGCCTCTTAGTCTTCAAAAATCAATTTTATCTGACGCTTTATGTTTGAAACAGAGTCCGAAAAAGCGGTTTTTTCTTCGTCTGTTATAGGAAGAAGAAGCGGCGTCGCTCCGTTTTTGCTCAAAGAAACAGGCAGCCCGGCAGAAGCCTCGCTTTCGCCGTATTCCCCGCAAAGAGGGATTGAGCAGGCGATAACCTCACCGCTGTCGGTTGCTATGGCGGAAAGAATATCGCTTGCAAGCACAGCTGATGTCCAGCCGCTTGATCTCTGACTTTTAAGACCTATAAACTCGTCAAACCAGTTAAGAAGCATTTGTTTCATTTCTTTTTTTGTTTCCTCAGAAATATTAAGCGGCTTCCCTTCATATTTAAGCGAGCTGAAAAGCGGAACCTGAGTTGATCCATGCTCACCTATGCAAAAACCGTAAAGCTTGTTAAACTCAAGAGAAAACTTTTTTGCAACAGCCCATTTAAAGCGCAGGGAATCATTTGCTCCAAAGCCCAGACGTTTGCCTCTTTCACCGCCTATTTCCTTATAAAGATAATAGTTAAACGCGTCTATCGGATTGGTAACCACAAGAGTTATTGCCTCCGGAGCATATTTTTTTATGTCCCTTGCTATATCGGACATTATTTTAAAATTAGCCGCTATACCTTCCTCCCGGCTGACAAGACCCGCTTCGGAAGAAGCTGCAGCTATAAAAATAACCTCGCAATCGGAAAGGTCTTTCGCCTCCCCGACAGTAACCTTTGTGTCTGAAAAAGGCATAAGGGCGTGCTCCATATCCATAGCATGGCTTTTAAGCCTGTTTTCACGTCTGCCCAAAAGCTTTATTTCCTCATAAACTCCTTTTTCGGCAGTCATAAATGCAGTTGTTGAGCCTATAAGCCCACTCCCGCCAATAACAGCAAGCTTCATTTGTTTTCCTCCCGGTTTTTTTATTTAAAAAGACGGAACCCGCCTATTAAAGGTATTTCTTTCATTTCTCCCTTTGCAACATTTATTGTGCCCATAATCGCAAATACAAACACTGCTATCATTAAAATTGATATGAAAGATATATACCTGCCTAAAATATAAAGCACCAAAAAAAGACCCAAAAGGTTCATTCCCTGGTTAAGGTGAAACTTTACAAATTCCTTGTCCCTGCCGAAAAACAAAGGTATAATTATAAGCCAGCTCCAATAGGCCGCAGCAGCCATAAGCTTTTCCATGGTATCTATGGTTTTTGCCGATTCAGCTTGTTTTTCGCTTTTATCTTTGGATTCTCCGCTAAGCTCAACAACGTCTTCCGGGTTTACCGTATAAACATCGTCAACAGAACCTGTTTTTTTGCCGCAGAACGGGCATTTTGTTTCGCCTTCTTTAATTTCAGCTCCGCAATTTTCACAAAACGCCATATTTTTCAGCTCCTTTTTTTATAATAGTATATTTATTTTATCATCTTTAAGTGCATTATGTAAAGCAAATGAAAAACCTCAAATTAAATTCCAGGTTGTTTACATTTATACGCAATTGGTTTAAAATAATTATATTATGTTGGGAGGTCAAAAAAAATGAAACCAAACCAAAAATGGCTTAAGTTAAAAACCAAAAACGCATATCTTAACACAGATATTTTTGCCATTTTCCCCGATTTAAACAGTTTCGTGCCCGGAAGCATTTCTTCTTTCGAGGATTTTAGCGAAGCTTCCGTTAAAAAGGATTTTGAAGGTTTTTCGGGAGAACTTATAACTTATGACGAGTTTTTTGAAACCCTTATGCCCGATTATGAAAACAAAGGTCTTTTTTATAAAGCCCTTTTTAAGCTTGATTGCTTCACACTTAAAAATAAAAAAATATATAACTGGTTTTCAATAAAAAATAAAGACGAAATATATATATTCGGATGCAGCCAGGATTTCACAACATATAATATACCTATTTTCAGGCTCTTTGGCGAGGCAGAGGAACGAAGCCTTAAAAAAGCTGTTTTAAAGCTTGAAGAGAAGGGTTTTGAGTTGGAATAAAAAAGATACTATTTTTATATTCTAGGAGAAATGCATATGAAATTTAAAGATATAAAAATTACAGGAATATCGACATCTCTTTTTGGTGTTTCATGGGAGCCTACAAAAAGAGACCGTGATATTGCAAAAAAGGACCTTCATCTTTCTTGAATCCCAAAGGATTTTATATTCTGAATACGAGTACGAAACTGTATATCCATGTATAATGTCAGTAAAAGAAATAAAAGATTTTTTAACACACGAATTAATGGATTCTGAAATCGGTTCTAATCTGAGTTCATACATAAGAAAAATGATATCTGCATGTAATAGGTTTTTGTCTAGATGTCCTGATAACAAAATCTTTAAAGACCAAGCATGCTTCTCGGGAAATATATACAACTGGATATTTATCTCTGGCATAGGAGAAATGCGAGGTGTTTTTGGAATAATGATAGGGCAAATATCTAGAGCATACGGAATAGATGTTGATGACAACACTTTAGCTAAAATAATACCTTTAGAATCTGAAAACCTTTAAGGAGGCTTTAATTTTGGAACGAAAATTTTCATGCATGGATTGCGGTCTTTTCGGCTGCGGAAAACCAGGCGGAAAAACACCGCCAGCTTGCGTTGGTCAAAACATTGAAGAGGGCGAGCTTTCCCTTTCGCTTGAAAGATATGCCTCGGAGGAAAACTCCAGGGTTTTAGTTGCCGCGGCCGAGGTTGAAGAGGAAGGCAGCGGAAAATGGACTAGGGTTGACGAAATTGTAAATTTCTGTAAAAAAATGGGCTATAAAAAAATCGGCGTGGCTTCCTGCCTAAGCCTTCTCGTTGAATCGCGCACCTTTGCAAAGGTTTTACGCTCCCACGGCTTCGAGGTTTACGGAATAAGCTGCAAGGCGGGAACAGTTTTGAAGGATGACATGGGAATAACCGGCTGCAACTCTACGGGCAGCGTAATCTGCAACCCTATATTGCAGGCGCAAATGCTTAATGCCGAAAAAACGGAGTTTAATGTTCTTGTTGGACTTTGCGTAGGGCATGACAGTATGTTTTATAAATATTCCGAAGCTCTTTGCACAACTCTGTTAACCAAAGACAGGGTTTTGGTGCATAACACCGCCGCCGCTCTTTATAAGGCAAACTCATATTATAAAAAAATGTTTGGCGAATATAGCACGGATTGATTAAAAAGGAGTGCTTGTTTTGTTCTATGATAAAATATATTCGGGGAACGACTTGGTTTTGTTCAATAAAATATTGGATCTGCTAGACCTGAATAAAATCTACTATGAAACAAAAACCGAGAGCATAAGGAGCCGGATGGCAGATAACATTATTTTTGGAGGCGCTGTTACCCTTAACAGCTTTGGCCTGCCTGATTTAGCCACATATAATATTTTTGTGAAAAAGAAGGATTTTGAAAAAGCGTCTTCTCTTTTGGACGGTTTAAAATAAAAAAAGCTTAAAGAAAAATCTTTAAGCTTTTTTTATTTTCCTATGCAAAATTCCGAAAAAATTTTATCTATCAAAGCGTCATCCGCGTTTTCGCCTGTTATTTCCGAGATAGCGGAAACAGCCTCCATAATGTCCATAGATATTATATCTTCAGGAACATCGGTCATCAGGTTTTCCTTGGCTTTTTTAACATTTTCAAGAGCGCGGGAAAGCGCAGCCTTTTGCCTTGCGTTTGAAACCATAGCGGCGTCCGCAAAGCTTATGTCTCCGCCTAAAAACATTTCCTTAAGCCTCTCAAGCGCCTTTTCAACGCCCATATCCTTGAGCACGGAAACCTCAGCTATATTTTCTTCGGGAACATATTCATATAATATTTTTTTATCAATATCTCTTTTTATATCACATTTATTGATAAGCGCAATTATTTTTTTGCCCCGCGTAAGCTCTAAAATTTTTACATCCTCATCAGAAATGCCTTTTTGGCCGTCTATCATAAATATTATAACGTCGGCGTCAGCAGCCGCCTTTAAGCTGCGCTCAATTCCTATTTTTTCAATTATATCTCCGTCACGAGCATCTCTTATGCCAGCCGTATCAATAAACTTTACGGGTATGCCGGAAAGGTTTATAAATTCTTCCAGCATATCCCTTGTTGTCCCCGGAATATCTGTAACAATTGCACGTTCCTCGTTTAAAAGCCTGTTTAAAAAAGAAGATTTCCCGGCGTTTGGCCTGCCAATTATTGCCGCGGAAAGCCCTTCTTTAATTATCCTGCCCATATCCGAATTTTGTATCATAACCGAAAGCTTTGCTTCCGCTTCGTTAAAAAGCGACATAAGCCCGGTTTTGTCTTCTTTTTCTATTTCATATTCGGGATAATCTATTGCAACCTCTATTGCCGCCGCAGCCTTAAGGAGCCGGTCTTTAATATAATTTACGGACTCCGAAAGCTTGCCTGAAAGCGCATTAAGCGCAAAATCGCGCGAAAGCTCTGTTTTTGAATTTATAACGTCTATAATGCCTTCGGCCTGGCTTAAGTCTATTCTTCCGTTTAAAAAAGCGCGCTTTGTAAATTCCCCGGCCTCCGCCATCCTTGCCCCGCTGTTAAGCACTGCGTCTAAAATGCCTTTAAGCACGACAGCTCCGCCGTGGCAGTTTATCTCAACCACGTCTTCTTTTGTGTATGTGTTTGGCGCACGCATAACGGAAATTAAAACTTCGTCTAAAACACTTCCTGTTTTATCCGTTATTTTGCCGTAAGCCATGCTGTGGCTTTTCATATCCTTTATTTTTTTACCGAAATTGCTTTTAAACATGCCGTCTACAATAGATATGGCTTTGTCTCCCGAAATGCGTATTATGCCTATTCCGCCCGTTCCGGGTGGAGTGGAAATTGCGGCTATCGTATCAAAAAAACCGACGCTTTTCATAAAAAGCCCTCCGTTTTATTAAAAAAGCCCGATATTTTAAACATCGGGCAATAAAATCAATCTTTGTCTCTTCCGTGCCTTTTTAGCGTTATAACCACGTTTCTGAAAGGGTCTTCTCCTTCGCTGTATGTAGTTACATATCTGTCGTTCTGGAGAGCGGAATGTATTATCCGCCTTTCATAAGGGTTCATCGGTTCAAGAACTATGTTTTTGCCTGTTTGCTTAACTCTTTTTGCAAGGTTTAAGGCAAGGGTTTCAAGGGTTTCCTTGCGCCTGTCCCTATAATTTTCAGTGTCAAGTGTTATGCTGACATAAGGAGCGCTTCCCTTATTAACAACAAGGGTAACCAAATGTTGAATAGAATCAAGGGTTTGACCTCTTTTGCCTATCAAAATCCCCATATCATCGCCCTTAAGGTTTATATAAAGTTGTTTTTCCCTAAACTCGGTTTTTATATCAACCAAAATGCCCATTGCAAGAAACATTTCTTTAAGAAAATCCTTAGCCATCTTTTCAGGGTTAAAATTTTTTACGACCTTAACAACCGCGTTTTTTGAACCAAAAACCCCAAACAAACCTTTTGAGCCTTCGTTAAGGACAGTTATATCAACTTCGTCTTTGCTTGCTGAAAGCTCGGAAAGAGCTTCGTTTATAGCTTCTTCAACGGTTCTGGCCTCTTTTATAATTTCATCCATTAGAGCCTGCCCCCTCATTCTTTTTTTCTTCTTTAACTTTAAAATATTTTTCCATGATTTTTTGGTTTGCAATCTGGAAAAGATTGCTTACAGACCAATATATACCAAGGCCTGAAGGCAGGGTTATAGAAAAGAAGCCCATCATAGCCGGCATCATCCATGTCATTGTCTGGGTCATCATATAATTCGGGTCGTTTTTATCAGCGCTTTTCGGTTGTATTGATTTTGAAGAAAGCCACGTGGTAAACGCAGCAAGAATAGGAATTAATATCCCAGGGAAGGAAAGCCCCGGCTTTGTTATAACGCTTATGCCGAATATATATTCTATAGCATGCTTATGCTCAAGAAGAGGGCTTAATTTAGAGGCATAATCGCCTAAAGAAGCTAAAATCCCGCTCCAATCCGAAAGCGATATCTGGCTTATAATTGAAACAACATTCGATTGAACCCCTAAATCCACAGCTGTTTTTGTAGTCTTTGCAACAGCCTCGGCAAACGGAGTGAAAACCTGCATTCTTAAATCCACCGGAATAGTTAATATTATATCCGCTATGCTTGTATAGTTCGCGCCTATAACATCTATATACATATAAGCCTGCTGGAAAATATAAAAAAGCGCATAAAGGATAGGGAGCTGGATAATCATCGGCAAACAGCCGCCAAGCATGCTTATGCCGTTTTTCTTTTGAACTTCTTGCATTTCAAAAGCCATTCTCTGCTGAGATTCCCTGTCTTTTTTGCCTTCATACTTAGCTTTTATTTTATTGATCTCAGGCTGAATTTTCTGCATTTTATAGGTTGATTTCATTTGGTTGTATGTAAGCGGACTTAAAACAACCTTTATAAACAAAGTAAAAAGAACTATAGCTATTGCAAGCGAGCTATGCTCAGATATTCCATATATAAAATTAAAAAATATATTGTAGATAATGCCCAAAACCTTTGCAATAGGCCCAACAATAACTCCTGGCGACTTCACCAAAACAAAACCCGACGACACTAAACCTTGAAGCATTCCGTCAACCACCTAAGTATCCTCCTTAAAATAAAAAATCTGCACTTTGCCCGGAGTTTAAGGCACCGGGTCATATCCGCCCTTATGGAAAGGGTGGCATTTAAGCAGCCTTTTTATGGAAAGAAATCCGCCTTTAAAAGCGCCGTATTTTTTAATTGCCTCATAGGCATAAGCCGAGCATGTTGGATTAAACCTACAGCACGGCCTTTTATACGGCGAAATTGCCAACTGATAAAAACGTATTAAAACCAAAAAAAACCTGCTTAACACAAAACCATCTTCTTTTTAAGTGCATTCTTCTTTTTTTTCATATAATTCCTGTTTTTTTATAAGGCTTTTAAGAGCCTTATTTATATCGGCAAAATCAGCATCTTTAGAGCTTATTCTTGCTATAAAAACAATGTCGTAGCCATTTTTTACATTGTTTTCAAAAAGCCTGTAGCTTTCTTTTATAAGACGGGTTACTCTGCTTCTGACAACACTTTTGCCAACTTTTTTGCTCACGGAAATACCGAGGCGGTTTTCCTTCTTGCCATTCTTTATTACGTATAAAACCAGATATTTGTTTGCAAGGGATTTGCCTCTGCTATATACATATCGAAACTGAAAGCTTTTTTTTAACGATTCGGTAAAATGCACATAAATTTCTCCAATCGAACAGAGCTTAAATGTGGAAAACAAAAGGCCACAATAAGCGGCCTTATTTATACTTAAAGTATAATCAAAAGATATTAAAGTTAAGCTGATAATACTTCTCTGCCTTTTCTTCTTCTGGCACGTAAAACTTTTCTTCCGTTTGAAGTTGACATCCTTTTTCTAAAACCATGTTCTCTTTTTCTTTGTTTTACTTTTGGCTGAAACGTCATTTTCATCAGCTTCACACCTCCTTAATGTTTAAGCCTAGCTTCCCGCATATGGACAAGCACTTATAACATTATATTAAATAATCATTTCCTAGTCAAGAATATTTCAAAATTATTAAAAAACAAATTATCTTTTTTTTATTGAAAATATAAGGCTTATGTTGATAATAATTTCAAATTTTGTTATTATTATATATAGGATTATTACTTATTTTATATATATAGTTGTATCTTTATTTTTAGGTACAAGCAGTTGATTTTAGGAGGTACATCATGGAGCAAATTCAAACTATATGGGAGGACGCCCTTAAATTAATAGAGGGTGAAATCTCAGATGTAAGCTTCAATACATGGATAGAACCGCTTAAGCCCTACGCCATTAAAGGCAGGGACTTTATTTTTCTTATAGGAGATCCCTTTTATAAGGACATGGTTGAAAAACGCTATATAGGGATAATAAAAAACGCTTTAAGGCAGTCAAGCGGAATAGATTACAATATTCTTGTGCATACAGACGAACAGCCTGCTGAAACCTACATAAGAAAAGAAGAGGAAAAAAGGGCGGCTTTGGGCAATCTTAACCCAAAATATGTTTTTTCTTTATTTGTTGTGGGCAACAGCAACCGCTTTGCGCATGCCGCTTCTTTGGCTGTTGCGGAAGCTCCGGGAAAAGCATATAACCCTCTTTTCATATATGGCGATGTAGGGCTTGGAAAAACACATTTAATGCAATCCATAGCACATTATATTTTAAACCAAAAGCCTAACACAAAAATAATATATACCTCCAGCGAAACCTTTACAAACGAGGTTATTAAAGCCATCGCCGAAAATAAAACTGAGGATTTAAGAAATAAATACCGTAATATAGATGTTCTTTTAGTTGACGATATACAGTTTTTGGCTAAAAAAATAAGCACCCAGGAAGAATTTTTCCATACATTCAACGCTCTTTACGAATCCGGCAAACAAATAATAATTTCAAGCGACCGTCCGCCAAACGAAATCAATCCGCTTGAAAACAGGCTTAAAAGCCGTTTCGGCTGCGGTCTTATAGCAGATATACAGCCTCCGGACTATGAAACAAGATTTGCTATTTTACAGAAAAAAGCTGAAAGGGAAGGCTTAACCGTTCCGCAGAATGTTATGGAATTCATAGCAAATTCAATAGTTTCAAATATAAGGGAGCTTGAAGGCGCTTTAACAAGAATAGTCGCATATTCAACGCTTACCGGAAACCAAATAAACCTTGATTCAGCTCAAATAGCCCTTAAAAATATATATAACACTGAAAAACAAATAAATATAGACGTTATTCAAGAAATTGTCGCAAACCATTTTCATATCCAAAAAGATGATATTAAAAGCAGCAAAAAACCTAAGAATATAGCTTATCCACGCCAGATAGCCATGTATCTTTCAAGAAAACTTTTAGACATATCCCTTCCTAAAATAGGCGAAAAATTTGGCGGAAGAGACCATACGACGGTTATTCACGCCTGCACTAAAATAGAAAAAGAATTAGAACAGGACACAGAGGTCTTAATTCTTATATCAGAACTTGAACGAAAAATAAAAGAAAAATAAATTAACAGGCACATGTGAGATTCATGTTGATAACCTGTTTACAAGTTCACCTGTTTTTTTAAGCTATGTTAATAATGTTTAAAACAAGGGAAGTAAAAACCATATTATTAACAAACTTACTACCGTTACAAAGCATCTATTTTTTAACATTCTAACCTGTTATAAACAAATCCACAAAGACTACTACTGTTACTACTAAAATATAATTATATATTTATATATAAGAAATCACAAAGGAGTTATTAACATGAAGTTTACTTGTGAAAGAAACACTCTTTTAAATGGAATAAATATTGCATTAAAGGCTGTTTCGCCTAAAACAACGCTTCCTATCCTTGAATGTATGCTTTTAAACATATACGAAGGAACCCTTTTTATAATCTCAAACGACCTTGAATTGGGAATTAAATCGTCTCCCGTTCCGGTTGAATGCGACGGAGAATTTTCCGTTGCCGTGGACGCAAGGCTTTTTTCCGATATAATAAGGAAAATTAATAGTGATGAAATAACCATTGAATGTGATTCTAAATTTTTACTTACCATAAGAGGCGGAAAATCAAGATTTAATATAATGGGCCTTTCTCCTGATGAGTTTCCATTGCTTCCCGATGTGGATAAGACTAATTTTTATGCAATAAGCCAAAATGCCCTTAAAAATATGATAAGGCAGACTATTTTTTCGGTTTCATTGGACGATGCGCGTCCGGTTTTAAAAGGCGAGCTTATTGAAATAAAGAACGGGGCTATTGAGATGGTTGCGGTTGATGGATACAGAATAGCTTATAAAACTGAAGGCTTAAAAGAATCTTCAGAGCTTTTAAAGGCTGTTGTCCCAGCTAAAACATTGGGTGAAATAGGCAAGATATTAGAAGATACGGATGACGAATGTTTGTTATATTTTACTGACAAGCACGTGCTTTTTGATATAAACGGGAATATAGTTGTTTCAAGGCTTGTTGAAGGAAATTTCATAAAATATGAGCAAAGCTTTTCGAGCGAGTTTAAAACAGAAATAATAGCGGATAAAGCAGAGCTTCTTAATTCCTTTGACAGAGCTTCCCTTATATCAAAGGATACAAGAAAAACGCCTGTTTTTATGGAAATAAAGGATAAAGTGCTTATTGTTACATCTAAAAACGAAATAGGAGATACATATGAAGAAATAAATATAGAAAAAACAGGCGATAATTTAAGCATAGGCTTTAATTCCAGATATCTTACGGACGCTTTAAGGGCGATAGACGACGAAAAGGTCGCTCTGCATTTTACGACTCCTTTAAGCCCGCTTATTATAAATTCTTGTGATGAAAAAGATAAAAGCTATAAATATCTTATATTGCCTTTAAGAATTTGATTGGGAGGCCTTTTGTTTGGAAAATATTGAGATAAGCACTGGATTTATAAAGCTTGGTCAGCTTTTAAAGCTTTCGGGTGCAGCCCAAAGTGGTGTTCATGCGAAAGCCATGATAGAAGAAGGAATGGTTTTTGTTAATAACGAAAAGGTTTTTATGCGCGGCAAAAAAATTTTCCCGGGGGACGAAATTAAGCTTATATCGGGAGAAAGCTATAAAGTTACGGGCGGTTTATAATGCATATAGAAAATATTTCGCTTTATAATTACAGAAACATAAAGGAGCTTAAGCTTAGCTTCATACCCGGAATAAATATATTCACGGGCGACAATGCCCAGGGCAAAACAAACATACTTGAAGCAATATATGTCTGCGCCATGGGCCGGAGCCAAAGAAGCAAAAACGATGGCCAGCTTGTGGCGTTTTCTGAAGACGAAGCTCATATTAAGCTTATTTCAAACAACGGCTATTCCAAAGACAGAATAGACGTTCATATTAAAAGCGAATGCAAGAAAGGCATTGCCGTCAATGGAGTCCCCGTAAAGAAACTAAGCGAGCTTATGGGGACGTTTTATGTTGTCATTTTTTCGCCGGAAGACCTTGAAATAATAAAGGAAGGCCCTGCCGCAAGGCGCAGGTTTATGGATATGGAGCTTTGCCAGCTTTCAAAGCTTTATTATTTTAACTTAAAGCAGTATTACAGAATTTTAAAACAAAGAAACGCTTTGCTTAAAAGCATACAAAAAAACCCTTCGCTTTTGGACGGTCTTTTTGTATGGGACAAGCAGCTTGCCTCATATGGGGCTGAGATAATAGATGAAAGGCGTTCTTTTATTGAAAAAATAAATCATATAGCTTCTTTGAAATACGGTGAAATTTCGGACGGTGACGAATTCAGCATAAAATATGCGCCAAACGCAGAAGAAAAAGACATCGAGAAAAAGTTGAAAAGCTTTGCCCAAAGGGATATTGCCATGGGGATAACCCAAACGGGACCGCATAAGGACGACGTTTTGTTTTTTATAAACGGAAAGGACGCAAGAATATTCGGCTCGCAGGGTCAGCAGCGTTTAAGCTCCCTTTGCCTTAAGCTTTCCGAAACAGAGCTTATAAAAGAAACCACGGGAGAGCTGCCGGTGCTTCTTTTAGATGATGTTTTAAGCGAGCTTGACAAAAAGCGACAAGTTTATCTCATAAACTCCATAGAAAACATACAAACTTTCATAACCTGTACAGGTATAGAAGAGGCCCTTAAAAATATAGCCCAAAAGGGCAAAATTTTTAAGGTTTCAAATGGAAAGGCAGTCGAATTTTGCGAGAATTGAAATTTACTCTTTAAGGGTAAAAAAATAGTTTTTTAGTCTTTCTTGCGTAAAATCTAAATTAATGGTATAATTAAAAGAGAGGGATTTTAAAAATCTAAAATTATTTTTAAAAACCTAAATTTTTTTAACGGGAAAAACACTTTAGTCTAAAGGCGCTCTAAAAGAGCGCTTTTATGAAGTTTATAAAAGCGGTTTAAAGCCCGGTTTTTTATAAACTTTTGTTTTATTTATCATTATTTTAAACACGTAAAGTTTTATTTATAAAACAGCCAGCTTAAGATAGGAGAAAAAAACATGTCATCAGATTATAACGAAAGTCAAATTCAGGTTTTGGAAGGCCTTGAAGCGGTGAGAAAACGTCCCGGTATGTATATCGGCACAACCTCGTCAAGAGGGCTTCATCACCTTGTTTATGAGATTGTGGATAACGCTGTGGACGAAGCCTTGGCCGGATATTGTTCTGAAATAGAGGTTACAATTCATGAAGACAACACTATTTCCGTTAACGATAACGGGCGCGGAATTCCCATTGGCATACATCATCAAAAAGGAATTCCTGCGGTTGAAGTTGTTTTCACAATTTTGCACGCAGGCGGGAAATTTGGAGGCAGCGGCTATAAGGTTTCCGGCGGGCTCCATGGCGTTGGCGCTTCTGTTGTAAACGCTCTTTCCGAATGGCTTAAAGTGCGCATTTGCGTTGACGGAAAAATGTATGAGCAGGAATACAGGCGTGGCAATGTTTTCTCAAAGCTTGCTGAAATAGGCGAAACATGCCAGCATGGAACATATATCCATTTTAAACCGGACCCTGAAATTTTTGAAGAAACGGTTTTCCAGTTTGATATTCTTTCCCAGCGTTTTAGGGAAACGGCTTTTTTAACAAAAGGCCTTAAAATAAGCCTTACGGATTTAAGATGTTTCCCACCCGAAAAAAAGGCATACCATTATGAAGGCGGAATAAAAGAATTTGTTGATTATATAAATAAAAATAAAACGCCGCTTTATGAAGAAATTTTTTATGCCGAAGGCGAAAGGGACGGTGTTTTAGTTGAAATAGCGTTTCAGCATAACGACGGCTTTGTTGAAAACATTCATTCCTTTGTAAACAATATAAACACAACAGACGGCGGAACCCATCTTATAGGCTTTAAAACAGGTTTAACAAAAACAATAAACGATTATTCGAGGAACATGGGGCTTATAAAGGAGGCGGACAAGAACCTTTCAGGTGACGACGTAAGAGAAGGTATAACAGCCGTTATAAGCGTTAAAATAACCGATCCCCAGTTTGAAGGGCAGACAAAAACCCGCCTTGGGAACAGTGAGGCGAAAAACGCGGTTGAATCTGTGCTCACCGAATATTTAACATATTTTTTGGAAGAAAAGCCGCAGATAGCAAAGACTATAGTTGAAAAAGGTCTTGTGGCGGCAAGGGCAAGGGACGCCGCCAAAAAAGCAAGGGAGCTTGTGCGCCGCAAGAGTGTGCTTGAAAATGCGCGTCTCCCCGGCAAGCTTGCCGATTGCTCAGATAAAGACCCTGTGAATTGCGAGATATACCTTGTTGAGGGAGATTCTGCGGGCGGTTCCGCCAAAATGGCGCGTACGCCGAAAACGCAGGCAATCCTTCCGCTTAGGGGCAAGATTTTAAATGTTGAAAAGGCAAGGCTTGACAGAATGCTTGCCAGCGAAGAGATAAAAAACATGATAACAGCCTTTGGAACGGGTATATCCGATGATTTTGACCTTTCAAAGCTGCGCTACCATAAAATAGTTATAATGACAGACGCCGACGTTGACGGCGCACATATAAGGACTTTGCTTTTAACCTTGTTTTATAGGTATATGCGTCCGCTTATCGAGGAGGGCAAAATATATATAGCCCAGCCTCCGCTCTATAGGGTTGAGAAGAACAAAACCCATTATTATGTTTACAGTGATAAAGAGCTTGAGGAGCTTTATGCCAATATAGGCCGCGACGGCGTTAAAGAGGTTCAGCGCTATAAGGGCTTGGGCGAAATGGACGCCGTGCAGCTTTGGGATACCACAATGGATCCGGAGCATAGGATTTTAATTAAGGTTGATCTTTTGGACGCTATAACAGCGGATGAAATTTTTTCAAAGCTTATGGGTGACAAGGTTGAGCCGCGACGCGAGTTTATTCACGAAAATGCGAAATATGTTAAAAATCTTGATGTTTAAGGCGTAATTAACAGGGCTTTTTTCAGAAAGGACATTTAAAATGGATCAAAACCAGTTTGATAAGATAATTAACGTCAATATAGAAGAAGAAATGAAGCGCTCTTATATAGACTATGCCATGAGCGTAATCGTTGCAAGAGCCCTGCCGGACGTGAGAGACGGTTTAAAGCCTGTTCACAGGCGTATCCTTTACGCCATGAACGAGCTTAACCTCGACCCCACGAAATCCTACAGGAAATCAGCGCGTATCGTGGGCGATACAATGGGAAAATACCATCCTCACGGAGATGCGTCTATTTATTATGCCATGGTGCGGCTTGCCCAGGATTTTTCAACCAGATATATGCTTGTGGACGGGCATGGAAACTTCGGCTCTGTTGACGGTGACGGCGCAGCTGCCCAGCGTTACACGGAAGCGAGGCTTTCAAAAATTGCCACGGAAATGCTGGCTGATATAGACAAAAACACAGTGGAGTTTATCCCAAATTTCGATGAAACATTAAAAGAACCCGTTGTGCTGCCTTCAAGGATACCAAACCTGCTTATAAACGGCTCCTCGGGAATAGCTGTCGGCATGGCCACGAATATCCCCCCGCATAATCTTGGCGAGGTTATAGACGGTGTTGTTAAAATTATAGATAACAAGGTTAACGAAGACAGGGAAACAGACATAGACGAGCTTTTGGAAGCCATAAAAGGACCTGATTTTCCAACGGGTGGGCTTATCTTGGGCCGGAACGGAATAAGGGATTCATATAGGACAGGACGCGGCAAAATTATCGTTCGCGCACGTGCTGCCATAGAGCCTATGAAAAGCGGGCACGACAGCATAATAGTTACGGAATTGCCCTATCAGGTTAACAAAGCAAGGCTTATTGAGAAAATAGCCGATTTGGTTAAGGATAAAAGGGTTGAGGGTATAAATGACCTTAGAGACGAATCCGATAGAACCGGCATGAGGATAGTTATAGAGCTTAAAAAGGATGTAAACGCAAACGTCGTTTTAAACCAGCTTTATAAAAACACACAAATGCAGGAAAGCTTTGGAGTTATAATGATTGCTTTGGTTGACGGAAAGCCTGAAACCTTAAACCTGCTTGAGGTTTTAAGCTATTATCTTAAGCATCAGAAGGAAGTTGTAAAAAGAAGAACCGAGTTTGATTTGGACAAGGCAAAAAAACGTACCCATATTTTGGAAGGCTTAAGAATTGCGCTTGACCATATAGACGAAATAATAAAGACAATAAGAAGCAGCTATGACAACGCTAAGGAAAAGCTTATAGAACGCTTTGGTTTTTCGGAAATCCAGGCTCAGGCAATTCTTGAAATGCAGCTTAGGCGTCTTCAGGGGCTTGAGCATGAAAAGATAGACGCGGAATATAACGAGCTTATGGAAAAGATAAAATATTTCACTTCTATCCTTTTGGACGAAAAAATTCTTTTTAATGTTATAAAAGAAGAAATTTTAGCCATAAAAGCAAAATATAACGATGAAAGACGCACTGAGATAATAAGAAACCCGGGCGAGATAGACATAGAAGACCTTATCCATGAGGAAAACGGTGTTATAACCATGTCTTCACTGGACTACGTTAAAAGAACCCCGCTTTCGGCATACAGAAGCCAAAACAGGGGCGGACGTGGAATTTTAGGTATGCAGACAAGGCAGGAGGACTATATTAAAAACATGCTGCTTTGCTCAACGCATGATTATATACTGTTTTTCACAAACACGGGACGCGTTTATAAAACAAAGGGCTATGAAATCCCCGAAGCCGGAAGAAACGCGCGTGGCATAGCTATTGTAAACCTCCTTCAGCTTAACGGAGGCGAAAAAATATCCGCCGTTATCCCTGTGCGTGAGTTTGACGAAAACAGCTTCCTTGTTATGGTTACCAAAAAAGGCATAATAAAGAAAACCGACATGAAGAGCTTTTCAAACATACGCAAGGTTGGGCTTGCGGCTATAAGCATAAGGGAAGGCGACGAGCTTATTTCCGTGCTTGTTACCGACGGAACAAAAGAGATATTTGCAGCCAGCCATATGGGTATTGGCATAAGGTTCTCGGAGAAGGACGTGCGCGCTATGGGCAGAACAGCTTCAGGTGTCCGCGCCATGAGGCTTCGGTCAGGAGATTACATTGTTTCCGCGGAAATAATAGAAGACGATATGAAGGTTTTAAATGTTACGGAAAACGGCTATGGCAAGCGCACCGACGCTTTTGAATTTAATGTTCAAAAAAGAGGCGGAAAAGGTGTTAAAATACATCAGCTTACCTCTAAAACAGGTCGGCTTTCCGGAGTTGCCATAGTAGGTGACAATGAAGAGCTTATGCTTATAACAAGCGAAGGCGTTATAATAAGGCTTAGAGGCAAGGAAATTTCCACGTTCGGCAGGGTTTCGCAGGGCGTTAAGCTTATGAACCTGCAAGACGGCGTTATTGTTGCCGGGGCTTCAAAAATAAAGGAAGAATATATAGAAGACGAAGCTAACAAGGCTTTGGAGGAAGAGGATATACCGGAAGAAGTTTTATATCAGGAGGATATCCCCGAAGCCGGAATAGGCGGCGATTTTGCGGAAACGCCGGATGAAGAATAGATAAAAGAAGTCTGGATTTTTTTAAAGGCTTCCCCTTTTAAAAGGGGAAGCCAAAGTTATATATAAAAGATTACATATTTTAAGGAGTTTTTTATGTACGGCGAAAATTACAGCTCCCTAAGGCGCATTTTGGTTTATGTTTTCAGCATGGCTTTGCTTTCCTTAGGGGTATATTTTATGACAAGCGCAAACTTGGGTGTTGCGCCTATAATAAGCCTTCCTTTTGTGATCTCAAAGGTAATGGGGCTTTCTTTGGGTTTAACCGCATTTTGCGCAAACATAGCTTTTATTTTGATTCAGGTTTTAATACTTAAAAAACGCTTTCCAAAGCAGGAGTTCCTCCAGATAGCCGCTTCGTTTTTGTTTAGCTTTTTTGTTGACCTTATGGCTTTTTTGCTTGCCTTTGTTTTTGTTCCCGTGTCTTTGCCCGAAAGAATTATAAGCTTTATTTTTGGCCTTTTTTTAATAGCCACAGGCGTTTCGCTTATGTCCTTAAGCCGGCTTTTTATGCTTCCGGGCGATGCCATAAGCCGGGTTATAGCAAAAGAACGGGGACGCGATTTTGGGAAAACAAAGGTTTTTATAGACGCTTCCGTAGTTGTTTTAAGCACCTCGCTTTCGTTTTTTTTCCTTAAACGTCTTGAGGGGGTCCATATAGGGACATTGATTACCGTTCTTTTGATAGGGAATATAGTAAGCTTTTTCCATTCAAAGTTTGGGGATAAGGTTGAGGCGTTTATAGGCTTTGAGCCGGTTTTAAAGGAGGAAGTTGCATGAGGGAGATAAAAGCCTTAGATATAACAAAAGCCGTTTGCAAGATGTGCATGGAATCAAATTATTTTTTAAACGAGGACGTATTAAACGCCATAAAAAACGGAATCAAAATCGAAGAATCTCCGCTTGGCTGTGGCATATTGAGCGAGCTTATCAAAAACGCGGATATAGCGGCCGAAAAAAATATGCCTATATGCCAGGATACGGGTATGGCGGTTGTTTTTGTGGACATCGGGCAGGATGTGCATATAACAGGCGGATTTATAGGCGATGCTATAAACGAAGGTGTTAGAGAAGGCTATAAGGAAGGCTGGCTACGCAAATCCGTTGTGGAAGACCCTATTTTCCGCAAAAATACGGGAGACAATACTCCTGCAATAATACATTACAAAATAAAAGAAGGCGATATTTTTAAGCTTACTGTTGCGCCTAAGGGTTTCGGCAGCGAAAATATGAGCCGTATATATATGCTTAAGCCTTCGGATGGCATAGAAGGCATTAAAAAGGCTGTTTTGGAAACCGTAAGCGATGCGGGAGGGAACCCATGTCCGCCAATAGTTATAGGCATAGGTATAGGCGGAGACTTTGAAAGTGCCGCAATAATGGCTAAGGAAGCTCTTTTAAGGCCAGTTGGCAGCCATTCGGGAACAGAATACATAAAAGAGCTTGAGGACGAGCTTTTAAGCCTTGTAAATAAAATAGGCATAGGACCGCAGGGCCTTGGAGGCAGGGTTACGGCTCTTGGAGTTAACATAAACACCTTTCCGACGCATATAGCCGGAATGCCGCTTGCGATAAACATAAGCTGCCATGTTACAAGGCACGCCGAGCGAGAGCTTTAAGGAGGAATTAATATGGAGATAAAGCTTCCTTTGGATAAGAAAACGGCAAAAAGCCTTAAAGCAGGGGATAAGGTCTTGCTTACGGGAATTATTTACACCGCGAGGGACGCCGCACATAAACGGCTTTTGGAGGAATACGGGAAAACAGGGCAGATGCCCTTTGATATCAAAAACGCGACTATATATTACGCAGGCCCGTCTCCGGCTAAACCGGGAGAGGTTTCCGGTGCAATAGGACCGACAACTTCAGGGCGTATGGACGCTTATGCCCCACAGCTTATGGATATGGGTTTAACGGGCATGATAGGTAAAGGACTAAGAAACGCTGAGGTTAAAGAAGCCATTAAAAGGAACGGCGCGGTTTATTTTGCCGCAACGGGCGGGGCGGGGGCTTTGCTTGCAAACGCTGTTAAAAGCATGAAAATTGTAGCCTATGAGGATTTGGGCGCAGAAGCCATAAGAGAGCTTTATGTTGAAGATTTTCCGGCCATTGTGGTTATGGATTCATATGGCGGTAATCTATATGAAACGGAACGCCAAAAATATTCTAAAATATAAAATTAAGCTTAAAAGCCTTGTAGCTAAATGCATCAAGGCTTTTTTTAATTGCAGTCAAAGCTTTTTCATATTGGTATTATAAACGGCATATATATGAAGCAGATACTTTTTTAAGGAGTGCTGTTTTTGAAAACCTATATAGAGGAAAGAGCGGTGGAGGTTGCAAAATTCATAGTAAACACAAATACTACAGTTAGAGAGACCGCAAAAAAATTTGGAATAAGCAAATCGACAGTACATAAGGACATTACCGACAGAGTTGAAAAAATCAATCCAAGCCTAGCAAGGGATGTGCGCAAGGTTCTTGAGATTAACAAGGCTGAGCGCCATATAAGGGGCGGGATGGCCACAAAAGAAAAATATATGAATAGAGCTCATTTAGGACATTAAAATAAAAACCAACCTTTTTTAAGGTTGGTTTTTATTTTAAAAAGCTGAAAATAAAAAGCTGAAAATAAAAAGCTGAAAATAAAAAGCTGAAAATAAAAAGCTGAAAATAAAAAGCTGAAAATAAAAAGCTGAAAATAAAAAGCTGAAAATAAAAA
>JAYFRL010000025.1:0-39796 GCA_034925905.1 Lachnospiraceae bacterium | reverse complement strand
GTTAATGGACATGAAACAGAAAAGCCTATCGTAGGATATCGTGGAATTACGCGAGCTGGCGTCGTTTTTCAAACGGCGTCAGTTTGTTTTTAAGCTGAAACCTCTCATTGTTGTAGAAATAAATGTACTCCTCAATGCGTTCTCTTGCCTCGTTAAATGATTTTAACTTGTCCCGATAAATGCATTCAGTTTCGAGAATAGAAAAGAAATTCTCGGCCATAGCATTGTCATAGCAGTTCCCACGTCTTGACATGGAAGGTGTGATGCCGTACTCTTTGATTAGGTTGAAGTATGCTTGTGAGGTGTATTGAAACCCCTGGTCGCTGTGGAGGTGCAACTCCCCAGCGACCTTCTTTTTTTCAACAGCAGCTTTAATCGTATTTAAAACAAGGTTTACTGTTTGCTCCGTGCCTATACGGAAAGCAACAATGCTGTTATCATAAAGGTCTCGTATAATAGACAGATAGAGCACTCCCTGCGCAGTATGAATATATGAAATATCCGTTACCCACTTGGTATTGGGCCGATCTGTCGAAAAGTTGCGATTGAGCAGATTCTCATATTTGTGAAGTTGTTGTCCCATTTGACGGTACTTTTTCCGCCGCATTATAACCGACAGGAGGTCATATTTTCGCATGACGCGCAATACCGTTTTAGGGTTGCGATGGATACCTTTCTGTCGCTCCAGCCACAAGTGAACATACCTGTAGCCGTGAATTCTACCGTGCTTCTTCTGGCACTCGGCTATCATTTCGGCCAAAGGAGCGTCCCTATTCGGTAAATCCCTCTTGCTAAGATAACCGTAATAGCCACTGCGTGATACCCCGAAGAACTGACACATATCTACAATTGGATATTTATCGCGATGTTGGTAAATTAGTTTGTATTTGAATTGTGGTTTCACTTCCTTCCAATGGCGTGCAGAAAATCCCGCAGTAATTCATTTTCCATTCTGAGCCGGTTTATTAGCTGGTCTGTATTCATAGCGTTCTTGGTTGGCCTGCCTTTTGGTAATGGCGTGCTATGACGCAACTCCACTTCGGGGCGTAGCCCGCACCAACTTTGGATTGCATATCGGCTTATTCCATACTGCTTACTGAGCGCTTTGACGCTCATGCCGTTCTTGTTCTCTCGTATGATCTGTTCTCTCATTTCTTTACTATAATGTCCCATGCCTTTTCTTCCTGACATATGAAAACCTCCTGTCGTAGTTTCTATCCTACGACAAGAGGCTTTTTTCTTCAATGTCCATTTTGCCTGGTGCGGTGCACATTTTAGAGTGCTTAATAATTAAAGCTTGTAATTATCAGTTATACATTCCGTTTTGGGCCATGTAGTTATATATCATCTCGCCATGTTCCTGTTCTTCTTTTTGTATATGGTTTAAATTGTTTCGTATCTGCATATCTTTAAATTCAAATATGCTGGTATTATACACAGACGAAACATGCTTTTCCGTTGAAAGCGCGTCGGAGCATATATATTTATCGTTGTTATATTCAGGACTTCCATTTGTATACCTCCCAGCCTCCTGCTTCGGCTCCTGGGGCTTGCCTGAAGCCGAAACAACGGGAACATCCCCGTTCATGATTTTATTTATTGTGTCAAGATGGGTTTCTTCTTTTTTCTTTATAGTTTCCATAAGCTCTTTAAGCTTTGGGTTGCTGGCATCCTTTGCATACTTTCCGTATTTTTCTATGCAAAGCTCCTCTTCCCCTTTTAAATCCTTAAGCAAACCACTTTCCTTTTGAGTTAACATTTTTATATCTCCTTCCTTTGATTTGAAACTAGTATTTCCCATATACGGCAGATATTATTCATATAAAAACTTAAAAACAAAAGAACACGGCTATCAGCCGTGTTCTTTTGTTTTTACTTTATAAAAGCTCCCCTGCTTCCGATTCTCCGATAACATTTATACCATTTTCCAAAAGCAGACCCGCCGCAATTCCGTTTCCGTCTATAATTTCCCCTGAAAAACTACCGTCGTATATCTTTTTGCAACCGCAGGATGGGCTTCTTTCTTTAAACACCGCAATCTCACAGCAATTAAGCTTTGCAAGGGTTAAGGTTTCCTGCGCCCCGTGTATAAAACCCATAGTAACATCTTTACCTGAACATGTAAAAACCCTGCCGTCTTTTATCTCCGAAGGCTCTCTGAGTGTGGCAAAACCCCCAAGCATTTCGGGGCATACTGGGATAATCCCATATTTATCCTTTAAGCTTTTTACTTTAGGATCTTCAATTACAACTCCGTTATAACGGCAGTTTATACCTAAAAGACAAGCGCTTACAAGTATGTTCATGAGCCACTCCTTATTTTACCGAATAAAGTGCAGGATAAATTTTATATAAAACAAGAGCTACGGCAGCCGTGATAAGGCATTCGGGAAGCATATACGTTCCGTTATATATAAGTGAGTATACCGCAACATTCATGCCCTCTGGCGCATAAGAACCCCAAAGCAAAATACCCGAAAGAAAGCTGCATAAAAACCTCAATACGCAGACTGTTGTCGTGCCTATGGCTATCTTTGCATAGTCGTTTTTAAACGGCTTGCCGAAAACAACCGCAAAACCGCTTACCGTATAGGCCAAAACATAGTCCAAAAGAATCATCCCAACAAAGGCAACAGCCGTTCCCGCAGGAGGAGGATATATTCCGCCTAAAAGCATCTGAAGCAGGCTGTTTGTGAAGCCTGTGATAAGCCCCCATTTAACGCCGTGGCGATATGAAACAACTATAAAAGGAAGCATGCTCGCTAAAGTTACCGTTCCGCCCATTGGCATTTTAAGTATCTGGATTTGGGCAAGTATTGTGCCTATTGCTATCATTATGGCACATTCAATCATTATACGTGTTTTTGAATAGCTTGTGTTCATATGAACAACTCCTTAATTCTTATTTACATAAAAACTAAAAGCTCCCGGAAAAATACGGGAGCTTATGCTTAATCACCTTTATTTGAAACTCCCTACGTCGGCATTATCCGAATCAGGTTAAATGGTTAAAGCGTCTTGCTTTTCTCAGCCTTTTAAAGCTCCCACGTTTTTATGTATATATAAATTATAGCACCGATAGCATTTTTTTCAAGTGCCAGTTGTAAAAAATAAGAAAAAATTTAATATAAGTCTTCCTTCAGCTTGCCTTTTGCTCCAACCTCAGCCTATCCGCAATAAGCGCGATAAACTCGCTGTTTGTTGGTTTGCCCTTGTGGTTATTAATCGTGTAGCCGAAAAGCTCGTCGATTGCGTCTATCTTACCTCTGTTCCACGCAACTTCTATTGCGTGGCGGATGGCACGTTCCACGCGCGATGGGGTTGTGTTGCATTTTTTAGCTATAGAGGGGTAAAGCTCCTTGGTTATGTAGTTTAATACATCCATATCGTTAACAGACATTATTATGGCTTCCCTCATATAATGGTATCCTCTTATATGTGCGGGAACTCCAACCTCATGAAGAATATTTGTAACCTTTGTTTCAAGGTCCAGAGCCGGGTTTGAAGGCTTTTCCTTGGAAAATTCTATAAACGCGTTGGGTTTTGTCTGGTTTTTATCAAATTTAAGCTGGCGTATCCTGTTGCTCAAGGAATCCATATCAAAAGGCTTCACCATAAAGTAATCCGCTCCAAGCTCAAATGCCCTTTGTGTAATTTTATCCCTGCTTATTGCAGAAAGCATTATGCATATGGGTCTCACGGAGCTTTCGCGTCCAAGCTTTTCCAGAAGCCCAAGCCCGTCTAAACGCGGCATTATTCCGTCTATAATTGCAACATCCGGCTTTATTTCGTTGATTTTGTTATAAGCTTCAATACCGTCATATGCAACAGCAGCAACTTCCATATCTTCCTGTTTTCCAAGATAACTGCTTAAAACATCGCAAAAATCCTTATTATCATCCGCTACAAGTATCTTTATTCTGTTTTGACCCAACATAATCCCTCCATATATTATATTAGTTTTTTAAATTAGCACTTAATTTCCAAAATTGGAAATAATTTACTATTTAGATAGATTATAATATATGAATTTTCATATTGCAATAACTCAAAGCAAAAATCGTAATCTATGTTTCGGCACAGTTTGACACAACACTTAGTTTTTTTAGGGAAAAATAATACAATCTGTTGTATAAAGCAAAATACCGCCCAACCGTAATTATACCTTAAAAGCTTATAACCCGGCAAATTTTCTCCTTGGATTTATGCTTTTATAAGTATATTCGGCAAGCGGTATTTTTTAAAATATCTTATAAATGAGAAGGCTTAAGTTAAAATATTCCTGGTCTTAAAATTATTTTTTCATAAGGCTCGGAAGGAACAAGGATATCTGAGGTATGTATGTAATTATAAATAAAGCTATTATGGCGCCTATAAGTATAGGAACGACACTCTTTGATATTTCTTTCATATTTACCTTTCCTATTCCGCAAGCCATATAAAGATTAACTCCAACAGGAGGAGTTACAAGACCTATAGCAAGGTTTACTATTGATATAACCCCAAGATGTATAAGGTCTACCCCTAAAGCTCTTCCAACGGAAATATATATCGGTGCGAAAATATAAAGTGCCGAGCTTGTATCCAATACGCAGCCCGCAAGCAAAAGCAATATGTTTAAGAGGAAAAGGAACGTATATTTATTCCCGTTTGAAATTGTTATAAATGCATTTGAAGCCGCCGTGGCTATACCTTCAACAGTCATTATCCATGCAAACAGGCAAGCTGTCGCCATGATAAACATAACTACCGCCGTTTGAGCAGCTGAATCAACAAGTATCTGGTAGAATTCTTTAAGCTTTATAGTCCTATATATGAAAAGCCCCACTATAAATCCATAAGCTGCTGAAACAGCGGCAGCTTCCGTAGGTGTAAATATTCCGCCGTAAATTCCTCCAAGGATTATAACAGGCATCATAAGTCCCCAAAAAGCATCTTTAAAAGCTTTCCATCTTTCTTTTGCGGAAGCCTTAGGAAGCTTTTTAAGATCATCATGTCTTGTTGTCCAAAGCGAAACCACAGCAAGGCTGATTCCGACTATAAGCCCCGGAAAAACTCCAGCCATAAAAAGCTCTCCGATAGAAACATTTGCTATTGAGCCATATATAACAAATGTTATCGACGGAGGTATGATTATTCCTATTCCTCCGGCTGTCGCCATAAGAGCGGAAGAAAAACCTCTCTTGTATCCGTTTTCAACCATAGCCGGTATAATTATAAGCCCCAAAGCTGCAACCGTTGCAGGTCCCGAGCCTGAAATAGCGGCAAAAAAACACGAAACTATTACACACACAAGGGCAAGCCCGCCTCTTTTATGACCTACAAGAGATTCAGCAAAGTTTATAAGCTTGCGGGATATGCCTGTTTTTTCCATTATATTTCCTGCTAATATAAAATATGGGACGGCAAGAAGGGCAAACTTGCTTGTTGCCGAATATATATTTGATGGTATCATAAGCATATCGATACCTGTAATTTTTAATATTACAACTGCTGATATTCCAAGAGCAATGGCAATCGGAACATTTGTAACAAGGAAAAAAGCAAAAAGCCCAAATAATAAAATTGAAGTCATTTATTCTCGCCCTCCTCTTTTTTAGGAAAGATTGCTTTTATTCCTGTTTGGATAAATCTAAAAGCTATAAAAGCACAGCCTATTGGAACAAATGAGCCAAATATCCATTCGGGCCATCCCATTCCTATAGTTACCTGCTTTCCGGCATATTCGTCCATAACCATAAGGACTCCGTAATATACAGCTATAATACAAAATATCGCCCCAAGTATAGACCCGTAGAGTTCTATCCACTTATGATATTTCGGAGGTATAAATTCGGTTATAATACTTAAGCTCAAATGAGCTTTCCTTTTTGTCGCAATTGCAGCACCCATAAGACTCAACAGGACAAAAAACAATACCGTAAATTCATCTGTGAATGATATAGATGCTTTCAAAACATATCTTGAAAATACGTTTACTACCGTCAACGTGGTCATAACAACAACAAGAACGGCAGAAACAAACTCTTCGATACTTCCCAAGTTTTTCAGCTTTTTCATAGTTCTCCCCCTCATTTATTTCTTATCAAAGAGACATACCCCCGGTATAGACTGACGCAGCCGGGGATATGCCAATAATTCAAAACAATTCTTATGTATAGGCTATATCATTCAACCCCAAATGCTTTACAGGCTTCTTCGCCATAAACACCCTTATATTCCTCAACTATAGGAGCAACCAAAGCTTTAAACGGTTCCTGCTCTTCAGCTGTAAGGTATGTTACCTCAACATTATACTCGTCTGCAAATTTTTGAAGTATCTTTTCATCGTTTGTTTCAATTTCGTTTCTTGCCCATGCAATAGCTTCCGTTGCACATTCTTTAATTATGGCTTGTTGGTCTGCATCAAGCTTATCCCATGCCTTTTTGCTCATAATAAGGGGATATCCGTCGTACATATAGTTAAATACAGTATAAAATTTGTTAACCTCATAGATGCTGTTTGAATCCGAAGCCTTAGGCCCATTGTCCTGTCCATCTATAGTTCCCTGCTGCAGAGCCGTGAAAACTTCGCTCCAGCTCATTGTTATCGGGTCGGCTCCAAAAGCTTTCCAGATATCAAGGAAAATCTGACCACCCGGAATACGGATTTTAAGGCCTTTAATATCATCAGGAGTCTTAACGGTATGCTTATTATTGGAAATTTGGCGGAATGAGTTATGTGCATTGCCAAGATATACAAGATCTACATCTGCAAAAACTTTTTCCATAAATTCCCCGCCGGTTGAATCAAATATGCTGTTTGCATCGGCATAATCAGCAAACAAATAAGGAAGGTTTGCAACTGCAACTCTTTTGTCAAGTATTGCAAGAGTGCTTATTCCATAGATACCGAAATCGGCAATGCCCTGTCCAAGCATTTCAATTCCTTTTGTCTGGTTTCCGCCTGCCAGCTGGTCGTTCGGATAAACAGTAACTTCAATTTGTCCATCCGTAGCTTCTGAAACAAGTTCTGCAAATTTTTGCCCCATAAGCGTATCAATAGCTATTTCCGTTCCTGTTACAGTAAGCTTAAACGAAAGGGGATCCTTTGTAGCTTCGCTTGTTTCGGTTTTGGTCGTTTCCGTTCCCGCTTGAGGGGTTGATGCGCTTTCTTTTTTGCTGCTGCAGCCTGCAAGCATTGAAATTGCAATAGCTGCAATTAATAATACCGATAAAACCTTTTTCATTTGACTTTCCTCCTTAATCTCCTTAAATAAATTGTTTTTTATCAATCCATATATGCCCCGCCATTTACATCTATATCCTCGCCCGTTATATATGAAGCTTCTTCGGACACAAGAAACGCTATGGTTGCGGATATTTCATCTGTTTTTCCCGGTCGCCCCATGAGCAAAGACTTTACAACCATATCGGCAGCATCTTTAGAAAGACTTTTCCATATATCGGTGTCTATAAGCCCTGGGCATACACAGTTTACAGTTATCCCATCCTTCACAACTTCTTTAACTAAAGCTTTTGAAAAGCCAAGAACCGCTGCTTTTGAAGCGGCATAATGTACTCCTCCAAAATAACTAAGCCCTGATTTCCCGGCAAGAGAAGAAACATTTATTATCCTTCCGTATTTTTGAGCCCTCATATAAGGAAGAACTGCTTTAACACACCTAAAAAGTCCGAAAACATTCACGGAAAATATCCTTATCATATCTTCAACTTCCATATCATCGACCGAAAGCTTCTGTGATATCCCCGCATTATTCACAAGTATGTCTATATGCCCGTATTCTTTAATGACTCTTAATGCCATTTCTTTCGGAGAAACACTGTCTGTAACATCTAAAAAAACGCCGAAGGCTTCTTCATTTTTTGCTTTTATTTCCGAAACAGTGTCTTTTATCCCTTCTTCATTCATATCTGCAACAACAACAGCAGCTCCCTGCTGGGCCAGGCGAATTGCAGTTGCCCTGCCTATTCCTCTTTTTGAACCGCTTCCGGTAACTATAGCCACTTTACCTTTCAGATTTATCATCTTATCCCTCCTTATCATTAAAGTAATAAGATTTTGTCCGGCCTAAATAAGGATCAATCCATATGTGAGCCGCCGTTTATGTCTATATCCTCACCCGTTATAAATGAAGCTTCTTCCGAAGCAAGGAATGTTATAGCGGCTGCAACTTCCTCAACCCGACCTCTGCGTCCTATAGGAATTGTTGCAACTATATTTTTAACCTCTTCATCTGAAAGAGCTGTGCTGTTCATATCTGTAAATATAAGTCCCGGAGCAACACAATTTACCGTTATTCCGTCTGCGGCAACTTCTCTTGCCAGATTTTTGGAGAAGCCTAACACCGCTGCTTTTGAAGCCGAATAATGAGGTCCGCCTAAAAATCCGCCGCCTCTTTTCCCTGCTGCAGAAGAAAGGCTCACTATTCTCCCATAGTGGTTTGCTTTCAAATAAGGAAGCACTGCCTTTGTGCAAAGAAAAAGACCAAAAATATTGACATCAAATATCCTCTTCATGTCTGAAAGCTGCATATCAGCAACAGAAAGTTTTTGTGATATTCCGGCATTGTTTACGAGTATGTCTATTTTCCCGTAGGTATCTATTGCTGTTTTAACCATGTTCGCAACAGATTCCTCATTTCTTACGTCTACAGCAACACCTACAGCCTTGCCGCCTTTTTCCTTTATTGCCTTAACAGTTTCCTTTACTCCTTCTTCAGACATATCAGCTATAACTAAAGAAGCTCCCTGCTCCGATAAGGCCATTGCCGTTGCACGGCCTATCCCTCTTTTTGAACCGCTTCCGGTTACAATAGCAACTCTGTTGTCAAATCTAAACATTAAAATCCCTCCATAACGTTATATATTTTACCAACTAAATTAAATAGCAAAAACTGTGCCAAAATTAAATTTCGGGATATTGAATTTTAAATATATTGATGTATAATTGTAAGAACATGGCGGTTTCTTAAGCTTAAATATATTTTTTTAATTTTTTTTTAGTATCCTGCTTTAACCTTTATACCTAAATATCTTCTTTAATAAATTGTATTTATAAAAACACAATTTATTTGAGGTCTTGTTTTTGCAAACGCGCATACACATTGTTTTTTTAAAGTACATTACAACAAAATTGTTGACTTTTTTTCTAATTATGTCTAAAATTTCAATGTGAATTATTTATCAACCAAAATTTTATACACTATCAACAATTTTTATCTTAAATTGTTTGTATTTAAAAACATGATTTGTAAATTTGTTACATATGCAATTTTGCATATTCAATAACGCTACTTGTATTTCACCTGTATTTTGAAGCTTTTTATTATATTAAGGAGTGTTAAGGCATGAAAACCCCTGTAGATTTTGGAATTGCCGTTTTAAGCAGCGCGGGAACAATACTTTTTGCAAATGATAAATTTTTTGATATTTTAGAGCTTCAAAAAGCAGAGCAGCTGCCTGATGATATTGAAAATCTTTTCGACATAAAAGCAAGCTCCAAGAATCAAGGTATTAAAAAGCTAACCGGAAAAAACTATCAAGGTCTTTATTATTGCGTTCAAAGCGCAAAATTGTTTAAGCATGTTGTTAAGCTTATATTGGTTTTTGACTTTTTGAATGTCGATATACTTGAAAAAAACTATATGAATTTAAAGGAAGAACACTCCATATTCCGTCTTATAGTTGATAATCTTTCAGACGGTGTTGTCCTCTTGGATAAAGACGCACGTATAATATACTGTAATGACGCTATGCCAAGGCAGATAGGAATAAGTAAAGAAGAATATATAAAAAATACTTCTTATGACCTCGAAACAAACAAAATACTCAGGGTATCCATGTTGAATATCGTGCTAAAAACAAAAGCCGCGGCCACACTTATAGACCCTAAGCACGGAATATCGAGAATTGTTGCAAAAGGCATGCCTATTTTAGACAGCAACGGAAATCTAAAATATGCCTTTGGCGTGAATAAATCCGTAGACTATATAAAAGAAATAGAGCAAATGATGCCTAAGGATGATTCCGATCCGATTGTTATAATGCACGATAACGAGCGCATAGTTGAAAACAATCCAATTGGCCCAAGCAGCGCTGAACCAGAGGTTTTCGGTAAAAACCCTTATTTTAAATCGCTTTATGAAACAATGCCTCATATAGCCAACATAGACGTGCCTATTCTTGTCCTAGGCGAAACCGGCGTTGGAAAAGACTATCTGGCAAACTACATACATAGCTCAAGCTCAAGAAAAGATAAGCCTTTTATTAAAATAAACTGCAGCGCAATACCTGGGGATTTGCTTGAATCCGAGCTTTTCGGCTATGAACCCGGAGCTTTCACGGGTGCGGCCTCAAAGGGAAAAATCGGCATGTTTGAGCTGGCGGAAAACGGGACGCTTTATTTGGACGAAATAGGGGAAATGAACTATGACCTGCAGTCAAAGCTGTTAATGGTACTTCAGGATAAAAAAATGTACAAGATAGGCGGAAGGACCCCAATACCCGTTAGGGCAAGAATAATAGCCGCAACAAATATAGACATAGAAGAAAACATACGTCAAAAAAAATTCAGGGTAGATTTATATTACAGGCTTAATGTTATAAGCTTTAATATTCCTCCTTTAAGAAAAAGAAAAGAAGACATACCTGATTTTATAAATAAATTTTTAAGCGATTTTAACAATAAATACTCAAAAAACATCTCCATCTCGCCCGAGGCTTATTCTGAAATGATAAAATACGCTTGGCCGGGAAATATAAGGGAACTGAAAAATCTCATTGAAAGGCTTGTAATAATATCCAAAACAAACTTAGTAGACAAAGATGCAATCCTAAAGCAGTTAAACATACCTGGCAGGGAAAAAATCGAAGAACACCCGTTTGTTGCAGATGAAGGAAAAACGCTTAAAGAAAAGCTTGAAGCATATGAAGCTGCCGTTTTAAAGAAAGCCCTTTCAGGAAACGCAACTTTAAGCGATACAGCTTTAAGGCTTGATATAGATTTATCGACCCTTGTAAGAAAAAAGAAGAAATATAATTTATAAAACAACAATAAAAAAAGCGGCTAAGCCGCTTTTTTTATTGTTTGAAACTATATAAATTTTACCAAAAGATTGCTTCAAGCATTATTCTGCCGCCTTATCCAAAGCTTCACCCGCAAGACGGTAAATTGTCCATTCATCCATAGGCCTTGCCCCAAAAGAGAGATAAAAATCTATGCTTGGCCTGTTCCAGTCAAGGCAGCTCCATTCAAGGCGTCCGCAGCCTTTTTCTTTGGCCATTTTCGCAAGATACTTAAATAAAGCCTTGCCATAGCCCTTGCCCCTATATTCCGGTTTAACAAATATATCTTCAATATACACTCCGCCCTTACCCAAGAAAGTCGAAAAGTTATAAAAATAAACCGCAAAGCCAACATATTTACCCGAAGCTAAAACCAAAACAGCCTCCGCTTTTTCTTCATCAAAAATCCATTTGCTTAAAGATTCCTCCGTTGCCTCAACCTCGTTTGAAAGATTTTCATATTCAGCAAGCCGCTTGATAAAATCAAGAATAACAGGCACATCTTTTTTCTCTGCTTTTCTTATAATTAATCCATCCATATTCCTCCTTAAATATAGAGGGTTCTTTAAAATAATCCCGGATTTTTTTGCTGTCAATTCACTGTGCTAAAAGTTTGCCTTGCAACAATTATTTCCTCGTCCGTAGGTATTATAAAAACCTTAACCTTTGAATCAAAGCTTGATATCTCACGCTCGGCTTCTCCCGATGCGTTCTTCTCCTTATCCAGAACAACCCCTAAAAATTCCAGCCCTGAAAGGGATTTTTCCCTGACGGACACAGATTTTTCACCTATCCCGGCTGTAAATACTATATAGTCAACTCCACCCATTGAAGCCGCATATGCTCCTATGAATTTTTTAACCTCGTGGCAGAAGAAATCTATTGCCAAAGCCGCGCGCTTGTTCCCTTCCTTCGCCGCCTTATCAATATCCCTCATGTCTTTGCTTACACCGCTTATACCCAAAAGCCCGCTTTCTTTATTAAGCGCATGCTCAATTTCCTTCATGCTTTTGCCAAGCGAGAGTTGCCTTACTATTGCAAAGGCGTCCATGTCTCCTACGCGGTTAGAATGAGGCAACCCTGTCTGAAGCGACATCCCGAAGCTTGTTTCAACAGATTTACCGTCTTTTATGGCGCATATAGAGGAGCTTCCGCCCAAATGGCAGGATATAACCTTTTTGCCTTCCCCAAACATCTGAGTCGTTCTGTAGGCTATATAGCCATGGGATGCTCCATGGAACCCAAGACGGCATATTCCGTCTTTTTCATACCATTCATAAGGTGTCGCATATATCCTGGCATAATCAGGAATTGTCCTGTGGAAATTAGTTTCAAAAACCCCAACCATAGTTGTGTCAGGCAATATTTTTCTAAAAGTATTTATGGCTTCTATGTAAAACGTGTTGTGCGCAGGAGCTATATCTATATATTCTTTCATTGCATCCATAACGTCGTCTGTTATTATATGCACTCCATAATATCCTTTGGCAACAACCGTTTTAAAGCCTACGGCGCTAAGCTCCGAAATAGAGGAAATAACTTTCCCTTCGCCTGCAAGGTCTGAAAGATAAAGGTTTATACCGTCCGTGTATGTCATTATGTCTATTCCATCGGCGTTTTTTTCTTCTCCGGTAACGCAGTTTTTAAACGCGTATATGCCTTTTTTCGCATCGCCTATGCGTTCTATCTTTCCTGTTGATAAAACCTTTTCCTCCGGCATTTTAAAAAGCTTGTATTTCAAAGATGTGCTCCCCGCGTTGCAAACAAGTATGAGCATAAAATACCTCCTAAAAAATGATATATCCTATGTTATCATACCTCAAAAAAAAATTAAAGCGTTTATTAATTCATACATAAAAAAGCTCTCCATAAGGCAGAGCTTTTTTTATACTTAGCTGTCAAGCTGCCCCGAAACAAAACCATTCTGATTTTTTATTTTACTATTGACAACTGCAAATAGGATGCTATAATTGTTAGTGTCCTAACATTTAGGAGGCTAATATATTGAGGTGATAGAATGGAAGCTTTTGAAAAAAACATCCCTATATGCTTTAAAATAAAAAACCTTGCACATCTCATAAAAAGAAACCTCAACTCTTCTTTGCCCGAAGAATCAGGATTAACCGGTGCTCAAGGCTTTGTTATAGGCTATATTTACAATCAGGGCGGTGAAGCTTTTCAAAAAGACCTTGAAAAAAACTTTAACATAAGACGCTCAACAATAACCTGCCTTTTGCAGCTGATGGAAAAAAACGGGTTTATAGTCCGGGAATTTTCTCCTTCCGATGCAAGGCTTAAAAAAATAAGGCTTACCGAAAAAGCCGAAGATGCACATAAAAAAATAATGGAAAAAATATATGAGATAGACGAAAGAATTGCTTATGGAATCTCAGACAAAGAAAAAGAAATGTTTTTAGACATACTCTGCAAAATGGAACAAAATTTAAACTAACAATTAAGTGAGGTGGTAACATGATAAAAAAGCTTTCAAGCTGTATAGGCGAATATAAAAAAGAATCCTTGCTAGCGCCCATATTTGTTACCCTTGAAGTTATAATGGAGGTTTTGATACCTATATTTATGGCTTTTCTTGTGGATAACGGAATAGAAAAAGGGGACATGGATTATATAATAAAAATAGGGGTCGCTCTTTTAACCGCTTCTTTGCTTGCCCTTATTTTTGGTACGCTTTCGGGCTATTTTGCAGCGAATGCCTCTGCAGGCTTTGCAAAAAACATAAGGCGGAGCCTTTATTATAAAGTACAGAATTTTTCGTTTTACAATATAGATACTTTTTCAACAGCCAGCCTTGTAACAAGGCTTACAACAGATGTTAACTATATACAAATGGCTTACCAAATGATAATAAGAATAGCTGTACGTTCTCCTGTTATGCTTGTTTTTTCGCTTATTGCAGCGTTTAGTTTAAACCATAGGGCTTCTTTGATATTTGTTGCCGTAGTTCCATTTTTAATGCTTTCCCTTTTTATGATTACAAAAACGGTGCATCCCCTTTTTGAACGGATATTTAAAACCTATGATAAATTAAACACTATAGTCCAGGAAAACTTGAGGGGAATAAGGGTTGTAAAATCTTTTGTGCGCGAGGAATATGAAAAGGAAAAGTTTAACGCGGTATCCGAGACAATATACAAAGACTTTTCAAAAGCCGAAAAAATACTTGCTTTTTTAAGTCCGGTAATGCAATTTTCAATATATACCATAATCCTTTTCTTCTCTTGGTTTGGCGCAAAGCTTATTGTGGCGGAAAGCATGACAACAGGCGAGCTTATGAGTCTTATAGCCTATGCAATGCAGATACTCATGAGCCTTATGATGTTTTCAATGGTTTTTGTAATAATAACCATTTCACGCGCTTCCGCCAAAAGGATAACAGAGGTTTTTGATGCGGAAAGCGATATAAAAAATCCCGAAAACCCAATAACCGAAGTTAAAGATGGAAGCATAGAATTTGAAAACGTGAATTTCAGCTATTCAAAGGATATAAACAAGCTTTGCCTTAAAAACATAAATTTAAGCATAAAATCAGGAGAAACCATAGGAATTATAGGCGGGACGGGAAGCTCAAAATCAAGCCTTATCCAGCTTATCCCGCGGCTTTATGATGTAACGTGCGGCTCTCTTAAGGTTGGAGGAGCGGACGTTAGGGATTACGATTTAAAAGCACTTAGGGATTCCGTTTCTGTCGTTCTTCAGAAAAACGTGCTTTTCTCGGGTACAATAAAGGATAACCTCCGCTGGGGAAATAAAGACGCAACCGACGAAGAACTTAAGAACGCCTGTCATCTGGCAAAGGCCGATGAATTCATAGATTCCTTCCCTGAAGGCTACGATACTTATATTGAACAGGGTGGTTCAAACATATCCGGAGGTCAAAAGCAAAGGCTTTGCATAGCAAGAGCCCTCCTTAAAAGACCCAAAATTTTAATACTTGACGACTCCACAAGCGCTGTGGACACAAAAACGGATGCTTTAATAAGGCGCTCTTTCGTGGAAGAAATACCAGGCACAACAAAGATTATAATAGCCCAAAGAGCAGCTTCTGTTATGGATTCGGACAAAATAATAGTTATGGACGACGGAAAAATAAACGCTGCCGGCACCCATAGCGAGCTTTTGGCCTCAAGTAATATATACCGTGAGGTTTATTATTCACAGGTAAAGGAGGAAGAAAAATGAACCCAAAAAGCTTCCAAAAAAATTCCAGAGGCAAAGCAAAACCAAAGAATATGAAAAAAACCGTTAAGAGGCTTTTATCATATATAAAAAAGGATTATATGCTGCCCTTTTCATTTGTGCTCATATGCATATTTTTAAGCACCTCAGCCGGGGTTGCCGGTTCAATGTTTTTAAAAACCCTTATAGACGATTATATAGTACCTCTTACGGCCTCTTCAAATCCTGTTTTTTCAGACCTTTTGGCAGCTATAGGAAAAATGGCGATTATATATGCCATGGGTATTCTTGCAACTTTTATATATAACCGCCTTATGGTTGTTATAGCCCAAGGCATATTAAAAGAAATAAGGGATGAAATGTTTTCGCACATGCAGCATTTGCCCATAAAATATTTTGACACGCATACCTTCGGCGACACCATGAGCCGTTATACAAACGATGCAGACACTTTAAGGCAGATGCTTGCGCAAAGCCTCCCTCAGATGTTTGCATCTGTTATAACCATAATAGCGGTTTTTGTGGCAATGCTTGCAACAAGCCTGCATCTAACGCTTATAGTGGTTTTATTCCTTTTTATAATAATTGGCGTTTCAAAAAAAATAGCCGGAAAAAGCTCTCTTTATTTCGTTAAACAGCAGCAAGCCTTAGGGCGCACAAACGGATATATAGAAGAGATCATAAACGGGCAAAAGGTTGTTCAGGTCTTCTGCCATGAGGAAGAAGCCAAAGCCGAATTTAATAAATTAAACGAAGAGCTCTGCAAAAACACAACTCTTGCAAACCGCTTTGCAAATATATTCATGCCTGTTATGGCAAACATAGGCCGGGTGCAATATGTTATTTTGTCAATAGCCGGCGGAGCTATGGCAATAAGCGGGATAGGTTCTCTCACATTAGGCGCCATAGCAAGCTTCCTTCAGCTTAGCCGTTCGTTTAATATGCCGATAGACCAGGTTTCCCAGCAGCTTAATTCCGTTGTAATGGCTCTTGCAGGCGCCGAAAGAATATTTGAGCTTATGGACGAAGAAGTTGAAATCGACAACGGCAACATAACCTTGGTTAATACCAAGATAAACGGAGACGAAATAACAGAAACCAACGAAAGCACCGGTGAATGGGCATGGAAGCAGCCTCTTCCAAACGGCGGCGCAGCATATACAAGGCTGTGCGGAGATGTACGGTTTTTCGATGTGGACTTCGGATATGACGAAAACCTTGTTTTGCATAATATTTCGCTTTATGCAAAGCCCGGGCATAAAATAGCCTTCGTGGGAGCTACGGGAGCAGGAAAAACAACCATAACAAACCTCATAAACAGGTTTTACGATATAGCCGACGGGAAAATACGCTATGACGGTATAAACATAAACAAAATCAAAAAAAGCGACCTGAGGCGCTCGCTCGGCATGGTTTTGCAGGATACAAATCTTTTTACGGGGACGGTTATGGAAAACATACGCTACGGTAAGCTTTCCGCAACAGACGAAGAAATTTATGAGGCAGCAAAGCTTGCAGGCGCAAACGGGTTTATAGAAATGCTGCCAAAAGGCTATGACACTCTACTTTCAGGCGATGGAAGCGGGCTTTCACAAGGCCAGCGCCAGCTGCTTTCAATAGCAAGGGCAGCCGTTGCGGATCCTCCGGTTATGATTCTGGATGAAGCAACCTCAAGCATAGACACAAGAACAGAAGCCATAATCCAAAGAGGAATGGATACTCTTATGCAGGGAAGAACAGTGTTTGTAATAGCGCACAGGCTTTCCACGGTTCAAAACTCAAATGTTATAATGGTTCTTGAACATGGAAAAATAATAGAACGCGGCTCTCATAATGAGCTTATAGAACAAGGCGGAAAATATTATGAGCTTTACACAGGCGCTTTTGAGCTTGAATAATAAAAAAGAGAGGCTTAAAAAGCCTCTCTTTTTTTATATCTGTTAGTCGTTTGCAAAAGCAAAGTCCACGTTTCTAAGCTCTGTGCTAGCACCCGTAACCTTAACCTTAACGCTTGCGCCAAGCCTATATGCTTTTTTGCTTCTTTCTCCGGCTATAACCATATTTTCTTCATCAAAGTAGTAATAATCATCATCCATTTCCTTTAAAGCAATCATTCCTTCAACAGTGTTTGGAAGCTCGACATATATGCCCCACTTCGTAAGCCCGGACACAACGCCTTCAAACTCCATGCCTATTTTATCAAGCATAAATTCGGCTTTTTTAAGGTCATCCGTCTCTCTTTCGGCTTCCTCGGCAAGCCTTTCCCTAAATGAGCTTTGCGATGCAACATTCTCAAGGATTTTCTCATAATGATTAACCCTTTTTTCGGGCATGCCAGATATATTTTCCTTTATTATCCTGTGTATCTGAAGGTCTGGGTATCTTCTTATGGGAGACGTGAAATGGCAGTAATATTTTGCTGCAAGCCCAAAATGACCTAAGTTTGTAGCCATATATTTTGCTTGCTTCATGCTTCTTAAAATAAGACGGCTTATTATCCTTCCGTTTTCATCTCTTGAAGCGTTTTCCAAAAGCTTTTGTATCTCCTTAGGATGAATGTCATCCTTACTTTTAAGCCTGTATCCAAAAGAGGCTATTATATGATAAACAGTTGAAAGCTTTTCTTCGTCAGGAACCTCATGAACTCTGTAAACAAAAGGAATGTTCTGCCAGAAATATTCCTCTGCAACCGTTTCGTTGCATATAAGCATAAATTCTTCTATGATACTCGTTGCAACATTGCGTTCGGACGCTCTTATTTCCTTTGTTTTTCCGTTTTCGTCCAAAATAATTTTTGCTTCGGGCAAATCAAAATCTATAGAGCCTCTCTTTTGCCTTCTTTTAAGCAATATACCCCTTAATTCCTCCATATCCTTAAACATGGTCAAAAAATCCTTGTATTCCTCGCAAAGAGCAGGGTCATTTTCCGTCAATATCAAATTTACTTTCGTATATGTCATTCTTCTATCGGAATGTATAACCGAATTTGATATTTTATGCGAAACAACATTTCCGTTTTTATCTATCTCCATAACACAGGTTAAAGCCAACCTGTCCTCATCAGGATTTAAAGAACATATGCCATTTGAAAGCTGGTGCGGAAGCATAGGGATAACCCTATCCACAAGGTATATGCTTGTGCCTCTTAAATAAGCCTCCTTGTCCAAAGGTGAATATTCCTTTACGTAATAAGAAACATCCGCTATATGCACATAAAGCTTAAAGGAACCGTCAGGAAGTCGGTTTATGGATATGGCGTCGTCAAAATCCTTGGCGTCCTCGCCGTCTACGGTAACCGTTTGCAAGGCTCTATAGTCTTCCCTTCCCTTTACTTCGTCAGGGCTTATTTCAGTTTCTATGTTTTTTATCTCTTCTTTAACATCATCCGGAAAATCACCAGGAAGCTCATATTCCCTTACTATAGAAAGGATATCGACGCCAGGATCATCCGCATGTCCTAAAATCTCAATTATTTTGCCTTCGGGGTTTCTTTTCCCGTCGGAACGTTTAATTATTTTAGCCACAACCTTATGCCCCGTAACAGCACCCATTGTGTTGTCATGGTCTATGAATATATCCTCAAACTTCCTGTTGTCCGGGACAACAAAACCATAGCCCTTGCCCCTTTCAAATCTACCTACTATCTCGGAAATACCTTCTGAAACTATTTTTATTATTTCACCTTCCGAGCCTAAAGTTCCTGCGGCTTTCTCGGTTATTCTGCACAAAACCTTATCCTTATGCATGGCTCCGTTAACCTGGTCTGCCGGTATAAAAATATCCCTTTCAAAATCAGGCGAAGAAACAAAGCCGTAACCCTTTGCATTGCTTAAAAACGTGCCTGTAACAAGATTAAGCTTTTTGGGCAGAAAAATTTTGCCCTTCTTGGTTTCCACAACGCTGCCTTCGGCCAAAAGAGAGTCTATAATTTCATCAAAAAGCTTCCTTCCTTCATCAGGAATGGAAAGTGTAGCATAAAACTCCTGTTTTTTAAGCGGTATATATTCATTGCTTTTTATATAAGAAAGCACCTTTTCTTTTTGTTCTTCAAAATTAAAGTCTTTTTCCATGTCCATAACGTCACCCCTTTGGTTTCCTTATAGCTTTACAAAGATACAACTATTTAACATATAAAAAAAGCACAGAAGCCTCTGCGCTTTAATTTTTATCAGTTTACGAACATTATGATAAAAGCAATCACCATAAAAGCGGCTCCGCCGATTTTCGTGTATTTTTCAAGCATGCCTTCCATTGAGCTGCCCTTATTTTTACCCCAATACGTATCGTTATTTGTTGAACTGACGGCTCCAAGGCCAGCAGAACGGCTTGACTGCAAGAGTATTATAACTATGAGCAAGACACTCAAAACACCTAATATAACCGATAAAACCATTCCTAATGTACTCATTTAAAGCACCTCCCGTCAAATAGGATTATATAATGCCGAAAACGGCAATAAAACATACTGAATGTTGTTATTTTACCACAGTAATGCTTTTCAATCAATCTTTTTTTTATTATACCCAAAAACTTTTATTTTCGAGTTTTTTATGTTAAAATTTATTTATATTTTAAGCCAAGGGGGATTGCCATGAAAGCTTTAGTTGGAATTATAATGGGCAGCGATTCTGATCTTCCGGTTATGATCGAAGCGGCAAAGGTTTTGGACGAGCTTAAGGTGCCGTATGAAATAACCGTTGTTTCAGCGCACAGAACACCTGTGCGTATGTATGAATATGCAAAAAGCGCCCATGAAAGAGGAATAAAGGTTATAATAGCAGGAGCCGGCGGAGCCGCACACCTGCCAGGCATGACAGCCGCCTTAACAAACATTCCCGTTATAGGAGTACCTATTAAATCAAAAGCATTAAACGGAATTGATTCGCTTTATTCCATAGTACAAATGCCTCCGGGCATTCCTGTTGCAACAGTTGCCATAAACGGAGCCAAAAACGCAGGAATACTTGCCACCCAGATCCTTGCAGCTTCAGACGAAAACCTTTACCTTAGCCTTATTAAATATAAAAACAATATGGAGGAAGCTGTGCTTAAAAAAGCCGAAAAACTCGAAAGCATAGGCTTTGAAGAATATATTGATGAAATGTGATGCTAGCGGCAAAAAATGGGAAATAACCCTTTTAAGCGTTTTTTTGGCTATGGTTGTTGTTTTTATACACATATCGTCTTTTTCTTTGTCCTCTGTGGATAAGGAAAGCCTGGGATATGCCTTTCTTTTTGTGCCCTGGCGGCTCTCGGCTTTTGTTGTCCAGGGCTTCATATTTTTAGGCGGGCTCAAGCTTTTTATGTCCAAAACCAAAGATAGTTTAGTTTCATATTATAAAAAAAGGTTTTTTAAGATTTTCCTGCCCTATTTGGCTGCTTTCCTTGTGTTTTGCGTCTACTTCTTATGGATGGGTTACTTTGAATTTAATGCCAAAGAGCTTGTGAAGCAGTTTTTACTAGGCAATCTTGTAAGCCATTTTTATTTTATAATAATAATATTGCAGTTTTATATCCTTCGTCCGCTCTGGGAAAAGATTGTTTCTTTAAATCCTTTTTTGGTTATTTCGGTATCCCTTATTATAACTCTTATATCTTCCCAGTATGCGGCGGATATAGCGGCCTTTTTTGCGCCTGGGTTTAATTTTAAGTATGCCGACAGGATATTTCCTACATACCTTTTTTTCTGGATTTGCGGTGCATATGCAGGCTTAAATTATGAAAGCTTTAAACGGCTTATCGAAAAATATAAGCTTTATATAGCTCTTTTATTTTTTGCTCTTGCCGCCTTTGATTCGTATCTTGCTCTTTTAAGGTTCAGATATAATATATTTTTCAGTTTTCTTGAAAACCTGCATACCTTCTATGCGATTTTGGCTATATTGTTTTTCATGCTTGTTTTTTTGCGCCTTTCATCCGTAAGGCTTGCCTCTTGCAGGTTTTTAAGTCTTTTAGGAGCTTCGACGTTTGAAATATATCTTATCCATCCTCTTTTTATATTCATAATAAGAGATTTCATTATAGGCGCCAGAGACTTAAGTCCTTCAGAAATTTATATCTTAACATTCGTTTTAGCTTATTTTGCCGTTTTTGCATTCGGTCTCTTTGTGGGGAAATTAAAAGAGCTCAAAAAATGCTGAAGGTCTCTTTTTCTCACGAAAAAGAGACCTCAGGCATGGGTAAATCAATTATTAAAGGAGTTATCAAAAGTAATAGGTTTATTCCCCGCTCGCTCCGTAGTTTTTAAGAACACGGGCAGACGGATCGTCCACATCGCAGCCTTCCCAAGCCTTGTTCGGCATCCAAAAATCTTTTATCATATGTGCCTGGCCTGGATAATGCTTTTCAAAAAGTTCCCTGTACATAAGAGATTCCTTTGTGAACGGTCTTGCAAAATCATAGCTTTTTATCTTTTCTTCAAATTCTTTATCTGTATATAAACTTTCAGCATATTCTTTTATGTAATCAACCATGGAATGCCCAACAGCATCACTGAACGCGGCTTTTTCCCTGTATAATATTTCATAAGGCAAATAATCGCCTTCAAAGGCATACCTTAAGAGATATTTACCTTTGCCATAGGTATTCATTTTCATTTCCCCTGGTATACTCATAACATATTTTACAAAATCCAAATCACCAAAGGGAACCCTTGCTTCCATGGAGTTTACGGATATACAGCGGTCCGCGCGGAGCACATCATACATATAAAGCTCTCTTAAGCGTTTTTCAGCTTCAAGCTGGAAATCCTCTGCGGAAGGGGCAAAATCCGTATATTTATAACCAAATATTTCATCGGATATCTCGCCTGTTAAAAGAACCCTGATATCCGTTTTTTCATGTATTGCCTTGCATATAAGGTACATGCCCATGCTTGCGCGTATTGTGGTTATATCATATGTTCCAAGCATAGCCACAACCTCATCTAAAGATTTAAGCACTGTATCTTTATCTATGATTATTTCTTGATGATCGCTTTTTATGTAGTCCGCAACCTGCTTTGCATATTTTAAGTCTATCGCGTCTTCATTCATGCCTATGGCAAATGTGCGTATAGGTTTTTTAAGAAGCTTTGCTGAAACTGAACAGACAAGCGAGCTGTCGAGCCCTCCGCTTAAAAGAAAGCCAAGGGGGGCGTCCGCATCAAGCCTTTTTTCTATGCCCCGCACAAGCTTATCATGGATTTTCCCGCATACCGTTTTCAAATCATCGGTTGTGGGAGTTTCACGCTTTGCTATATCGTTATAGCGTATGAACTCTCCGTCTTTATAATAATATCCCGGAGGAAAAGGCATTGTTTTGTCCGTAAGCCCAACAAGGTTTTTCGCCTCGGAAGCAAACACTATCCCGCCTTGGCTATCCTTGCCGTAAAACAGCGGCCTTATACCTATCGGATCTCTTGCCGCGATAAGTTTTCCGCTTTTTCCATCATATATTATAAGCGCAAATTCGGCATCCAGCTTTTCAAACATGCCGCAACCGTATTTTTCATATAATGGGAGAAGGATTTCACAATCAGAATCGCTTATAAAAGTATACTCCTTTGAAAGCTCTTCTTTTATCGGCCTGAAGCCATATAACTCCCCATTGCAAACAACATGGTTTCCGTTTAAGCTAAAAGGCTGCATTCCTTCTTCGTTAAGCCCCATTATGGCAAGCCTATGGAAGCCCATAAAACCGTTTCCCGTATCTATAACCTCAGACATATCCGGGCCTCTTGATACAGTGCGGCTAAATCCCGTCATAAACGCTTCTTTTTTCAATGTATATTTTTCAGTTCCCATTATAGAGCACATGGTAAGCACCTCCGAATTTAATATAAAGCAGCTATTTTTTTTAAACAGGACGAACAGCTGCTGTCCGCGGTACCACCCATTTTACCGTCACAAACGGTCACTCTATGGTTTCATTCAAAACCCGGCTATTTAACGCATAGCCAAAACGGCGCCCCTACTTATCAATCGATGTTCAGTTTGCAGCTAAAAAGTGTTATTCATACAGGTATTGCTGCGCGGTTCTCACTATTCCGCGCTCACTGTCTGCAATTCCCCCCGCATTACTTCTCTTCATCACAGCTTTTATATTGTGATTAAATTAATCTTATCTAGTCTCGTCTTATAAAAAATTCGGTCTCATCATTCAAATATTATTATTCAACATCCTGTAAAGCGTCGAAGCCTTCTTCTCCAGTACGTACCTTGATTGCGTTTTCAACATCATAAACGAATATCTTTCCGTCGCCTATATGGCCTGTATAAAGAACCCTCTTGGCTGTTTCTATAACAGTGCGGACAGGAACTTTACATACAACAATTTCAACCTGAACTTTAGGAAGAAGTGTTATATCTTGTTTAACGCCACGATAGTATTCCGGTTTGCCTCTTTGAGCGCCACAGCCTAAAACATGAGTAACTGTCATTCCCGTTATGCCTATCTTCATCATTGCGTCTTTAAGAGCTTCAAAGCGCTCTTGTTTAAGTAATATGTCAACTTTAGAAATTTTAACATCAGATGCCGTAGTCTTCTCAGGTGTAGCAGTTACAACCTGAACAGGAACTGATTCATCAATATTTGCTTTGCTTGTAACCGGAACAACATAATCGTCGTCGTCCATACTTATTGCCTGAACAGCAGGCATAAAATCTGCATACGCTCCAACAAGACCATGCTCAGGAAGATCAAGTCCGCTTATTTCTTCTTCTCTTGAAACACGAAGACCAACTGTCTTTTTAATTATAAAGAAAACGATTGATATTGAAACGGAAGCCCAAATAGCTACTGATATAACGCCTATTGCCTGAACGCCTATAAAATGAGCTCTTGTTGTTTCCATCGCTGCTAATGTTTCACTGGTGGCAAAAACACCTGTGAGGATTGTTCCAAGCGAACCGCAGATTCCGTGAACGCCTATAGCACCAACGGGGTCATCAACCTTTAATTTCTGGTCTACAAATTCAATACCGAAAACTACCGCAAAACCTGCAATGATTCCTATAAAGGCAGCTCCAAATGGCGAAACTGCATCACAGCCTGCCGTTATTGCAACAAGCCCTGCAAGAGAACCGTTTAATGTCATTGAAACATCAGGTTTTTTATACCTTATCCAGGTTATTATCATAACTGAAACCGTAGACACTGCAGCAGCAAGGTTTGTATTAAAGAATATAAGTCCCGCAAGATCCGCAGCTCCGTTTGTCATAGAAACAGTTGAGCCGCCGTTAAATCCAAACCAACAAAACCAAAGTATGAAAACACCGAGTGCTCCAAGCGTGATGCTGTGTCCAGGAATAGCTTTGGGTTTTCCGCTTTTGCTGTATTTTCCGATACGGGGACCGAGCATTGCAGCACCAACAAAGGCACAAACTCCACCAACCATATGTACTGCCGTTGAACCGGCAAAATCATGGAACCCTAATTGAGAAAGCCAGCCGCCGCCCCAAATCCAGTGGCCTGAAACAGGGTATATAAAGGCACTTATAAGAGCGCTGTACAAACAATAGGATATAAACTTTGTTCTTTCAGCCATTGCTCCTGAAACTATTGTTGCTGCTGTTGCACAGAATACTGTCTGGAATATAAAGAATGCGTAGAAGTTTACTCCAGCTGGAAGAATGGCACTGTAATCACCTGTTGTGAAAAGGTCTAATCCTCCGAAAATCAAGCTTTGCGTTCCAAACATTATTCCAAAACCGGTAATCCAGTATAACGGTGTTCCTATGCAGAAGTCCATAAGGTTTTTCATGATTATGTTTCCTGCATTTTTTGCTCTGGTGAAACCTGTTTCAACCATTGCGAAGCCTGCCTGCATAAAAAATACAAGTGCTGCCGCAACTAACACCCACAAAGTGTTAACGTCCGAAAATAATACCATAATGTTGCTCATACTCTCATCTCCAATCTAAAACTATATAAATCCTGTTTTAAGTCTCTCTTCTATATGATTAATTAAAAAATCAAACCTCATCTAACTCCAAATAAGAGTTCTCCGTATGTAGGATATGGCCAAAAATCTTCAGCTGTCATTGTTTCAAGCTCATCTACGGAAATGCGGAGCTTATTCATAAGTACGATAACCTTATCCTTATAATAATTTGCAAGCTCTGTTGCATCTGCTATGTCTTTTCCGCTAATAAGCGTTGCTTCAAGCTCTTTTATGGCAGCATAGGCGCTGTCTATACGTGCTGAAATTGCTGCGATTGTTTCTTTTTCATAGATGCATCCCGTAGCCGGAACAAATTCTTTCTTTGCTATAACAGTTTCAGAAAGCTCTCTTGCATATGCCGAAGCGGCAGGAAGAATATCTTTCTTTGCCATATCAAGCATTGTCAAAGCTTCTATGTTAAGAATTTTGGAGTAATTTTCCATTGATATTTCATAACGCGAATGCATTTCTTCTTTCGTGAAAACCTTATGAGATACGAAAAGCTCAATGTTTTTATCATACAGGAAATATGGCATGCATTCCGGTGTTGTTTTAAGGTTTAAAAGCCCTCTTTTCTCAGCTTCAGCAACCCATGCATCATCATATCCGTTTCCGTTGAATATTATCCTCTTATGCTCTTTTATTGTTTTCTTTACGAGAGATGCAAGCTCTGCCTTAAAATCGGAAACGCCCTCAAGAGCATCGGCAAATTGTTTCAATTCCTCTGCAACAGCCGTATTAAGAACTATATTTGGGCCTGAAATTGAAAGGCTTGAGCCAAGCATACGGAATTCAAACTTATTCCCCGTAAATGCAAAAGGAGATGTTCTGTTTCTGTCTGTTGTATCCTTCGGGAAACGTGGAAGAACGTCTACGCCTATCTTCATCTGCACTTTTTCTTTTGCATCGTATCCCGTCCCGTTTTCTATAGCGTCTAATATTCCTGTAAGCTCTTCGCCAACGAATATCGAAACGATTGCCGGAGGAGCTTCGTTTGCTCCAAGGCGGTGGTCGTTTGCGGCACTTGCTACGGATATTCTCAAAAGATCCTGATACTCATCCACAGCCTTGATAACAGCACAAAGGAAAAGTAAAAACTGTGCGTTTTCAAATGGCGTTTCACCTGGCTCAAGAAGGTTGGTTCCCGTGTTAGTGGACATTGACCAGTTATTGTGTTTACCGCTTCCGTTTACACCGGCAAAAGGTTTTTCGTGCAATAAGCAAACAAGATTGTGCTTTTTAGCAACCCTCTGCATAATTTCCATTGTAAGCTGGTTGTGATCCGCAGCTATATTCGTTGTTGTAAATATAGGCGCAAGCTCATGCTGTGCAGGTGAAACTTCATTATGCTCAGTTTTGGCAAGAACTCCAAGCTTCCAAAGCTCTATGTCCAAGTCCTTCATAAATTCTGAAACTCTTGGCTTTATAGCTCCGAAATAATGGTCTTCAAGCTCTTGTCCCTTGGGAGGTTTTGCACCAAATAATGTGCGTCCTGAATAAATAAGGTCTTTTCTTTGGTCAAAAAGTTCTTTATCAACAAGGAAATATTCCTGTTCTGGGCCAACTGTTGTTTTTGCTGATGTAACATCTTCATTTCCGAAAAGCTTAAGTACCCTGAGCGCCTGTTTGTTTATAGCTTCCATGGAACGGAGCAAAGGAGTTTTTTTGTCAAGCGCTTCTCCTCCGTAAGAACAGAAAGCTGTTGGTATACATAATGTTCCATCTTTTATAAATGAATATGATGTCGGATCCCATGCCGTGTATCCTCTTGCCTCAAATGTCGCACGAAGTCCGCCTGAAGGAAAGCTTGATGCGTCAGGTTCGCCTCTTATAAGCTCTTTGCCTGAAAATTCCATTATTATTTTTCCGCCAGCCGTAGGTGATATGAAGCTGTCATGCTTTTCTGCCGTAATGCCTGTCATGGGCTGAAACCAATGAGTGAAGTGAGTGGCCCCCTTCTCTATTGCCCAATCTTTCATGGCATTTGCAACAACATTTGCAACTCCGATATCGAGGTGACGGCCGTCCTGAATTGTTTTCTGCATTGCCTTATATGTTTCTTTAGGCAATTTTTCTTTCATTACAGCATCATTAAATACCATACTTCCAAATATTTCAGATACAGTATTCATCATTTTCCTCTCCTTCACAAGAATAATTAAAAACTAAAAAAGGCAAAGACACCACAGATTTTCTGCGGCGCCTTTGCCGGGTTCATGGAGGCATTGTAGCACAGTAGGAATTCGATGTCAATACAATTTTTTCATGTTCTCTAAAAAAAACACAAAAGTTGTATTTTTGCCTTGACAACAACCTATTATTATAGTATACTGCGTCCAGTGAACAAAGGCGTTCATTTAACAAGGAAGTACTTGTTGGATGGATGCCTTTGTTTTTTTTCGGGCATAGGTTTCAATTATTTAGTCTTGGAAGGAAGTGTGTAGTTATGCTGTATAAAGAAGGGGATATCCGAATACCTTCGGGCTGCGCGATTGCCGGCGTAATTTCAAGAAGTGGCAAAAACATAAACGGCGGTATTATTTCAAACGCCATGTCCACAATGGATGAGCGTTCAAATGGCCTTGGCGGCGGCTTTGCCGGCTATGGAATATACCCCCAATATAAGGACCTCTATGCTTTGCATATTTTTTACGACGATATGAGGGCAAGAGAAGAATGTGAAAAATACATAGACAAGATGTTTGAAGTAGTGAATCTTTCAAAAATACCTATTAAAAAATCGCGGAAGATAACAAACGAACCTCTCATATGGAGATATTTTGTAACTCCAGCGCACAACAGGCTTATTGACAGCCAGCTCGACGAAAAGGAATACACCGTCCGCGCCGTGCTTAAAATCAACAAGGATTATAGAGGCTGCTATGTTTTTTCAAGCGGAAAAAACATGGGGGTTTTTAAAGCTGTCGGCTTCCCAAAGGATATAGGCGATTTTTATCGGCTTGACGAGTATGAAGGCTATTCATGGACAGCGCACGGCAGATACCCCACAAACACGCCCGGATGGTGGGGTGGCGCGCATCCGTTTTCTCTTCTTGACTATTCTGTTGTACATAATGGCGAAATATCTTCCTATGATGCAAACAGAAGGTTTATAGAAATGTTCGGCTATAAGTGTACTCTTTTAACCGACACGGAAGTTATAACATACATAATAGACTATCTTCTCAGGCATCAAGGCTTCACGCTCTCTGAAACAGCAAGCATCATAGCTGCACCCTTCTGGAGCACAATTGAAGATATGCCTGCGGAAGAAAAAGAAAAATTCAGATACTTAAGAAATGCCTTCTCAAGCCTTTTGATAACAGGACCTTTCTCTATTCTTTTAGGCTTTGAGGGTGGGCTTATGGCTCTTAACGACCGTCTTAAGCTGCGCTCCATGGTAGCCGGCGAAAAGGGCGACAAGGTTTATTTTGCAAGCGAGGAATGCGCAATAAGGAAAATGGAACCCTCACCCGACAGAATATGGTCTCCAAGCGGCGGAGAACCGATTATAGTAACCCTGGAAGGAGGCGTAAATAATGGCTATTGATTTTATATACCCTGATTATGAAGTAATAAGAGACCAAAATAAATGTATAAAATGCAGAGTTTGCGAACGTCAGTGTGCAAATGAAGTTCATCGTTACGACTCCGACTTAGACACTATGTTAAGCGACAACAGCAAATGCGTTAATTGTCACCGTTGCGTAACCCTCTGTCCAACCAAAGCACTTAAGATAGTTAAAACAGACCATTGCTTCAAAGAAAACTCAAACTGGAGCAGCCAAGCCATAAAAGAAATATACCGCCAGGCTGCAAGCGGAGGAGTTTTGCTTTCTTCAATGGGCAACCCAAACAATTTCCCCGTATATTGGGATAAAATATTAATAAATGCTTCACAGGTTACAAATCCGTCCATAGACCCTTTAAGGGAGCCTATGGAAACAAAAGTGTTTTTAGGTAAAAAACCTGTAAACATCGAAAGAAATGCAGACGGAACCTTAAAAACAAAGATGTCACCTCAGATTGAGCTTGCAATGCCAATCATGTTTTCGGCTATGTCTTACGGCTCAATAAGCTATAATGCACACAAAAGCCTTGCTCTTGCTGCCCAGGAACTCGGAATATTATATAATACCGGCGAGGGCGGACTCCATGAAGATTTCTATAAATACGGAAAAAATACCATCGTTCAGGTTGCTTCGGGACGTTTCGGCGTTCACAAGGGCTATCTTGAGGCTGGAGCCGCAATAGAAATAAAAATGGGGCAAGGCGCAAAACCCGGCATAGGAGGGCATCTCCCAGGCTCAAAAATAGTTGGTGAAGTTTCAAAAACACGTATGATACCCGAGGGCTCAGATGCAATATCCCCTGCCCCTCACCATGATATATACTCAATAGAAGACCTGCGCCAGCTTGTATATTCTTTAAAGGAAGCAACTCAATACAAAAAACCAGTTATAGTTAAGGTTGCCGCTGTCCATAACATAGCAGCCATAGCCAGCGGAATAGCAAGAAGCGGCGCCGATATAATCGCAATAGACGGCTTCAGAGGCGGAACGGGTGCAGCTCCCACAAGGATAAGGGATAACGTAGGCATACCCATAGAGCTTGCCCTTGCTAGCGTAGACTCAAGGCTTCGCGACGAAGGCATAAGAAACAATGTCTCCCTGGTTGTCGGCGGAAGCATAAGAAACAGCGCAGATGTTGTGAAGGCTGTTGCTCTTGGAGCAGATGCAGTTTACATAGCCACCGCGGCTCTTATAGCTTTGGGATGCCATCTCTGCAGAAGCTGCCAAACAGGAAAATGCAACTGGGGAATTGCAACTCAGGAACCTGAACTTGTTAAAAGACTCAACCCCGAAATAGGATATCCAAGACTCGTGAACCTTTTAACCGCATGGGATCATGAAATAAAAGAGCTTATGGGCGGCATGGGAATAAACTCCATAGAAGCTCTTAAAGGCAACAGGCTCATGCTCCGCGGAGTGGATTTAAACGAAAAAGAGCTTTCCATTTTGGGAATAAAGTATGCGGGGGAGTGATGATGCTATGAAAAAAATATATGTAAATGAAGATTGGTGTCTGGGCTGTCATCTTTGCGAATATAACTGTGCTTTTGCAAACTCAGGTGAAACTGATATAGTTAAAGCGCTTAAAGGCATAACCTTAAGACCCAATATAAGAATAGAAACAGACGGCAAGGTATGCTTTGCTGTCTCCTGCCGCCATTGCGACGAGCCTTTGTGCGCTATGAACTGCATAACTGGGGCGTTAACCAAAAAAGACGGGATAATAACCATAGATAGGGAAAAATGCGTAGGATGCTACACATGTGTACTTTCTTGTCCTTATGGCTGCGTAACTCCTACTGAAAAAGGAGTTATGCAGAAATGTGAGCTTTGCACCCAAAACACATTTGGAACCCCTAACTGCGTTTCGGGATGTCCAAACCGCGCAATAGTATTTGAGGAGAGGTGATTATTGTGAAATACGTTATAATCGGAAACTCGGCTGCCGCCGCAGGTGCTGTTGAGGGCATAAGGGAAATCGATAAGGACGGCGAAATAGTCATAATAAGCAACGAGGAACATCATGTTTATTCGCGTCCTTTAATATCATATCTCCTCCAGGGCAAAACAGACGAGCAAAAGATGAAATACAGAAGCGACGACTTCTATGAAGTAAATTCCTGCAAGCTTATGCTTGGCAAAACAGCCACTAAAATAGATGCTTCAAAAAAAGAAATATTGCTTGACGATGGGAAAAGCGTTTCTTATGACAAGCTTCTTGTGGCAACCGGTTCTTCTCCCTTTGTTCCCCCTATGAACGGCCTTGAAAATGTTTCTAAAAAATTCTGTTTTATGACGCTTGATAGTGCAAAGGCTCTTGAAAAAGAGCTTGGGGAAACAAAAAAGGTGCTTATAATAGGCGGGGGACTTATAGGTCTTAAATGCGCAGAAGGCATAGCAATGCGCGTGGGTAAAATAACTATTGTTGATTTAAGCACACGTATACTTTCAAGTATACTGGATGAAACAGGCGCAAAGCTTGTGCAGTCTCATCTTGAAAAACAAGGCATGGATTTTATACTCGGTACATCTGTGGAACATTTTGACGGCAACACGGCATACCTCACAAACGGAGATAAAATAGACTTTGATATCCTCGTTACGGCAATAGGCGTAAAGCCTAACATAGGCCTTGTGAAAGATGCCGGCGGAAAAGTTGGCCGAGGAATAGAAATAAACAATAAAATGGAAACTAGCCTTGAGGGCATATATTCAGCCGGCGATTGTGTTGAAAGCTTTGATATATCCTCCGGGGCAAATAAAATACTGGCCATTATGCCTAATGCTTATAAGGGCGGAAAAACCGCCGGAACAAACATGGCTGACGGAAATGCCGAATTTGACAACGCAATGCCCATGAACGCAATTGGCTTTTTCGGACTTCATGTTATAACCGCAGGTTCATACGAGGGGAAAACCTTTGAATCAAAATGCGGTGAAGACTATAAAAAGCTCTTTTATGACGAGTCAAACCTTAAAGGTTTTATATTGGTAGGCAATGTAGACAAGGCAGGAATATATACCTACTTGATAAGGGAAAGGGTTCCTCTTTCAAGCCTGGATTTCGGTCTTATATGCAAACAGCCTAGTCTTATAGCCTTTTCAAGGGGATACAGAGACGAAAAGTTGGGAGGTATACTCCATGAAAATTGATACGGCTAATATGAAAGCTGCGGAATTAAATGATAAGATTCTTCCGTTAAAAGGTGAAGTCCAGCTTGAAAATTGCCTTGGACAGCGTTTTATAGGCGCAGGGCAATCAGGAAAAACAATAGTTATAAACGGTGTCCCGGGAAATGCCTTGGGCGCTTATCTGGACGGAGCAACAATAATAGTAAACGGAAATGCGCAGGACGCCACAGGCGATACAATGAACTGCGGAAAAATAATCGTGTACGGAAGCAGCGGAGACGCCACGGGCTATGCAATGCGCGGCGGAGAAATGTATATTAAAAACAACGTTGGTTACCGTGCTGGAATACATATGAAAGCATATGCAGAAAAAACCCCCGTTATTGTGGTAGGAGGAAAATGTGGAAGTTTTCTTGGAGAATATCAAGCTGGGGGCTTGATAGTTGTGCTTGGTATTGGTTATAATGATAATGAGGTTTTAGGAGAATTCTGCGGAACAGGTATGCACGGCGGCAAAATAGTTATACGTGCGGACCATCTTGCGTGTAAATTTCCCAAACAGATAAATGTTAGGGAAGCTACCCCCGAAGATTTAAGCCAAATAGCCCCATACATAAAAACCTTTTCAAAGCTTTTCGACGAAGATGAAAAAGCCGTATATAAAAAAGGCTTTTATGTATTAACGCCAAATACCACAAGCCCATATAAACAATTATATGTGCAAAACTAACGGAGGGAAAGCTATGCTTTACACAAAACAAGAAGTGCAGGACTATGTTAAAGAGGAAGATGTAAAATTTATAAGACTTGCGTTTTGTGATGTTTTCGGAACACCAAAAAATATTTCTATATTGCCTGGCGAACTCAGCCGAGCCTTTGAATATGGAATATCCTTTGACGCATCGGCAATACGCTGCTTCGGAAGCGAAGAAAAATCAGATCTCTTTTTGTTTCCCGATCCTTCAACTCTTTCTCTCTTGCCTTGGAGGCCTTCACACGGGCGCGTTGTAAGAATGTTTTGTGATATAAAGCACCCCGATGGGACGCCTTTCGAGCTTGACACAAGATATATTCTTAAAAAAGCTATAAGAGAAGCAAAAGATGCCGGCATCATGTGCTATTTTGGTCCTGAATTCGAGTTTTATCTCTTTAAAACGGACGAAACAGGGCTGCCAACAAATATACCCTTTGATAATGCGGGGTATATGGATATGGCTCCTGAAGACGCAGGCGAAAATGTGCGCCGCGAAATCTGCCTCACCCTTGAAGAAATGGGAATAATCCCTGAAAGCTCACATCACGAAGAGGGTCCCGGGCAAAATGAAATAGATTTCAGGTATAGCGACGCCCTTTCCTCGGCTGATAATGCTGTTACGTTTAAAACCGTTGTTAAAACAGCCGCGTCAAGAAACGGTCTTTATGCTTCATTTGATCCAAAACCTATTCCAGATAAAAGCGGGAACGGAATGCATATAAACATGTCTCCCGTTTCCTTAAACACACTAAATAACAAAGATTTTTTTAAAGCTTTTATGGCAGGAATAATGGCGCATATATATGATATAACTTTGTTTTTAAATCCGTCAGAGGGTTCATACAGGCGGCTTGGAGGCCATAAAGCTCCCAAATATATAACATGGTCGCCGGAAAACCGCTCCCAGCTTATAAGAATACCAGCCGATGATAAGTCGCGCTTAAGGATAGAGCTTCGCTCTCCCGATGCGCTTTCAAACCCTTATATGGCATATGCACTCCTTATATACTCAGGGCTTGACGGAATAAAAAATAACTTGACTCCGCCTCCTTCAACAGATATAAATTTATATTCTGCAGGAAGCGAAACGCTTAAACTTTTTAAAATGTTGCCTTCATCCTTAAAAGAATCTATTAAAGCAATGAAAGAGAGCAGTTTTGTACGCAATCATATACCGGCCGCAATTTTAGAAGCCTATGAAAATTTGCTGTTTTAATCGGGAGGTGTTTATATGCTTTCCGAAAGAACACCTTCCAGTGTGCTTATTGTGGCTGGCTCTGATAAAGTGTCGCTTTATATGTCTGAGTTGCTGCCCGCCACACTTTTTTCACCGATAACCACGGTTTCAAGCTGTGGCGAAGCGAAGCGCGCCCTCATTTCATGCGAATATGATATAATAATAATAAATTCTCCGCTTCCAGATGAATTTGGCACGGAATTCGCATTAGACCTTGTGCAAAACTCCGCTTCGGGGGTTTTACTCCTTGTAAGCAGTGAGCTTTATAACGAAATATCGTTTAAGGTTGAAGCCTACGGCGTTATGACGGTTTCAAAACCTACAAGTAAAGCTGTTTTATATTTGGCTGTTAAGCTTGCCGTTGCAACCTCTTCAAGGCTTAAGGCAATAGAAAAGAAAAATCGAAGCCTTACGTCTAAAATGAGCGAGATACGTACGGTAAACAGAGCAAAGTGGGTTCTTATAAAGCATCTTAACATGGACGAATGTGAAGCCCATAAATACATTGAAAAACAGGCTATGGATCTCCGCCTGACAAAAGGTGAAATATCCGAAAACATAATAAGAACTTATGAAAATTAAAGCATTGCGGCAAACTGTGTTTGCCGCAATGTCTTAAAAAAGCTTTTAGACGGCATTTGCCGCAGAGGTGACTTATATGAAAAAATATTTGGTCTTGGAAAATGGAATGAGTTTTTGCGGTGAAGGCTTCGGCTTTGATAAAGAGGCTACCGCCGAAATAGTTTTTGCAACTTCTATGACAGGATATATAGAAACGCTTACAGACCCAAGCTACACAGGCCAGGCTGTTGTTCAAACTTTCCCTTTGATAGGCAACTACGGTATTATTCCGGCTGATTTTGAAAGCGGAAAAATTGGGGCTTCAGCTTATATTGTAAGAGAACATTGCATCCATCCGTCAAACTTCCGTTCCGAAATGACATTGGATGCTTTTTTATACGAAAACGGCATACCGGGTCTTTCAGGTATAGATACCCGCGCTCTTACAAGGATTCTCCGCGAGCACGGAACTATGAACGGATGCATAACAAAAAACCCGAAACATGTAGACCTTAAAAAAATCTCGTCTTTTAAGATAGAAAAACCCGTTAAAAAGGTATCCTCGAAAGAAATATCATTTTGCGGCACAGGAAACGGAAAATATAAAATAGCCGTTTGGGATTTCGGTACAAAGCAAAACATAATACGCTCGCTTTTGGCAAGGGATTGCGACGTTATAATGTTCCCGCACAACACAAAGGCTGAAAAAATGCTTTCATTTTCACCAGACGGGATACTTCTCACAAACGGCCCGGGAGACCCGGTAGACAACACCGACGCCATTAAAACACTTAAACGGATTTTGCCTTTGAAAGTACCTATAATGGGCATATGCCTTGGTCACCAGCTTCTTGCGCTTGCAAACGGGTTTTCAACGGGCAAGCTCCCATATGGTCACAGGGGCGCAAACCAACCCGTACGCGAAGAAGGCGGAAACACATATATAACTTCTCAAAACCACGGCTATGCAGTTATAAATGACAGCATAAACAAAGAAATTGCCTCGGAGCTTTTTGTAAATGTAAACGACAGCACAAACGAGGGGCTTTCATATAAAAACGCACCGGCCTTTTCGGTTCAGTTTCACCCGGAGGCCTGCGGCGGTCCGCATGATACGGATTTTTTGTTCAGCCGTTTTATAAACATCGTGGAGGGATGCAAAAATGCCGTTAAATAAAGATATTAAAAAAGTCTTGGTTATAGGTTCCGGGCCAATAATTATAGGTCAGGCAGCCGAGTTTGACTATGCGGGAACACAAGCCTGCCGCGCCCTGCGCGAAGATGGCATAGAAATAGTGCTTGTAAACTCCAATCCCGCAACAATAATGACAGACAGCGTTATGGCGGATAAAATATATATTGAGCCTTTAACGCTTAAAACAATAAGGAGAATAATTGACAAAGAAAAACCGGACAGCATACTTTCGGGTCTTGGCGGGCAAACAGCCTTAACCCTTTGCATGCAGCTTGCTGAGGAAGGTTTCCTTGAAAGCCGTGGCATACGCCTTTTAGGCTCATCGCCATCCGCAATTAAAAAAGCCGAAGACCGCCTTTGCTTTAAAGAAACAATGGAATTTATCGGTCAGCCCTGCATACCTTCCGAAGTTGTTACAACGCCTGAGGCTGCCCTTCTGTTTGCTGAAAAAATAGGCTATCCCGTTATTGTACGCCCAGCTTTCACCTTGGGCGGAAGCGGAGGAGGCATAGCCGCTTCCCCATCCGAGCTTTTTGAAATTGCGCGCGGAGGCATAGCCGCATCGCCAATCTCTCAAATTTTGGTCGAACGCTGCATATCCGGCTGGAAAGAAATAGAATTTGAAGTTATGCGTGACGCCATAGGAAATGTTATAACCGTTTGTTCCATGGAAAATTTTGACCCTGTTGGCATACACACGGGTGACAGCATAGTAATCGCTCCGGCCGTAACCCTTGCAGACCATGAATATCAAATGCTTCGTTCGGCAGCTTTAAATATAATAACTGCTTTGGGCGTTTGCGGAGGCTGCAACTGCCAGTTTGCATTGCACCCTGATTCTTTTGAATATGCCGTTATAGAGGTCAATCCGCGTGTTTCAAGGTCGTCTGCCCTTGCTTCAAAAGCAACCGGCTATCCCATAGCCAAGGTTGCCACAAAAATAGCCTTGGGCTATAATCTGGACGAAATAATAAACGCGGTTACGGGAAACACCTATGCGGCCTTCGAGCCAGCGCTTGATTATGTTGCCGTTAAATTTCCAAAGTTTCCGTTTGATAAATTTGTATATGCAAAACGCCGCCTCGGAACGCAAATGAAGGCTACGGGCGAGGTTATGTCCATTTCAGACAACTTTGAATCCGCAATAATGAAAGCTATAAGAGGAGCGGAGCTTAAAACGGAAACATTAAAGCTTCCCTATATAGAAACCCTCAAAACAGACAGGCTTTTAGCTAAGCTTAAGGAGGAAACGGACGAGCGTATTTTTATAATATGCGCTCTTTTGCGCCGGGATTTCCCTATAGATGAAATTTTTGAAATGACAAAAATAGACCGCTGGTTTTTATATAAACTTAAAAATATAACGGATTTTGAAAAAGAGCTTTCCTGTTCCGAGCTTGATTATGAGCTTTATTTCAAGGCAAAGCGTCTTGGTTTCACAGACATCTCTATAGAAAACATATGCAAAACGCATCTTACCTTTAAATCCGCACCAACATATAAAACCGTTGACACTTGCGCGGGCGAGTTTGCGGCTCAAACACCGTATTTTTATGCCACGTACAACAGGGAAGCCTGCGGCGGCGAAAATGAGGTTCTCCCGTTTATCGATAAAAGCAAAAAAACCGTCGTTGTTATAGGCTCAGGCCCTATAAGAATCGGGCAAGGCATAGAATTCGACTACGCCGGAGTACATTGTGTGCATGTGTTAAAAGAGCTGGGATATACCGTTGTTATGATTAACAATAACCCTGAAACCGTATCCACCGATTTTGATACGGCTGACAGGCTTTATTTTGAACCACTCTGCGCTGAAGACGTTATGCACATAATAAACATAGAAAAGCCCTTAGGCGTTGTTGTAGCATTCGGAGGCCAAACGTCAATAAAGCTTACCCCCACCCTGCGCGATAATTGTGTGCCCATAATAGGCTCTTCGGCAGACAGCATAGATATGGCGGAGGATAGGGAACGTTTCGACGAGCTCCTCTTTTCCCTTGGCATAAGCAGACCTGAAGGTCACACTGTTATGACCCTTGAAGAGGCCTTAAAGGCTGCAAACTCTCTCGGATATCCGGTTTTGATACGTCCTTCATATGTTTTGGGCGGCCAAAACATGATAATAGCCTTTCATGACGATGACATAAAGGAATATATGGATATAATACTTTCCCAAAACATAACAAACCCCGTGCTTATAGACAAATATGTGGAAGGCAAAGAGCTTGAGGTTGATGCCATATATGATGGGAAGGATATCCTTATTCCTGGAATAATGGAGCATATAGAACGCGCCGGCATACATTCGGGCGACAGCATAGCCGTATACCCGGCAACATATATAAACGATGAAATAATATCAATGATATTAAACGCTTCAAAAAGCCTCTGCCGTGGACTTAACGCCATTGGTATAGTAAATATACAATATATATTTGCAAACGGGAAGCTCTATGTTATAGAGGTAAACCCCCGAGCTTCAAGGACTGTGCCTTATTTAAGCAAGGTTACGGGCGTGCCGATGGTGGATTTGGCAGTTAAGGTCAGCCTCGGAAAGAAGCTTAAAAACCTGGGTTTTGGAACAGGCTTATATAAAACCTCACCCTATACGGCAGTTAAGGTCCCTGTATTTTCGTTTGAAAAGCTTATAGACGTTGACACCCAGCTTGGTCCGGAAATGAAATCCACAGGCGAAGTTTTAGGCATAGGAAAAGATTTAAGAGAAGCGTTGTTTAAGGGTCTTGTGGCTGCCGGCTATAAAATGTATAAAAACGGCGGCGTTTTCCTTACTGTGCGCGATACCGATAAGCACGAAATCGGCGACATAGCTAAAAAATTTGCACGCTTGGGCTTTAAGCTTTATGCCACGGAGGGCACGGCAAACATTATTTCCGCCTTGGGTATGGAAGTAGAAAAAATCCAGAAAATCCACGAAGGCGAAAACAACAGCATGAAGCTGCTTGAAAGCGGAAAATTAAACTATATACTTTCAACCTCATCAAGAGGACGGATGCCCGCGGAAGATAGCGTTAAAATCCGCCGCCGCGCCTGTATGCTGGGAATACCCTGTCTAACCTCAACGGATACGGCTAATGCCCTTGCAGACAGCCTTATGGGCAGATATAGCGAAATAAACACAGAGCTTGTAGATATAAACAACATGAGAAGCAGCAAAAAACTTCTGCATTTCACAAAAATGAACGGCTGCGGCAATGATTATATATATATAGATTGCTTTAAGGAAGAAGTAAACTCGCCTGAAAGCCTTTCCGTGTTCCTTTCAGACAGGCACAACGGCATAGGCGGAGACGGGGTTGTCTTAATATGTCCTTCCGAAAACTCTGAAGCTAAAATGATAATGTTTAACCTGGACGGAAGCGAAGGAATGATGTGCGGCAACGCCATACGCTGCGTTGGAAAATATCTTTATGACAATGGTATGATAAACAAAAAGGACCTTAATATAGAAACAAAAAGCGGAATACGCCATTTGACACTTGAAACAAGAAACAATCGTGTTATAGGCGCAACTGTCGACATGGGGCGCGCCATGCTTTCCCCCAGGGAGATCCCCGTCCTTTTAGACGGCGAAAATGTCATAGCCAGAAAAACCGCTATAGACGGAGAGGAATACGAGATAACCTGCATATCCATGGGAAATCCTCATTGCGTTGTGTTCTGTAAAGAACCGGATATGATAGATATTGAGAATATAGGGCCTAAATTTGAGGGCAGCCCTCTTTTCCCGGAAAGAGTGAACGCGGAATTTGTTAAAATACTTGATGAAAGCACAATAAAAATGCGTGTTTGGGAAAGAGGAAGCGGAGAAACCATGGCCTGCGGCACAGGAGCATGCGCGGCGGCAGTAGCTTCAGTTTTAAACGGCTACTGCAAAAAAGGCTCTCCTATAAGAGTTATATTAAACGGTGGCGAGCTAAAGGTTACCTATACCGATGAAGCTGTTTTGCTCTCGGGCGAAGCGCTTAAGGTTTTTGAAGGTGATGTTGAAATATAAAAAAAGCCCATGCAATTTTAAAACATTGCACCGCGCCAGTGTTAATGGACATGAAACAGAAAAGCCTATCGTAGGATATCGTGGAATTACGCGAGCTGGCGTCGTTTTTCAAACGGCGTCAGTTTGTTTTTAAGCTGAAACCTC
>JAYFRL010000012.1:0-68117 GCA_034925905.1 Lachnospiraceae bacterium | reverse complement strand
TAAAATTTTGACCGAAGTCTCTATCTCCGCTCGACTTGCATGTGTTAAGCACGCCGCCAGCGTTCATCCTGAGCCAGGATCAAACTCTTGTGTTTATATCCTCGCCAGTTTGCACTAGCTTGTTTCTTTCCTTTGCCTTTTAAAACTCTTTGTCTTTTGACTTGGGTTTGGTTTATAGCTATTTACTTTTCAAAGTTCACAGTAGCAGAATTCATTTTAGCAAAATGTATGGGTAATGTCAACAGCTTTTTTCGATTTTTTCAAATTTTTACGGCGTTCGACAGAATCTCTCCTATTTTCCCTCTTATCACAAGATTTGCCAACGAATCGAAAGAGGTTTCCGATTTGTTGATTAAAACAAGCTTATTGCCTTTATAACAACGCACAAAACCTGCGGCCGGATAAACATTTAAAGAAGTGCCTCCAACTATAAGAACATCGGCATTTGAAATGTAATATACAGCCTTTTCTATAACGCTTTCATTTAAGCTTTCTTCATAAAGCACAACGTCCGGGCGCACAATTCCTCCACATTTGTCACATTTATCAATGCCGTCATTTTTAAGAACATAGCTTATATCAAACTCTTTCCCGCAGCTTAAGCAATAGTTCCTATAAAGCGTTCCATGCAGCTCAAGCACGTTTTTACTGCCTGCAAGCTGATGGAGATTATCTATATTTTGTGTTATAACAGCCTTAAGCTTCCCTTCTTTTTCGAGCTTCGCAAGGGCTATATGCGCCTTGTTCGGCTTAGCCTCCGGAAAAAGAAGATTCTTTTTATAATACTTATAAAAAACTTCTTTGTTTGAGTTGAAAAAACTCCTTGATAGTATTACCTCAGGAGAATAACCATATTCAGAAACCGCCGCAAAAATTCCGTTTTCACTTCTGAAATCCGGGATATTGCTCTCGGTTGAAACGCCAGCTCCGCCGAAAAAAACTATATTATTGCTGCCATCTATCATTTCTTTAAGCTTTTTTATCCTATTATCCATAATAAATTTTAATTCACCTTCATCCAGCTTGAAATAACCATTTTCTGAACTTCACTTGTTCCTTCGTATATCTCTGTTATCTTAGCGTCGCGCATCATCCTTTCAATGGGATATTCTCTTGTATATCCATAGCCGCCGAAAAGCTGAAGGCATCTCCTGGTAACGTCGCTGGCAAGCTCAGAGCAATAAAGCTTTGCCATTGCTGCGTTTGCCGTAAAGTTTTGGTGTGTATCCTTCATTCTCGCAACCTTATAAACCAAAAGCTGTGCCGCTTCAATTTTTGTTCTCATATCTGCCAGCTCAAATTGGGTATTCTGAAACTGCGATATCCTCTTGCCAAACTGTTTTCTTTCTTTAACGTATTTCACAGTCTCGTTTAAAGCGCCTTCCGCAAGACCCAAAGCTTGTGCCGCAATTCCTATCCTTCCAGTGTCAAGAGATTCCATGGCTATCCTAAAGCCTTGGCCTTCCTTGCCTAAAAGATTTTCCTTGGGCACAACGCAATCTTCCATTATAACCTCGCAGGCATCCGAGGCTCTGATTCCCATCTTTTTTTCTCGTTTTCCTATTCTAAAGCCCGGAAACGTCTTTTCAACTATAAAAGCTGAACAACCTTTTGTCCCCTTTGATTTGTCCGTCATCGCTATTATTATAAAAACATCGGCATGGGCCGAATTTGTTATGAATATTTTTGAACCGTTTAAAATATAATTGTCTCCTTTAAGCACAGCTATTGTCTGCTGCATTGACGCGTCAGTTCCGGCCATTGGCTCTGTTAAACCAAAAGCGCCTAGATATTCGCCTTTTGAAAGAGGAATAAGATATTTTTGTTTTTGTTCCTCTGTGCCAAAAAGAAGCAACGGATTACAGCAAAGAGAAATATGCGCAGTATATATTGTTGTTGTGGCAAGGCAAACCTTCGCAAGCTCTTCAACGGATATAACATATGCGAGGTTGTCAAACCCTTGCCCGCCATATTCTTTAGGAATAGGAATGCTCATAAACCCGTATCTTTTCATTTTTTCAAGAGTTTCAACAGGAAACCTTTCTTCTTCATCTATATCTGCGGCTATAGGCCTAAGCTCCTTTTCGGCAAAATCCCTGCACATTTTTTGAAATAGCTCATGCTCCTTCGGCAGAAAAAAGTCCATATAAATTCCCCCTTGATTATATCATTAAAATACGCACACGCTAATGATATCATATCAAGAGGGAAAAACATAGTTCTTACGGAATGTATACACATTTTACCCGTATTCTTTGTTGATTTATTTAAAGCCTGTCAGCCTATATTGTTTAAGCTTTCAATAACCTTTGAAAGCATGGCCTCATATTTTTCTTTCTTTGCTTTTTCTTCTTCAACAACGGTCGCGGGCGCTTTTTCAACAAAATTTTTGTTCTCAAGTTTTTTAACAATTCTGTCTATCTCGCCGTTTAAGCGTTTCTTTTCCTTTGTGAGGCGTTCTCTTTCTTTATTGATATCAACAAGCTCCGCAAACGGCATATAAATTACAGCACCGTTTATGACCCCGGAAACGGCATCGTCTGCGATTCCTTCTTTTGTCGATTTTATATGAATCTCGCTTGCGTAGGAAAGAGTTTTAAAAAATACTTCCGCATTCTTAAATATAGACCTTATCTCTCTGTTTTCGGAAACAACAAACACTGTTGCCTTCTTTGAGGGAGGAACATTCATGTTTGCCCTTATGTTTCTTATCGTCCTTACAGCTTCTTTAATCGTGTCTATTTCGTTTTCGTTTTCTTTAAAGTTCCATTCTTCCTTATATTCCGGCCATGAGGATATCATTATGCTTTCTTCTTCATTTTGGATATGCATAAAAATTTCCTCGGTTATAAAAGGCATATAAGGATGGAGAAGTTTAAGCGAAGCTATGAGCACTGTTTTAAGCGTCCAAAGAGCGGCATCCTTAGTTTGATCATTATCGTTATAAAGCCGCGGCTTAACCATTTCTATATACCAGTCACAATATTCATCCCAAATGAAGCTGTGGATTTTATCAACCGCAAGACCAAGCTCATAGTTTTCCATGTTTTCCGTTGCTTCCTTGGTGAGCGTGTTAAGCTTTGAAAGTATCCATTTGTCCGTCGGAGTAAGATATAAAAGCTTGTTGCTCTTATCCTCGTCCTTAAGGTTCATAAGCACAAACCTTGAGGCGTTCCAAAGCTTATTCGCAAAGTTTCTTGCGGATTCAAGCCGCTCATTATAAAAGCGCATATCGCTTCCGGGGGAATTCCCTGTTATAAGCATGAGCCTTAAAGCATCAGCGCCATATTTATCTATAACTTCAAGCGGATCTATGCCGTTGCCAAGAGATTTGCTGAATTTTCTGCCAAGCTCGTCCCTTATTAAGCCGTGGATATACACATCCTTGAAAGGAACATCTCCCATTTGCTCAAGCCCGGAGAACACCATTCTTATAACCCAAAAGAAAATTATATCATAGGCTGTAACAAGAACACTTGTCGGATAGAATTGCTTAAGATCTTCCGTATCATTGGGCCAGCCAAGCGTTGAAAACGGCCAGAGCGCCGAAGAAAACCATGTATCCAGCGTATCTTCATCCTGGCGTAGGTTGCCTCCGCATTTCGGGCATGAAGAAGGCGCAGTTTTGCTTACAACTACATTTCCGCATTTATCGCAATAGTATGCAGGAATCCTGTGACCCCACCAAAGCTGCCTTGAAATACACCAGTCTCTTATGTTTTCAAGCCAATGGAGATATACCTTGCCAAACCTATCGGGAATTATATTGAGCCTTCCATCCTTATAAACCTCTATTGCCGGACGTGCAAGCTCCTCCATCTTAACAAACCATTGCAGCTTTATTAAAGGTTCAACAACAGTTCCGCACCTTTCATGGATACCTACTGCATGTGTTATTTTTTCAATCTTTACAAGAAGACCTTCGTCTTCAAGCTCCCTAACAATAAGCTTCCTTGCCTCATATCTGTCTAACCCCTGATATTTTCCGGCGTTTTCGTTCATAGTTCCATCGTCGGCAATAACGGTTATTTTAGGGAGATTATGCCTTTCGCCTATTTCAAAGTCGTTAGGGTCATGCGCAGGAGTAATTTTAACAACTCCTGTTCCAAACTCCATGTCAACGTAGCTGTCTGCAATAATCGGGATTTCTTTATTAACTATCGGAAGCATTACGGTTTTGCCGATAAGCTCTTTATATCTTTCATCGTTCGGATGAACGGCAACAGCAGTGTCCCCAAGCATTGTCTCAGGTCTTGTGGTCGCAAGCATAAGGCACTTGTCGCTTCCCGTGATAGGATAGTTTATATGCCAGAAAAATCCGTCTTTATCTTCATGGTTTACTTCTGCGTCTGATATTGTCGTCATGCATTTCGGACACCAGTTTATAAGCTTTTCGCCCCTATATATAAGGCCTTTATCATAAAGGCGCACAAAGGTTTCCAAAACAGCATCGGAAAGACCCTCGTCCATCGTAAAACGAACCCTGTCCCAATCGCAGGAGCTGCCAAGTTTTTTAAGCTGGGTTAAGATTTTTCCACCGTATTCCTCTTTCCATGCCCATGCGCGTTCAAGGAAGCCTTCCCTTCCAACGTCTTCTTTTGTAAGGCCTTCTTCTGCCATTTTCTGCACTATTTTAACTTCCGTGGATATGCTTGCATGGTCTGTTCCCGGAACCCAAAGAGCGTTATACCCCGACATTCTTTTCCATCTTATGAGTATATCCTGTATCGTATTGTCAAGGGCATGTCCCATATGAAGCTGACCTGTTATATTCGGCGGCGGCATAACTATTGTATATGGCTTCTTTGTTTTATCAACTTTCGTATTAAAATACTTTTTCTCAAGCCATTTATTATATAGCCTTTCTTCAAACAAATCTGGGTTATAAACCTTGTCTAGCTCCTTAATCATAACTTTCCTCCTAAATATTCTCTGCTTAAAGCAAAAGACTCGCACCTTTGACAATAAAAAAAGCTTTCTTATCCAAAAAGGGCGAAAGCTTCGCGGTACCACCTTAATTCCTGCAAAACAGGCACTTAAAAGCCTTTAACGGGGCAAACCGTTTGTTTATACAAAAACTCATAAGTTACATTCAGCAATTCTTACATAAGGATATTGCAGCCAACGTACCCTCTCTCTTTAATGTTTAGACTTGCCTACTCCTCTTAATCAATGTTTTTAAGCATTTTAATTATAACAGAATTTATTTCGATTTTATTTTACATAACGCCTTTTGTCAATAGAAATTTTAAACTATCTCTCTTTTGACCTCTGAAATCTGGATATATTAAGAAGTATGCCCATAGATGCCATTGTAAGCACAAAAGACGTTCCTCCATAGCTTACAAACGGGAGAACAACACCTGTGTTTGGAATTGTATTTGTTACAACGGCTATGTTAAGTATTACCTGTATGGCTATCATCCCCGTTATGCCTGTAGCCACAAGGCATCCAAAAACATCAATGGTATTCATGGCAGACTTAAGCCCACGCCATATTAATATCGCAAAAAGAAGTATTATTATTATTGCGCCGAAAAGACCAAGCTCTTCACATATTATTGCAAATATTATATCGTTGTATGATTCGGGTATGAAAGTTTTTTGTCTGCTTTGCCCAAGACCAAGACCAAAAAGGCCGCCGCTAGCCAAAGCATAAAGGGACTGTATTGTTTGCCAGCCTCCCGACAGCGGATATAAAAACGGGTCTTTCCAAACTTGTATTCGTTCAAACCTATATGCAAACTGAGGCAGTGAAACAGCAGCAACCGCGGCCGCCCCGGCTCCTATTGCTGCAACAATAAAATACCATATTTTAGGGCTGGCAATAAATATTATAAAGCAACCTATGGCAAAAACTATAACAGCTGTGCTAAGGTTTTCGATAGCTATTAAAACAACAGGCACAGCTACGATAAGCATACACTTTACAAAGCTTCCGAAACCTTTAAGGGCGTCTTTTTTGCTTGAGATATAAAATGCCAGAAACAATATAAGTGAAATTTTGGCAACCTCCGAAGGCTGGAAGCCTATGGTATCCGTCACTCCAAGCCAGCGCTTTGCTCCGTTTATTTCCTGCCCAATAAAGAGTACAAGGACAAGACATATATTTGAAAATATGTACGCAAAAAATGCTATGGCCTTAAATATATGATAATTTATATTCATCATTACAACCATTACCGTTATGCCTAAAGCCGCCCATATAAGCTGGCGTTTGAGGAAATAATACATATCATTGTCAAACCTTGAGTTTGTCAATGTATAATAATAGCTGGATGAAAATATCATGATTATTCCAAAAAGCACTAAAATAAGCACCACAAAAAAAATTGTGAAGTCTATTTGTGCTTTGCTTATTTTAACAGTTCTATTATTCGCCCCTGATGCTCTTTCAGACATTATATCCCCTCAAAACCCTTTTATTTAAAACTTCTAACAAATTCCTTAAATATTCTTCCTCTTTCTTCATAGTTTTTAAACATATCCCAGCTTGCGCATGCCGGAGAAAGTAAAACGCAGTCCCCTTCTTTTGCGTCTTCTTTTGCCATCAATATAGCTTCTTCAAAGCTGTTTGCATTTTTAACCGAGTTGAAACCGTTTTCCCTTGCTGTTTTTTCTATTTCTTTAGCTGTTTCTCCTATTAAAACAAGGCTTTTAACTTTATTTTCAAAGCTTAATATCCATTCGGTATAGTCTGATTTTTTATCATATCCTCCGCCGATAAGAACAACCGGTTTCCTCATCGCTTTAACCGCTTTTATTGCGGCGTCCGGATTTGTTCCCTTGGAATCATTATAATAATCCACGCCTTCAAAACTTCTCACAAACTCTATTCTATGCTCAACGGCAACAAAACTTCTAAGCGTTTTCCTTATATTTTCAAGGGAAATCCCTGCGCAAAGGGCCATACATGAAGCGGCCATAGCATTTTCATAGTTATGCTCGCCTAAAATATTAAGCTCATTCACGTTTATAAGCTTTTCGTTTATACCGTTCCATTTTACAATTATATTATCGTCTTCGATATAAATTCCTGCATCAAGCTTTCTTTTACTGCTGAAAAACATAACCCTTGCCCTTGTTTTTTTCTCCATTGCGCGGCAATATTCACATTCATAGTTTAAAACCGTAAAATCCTCGTATAGCTGGTTTTTAAATATGTTTTCTTTGGCAGCAATATAATTCTCCATTGTTTTATGCCTGTTTAAATGGTCCGGCGTGATATTTAAAACCGCGCTTATTTTAGGTTTAAAGTCTATAATCGATTCAAGCTGGAAGCTGCTAAGCTCTGCAACAACCCAATCGTTATAATTAAGCTCCATAACTTTTCCGCAGTAAGGAACGCCTATGTTGCCTACAACCTGTGTCCCCGGATATTCTGTTTTGAATATTTCGCCTGTAAGGGCCGTTGTCGTTGTTTTACCGTTTGTTCCTGTTATTCCTATTATGTTGCATGGTGTAAATATGTAGCCAAGCTCAATTTCACCTATTATGGGTATATGAAGCTCTTCGGCCTTTTTAACAAACGGAAGGCTTTTATCTATCCCTGGGCTTAAAACAACATAGTCAAACCCGTCTATTATATCATCAGGATTTTTACCGCAATAAAGCTTTATTCCTTCTTCCTTAAGATCAAGAACTTCTTTTTCAAATTCAGCCTCCGGCTTTATATCAGAAAGAGTTACGTTGGCTCCCATGTTGTTTAAAAGCTTTGCGGCGGAAACCCCGCTTTTTGCCATGCCGCACACAAGTATATCTTTATGTTCAAAGCTTAAATTCCCCATTATCAAGTCCCCTTAAAACATATATTTACATCCTAAAAAACCTATAAGGCATACAAATGCCGTCACAATATAGAAAAGAGCAACCACCTTTGTCTCGCTCCAACCGCTAAGCTCAAAATGATGATGTATCGGAGCCATTTTAAAGAATCTTTTTTTTGTTTTCTTATAATATCCTACTTGAATAATAACCGAAATTGTTTCTATCAGATATATAAAGCCTACTATCAAAATAAACAAAGGCATTTTTAATATCAGTGCGGATGCTGCCACAAATCCACCCAAAGCAAGGGAACCTGTGTCTCCCATAAAAACCCTGGCGGGATATGAATTGAAAATCAAAAAGGACAAAAGGCTTCCTATGGCCGATGCGGCAATATACATAACAGGGCTTCCGGCTGCCCATGCCGTAAGCATAAAAAAGGCCGCCACTATCATTGTTACACCTGAAGCAAGCCCATCAAGACCATCTGTTAAATTGACCCCGTTAACGGTTCCAAGCACAACAATAAATAAAAACGGGACATATAAAACACCTAGGTCGAGCATTTTCCCTTTTGTAAAAGGAATCAAAATTTCAGTGCCTATACCTGACTTATATATATAAAACGCAAAAAGCACCGTTATAATTGCTTGTCCTATTATCTTTTGATATGCTCTAAGACCCAAGGAGCGCTTTTTATTGATTTTTATATAATCATCTATAAAACCTATTATACCAAAGCCCATTGTAAACATAAGCACAGCTATACCGTCTGTTCTTTCTTCTGCCGTAAATATAAAAATCAGGCTGGTTATAAAAAACGATATAAGTATTGCTATGCCGCCCATTGTAGGAGTGCCACCTTTCCTTAGATGGCTTTCAGGTCCGTCCTCACGTTCTGTTTGTCCAAATTTAAGCTTTGTTAAAACAGGTATTATAAACGGACAAATCATAACTCCCAGTATAAAAGATACGAGTATGGCATAAATGGCTCCTTCGAAATTACCTTTCACTTTATCACTCCCTGTAATCTGTTTGCTATCTCTTCAAAGCCCATGGCTCTTGAAGCTTTAACAAGCACGGTCATTTGAGGTTTAACTATATCTTTTGATTCTCTTAAAAAATCTTCAATCGTTCTGAAATAATATGCTTTGCCTCCGTTTTCCACGGCGCCTTTATATATCATCTCGGCAAAAGCGCCTATCGCTACAATAATATCTATTCCGCACTCGGCTGCATATTTTCCAGTGTCATAATGCATAGTTCTTGATTCTTCGCCAAGCTCAAACATATCGCCCATAACAGCAATCCTTAAGCCTGAAACTTCCGACAAAACATCCAAAGCGGCTTTCATGGAAACAGGGTTTGCATTATAAGAGTCGTTTATTATATTTATGCCGTTTTGTGCATGAATTATATCCATTCGCATTTTTTGACTTTTAAAACCAGAAATGCCTTCTATTATCTCATCGGGACTAAGCCCTAAGAGTTCACCTGTCTTTGCGGCTGCTAAAGCATTATAAACCATATGACGCCCAGGAACGGGTATCAAAACCTCTTTTTCACTTCCGTCCGAAAAACAGACCACCGCAGATATACCCGAAAGCCCGCAGGGTTTTATGTCTTTTGCATATATTCCGCTTTTATTTGAAATTCCGTACCAATATTTTTTTATACCGGGCTTAAAGCTTCCGGCTGTTAAGATATCATCATCAGAGTTTAAAACAAGGCTTGAGCCTTCGTCCATAAAATCCGTCATCTCAGACTTAGCCTTAAGTATTCCTTCCCTGCTGCCCAGGTTTTCAATATGGCTTACCCCTATATTGGTTATAACCCCTATATCAGGGCGTGCAACATAAGCCAGGTTGTGTATCTCATTATAATGGTTCATACCCATTTCAAGGACCACCACATCGTGTTCTTTCCCAAGATTAAAAACCGTTAAAGGAAGCCCAATTTCGTTATTAAAATTCCCCTCGTTTTTAAGCACATTATACTTTTTGGAAAGCACTGAGGCCACCATTTCTTTTGTAGTGGTTTTGCCAACACTGCCGGTTATTCCAACAGCCTTAACATTAAAAAGGCTTCTGTAATACATTGCCAAATCTAAAAGGGCTTTTTTTGTATCTTCAACAAATATAACCCCTCTATCAAAAGGCAGTTTCCTTTGGCTTAAAGCAAAAGCGGCTCCGTTTAAAAGAGCACTCCCCACATATTCGTGCCCGTCAAACTTTTCCCCTATAAGCGGGATAAAAAGATCCCCTTCTTTTATTTTTCTGGAATCCGTTGAAACCCCCGTTATAAAACCGGGTTCAGGGATATTTTCGCATACCCCGCAAACAGCTTCAACTATTTCTTTGATACTCAAAGGCATCATAAAAAACCGCCCTCTTTCAATATCTCTTTTGCAGTTTCGACATCGTCAAAGTGTATTGTCCTGTCTGTAAAAATTTGGTAATCTTCATGTCCTTTGCCGGCTATTATTATTATATCGTCTTTTTCCGCTATTGACACGGCTCTTTTTATTGCTTCGCGCCGGTCTGCGATTTTTTCATATTTGCAGTTTGTTTTAGCCATACCGACCTCTACATCGTCAAGTATTTTAAGTGGATCTTCGGTTCTTGGATTATCTGAAGTTATAATGGCATAATCAGAAATATTGCCTGATATTTCACCCATTATAGGGCGTTTTGTTTTATCCCTGTCTCCTCCGCAGCCAAAAACGGTTATTATTTTTGCTTTTGCAAACTCCCTTGCCGTATTTAATATGTTTAAAAGTCCATCCGGGGTATGCGCATAATCAATTATAACACTTATTCCATTTTTTGCCGGGATTGTTTGAAAACGCCCCGGAGCGCCTGTATTTTCTTTAAGACCTTCTATAATCGTTTTCATGGGCACATCCATTAAAACGCATACAGCCATTGCCCCAAGCGCGTTATATATGCTGAATTTGCCCGGTATATTAAGGCTTACATCATATTTCTTATCATTATACATAAGTGTAAAATTTACGCCTGTTGATTCTATTGTTATGTCACAGGCTCTTAAATTGGCATCATTGTCTATCCCAAAGGTTAGAGTTTTGCCCGATGCTTTTTCAAGCATATAAAGTGCAGCTTCATCATCTATATTCACAACCGCAGCTTTCGCCATCTCAAAAAGCATGCTTTTTGCTTCTTTATACGCTTCCATGGTTTTATGGTAATCCAGATGGTCCTGCGTAAGATTTGTGAACACACCTATATCAAAATCACAAAATGCAACCCTTTTAAGGTCAAGCGAATGGGAAGAAACCTCCATTATAACATCGCTTACGCCTTCTTTTTGCATATCGGAAAAAAGCTCCATAAGCTCCAAGGATTCTGGCGTTGTTCTTTCGGCATGGAATTTTTTATCCCCTATCATATTGCCTATTGTGCCTATAATACCTGTTTTCCTGCCCTGCTTTTCTAAGATTGTCTTTATGAGGTATGTGGTTGTTGTTTTCCCGTTTGTGCCCGTAACGCCTATAACATTCATTTTGGACGAAGGCTTATCATAAAAATTATAAGAGACCAGCGCCAACGCATATCTTGTATCTAAAGATTTTATAACCGTTATACCGCTTAATATCTCAGATGGATAGTCTTCCAGAATAACGGCTGCTGCACCATTTGAAACCGCGGAGGAAATATAATTGTGGCCGTCTGTTTTAAAACCTTTTATGGCTATAAAGACATCGCCTTTCGAAACCTTCCTGGAATCATACTGTATATTGTTTATATCTATATCCGTTCCGCCCGACAAAACCTCATAATTTAATCCTTCTAAAACGTGTGAGAGCTTCATACTGTGCCTCCTGGTCTGTCTACAATCCAACATAGGATTATAGCATATATGTTTGTTTAAACATAGTCTATTTTGTATAAATAATTATTTTTGAATCCGCGTTTATGGTTTCACCGCTTTTGGGGAATTGAGAATATATTCCTTCTCCCGTACCCTTTATTTCATAGTTTATTTTCTGTTTATAAAGCATATTTTTTGCTTCGGAAAGCGTAAGCCCCATTATATCAGGAACAATTATTGAAAGCTCCCCTTCTTTTGCCTTCTCCGCTTCGCTTAAAATTCTTTCAACCCCCAGATAAGGTAATGTATTGCTTAAAAGCTCTTTCATCGCAGGTCCTGCAACAGTTCCGCCATAGTATATCCCCTGGGGCTCATCTATTATAACAAGTGCCATAACTTTAGGATCATCGGCAGGGGCAAAGGCAAGGAAAGAAGCTATATATTTTCCGTTTTTTCTCGGAAGCTTTTCGCTTGTGGCAGTTTTCCCGCCTATGCGGTAGCCGGAGATGTATGTCTTGCCTCCTGTGCCTTCCGAAACGACACTCTCAAGAATATACCGCATTGTATCGGAGGTTTCTTTAGAAAGTATCTGCTCTTTCTCTGAAAAATCAAAGCTTTTTATAAGGCCACCGTTATCATCCACAATTTTTTGAGCTATATGCGGAGTTATAAGGTAGCCTCCGTTAACAACAGCTGCCGCTCCCCTTAAAAGCTGTAAAGGCGTTATTTGAAGTGACTGTCCGAAAGCCATTGTCGCAAGCTCCACAGGCCCTATTTCATCTTTCTTATACATTATTCCCACAGCTTCACCCGGCAAATCCACACCGGTTTTTTTATCGAACCCAAATTTTATGAGATAATCATGAAATCTATCTGCTCCAAGTCTTTCTGCAACTTCCATAAACACCGGGTTGCATGAATTCTGAACCCCTTCAACAAATGTTTCCGCGCCATGTGTTCTTGGATAGCGCCAGCATTTTATCATTCTGTCGCCGGCTATGTAAAACCCCCTACAGAAAAAAGTGCTTTGAGGCGTTACAACACCTTCCTGCAGACCGGCCGAGGAAGTTACCACTTTAAATGTGCTTCCCGGTTCGTATGTATCGTTTATAGCTGTGTTGCGCCACATTTTATTTAAGTAAGTAGTTTTTTCTTCTTCTGTTAATCCATCCCAAACAGCTTTAAGCTCATCATTATTTATCTCAAAAGGCTCGTTTAAATTAAAATCCGGGTATACTGCCATAGCGTATATCTCGCCGTTTTGAGGATTCATAACGATTATAATTCCGCTTTTTGCCTCCTTTGATTCAACAGCTTTTTTAAGCGTCTGTTCAGCATACTGCTGAATAACTATATCAAGAGTCGTAACCAGGTTTCCCCCAGCTATAGGCTCGGACCTTTCAGTCACATCACTTATCTGAAGTCCTTTTGCATCGGTCACGGTAAATATTTTCCCTGCCTCACCCTTAAGATACTCATCGTATTTTGACTCAATCCCTATTATACCCTGATTATCTTTTCCAACAAACCCTATAACATGAGAAGCAAGGCTGCTATATGGATATATTCTTTTTACATCCTCGTCAACTTCAACACCCGGCAGGTTTTTTTGTCTTATTATATTGGCTGTTTCCTTGTCAACCTTTGTTTTTATTCTCATTAAAGCAACCCTTTTTTTAATCTTTTCAAGGGTTTCCCCATAATCAAGCTTTAAAGCCTCGGAAAGAAAAGCGGCTGTTTCTTCCTCGTCTTCTATCTGGGCATGTATAACGCTCACGGCGTTCACGGATTCAGTTACAGCTATTCCCACATCGTTCCTGTCTAATATACTCCCGCGCTTCGGGGAAATAAGCCTATCCCTGGTCTGCTGTTCATAGGCAAGGCTTTGAAGCTCTTCACCTTGAAATATCTGTATGTATGCCACTCTGCCCACAAGAAATACAAACGCCAGTTGGCACATAAGAAGTACAAAAACAAGACGCTTTTTGACGCTCATTTTAGGTCCATTCATAAAATACCCCGCTTTTAAAAATATTCCAATATCAAATATATTTTAAAAACAGGGTTTATATGCTCTTTACGCTATTCTTCCGCATTTCCCTCGTTTACACCGGAGTCTACAACCAGGTTAACCGCTGAGTTTTCTTCAACAAATACCCCTTTTGGCGGGCTTTGGGAAACAACCGTTCCTTCCTCGGCGTCTCCAAATTCTCCAATAAGCCCCGCAGCATATATTTCTTTAAGCGCATCGTTTAAGCTTAAAGAAACTACATCCGGGACGGCTATACTCCCCTTGTCACCTTCTGCTTTTTCAACATATAATATTATTTTGCTGCCCTCTTCAATTTCTGTTCCCGCTTTGGGAACCTGCTTGGTTATTTTGTTCCCAAGCCCGGCGATTTCATAATCAAGACCGTCTTCAAGTATAAGCTTTGCAGCATCAGCAAGGTTTTGACCAGTATATTCTTTCAAAACAACTTTTTTGGTATCGTCTTCATGGCTTGAAGAATCTTCTCCCGACTCATAAGACGGCTCTATAGCCAAATATTTTATTACTTTTTCAAACAATGTTTTTGTCGCCGGACCGACGCTTGTAACATTATCAACGTATGTTTCCGGTATATGCATAACAACAAAAATGGCTATTTGGGGATTATCCGCCGGAAGGAAGGCTTCATACGAAAGCGTATGGAGGTTTTTTGTCCTGTCGCCTTGTTGCCCGGTTCCTGTTTTCCCACCTATAGAATAGCCTTCTATTTTAGCTTTTTTACCTGTTCCATAGTTCACAACAGACTCGCTGTATTTTTTTATTATATCAGAGGTTTCCTTAGATATCGGTTTTCTTACCACAACCGGCTCGTTTTCCTTAACAACTATTCCGTTTTCATCGATAACCTTGCTGACTATATATGGCTTCATAAGATTTCCGCCGTTTACTATTGCGCAGTAAGCATTTAATATCTGAAGAGGCGTAGCATTAAAGGACTGGCCAAATGACATTGTGGCAAGCTCAACAGGACCTATTCTGCTTTCATCATACATAAGCGTCTCGGCGCTGACTTCACCCGGTAAATCTATCCCTGTAAGCTTGCCAAAACCAAAATCGGCCTGGTATTTTCTAAGAAGATGAGCTCCTAGCTTTTCTCCTATATCCATAAAAGCTACGTTGCATGAATTTGCAAAAGCTTCTTCAAGGGTTTGCTGACCGTGACCTGTAACCTTATTACATTTTATCGTTGTGTCAGCTACAACCTTGCTTCCGCTGCAATAAAATGTCGAATCCTCGGATACAACATTTTCTTCCAAGGCAGCCGCCAAAACAAAGGGCTTAAAAACAGAACCTGGTTCAAACGTGCTTGAAATATTAAAATTCTTCCATGTTTCATAAAGATATTCGTATTTCTCGTCCTCGGTTTTTTTCTCCCATTCCTCGGCAAAAGTTGAATCCGAAAGCTTAATCGGGGTCGCCGGGTCGTTGTTATCGAATTTACCGCTTGAGGCCATTGCAAAAATAGCTCCGGTATTTGGATTCATCATTATAACTCCGGAATTTTGAGGATTATAATCCTCCATAAGTGTTGCTACGGTTTCCTCGGCATATTGCTGAAGATTATAATCCAGGGTAGTTACAATTGTATTGCCGTTTTGTGCGGGAATTTCCTGCATTGTCACTGAGGATGCACCATCGAAGGTTATATAGCTTCTGCCGGCAGAGCCTTTCATTTCGTTATCATATGAGCTTTCGATTCCCCATTTTAGATTCCTTATAAAGCCCAAAACATGGCATGCGAGAGTTTTAAAAGGATATTCCCTTTTAATGTCGTTTTCGTATACCACTCCTTTTAAATCCATTGCCTTTAAAGCCTCGCCCGTTTCCCTGTCAATCTGCTTTTTAAGATACTTCCAATGCGTATTTAGGTTTGGTTTATTAGTCTTGGGATCTATGGTTATGTAGCCTTTAAGCTCATTATAGTCAAGGTCAAGCGTTTCACTTAAAGCGGTGAGAGTTTTTTCCCTCTCTTCATCCGAAACAGAACTGTCCGCAAGCACTATTGAGTCAAGCACAATGTTATACACAGTTATACTGACCGCAAACGGCTGATTGTTGCTGTCTACAATATCTCCTCTTACAGGAGTAATGGTCATATCATATTTGTTAACCTGCTGGTTTTTTGCAAGATTTTCGTATTCCTGCCCATGCACAACCTTAATATACGCTATCCTGCCTATGAGACCGGCAAAGGCGCACATAAACACAAAAAGAACAAGACAAAGCTTGCTCTTCATTTTTATCATCCTCATAAATTAATCAATCCTTTTTAAGAAAACTGAGCAACTGAGAAAATATATCAATGCTTGCCTCTTGAACCTCTGGTGCCGATTCATATTGAACAGTATAACTTTGCTTCGGCACATCGATATAAACTATCTGATAGCTCTGAGGTTGAGACATCCCAAGCTTTGTTTTAGCGGTTTCCTCAATGTTTTCAAGGCTTACCTGGTTTAAAACCTCGGTTTGCAAAGCTTTATTATTGCTTTTAAGCTCGGTTAATTCGCTTTTAAGCTTGTTAATCGTAACCTTTTGCGCAGAAATGGACGCATAAGACACCATAGTTAAAACACTGCCTAAAAAAACAAAAGCCACAGCGCAAACAAGCTTCATCCTATGAAATACTTTTGACCTTGAATAAGCCTTTTCTTCTTTTTTCCTAAGCCTTTCCCTGGATTTCCTTAAAATTTCTTCGCTCTCATCTGGATAATAGGCAGGATTTATCTCATAGGCTACATTCGAATCCATATAGTATTTGGAATAATTTTGATAATATATCTTACTATCCAAGGTTTGTCCTCTTTTCTCATAAAACTATTCTTTCAAACACTCTAAGTTTTGCACTTCTGGATCTTGGATTATTATCTACCTCGTATTTTGAAGGAAGTATTGGTTTTTTTGTCAATATTCTGCCCTTTGGGAGTCTGTTGCACACGCACACCGGAAAATCCGGCGGACATATGCATGGGTTTTCCATGGTTTTAAAAGCGGTTTTAACTATTCTGTCTTCAAGAGAGTGAAAAGTTATGACGGAAATTATGCCTTTATCATTAAGCAGGTCCGTCATATCGTAAACAGCTTCTTCAAGAGATGAAAGCTCTCCGTTAACCTCTATCCTTATTGCCTGAAAGGTTCTTTTTGCCGGATGAGGTCCGTCGCGCCTGGCGCCTTTTGGAACAGCTTTTTTTATAATGTCAACAAGCTCGTATGTTGTGTTAACAGGTTTTTCTTCTCTTTCACGGACTATAAATTCCGCTATTCTTTTTGCCCAATTTTCTTCTCCATATTTAAAGATTATGTTTTCAAGTTCTTTTTGGCTGTATGTGTTTACAACGTCATAGGCTTTAAAATCGGAGGTCTTATCCATTCTCATATCCAGGGGAGCGTCAAGCATATATGAAAATCCCCTGTCCGCTTCATCAAGTTGCTTCGATGAAACGCCTGCGTCTATAAGCGCACCGTCTATACCCGGTATGTTTAAATCTAAAAGTATGTTTTTTATATTTGAATAGTTGTCATGCACAAATGTAATTTTATCTTTATATATAGAAAGCTTCTCAGAGGCAGCGTCTATTGCTTCAAGGTCTTTGTCTATACATATAAGTCTGCCTTTTTTCCCCAGCCTTTTTGCTATTTCAAAGGAATGCCCGCCACCGCCGGTTGTTCCGTCCACATATATGCCGCAAGGCTTAATATTAAGGCTTTCTATTGTTTCATTTAAAAGTACCGAAAGATGGTAAAATTCCATTAAAACACATCCTTATATTCCAAATTCAGCCATCTTTTCAGCAAGTGTGCTGTCAACGTAATTTTCTTCGTCGTTATAGTCTTCCCAACTTTGCTTGTTCCATATTTCAACTCTATTATTAACACCTATCGAAACAATATCTTTTTTTAAAGCCGCATACTCCCTTAAATTTAAAGGAAGCACTATCCTTCCCTGGTTGTCCAGCTCACATTCAACAGCTCCTGAAAAGAAATACCTTGCAAATTTTCTTGCATCGGCACTTGTTAAAGGAAGCTTGGACAATTTTTCTTCAAATATGCCCCATTCCCCTTTTGGGTATGCAAATAAGCATTTATCCAAGCCCTTTGTGACAACAAAAGTATCCCCCAGTTCTTCTCTGAACTTTGAGGGTACTATCACTCTGCCTTTGGCATCTACGCTATGGATATATTGACCCATGAACATTGCTTACACCACCCAAAAAAAACTACATAAGGGAATTTCCTCTACTATAAACCACTTCTAACCACTTTTAACCAATTATATATCATTAGCATTTAATTTTCAATATCTTTTTTAAAAGTTTTTTAATAATTAAATTTTTGAGTATAAAAAAACAAGCCCTGTATTTTTTAAATACAGGGCTTGTTTGCAATTAAGCTTTATTCCTTGGGTATTATAGCCCAAAGGGCAATATATATTATTGCCGGGACGCCATCTAAAACAAGGGTTAAAAGCACCCAAATAATTCTTACCAAAGAAGGTTCAAATTTAAAATATTTGGCTATACCGCCGCATACACCGGCTATTTTTTTGTCAGTGGAGGATAACGTAAGCCTCTTTTCCACTTTTACCACCTCTTATGATTTTTTAAACCTTGGTTTAAAGCTATATACGGCAGCTCACAAAGTATTGTCTGCCTCGTCCGGAACAAATTTATCAATGACTTCCCAAAGCGCGGAAACTCCTTGCTTTGTTTCTCCCGAAAAAGGTATTATCGTTTCGTTTTTATCCATTCCAAGTTCGTTTTTTATTAAAGAAATGTTTTTTTGAACTTGCGTTTTACTTATCTTATCAGCCTTTGTTGCAGCTATTATTATTTCGTAGCCGTAGTGCTTAAGCCAGTTATACATCATTATATCATTGCTGCCCGGTTCATGGCGTACATCAACAAGCATCACTATAGCTTTAAGCTTTTCCCTTTTATAAAGGTATTCCTCTATCATTTTGCCCCATCTCTCTATTTCGGTTTTTGGTGCTTTCGCATAGCCATAGCCAGGGAGATCTGCAAAGTAGATCAAACCGTTTATGTCGTAAAAATTTATTGTTCTTGTCTTCCCGGGCATCGAGCTTGTTCTTGCCAGGGATTTCCTGTTCATCATTGCATTTATAAGCGTTGACTTACCAACATTTGATTTTCCTGCAAAAGCAATTTCAGGTTTGTTGTCTTTTGGATACTGGCTTAGCTTTGTGCCTACCGCTGCAAGAGACGCGTTTTTTACCTCCATATCCTTTCGCCCTCCATAATGGCAGAATTCAAAACCTTTGACATTTCGTCGGCAAAAATAAAGTTTATATCTCCTTTAACCTCATCAGGTACATCTGTAAGGTCTCTTTTGTTTTCGGCAGGTATTATAATAGTTTTTATTCCCGCTCTCTTTGCTGCAAGTATTTTTTCCTTAAGCCCACCTATTGGCAAAACGCGCCCCCTTATGGTTATTTCGCCAGTCATTGCAATATCATTTTTAAGATGCGCCCCTGTTAATGCGGAGACCATGGCGGAAGCCATAGTAACCCCTGCCGAAGGTCCGTCTTTTGGAACAGCCCCTTCCGGGATATGTATATGTATATCTTTGTTTTTATAGAATTCCTCGTCTATGTTAAATTTATCAGCTTCGGATCTTATATAGCTTATTGCGGCCTTTGCGGATTCCTTCATAACATCGCCCATATTACCCGTGAGAAAAAACCTGCCATCGCCACGCATGGCGTTCGCTTCGACTAAAAGGGTTTCTCCGCCCGTTTGGGTCCATGCAAGCCCGGTTACAACTCCAATTTCAGGCTTAGTCAAGGCTTTACTGGAAGTGTATTTTTTTGTTCCCAAATATTCTTCTATGTTTTTCCCGGTTATACTTATCTTTTCTTTTTCTCCCAAGGATATCTGTTTAACAGCCTTCCGGCAGATTTTTGCTATCTGCCTTTCCAGCTGCCTAACTCCTGCTTCCCTTGTATATGAGTTTATTATGCTTAACATAACATTGTCGCCTATAAAAAGCTTTGCCTTTGAAAGACCATATTCTTTAAGCTGTTTTGGATAAAGATGTCTTTTTGCTATCATAAGCTTTTCATCTTCCGTGTAGCTCGAAAGAGTTATTATTTCCATCCTGTCTAAAAGAGGCTTAGGTATTGTGTCCTGATTGTTTGCCGTACATATAAAAAGCGTTTTTGAAAGATCATACTCAAATTCAACATAATGGTCTCTAAAAGTATTGTTCTGCTCCGAATCCAAAACCTCCAAAAGGGCGGCTGAAGGATCCCCGTTTATGCTTGAAGTCCCGAGCTTGTCAACCTCGTCCAAAAGCATTACAGGGTTAACAACGCCTGTCTTCTTCATTGCGTTTATTATTCTGCCGGGCATTGAGCCTATATATGTTTTCCTGTGACCCCTTATCTCGGATTCATCTTTAATCCCACCCAACGAAAGCCTCACATATTTTCTGTTTAAAGCTCTGGCTATAGATTTTGCAATTGATGTTTTCCCCACTCCCGGAGGGCCTATGAGGCAAAGAATAGGCGCTTTCCCCTTTTCCATGCTCCCTCTGGCGGCAAGAAACTCCAAAACGCGCTCCTTAACGTCTTTAAGCCCATAATGATCCTCGTCAAGTATTTTTTCTGCATCGCTTATATTGTTGTTTTCAACAGTTTCCTCTGTCCACGGAAGCTCAAGAATAAGCTCTATATAATTTCTTAAAACAGAAGACTCGGGAGAAGTAACCGGAATCTTTGAAAAGCGTTCAACATCTTTTGTTATCTCGCTTTTAATGTTTTGGGGAAGATTTTTTGCTTCTATTGCTTTCAAAAGCTTATCCTTATCGGATTGAACCCCGTCTTTATCGCCAAGCTCTTCCATTATTACCTTAAGCTGCTCTCTCAAATAATACTCTTTTTGGTTCTCATCTATGCTTTTGCGGACTTTTTCTTCAATTTCTTTTTTAATGTTTAAAACAGAAATTTCATGTTCTATTTTCCTTACAACCCTTTCAAGCCTTACCATGGGATTTATCATTTCAAGGAACCTTTGTTTTTCATCATAGGAAACAGACATCCCCGAAATTATAATATCGGCAAGTTGCCCCGGTTTTTCCGCCGTTATAACGCTTACAACAGCCTCATTGCCCGTAGGTTGAATAAAAAGCTTGCCATATTCCTCGTATAAATCAGTCGCCAAGCGCATAAGGGCTTCTGTTTTCTCATCCTTACAGCTTAAATCTCTGTCATCAAGTTCTTTAATTACCGCGACATCATATTTCTCTTTTGAAATTATATTGATAAGCTTACCTCGTTTAACACCTTCAACAATAACGTGAGTAACATTGCCCGGAAGCCTTAAAATTTGTTTTATATCAGCAATCGTTCCTATTTTATATAAATCGTCAATGCCGGGAATAGCAACAGAAACATCCTTTTGGGCAACCAAAAAAATAGAGTTGTCTGATTTTTCGGCTAAGTCTAAAGCTTCTATAGATTTATCACGGGCAACAGAAAAGCTCATTATCATATTAGGCAAAACCGTTAACCCCCTTAAGGGTATCATCGGCAAACTGTTTTCGTTTTCATATTCCATATTTGTCACCTCTTGTAAAGCAAATAAATATCTTTAAGTAGCTTACTTATTATACTATACAAAAGATTTTGCAACAAGGTATTTTTATACTTCCGCCGACATTGCGGAAAGCATTTCGTTTCCCTTTTCATCTGCCGATATTATTGTTTCTTTCTTTTTGGTCTTTTCAATTCCTGATATTATTTCATTTATATTTTTAACTCCTATAACATTTATTTCCATATCCTCATAGGTTTTTTTCCAATTATCCCATGGGATAAACACTGTTTTTGCACCTGCCATTGCTGCCGCTTCTATTTTCTTATAAACTCCGCCGACAGGGAGCACATCCCCGAATATTGAAATTTCTCCTGTCAAAGCAACTCTTTGGCTTACAGGTTTTTTATAGATACATGAATATAAGGCCAAAAAAACCGCCGCACCCGCCGAGGGTCCGTCTACAGGCATCCCACCCGGAAAATTAATATGGATATCATAATTTTTTGTATCCGTACCCGTTATGTGATCAAAAGCCGTGAGTACTGCTTCCATAGATGAAGCAGCCGTACTTTTGCGCTTAAAGCATCCGCCCGCATTTTTTATTTCCTCTTCCTCTATTATCCCTGTACATCTGAAAGAACCTTTTTTGTCCTTGCTTTTGGAAGCCCCCGCCTCTATGTCTATAACCGCGCCGATGTCTCCTCCTAAAACGGCAAGTCCGTTAACCTTGCCTATAATTTGGTCATCGGAAAGTTTTTTGGGGATTTTTGGGGTATATCTTCCGCTTTCGGCTATCCATTCTATATCTTCCGTACATACTTCCCTTCTGCCATCCATGGCAGCGACCGAAGCGGCAGTTTCAACTATATTTACGGCGTCACGTCCATTTGAAGCATATCTTGTTATCTCGTCCAAAGCTTTTTCTCCAAGCAGTATATTAGCCTTTAACGCGGCTCCTCTTGCAATTTCCTTCAAATGCCAGTCTTTGAGTGGTTCAAAATATATTTCCGTGCACCTTGAGCGCAGTGCAGGAGGAATATCCCTAGGTTCTCTTGTTGTCGCACCTACAAGCCTGAAATCCGCCGGAAGTCCAAACTTAAATATATCGTGTATAAATTCAGGTATGTTTTTGTTTTCACTGCTGTAATACGCGCTTGTAAAAAACACTTTCCTGTCTTCAAGCACCTTTAAAAGCTTATTCATTTGCATAGGGTTAAGCTCGCCTATTTCGTCTATAAAGAGTATGCCTCCGTTTGCTTTTGTAACAGCTCCTTCCTTAGGCTGGGGTATGCCTGCTATTCCGTAGGCTCCTGCCCCTTGATATATAGGATCATGAACACAGCCTATAAGCGGATCGGCTATGCTTCTTTCATCAAAACGCAGCGTTGTTGCGTCTATTTCTATGAATTTTGAAAAATCCCCAAAGGGCGAAGAAGGGCTCTTTTTAGCTTCTTCCAAAATAAGCCTTGCAGCCGCTGTTTTCCCAACACCCGGAGGACCGTATATTATAACATGCTGGGGGTTTTTGCTGCACAAAACGGCTTTAAGCGCTTTAACCGCATTCCCTTGTCCTATAATCTCGTTTAAAGACTTAGGCCTTGTTTTTTCGGATAATGGGCTTGAAAGCTTTATCCTTCTTAAGCTTCTTATCTTTTCCAATTCTTTAATTGAATTTATATCAAGATGTCCTTTGCCCGGTTCTTTGACTCTTAAAGATTTATAAAAATACATGCCAGCAACCGCCGTAAATAAAAGCTGGGACACCATAAGCAAAATATATAATAAATTCAAATTCTCTCACCTCTTATAAAATATTGGTAATATTATTAACAAAAAGATTTATTTTTATATCGTATACATGCACATATTGCTATACTTTTAAATATATACCCATTAGGGAGAGTGGTTATATGTATTGTTTCGGAAGAGATTTCTCAAACGAAAATGAAATTAAAGAGCTTATTGCAGATTATCAAAATAAAGCTAAAGAAAACAAAAAAGAAAAAGAAGATAAAAAAGAAAAAGAAGATAAAGAAGAAGATAAAAACAACACAGAAAACAGCAATACATTTTGACATATACTTAAAATGCATGTACAATAATAAATTGTACATGCACCCTTAGCTCAGTGGATAGAGCGTTTGGCTCCGAACCAAAAGGTCGCAGGTTCAATTCCCGTAGGGTGCGCTTAAAAAAATACGGCGGGTAAACCGCCGTATTGATTTTTTAAACAGGAGATAAAAATGAAAAATGCGTTCATGGCTATGTTTCTAGCCCTTATAATTTTTTTCTTTTCAGGAGACTCTTTTTTAATCGCAATGCCTATTTTGTTAGTCGGGGTCATTGTAGGCTGTACATCCGTCATTATGGGAGAGCTTACGGAGATTAAAAAAGAAATTACCGACATCAAAGCTACCCTTCCTGAAAAAGAACAGGAAAACAAAAATTTTTAAAATGCAGATACCGCCGGAAATGAAAACATATAAAAAAGAACCCTTAGAAAGGGTTCTTTTTTATATGTTTCAATTGTTGTGTTTCATTTCAATATTAACTTTTTTAAGATTCCAAATCTCAGCTGCATATTCTTCAATTGTCCTGTCCGAAGAAAACCTTCCGCTCTTTGCAATGTTCGTTATGGACATGTCAAGCCATCTTTCCTGGTTCTTATATGCCTCGTTTATCTCTTTTTGGGCGCGCGCATAGTCTTCAAAATCGGCAAGCACAAAATATTCGTCTGGTCGGGAGCAAACTCCGTTTAGCAAAGAATCATAAAGCTCCCTGAAAATATCGTCCTCGCCCTTTGTAAATGTTCCGTTTATAAGAGATGTAAGCACAAATCTTATATTTTGGTTAGTATTTGCTATAAACCACGGGTCATATGAGTTTTCTTCATATTTTTTTGCTGTTTCTTCTGCGGACATACCGAATATGAATATGTTATTTTCTCCAACCTCATTATATATCTCAACATTTGCGCCATCCATAGTGCCTATAGTTACGGCTCCGTTTAGCATAAGCTTCATATTCCCCGTTCCTGAGGCTTCTTTCCCGGCAGTTGAAATCTGCTCGCTTACATCAGCCGCGGGGATAAGCTTTTCGGCAACGGAAACCCTGTAATTTTCCATAAAAACAACTTTTATTTTCCCATTTATGGACGCATCATTATTTATAACGTCGGCAACATTGTTTATAAGCTTTATTATAAGCTTCGCTCGCTTATAGCTTGCGGAGGCTTTCGCTCCAAATATAAATGTTCTCGGCACAATATCCAAAGACGGGTTCGTTTTAAGCATGTTATAAAGATATATTATATGGAATACGTTAAGGAGCTGCCTCTTATATTCATGCAGCCTCTTAATCTGTATGTCAAAAATCGAATCCACATTTATGTCTATGCCCTTTTCTTCTTTTATAAGCTTTGCAACTGCTTCTTTGTTTGCCCTGCGTACGCTCAAAAGCTCGTCCCTGAAGTCTTTATCATTTACAAAATCCGCAATACGTGAAATTTGGTTTAAATCCTTAATCCATCCGTCGCCTATCCTTTTTGTTATAGCGTTTGCAAGACCCGGATTTGAGTGCAAAAGCCAGCGCCTTTGGGTTATTCCGTTTGTTTTATTATTGAATTTTTCGGGATAAAGCTCATAAAAATCCTTAAGCTCCCTATGCATAAGTATCTCGGTATGAAGCTTCGCAACACCGTTAACAGAATGACTTCCAACTATAGCCAAATGTGCCATCCTAACCTGACCGTCGGCTATTATGGCCATTTTCCTAAGCTTATCATGGTTGTTGCCAAATTTAGTTGTAAGCTCAATCCAAAAGCGTCTGTTTATTTCTTCTATTATCTGGTATACACGAGGAAGTATCCTGCTTATAAGCTCAACCGGCCATCTTTCAAGCGCTTCGGCAAGAATTGTGTGGTTTGTATACGCACATACCTTTGTGGTTATTCCCCACGCCTCATCCCATGAAAGATCATTTTCGTCCACCAAAATACGCATAAGCTCCGCAACCACAACGCTTGGATGAGTATCATTAAGCTGAAAAGCTATTTTCTCGGGCAGCAGCGAAAAATCGCTGTTCATAGATTTAAAACGGGCAATCGCCCTTTGAACCGTTGCCGATATAAAAAAATATTGCTGCTTTAATCTAAGCTCCTTGCCCTGATAATGCTCATCCGCCGGATAAAGAACTTCTGAAAGAGTATCTGCCAGGTTTTTTTCTTCAACGGCTTTTTGATAGTCTCCTTCGTTAAAAAGCTTTAAATCAAGCTGGTTTTTAGCACGCGCTTCCCAAAGGCGCAGTGTGTTTACAGTGTTGTTTTTATAGCCCAAAACAGGATAATCGAAAGGAACAGCTATGACAGAGGAATACCCTTCCTGAACAAATCTATATTCACCGTTGCCTTTTGGTTCAGCTTTAACGCCACCGCCAAATTTAACCTCAACGGCATATTCTTCTCTTTTAAGGGACCAAGGGTCTCCGCATTTAAGCCAATTGTCCGGAACTTCAACCTGATACCCGTTTTCTATCTTTTGCTCAAAAACACCATAACGATATCTTATTCCAGCCCCGTAAGCCGGATAGCTAAGCGCTGAAAGGGAATCCAAAAAACATGCGGCAAGGCGGCCAAGACCACCGTTGCCAAGGCCGGGGTCAGGCTCGGTTTCTTCTATTTCATTTATGGAAATGCCCAGATCCGCAAAAACCTCTTTAAATTCATCATAAACAGAAAGGTTTAAAAGATTGTTGCCCAAAAACCTGCCCATCAGAAATTCCATTGAAAGATAATATACAACTTTAACATCCTGTTCGGAATATGTTTCATGGGTTCTTATCCATTTATCAAATATTGTGTCTCTTATTGCATATGCCGATGCTTCGTAAAGCTCCTCTTTTGTAGCGTTTTCTATGTTTTTTCTGAACATGCTTTTAACATTCAGGGAAATAGCTTCTTTAAGTATTTCTTTTTCTATGGACATAACAACCTCCAAACATTATTTTATTAAAAATTCAACCGCAATGCCCAGTATAAATCCAAAAATAGACCCTGAAAGGGCAAAATGGTTGTTCCTTTCGCTTTCCATCTGCGGCAAAACGCCTCCGCAAGCAATATAAAGCAGCAAAACCGAAAAAAACATTGCTGCAAACCCGCTTTTTAACAAAAATTTATATATAAAGCTTAACGCTATATAAAACAAAAAACTTGCCGTGTATAAAAAACCATGCTTATTATATTTTTCAAAAAAAAGTTTTTCAAGCAAAAACGATATCAACATTCCGATTAATATAACAAACAAAGCAGTAAAATATTCAAGCCTTAAAAAAAGCTCCGGGATAAGGCCAAAGGACAAAAAAGCTATCGTTATACCACACGAAAACCCAGAAACAGCGTATTTCATAAATAAGCCCCCTATCTTTCCATATATTAAATTATATGGAGTTTTAAAGGCTTAATGAGAATTAAAAAGAAAATATTATTCCTACTACAGCAGAAGCCGTTATAAAAAATATGGGGTGCCACTTAAGCTTCTTTATCGCAAAAAACAGTACCACAAACAATATTACACATTTATAATAAACAGCGTCTGCAAATATCCCTGAAAAAAGCAGGTCTTTATTAAAAAGGGATGCTATTATAACACTAAAGCCGGCTGAAGCTATAAGCCCCGTTACGGCAGGTCTTAAAATTTTGAACATGTTTTCAACAGTTAAGCTGCATTTATATTTGTCCAAAAATCTGGATATTATTATAACCACAAGAAAAGACGGCAAAACAAGCGAAAGTGTGGCTGTCACACCTCCGACCACGCCCATTTTCATAAATCCTGTATAGGTTGCCATATTGACGCCCAAAGGTCCCGGTGTGGATTCTGAAACGGCTATCATGTCCGCTATCATTTCATTTGTAATCCACGAGTATTTTTCAGCCATTTTATAAAGAAACGGAAGCGTTGCCAGACCACCGCCCATAGCAAAAAGCCCTGTTTTAAAAAATTCCAAGAATAATTCCAGCATTTTATTCCTCCCCTTTCTTCCGCAATGACTTTAAAAGAGGAAGTCCTATTCCCAAAAAAGCGGCAGCTAAAACTACAATAACCGGTGAAGCAGAAAAAGCCGTGACCGCAAGAAAAGCCGCAAGGGCAACAAAAACACCCCAAACTCCTTTAACGGTTGTTTTAGACATTTTAACCACGGAATTTAATATAAGAACTCCAACAGCAACCCTTATCGCAGCAAAAGCATGCTGCACAACCTCCACTGAAGAAAACTTTTTCAAAAATGCCGCTATCACGCATATTATTACAACCGAAGGAAAAATAACTCCTAATGTTGCAAAAGCACCACCAATTATGCCTTTCCTTTTAAGTCCTATAAATGTGGCTGTATTTACGGCAATTACGCCCGGAGTACATTGACCGATTGCGTAGTAATCAATAAGTTCTTCGTCCGTAGCCCAGCCTTTATTTTCAACAATTTCCTTTTGCAGCATAGGAAGCATGGCATAGCCCCCGCCAAATGTAAAAACCCCCACTCTTGCAAAGGTCAGAAAAAGGTCTATAAGTTCCTTCAAATTCATCATTCCTTTTAATGGCTTATAAAAACATTATAGCATGAAATGTGTCGATTGATATAAAATATAAGTAAAACAATTTAAAAAAAGGACGGTTGCCCGCCTTTTTTAAGCTTCTTTCTTTAATCGTTCAGCTTGTTCGGTCGTTATAAGCGCATCCATGATTTCATCAAGTTCGCCGTCTAATATGGAATCTATCTTATAGAGTGTAAGACCTATTCTATGGTCCGTAACCCTGCCCTGCGGGAAATTGTATGTTCTTATTCTTTCGCTTCTATCCCCTGTTCCAACCTGGGATTTTCTGTCCGCCGATATGGCGGCTTCGTGCTTTTCCCTTTCCATTTCATAAAGCCTGGCGTAGAGAACCTTAAGAGCTTTTGCTTTGTTTTTTATTTGAGACTTTTCATCCTGGCAGGAAACAACTATGCCCGAAGGCATATGTGTAACCCGGACAGCCGAATCTGTTGTGTTTACACATTGGCCGCCATTCCCCGAAGAACGGAAAACGTCTATTCTTACATCATTCATGTCTATATTAACATCTACTTCCTCTGCTTCGGGCAAAACCGCAACCGTTACCGTTGATGTGTGAATCCTGCCCCCGGATTCCGTGGAGGGTATACGCTGAACGCGGTGAACTCCGCTTTCATATTTAAGTCTTGAATAAGCTCCTTGACCTTGTATCATGAAAGAAACTTCTTTAAACCCGCCAAGGTCACTTTCATTTGAAGACATAATTTCCGACTTCCAGCGTCTTCGCTCGGCATAACGGCAATACATCCTGAAAAGGTCTCCGGCAAAAAGCGCGGCCTCGTCCCCTCCTGCTCCGCCTCTTATTTCAACTATTACATTTTTTTCGTCGTTAGGATCTTTTGGCAAAAGAAGTATGGTTATTTCCTTTTTAACTTCTTCAATAGCTTCTTTATTCTCTGAAAGCTCCTCTTTTGCAAGGGCTCTGAATTCTTCGTCTATATTTCCGTCATTAAGAAGCTCTAAGGATTCTTCTATGGCCTTAGTTAGTTTTTTATATTCCCTGAATTTTTCTATAATTGGCGTAAGGTCACTGTATTCCTTCATAAGCTTGCGCCATTCATTTTGATTTGCTATAGCATCGGGATCGTTTATTCTGTCCGAAAGGTCAGTATATTTGCTTTCAAGCTCTTCTAAACGGTCAAACATAAATACACCTCAATTATTATATATTGCAAAAACCACTCTATTGCGGTTTTCCATATCATCAATTATTTTGATATCACAAAATCCATTTGATCTAAAAATATCGCTTACGGCTTCACCCTGGAGAAATCCTGTTTCAAACATAAATGCACCGCCGTCTTTTAAATATTCTTTGCCCTTTGAAATTATTTCCCTATAAAAATAAAGGCCGTCTTCCCCTCCGTCAAGCGCAACAAACGGCTCGAAGGAAACCTCTTTCATAAGTCTTGGTATCTCATCCGTAGGTATATAAGGCGGGTTTGAAACTATTATGTCAAAGCTGCCTTTAAGCTCTTTTGGAATATCCAAAAACAAATCCGATTTAAAAAAAGCTACTTCAGCGTTGTTGTTTCTTGCGTTTATAAAAGCAACCTCCAAAGCTTCCTCAGAAACATCCGTTGCAAAAACATTTGCATTTGAAAGCTTGGCAAGGCTTATAGCTATGCAGCCGCTTCCCGTGCCTATCTCAAGTATATTTTTAGCGTTTATCTCTTTTATATACGAGAGAGCCATATTAACTAAAGTCTCAGTATCAACCCTGGGTATAAGCACTGAAGGATTAACATGAAAACCAAAACCCATAAATTCCCTTTTACCTAAAATATACTGTATCGGAAAGCCTGAAAGCCTTTTTAAAACAAGCTCATGGAGGTTTGAAAGTTCGTTTTCGGAAAACTCCCTGTTCGGATTTGTAAAAATATCTACACGGGTTATGCCCAAAACATGCATAATAAGCATTTCGGATTCAAGCGCATATTCTAAAATTCCGCCTGATTTAAGCCTTTTTTTAGTTTTCATAAGAACAAAGGAAAGTTCATTATTCCGGTTCATCTTCCAAAACTCCCTTAAGCGCTGCTATCGCCGTTTCTATCTGAGGGGCGTCAGGCTCTTTTGTAGTTATTTTCTGGAGGCATATGCCCGGATAGCTAACGATGGCAACAAGCTTAGAATCAGATCTTCCTGCCCATCTTATAATTTCGTATGATATCCCCGCAACAAAAGGGATTAAAAGCAGCCTACTTAAAAAGCGCAGCCATATTGTATCCGTTCTAACAAAAAAGAAAACAACCATGCTAACCAGCATTACCAATATTAAAAAGCTGGTCCCGCAGCGCTTATGAAACCGGGTGTGCTCCATGACATTCTCAACATTTAATTCTTTCTCGTCTTCATAGCAATTTATTGTCTTATGCTCCGCCCCGTGATACTGAAAAACGCGTTTTATATCGTTCATCTGAGATATAAGTACTATATAAAGCAAAAATATGGCTATTCTCACAAGCCCCTCTATAACTCCCAAAGCCCATGTTGGCACAAAGCTATTAAAAAAGCTGCCTATCCACACAGGTAAAAGCACAAAAAGTGCCACGCCCAGAGCTATTGAAAAAACAACGCTGCCATAAATTAAAAAATCATTTGTTTTGTCTCCAAGTTTTTTTTCTATAAATTTATCAAATTTTGACTGGGGTTCAGTTTTTGTTATTTCTTCCCCGGCTATTTCTGCTGAGGACATTATTATTTTCGTGCCTAAAACAAGGGAATCCACAAAAGCGGCCATCCCTCTGAATATCGGCAGTTTAAACAGCTTATGCTTTGAGCCAAAAGGCTTAACAGGCTTTTTTTCTATCTGGATATTACCATCCTCAAGCCTTACTGCCATAGCATACATAGCTTTGCCACGCATCATTACGCCTTCAATGACGGCTTGCCCACCAATGTTTGTCTTTCTCATAAAAAACTCCCCTATATTGAAAAAAAGGGCGGGATAAACTCTACCCAAGCCCTTTTAAGCTCTAATTTACTTTCTGCCGTACTTTTTATTGAATTTCTCAACGCGTCCGCCCGACTCAAGCAAAAGCTTTTGGCTTCCCGTGTAAAAAGGATGGCATTTCGAACAAACTTCAACTTTTATCTCATCTTTTGTTGAACCTGTCACAAATTCATTCCCGCAGTTGCATTTTACTGTAACCTGTTTATATTTAGGATGTATTCCTTCTTTCATTGCTTTCACCTCTTTCATTTGTTGATCAATATCGACTATTTAAAGACAACAGTATAATTATATCACAGTTGTTTTTTTTATGCAATAATTTATTTGGCTAAATGCCGGGTTTAGTCAAGGTTTTTTCTATTAACGGGAGCTTATCCACAAGCTCATTGTTATCTTTCGTTTTAAGCATAATGTCTATCAATATTTCTGTTATATCGCCTGATGGAACAAAGGAAATAAGGCGCCTTAAAATATAAATTGCCTCAAGTTCCTTCTGGCTAAGTAAAAGCTCCTCGCGCCTTGTCCCTGATTTATTTATATCTATTGCAGGGAAAATGCGGCGTTCCGAAAGCTTTCTGTCCAGCACAAGCTCCATGTTGCCAGTGCCTTTAAATTCCTCAAATATAACTTCATCCATTTTGCTTCCGGTATCCACAAGAGCTGTAGCAAGTATTGTTAAGCTACCCCCGCCTTCTATGTTTCTTGCCGAACCGAAAAATTTTTTAGGCATATAAAGAGCCGTTGGGTCTATACCCCCGGAAAGAGTTTTGCCGCTTGAAGGAACAATAAGGTTATAGGCTCTTGCAAGCCTGGTTAAGCTATCCAAAAGTATAACTATATCTTTGCCCTGCTCAACAAGGCGCTTTGCCCTTTCAAGAACCATTTCGGCAACGCGCTTATGATGCTCAGGCTGCTCATCAAATGTTGAATATACTATTTCAACCGAAGGATCGTCTATCATGCTTTTAATATCTGAAACTTCCTCTGGGCGCTCGTCTATAAGAAGCATTATAAGATTAACTTCAGGATTGTTTTTCGATATAGCCACGGCCATTTTGGTTAAAAGTATAGTTTTCCCAACTTTTGGCGGGGAAACTATCATTCCTCTTTGGCCTTTACCCACAGGAGCTATTAAATCTATAATCCTTGTTGAAAGCTCGGTTTGGGTTGTTTCCATCTTTATTCTTTTTTTGGGTAAAATAGGAGCCAGTGTTTCAAAAGATGGCCTTTGAGACGCTTTTTCAGGGCTGTCTCCGTTCACTGACTTAACATAAATCAAAGCGCAAAATTTCTCACCTTCTCTTGACGGGCGCATATTTCCGCATACGCTATCACCTGTCTTAAGGTTAAACCTTCTTATCTGCGAAGGTGAAACATATATATCTAAAGCCCCAGGCAAAAAGTTTTCACGCCTTAAAAAACCATAACCATCTGCCATAACCTCAAGTATACCTTCACCCAATGGCATACTTTCGGAAGGATTGGCTGTCTGGGGTAACGCTTCAGTTTCTTCGCTTGAGCTTTTGGGCTCCTCGCTTTTTGTTTTTTCTTCTTTAAAAGGAGCTGCCCTCATGGCTTCTGAAATTTTATTAATAAGCTCGCTCTTTCTGAGGGACGCTATTTTACTTATACCTATTTTTTTTGCTGTTTCCCTTAATTCATTAAGAGTCATGCTTTCAAGGTTTGTATGCATATAACATGCCTCCGCACAGAAAGTTTTGTGGACAAAACCATACTTAACAATATGTATTTATTTAGGGATTTTAAGGGTTTGCCCTATTTGAAGACCCGAATTTTCGGTTAAACCGTTTGCTTCAAGTATTCTTGAGAAATATACCCCGTTCCCATACGTTTTCTCGGCTATTCCCCAGAAAGTGTCTCCGGCGGTTACTGTATAAGTCGAATAGCTTCCCGTGGTTTGACCTCCGGTGGTTTGACCTGAAGAAGCTTGATTTCCTGAAGCTTCTCCGCCCTCTGAGGTTTCTGCCTGACCAGCCATAAGCTCGTCATATTTTTCAGCTTTAACACGAAGCCCGGAAGCTTCTTCATCAAGAGCTATTTTTTCAAGCTTAAGCTGATTATAATCACTTGCCATTTTTTCATATTCCGAAACAGACGCATTAACCTTTGCAAGCTTTCCTGAAAGGCTTATGGACCTAAATGTGAAAAATGCAGTAAGGCAAACTAAAACCACAGCCGCTATTAAAAAGTATTTATTCGTTTTACCTAAAACGTCATCTTCATAATCATCATATTTATTTTTATTGTTACTGAAAAATTCGTTTAAAGCATCTTCCTTGGTCATTTTTTCATAATCAACCGGATGCCTTTTAACGCGCTGCTTCTTTGGATAAGCTTCTTCCGTGTTTCTAGGTTCTCTGGAGGGTTTTGGAGGAGTTCTTTCCATCTGGTTTTTGGTAGATGAAAAGGCTTCGCCTTCATGTGCATCATATTGTCTTGGGATAGTCTTCCTGTTCCTCATAATAGGTTCTTTATGCTTTATAATCTGAATATAGTCATCATCGTCCATATTGTCTTTTGAAGCTGAAGACTTCTTTTTTTCATCAAACATACGGCTTATCGTTTCTTCATTTTCACGCTTTACTCTTGAAGAATCGAAACGACCGGTGCTAAATTTAAAGGTTGCGTCTGTTTCAGCATCCTTTTCAATAAAATCCTCAGCTTTGCCTTCTGAGGTTTCTTCGTTATAAAGCCTTATGCTCTCTGTTTTTTTACCATCGTCCATAAGCGGGTGTTCTTTCATTAAAAGCTCAACAATTTCCTTTGGAAGGTCATCATAAAGCTTTGAGTAGTATTTACTGTCCCCATAATCCGAAGAATTGGTATATTCGGACGAGTCCTGATTTATGTTATCTTTTTCCATATTAACCTCCCACGCAAAAAAAGTCACGTATTTTCATCAGCAAAAGAATATGGCTTTCGCAATTATATATTTTAATTCTACATTTTTAAGCAGATTGTGTCAACAATAGTTTTGTTTGTAAAATAATGGAATAAACAAAATTATCCGTCATTTAAAAAATAACAAGCTCCTGTATGAATATAAAAGCTCAGGCAATTGTCTTTCAATATTTATAAATATTCAAAACAAGGTGGTGAAACTTATATTGCGTGTTAAAATGCTACTGCAAATTTTTAACTTTAACGCAAGAAGACCGGTATATAGATAATATTGCATCAGATTTAACCCGGTTTAAATAAAAATAACAGTTCTATATTCTATCTTTGATATAAAAGCTTTTTGCAGACCAAAACGTATTAAAGATTTAGGCAATATAATTTTACCTCTTATTAAAAATTATATCAATAAAAGCTTTGCCGGTTTTTTACAAAAGTATTTTAAAAAAAACAGCCCGCTTCAAGAAGCGGGCTGTTTTTTGTGAGCAAGACTATAAGCCGGGTTCTGTCTCGAACGGTCATCTATCTTGGTATGCAGTTACCTGCATCATCATGCGGCCATACAGAAAGAGAGCGGGCAGCTCTATATCCTTTCTTGGGCCTTGCTTCAGGTGGGGTTTACAGGGACCCGAGCCGTCGCCGGCACGGCGGTGAGCTCTTACCTCACCTTTCCATCCTTACCGGCATAAAGCCGGCGGTTTATTTCTGTTGCACTTTCCTTAGAGTCGCCTCCACCGGACGTTATCCGGCACCCTGCCCTATGAAGCCCGGACTTTCCTCACCTTTTAAAAAGGCGCGACCATCCGTCTTACTCGCTATTTATACTAGCATATCAAATGAATATTGTCAATTTTCCTATACACAAAAGACACTTCCGCCTATAAACTCGCAAAGTATTGAATTCCTTGGAACCTGCCCATAATCTCCTGCAAGGAAATAATCCAAAAATTTTATAAGCCTTTTTGCCGTGATATATTCAGGCATATTTTCATCAATACTAAAAAGCAAAGGCTCTACAAACGGTTTTAATACGCTTAGTTCATAAAATGTTGCCGAATTAAAAACAACATCAGCATTTTCCTGATATGGGAAAATATTTTTAGCCTCGCCTCTAGTTACATAAGGCCATGTGTCTATGGTAACATCAGCTTTATTCCCCCTGAAATTATAGTCTCTTACAATACGCCTTAAAAGCCTGCTGTCAGAGGTTGATATCCTATTATGGTCATCAATATTAAGCTGCGTCATGGCGCTTATATATATTTTAAATTTATTTTCACATTTTATAGCTTCGGTAAGTTCTTCGTTAAGTCCGTGTATGCCCTCGACTATAAGGATTTCGTCCTTATTAAGCTTCATAAGCTTGCCTTTGTATTCCCTTTTGCCCGTTACAAAATTGTATGTAGGCATTTCGACAGTCTCGCCTTCGATAAGTTTTTTAATATCACTGTTGAAAAGAGAAATATCAAGGGCATTTATATTTTCAAAATCATGCTTGCCAAACTCATCAAGCGGTGTGTCTTCCCGGTTTATAAAATAATCGTCCATTGAAATAACATATGGGTTCACTCCGTTTACCCTAAGCTGAACACTAAGCCTGTGCGCAAAAGTTGTTTTGCCTGATGATGAGGGTCCGGAAACCAAAACAAGCTTTAAATTGGATATTTTGGATGTTATTTCGTCTGCAATCTGGGCAATCTTTTTTTCGTGCAAAGCCTCGTTAAGCCTTACTATATCGCCAAAACGTCCTTCGCATATGGCGTCGTTCAAATCAGAAACATTACTTATGCCCATAAGGTCAATCCAATCCATCTGCTCCAAAAGCATCTTTGATATTTTTTTAGGGTGCACATAATGAAGAACCTTTTGAGGGTTATCCCTTTGAGGTGATTTTATTATAAATCCATTTTCACAAAGAGCAAGCTCAAAAACTTTTATGCAGCCCGTTGACGGGGCCATATAGCCGTAAAAATAATCATAAAAATTATCCATACGGTAAAGTGTTATATTTGAAGAACGTCTGTATTTAAAAAGCCTTACCTTGTCCTCCATGCCAAATCTTCTTACTATTTCAGTGGCCTCACTGCGCCTGAAAACTTCTTTAACAATCGGAATGTCCATTTCAATGAAGCTTCTCATTTTTTCATCAAGCTGTTTTAAAAACACCTTATCGATAACAAAGCCTTCTTTCCTTATTTCGCAGTATAAGTTTTTCTTAAGTGAATGTTCAACCAATATATGTGCATCCTCGCCTAAAAGAAGCTTGCATGCTCTTATCATAATAAAGGAAACACTTCTTTGATGCACCCTTAAGCCTTCGTCGCTCGTAACATCAAAAAATTCTATGTCCTCTTCCTCATTTATGGGTGAGGAAAGCTCTTTAAGCCTATTCCCGGATTTTGCTAAAAGTATCGGGGATTTAAACATTCCTGCATATTTTTTAGAAAGCTCCTCATATGTTGTGCCCTTTATAACTTCAACAGGGGGGCAACCCATAACGGAAACTGTAATATTATTCATTCTATACCTCCTACAGCATTATATATATTTAAAAGTCTGCCCGTTTTCACAAGAAGCAAAGACAGACACCTCACCGATTTTGCCTGCTTTTGATTTTATATGTTTGCATAAAACGGGAACAATTATATTTTCACTTGCATAATGTGTCGCGTCTATAACCGGCACACCTTTTTCCACGGCTTTTTGAGCGTCATGATATCTCACATCAGCAGTTATATAAACATCTGCGCCAAGGCTTACGGCTTCATCATAGTATTCAAACCCGCTGCCTGTGCAAAGGGCAACCGTATTCACACGCTTATCCAAAGAACCAGTCAATTTAAGAGCGTCCAAACCAAGACGCTTTTTAACATTCAATGCAAAATCTCCAAAAGACAGTTCGCTTTCAAGCTCGCCTATTCGTCCTATGCCGTAAGCTTCGCCCACCCCTTTAAGTTTATATATATCATATGCCGGCTCTTCGTAAGGATGAACGTCCAGCATTGCTTTTATCACATCCTGCAAAGATTCTTTCTTAACAACCGACTCGATTTTATATTCCAAAACTGTTTCAAAAGAACCTTTTTCCCCTATAAACGGATTGGTGTCCTCTCCGGCTTTAAATGTCCCATTGCCTTCGGATCTAAAAGTGCAATCCGAATATCTGCCTATGTGCCCTGCTCCTGCCTGGCAAATAGCCGAAACCATTTTTTCTTCAAAGCCTCTTGGCGTATACACCGCAACCTTATAATATTCTCCACGCCCTGTTTCCTTTAACATTCTTACGTTTTTTAAGGTTAAAAGTTCGGCCAAAGCATCATTTGTGCCGCCTTTTGCAATGTCAAGATTTGTATGTGCAGAGTACACAGCAATATCGTTTTTAATAAGCTTCATGATTACATTGCCAAGTGACGAATCGCTGTTTACTTTTTTTATTGCCCCAAAAATCAAAGGATGGTGCGTTATAATTAAATCCACATCCTTTGAAATAGCCTCGTCAACAACAGCGTTAGTCGCATCAAGCGCAATAAGAATATTTTCCACAGTCTTATTCCTGTTTCCTATAATAAGCCCCGGGTTATCCCAATCCTCCGCTATATAAAGGGGAGCAAGCTCTTCAAGGATATTTATTATATCGCTGCATTTTAAAGACATGAAAGCACCTCCTTAAGAATTTTGTTTTCATATTCAATTTCGGACATTCTTTCCCCCGGTTTTTCTTTGCCATTTTTCAAGAGAGTTTCTATGATTTTATTGTTTTTATCAAGCTTTTGAACAGCATAATTTTTAAAAACCTGATTTTTATTTTCAATTAGCTTCCTCCCGAAAAGATAATCCGGTTCGCCGTAACTTTCAGCACCGGGGACAGCATTTATAACGGTATAATATTTACCGTCTTCAAAAATCATATCTTCGTTTTCGATGGAAAACCCCATTAAGTGTATGTATCTCCTTACCTTGTCAATATTAAGCTGCGGCTGAAGGATAAGCTTTTTAAAGCTCTTTGCAACCTCCGGCGAGGCTTTTAATATATCGATTATAAGAAAACCTCCCATGCCCGCTATAACAGCAGCATCGGCTTCTCCTGCGCTAAGGCCTCTTAAGCCGTCTGAGAGGCGCAAAGATATATCCTTTAAAAACCCATAGCAGGTTACGTTTTCTTCGGCTTTTTTAAGCGGCCCTGGATTGATGTCACATGCTATCGCCTTTTTTATCTTTTTTTCTTTTAAAAGATAAATCGGCAGATATGCATGGTCTGTTCCTATATCGGCAAGGCATTCGCAACCTCTTATTTGATTTGCTATCATTTTTAAACGTTTTGAAATATCCATAGAAACACCTTTAAAATATAAAAATGAGGAGCTCCAAAATTTAAAGCCCCTCTTTATTGTTTACTCAAGATAATCCTTAAGTTTTTTGCTTCTGCTGGGATGCCTGAGCTTACGGAGAGCTTTTGCCTCTATTTGCCTTATTCTTTCCCTTGTTACATTAAATTCTTTTCCAACTTCTTCAAGAGTTCTTGCACGTCCATTGTCAAGCCCAAACCTTAGCCTTAAGACTTTTTCTTCCCTGTCTGTAAGCGTATCTAAAACTTCTATCAGCTGCTCTTTAAGAAGGGTGAAAGCTGCAGCCTCGGCCGGAGCCGGAATATCGTCATCCGGGATAAAATCGCCCAAATGGCTGTCCTCCTCTTCGCCTATAGGCGTTTCAAGAGAAACGGGCTCCTGCGCTATTTTCATTATTTCTCTTACTTTATCATATGACATCTGCATTTCTGAAGCAAGCTCTTCTGCCGTCGGTTCCCTGCCAAGCTCCTGTAAAAGCTGCCTTGAAACCCTTATAAGCTTATTTATTGTTTCAACCATATGAACAGGAATACGGATAGTTCTGGCCTGGTCGGCTATTGCCCTGGTTATTGCCTGCCTTATCCACCATGTTGCATAGGTGCTGAACTTATAGCCTTTTCTGTAATCAAACTTTTCAACCGCTTTTATTAAGCCTAAATTCCCTTCTTGGATAAGATCAAGGAAAAGCATTCCTCTTCCAACATATCTTTTGGCAATGCTTACAACAAGCCTTAAATTAGCTTCGGCAAGTTTTTTCTTAGCTTCTTCGTCGCCTTCCTCCATCTTCTGTGCAAGATATATTTCTTCATCAGCCGACAAAAGGGGGACCTTGCCTATTTCCTTAAGATACATACGGACAGGGTCATCTATGTTTATTCCTTCGGGTAAAGTTAAATCAACTTCTTTTTCGATTTCCTCCTCAATTTCCATTGAGCCGAGTACGTCTATGCCCTGAGATTCAAAATATTCGTATATTTTATCAATCTGATCCGTGTCAAGCTCCATATCTCCAAGGCACTCCATAATCTCTTTATACTCAAGAACGCCTTTTTTCTTTTTGCCGATAATTACAAGCTCTTTTAACCTGGACGCCAATTGACTTTCTTCAATTGTTTTCAAAAAAACCCTTCCTTTCTCACGCTAACTGTTATTTTAACCATCTGAAAGTGTAATATACAAAGCTTCAAGCTTTACTCTTTCTTTATTAAGGTTGTATATCTCGTCTATAGACGACGGATTCTCCGCCGCAGCGTCAATATTTGCTTTTTTTATAATTTTTATATCGTCATTAACGGCTCTTTCCAAGTCTCTAAATGTTTCATATTCACAATCGGATGCAAAAACCTCCGCAACCTGCTGCTGGTCTGACGGGTCTTCAAAATGATTTAAAACCTCTCCCGGGAAAACAGCCTGTTTTTTTTCACAAAGTTCAAATACTATTTCGGCTAAATTACGGTATATATCAAAAAAATCATCCGGTTTTACATATTCCTTTATTTTATCGAATATATCCCTGTTGATAGAACAAATATTTAAAACATCCTTTTGGGCTTCGTTTAAAGCTTTTTTATTCTTTTTCTCAAAAGAACGATAGCTTGACTTAAGCCTTGGACCGTTTACCACTTCAAATCTTGTTATGTTTAAATCTTTGGAGGCCTTTATTTTATTTATCTCTGATTTTATTGCGCCTTGGGATATACCTGTAAGCAAAGAAGCGTCTTTTATATAAGCTTCCTCTTCTATTTCAGTTTGAAGGTTTGAGAGAATTAAGGCTACGTCGGTGGTATATTTTATTTTATCATCGGTTCTTGCAAGGTCATATTTTTTACCTGCGCATTTTATCTGAAAATCCACATGGCTTTTTGCTGAAACTAAAAGCCTGCCGAACTCCTTCGAACCAAATTCTTTTATGTATTCATCAGGGTCTTTCCCCCCCGTAACCTGAAGAACTTTAACTTTAAAGCCTGAAGAATTAAGAATAGAAAGGGCTCTTAATGCCGCATTTGTTCCAGCTTCGTCACTGTCATAAAGCAAAATAACGCTATCCGCATATTTCTTAAGAACCGAAGCATGGTTCTGATTAAGAGCTGTCCCCAATGTTGCGGAAACATTATGATAGCCTGCCTGATATATGCTTATTGCGTCCATATAGCCTTCAACAAGTATTATTTCTCTGAATCTTGTTTTTTTGGCAAAGTTTAAGCCGTACAAATTTTTGCTTTTGTTAAAAATAGAGGTTTCAGGCGAATTAAGGTATTTAGGCATAGAAGCGTCTATGCTTCTTCCTCCGAAGCCAACTATCCTTCCGTTCACATCAAATATAGGGAACATAAGCCTGTTATAAAACCTGTCCCTCATGCCATTGCCATATTTATTTGTTAAAACAAGTCCTGAAGCCAAGCACTCCTCGTCACCAAAGCCTTTCTCAGATAAAAATTTATAGAGCTTGTCCTTAGAATCAGGAGCAAAACCCAGACCAAACTTTTTTTGTATGCCCTCCGACACCTTCCTGCCCTCAACATATGAAACAGCGTCCTTGCCCTCGGGAGAATGAAGGGTTTCATAAAAAAAGCGTCCCGCCAATTTATGCATTTCAAAAAGCCGTTCATTTTTTTTCGCAATGGCATTGGTTTTCCTTAAAGCATCGCCTTCCGGCAGCTCTATATGAACCCTATCCGCGAGAAACTTCAAAGCTTCGTTAAAATCACAGTTTTGAATTTGCATTATAAAGCTTATAACATTTCCCGCAGCTCCGCAGCCAAAGCAATAATAAAACTGGCGTTCGGCATTGACAGAAAAAGAAGCCGTTTTTTCCTTATGAAACGGACAAAGGCCAAAATATGACGAGCCCTTTTGCTTAAGCTTCACATAGCTTCCTATAACGTCGACTATGTCGTTTTGGGCGCGTATTTCTTCAATAAGCTCCTGCGAATAATACATTTTATCTCCCTCTTTATTTATATGTATTTCGACATAGTTTTCAAAAATCCTTTTAATATAAAAACTTTTGTACATATATACAATTTATTTTTAAAAAAGTTGCTCCCCTGTTTAAATTAAAAATTAAAAAACATCCCACGGATTAGGTACAAAAAGCTCTTTGTATTTTTGAATTGCAAAATGGTCTGTCATCCCGGCTATGTAATCACAAGCAACGGCTTCTTTTACTTCTCCCATATCTAAAAGCTTTAAAAATTCAGCCGGCATTTCATCCGGATTTTTTAAAAAGTATCCATACATCGCAGAGATAATATGAAAAACTTTATTCCTTTCTTTTAGCGCCCGTTCACTTAAATAGACCTTTTCAAACATAAATTCCCGAAGTATCTTAAAGGTTTTATCCATCAACGGACTCATAGATATTTTGTCCTGGTCAATACTGTTTGATATAACATCTCTTATTATATTATTTATCCTGTGGCTTGGAGAATCACCTATAACTAAAACCACTTCGGAAGGAATTTCAGCTTCTTTAAGCACTCCTGCACGCAAGGCATCGTCTATATCATGATTTATATATGCTATCTTGTCTGAAAGCTTTAAGACACGACCTTCGGGCGTAGACGGGGTTCCTGTGGTTCTGTGGTTTAAGATTCCGTCTCTAACTTCCCATGTGAGGTTTAAGCCTTCTCCGTCTTTCTCTATTTTTTCCACAACTCTAAGGCTTTGTGCGCAATGCTCAAAACCCAGCGGACATAATTTATTAAGAGTATATTCGCCTCCGTGCCCAAACGGAGTATGCCCTAAATCATGCCCTAAGGCTATAGCCTCCGTAAGGTCTTCGTTTAAACCCAGAGCGCGGGCAATGGTTCTTGCTATTTGTGCCGCTTCAAGCGTATGGGTAAGCCTTGTCCTGTAATGATCTCCTTCGGGTGAAATAAAAACCTGGGTTTTATGTTTTAGCCTGCGGAAAGCTTTTGAATGTATTATCCTATCTCGGTCACGCTGAAAATCCGTTCGTATGTCGCATTTTTCTTCGTAAAAATCACGGCCTTTGGTGTCCGCGCTTTTTGTTGCATGCGGACTTAAAATCATAGCTTCTATTTTTTCCTGTTTTTCTCTTAGGTTTAGCATAAAGGCTCCTCCTTTTGTTCCACTATTTATATATACTGCTTTTTTAATGTTTTTCCTCTTTATAAAGCCAATTAAAGCTAAATTTTTTATTTGCTATATTAAAAATTGTGATATAATAATGCTATGTTTTATATATCAAAGCAATTGAGGTGTGTTGAATTGTCGACAGAATCACTCGGTCAATTGGCGGAAAACAAGCTTTTACTCCTGCTTATTGTAAGTAAAATAGATATCCCCATATCAAACAGCGAGATATGCCAGTTCGTACTCGAAAACGAATTTATGGATTACTTCACTCTTCAGCAATATCTTGCAGAGCTTGTTGACGCCGGAGCGTTAACAAGATTTAAGGATAATAATTTCGTCAGATATAATTTGACTGAAACGGGTGCGGAGCTTTTAGCCCTGTTTATAACTCATGTTTCTGATAATGTTAAAAACAAAATTAATATTTATATCCATCAAAATTCAAAAAGGATAAAAAATGAATATTCGGTAAATGCAAATTATTTCCCGGAGGTAAATGATCAGTTTGTTGTTAAATGCGGAGTTTACGATACTGACGGAAGCAGCCTTATGGAAATAAGCGTGCTTGTGCCAACAAAAGAACAATCTAAGCTTATATGTAATAATTGGAAGAAGAATGCTTCAAACCTTTATGCGTCAATATTTTCTTCATTGTCAAAAGAACAAGAACAAACCGAAGCATAATTATAATTTATTTAAAAGCCGCTTAAGCGGCTTTTATTTTTTTAAGCGAATTAAAGACCTCCCTTTAAGCATATATTTTAAATAAAGGAGGAAGCCATATGAAAAAAAAGCTTTTTGTCACATTTTCAGCCCTTGCGATTATAAGCATATTTATATTGACAATAAGAATTTATGGCGTTTCTGGCGGATTGACAATTCAAGAATTAAGCAATGCGTCAACCGAAGAAGGAAAAAATATAATTGTCCAAAAGGTTCTTGAAGATGTCGGTTATGACGATGATTTTAATCCAAAAGACGCAACTGCTGTTAATGTCTATTTCAGCAATGTTTATGACGGCAATAAAAATGATGCCGTTATAGTTATCCAAACTCTGCCAAAGGAAGCCGTTGTGGCAGTTTACACCCCTAATGGAGATGTCTATGAATACAAATCAACAGTTGATATGCTTTCAAATGTTGAAAAAGTTGAATTTGTATCTATTCCATCATTAAATACAAATATGATACTTATTACAGATGAATCCAACCAAATGATAGGCGCATTTGAAAAAAACCATTTTTTGCGGGGGTATGCATGTATTGACAATGAATTCGTCCCTATTTTGAATATAAGAAAAGATGTCGATGCATATTGGAACAGGCTTTGGAACGAAACCATAAAAAGCACCGACTCTTCAAGCCTTTCCGACACCTCGGTTTCCTATAGAGCTTCCGAACCCACCGACTCTACAAATAATCCCAATACTTCAGAAAGCACATGGGACAGAATAAAAGAAAACAGCAACATAATATGGGATCCTAACGAACCCCTAACCATTCATTTATCCAGAACTCAAGAATTATCTACCTCAACAGATAAGGAAGCTAAAAATGTGCCTGATAAATCCTCATTTGTACCTTCTGTCTCCAGATTAATCACATCTTCCCATCATTGGAGTGATGAATGGGGCGAATTTATAGTAAGAGAAATGCTTGAACTCCCAAACTGCGAAAAAATTGCAGTTATAGAAAATTACAACGAATCCCCATATACTTTAATCAGTGAAAATTATAACAAATCCATGATATTATGCAAAGACGGCACAAGAAAAATTATAGACAACGCTATGTTAAAAGATATAGAATAAATATCCGCCGTTTTAAACGGCGGATATTTATTCTATAAAACAATTGCAAATTATATTATTGTTCCGCCGCATAAAACATAATCGCCTTTATAAAATACGGCGGACTGTCCTGGCGTTATTGCCCTTTGAGGCTCATCAAAAACACATTCTATCAAGTCTTCGGACAGCATCCTTATTGTTGCCGGAGCTTTTTTATGGTTATAGCGTATTTTTGCAAAAACTTTTGTTTCTCCTTCTATAAAGGCTTCCGAAACAAAGTTTATATTGTTTGCCAAAAGGCGTCTTGAGAATAAATCCTCATTACCACACAAAATTACGTTGTTAGTTTCTTTTTCTATTTTTTTAACATACATAGGCTTGCCGGCAGAAATCCCAAGACCTTTCCTTTGACCTATAGTATAGCTTATTATGCCTTTGTGCCAACCCAAAATATTCCCGTTAACATCAACAAAATTACCTCCGGGATAAGACATCTCCGAATTCCTGTTTATATACCCTATATAATCGTTGTCGGGTATAAAGCATATTTCCTGGCTATCTGATTTTTTCGAAATTCCAGCGTCTATGCTCTCTGCAAGCTTTCTTATATCACTTTTTTTATAGCCTCCCAGAGGCATTATTGTTGCTGCAAGCTGCTCCTGCGTAAGCCTATACAAAACGTATGTTTGATCCTTTTGCCCTGCCTCGGACGTTTTTATGGCAAACCGTCCTGTGCTTTCAAGTTTTTCAATGCTTGCGTAATGCCCTGTGGCAATTTTAAAAGCTCCAAGCTCTTTTGCACTCCTAAGCAATGCTTCCCATTTTATAAATCTGTTGCAGACAACGCATGGATTAGGAGTCCTTGCATTGCTGTATTCAGTTATAAAATAATCTATTACTTTTTTCTTGAATTCATCCTTAAAATCTATGATATAGTGAGGTATGCCTATTTTTTCAGCAACATGCTTCGCATCTTCAAATGACGCTAAGCATGAACAGTCATCAAAAAAACTCATTGTCACTCCTATAACGTCATATCCTTTATTTTTAAGCAGCAATGCCGCAGCAGAGCTGTCCACCCCGCCGCTCATACCTACTACAACTTTTGTTTTTTCCATAATACCCATCCTTAGGAGACTTAATAGTTATATTCTATATCATAGCTCTTTGTTTTTCAAGTAATCCTCATAAACCGGGGACATATTCCTAAGGCCTTGAACAATACGCGGCAAAACTGATATAACATAATCTATTTCTTCATCTGTGTTCCCATGCCCTAAGCTGAACCTCAATGAACCGCCTTCCGATTTTATCGCTGTAAGCACATGCGAAGGTTCATGTGAAGCAGAGCTGCACGCGGAAGCGCTTGAAGCGCATATATCAAATGTGTCAAGAGCTGCCACAAGAGAGCTTCCGTCTATATATTCAAACGAAATGTTGCAATTCCCAGGCAATCTCTTTTCAGGATGACCGTTCAACCTTGAAAAAGGTATGCTTTCAAGTATACTTTTTATAAGTTTATCCCGCATAATAGAAAGCCTTTTCTCCTCCGAATCAAGCTCTGTTTCCGAAAGCTCCGCTGCTTTCCCCAGTCCTACAATTGCCGGGACATTCTCTGTTCCCGCTCTCATCCCGCCTTCCTGGCTTCCTCCGTCCATCGCTCTTTTTAACCTGACGCCTTTTCTAACATATAAGGCTCCTATTCCCTTTTGAGCGCCAAGCTTATGACCCGAAACAGACAAAAGGTCTATGCACATTTCATTAACATCTATTTTTGCATGTCCTGCCGCCTGAACGGCGTCAGTATGAAAATATATTCCTTTCTTTCTTGCAATTTCTCCTATTTCTTTAATCGGTTCTATCGTCCCTATTTCATTGTTCGCAAACATTACAGATATTAATATGGTATCGCTTCTTATAGCATTTTCAAGCTCTGAAACATCTATCATACCGTATTCGTCAACCGGCATATAGGTTATTTCAAATCCTTTTTCTTCAAGATTTTTGCATGAGTTTAAAATAGCATGGTGTTCTATAGAAGTAGTTATTATATGCTTTCCCTTTTCCTTCAGGGCATCGGCTACTCCTTTTATAGCAAAATTATCGCTTTCTGTTCCACCTGAGGTAAATATTATTTCCGAAGGCTCGGCTCCTATAAGGTTTGCAACTCTTTCCCTTGCTTTTAAAATTGCCCTTTTGCTTTTTTTTGAAAGGCTGTAGACACTTGATGCATTCCCATAATCTTCGGTAAAATATGGCAACATTTCGTTTAACACTTCTTCCCTTACAGGAGTGGTCGCCGCATTATCAAAATATACTATTTTTTTCATTTTAACATCTCCTTGACGCCTGTATATAAAAATACAAACTGTATAGTATATTATAAGAAGATTAAACATACAACGTGACAGGTTGTATGAATTTTGTCTAAAAACAGCTTATATTTGAGTAAAGCATTTTAAAAAGTTGTATTTTGCACATAAATTCTACAATTTGCATACTAGACAAAAATCCATATTTTATATATTATAGTGTAGGGATAGGTATAAAAAATAATAAAAGCACTTGAAGGAGGGAAAAATGAATTTTTCTGAAAGATTAAAGCAGCTTCGTGAAGAAAAAAACCTTAAGCAGATAGATATTGCTTCTGCTCTTGAGTATGGCGGAACAGCCATTTCAAATTATGAACTTAACCGCACAGAGCCTTGTATAAACGATTTGATTAAGCTGGCTAATTTTTTTGACGTTTCTGTTGATTATCTTGTTGGCAATTCAAATATTAAAAAATATTTAAGCGAAACTCCTCAAACAAATGGAGGTTCGGAAGAAATATGCAAATTAATTGACAACTTGGATACTAACGGGAAAGCAGAACTTAAATTTTTTTTAAACTGGCTCGTTTACAGAGGAAAGAAATAAAAAGACATCTCTTTTAAAAGAGATGTCTTTTTATTTGAAAAATAAAGTTTATTACCAAAGTTTAAGTTTCTTAACAAAAAATTTAATCGCTCTAAAAAGCGGGGTTTCAAGCTCTTTAACTGCTTTTTTAAGCTCTTTCCTTATTTCTATACCTTGAGGACAATGCTTCTCACATTTGCCGCAGCCTATGCACTTTGAAGCACAGCTCTGTTTTTTTCTGGCAACGGTGCATTTAAAATAATCCAGTATAGCAGATGTCTTGCTTTCGGAATATATGGAATTGTAGCATCTGAAAGTTGCCGGTATATCAACCCCATGCGGACAGGGCATGCAATATCCGCAGCCTGTGCAGTTAACTTTCACACTTTCATTAATTGCAGCTTTTACCTTTTCAATCAAAGCATAGTCTTCTTTTGAAAATTCGCCTTCTCTTACAATAGAAGCGGTTTTCAGATTTTCCCTTAGCATCTCAAGGGAATTCATACCTGAAAGCACACAGGTTACTTCTTTTTGGTTCCAAAGCCATCTTAGCGCCCATTCAGCCGGAGAGCGTTCTTTATTATAGCTTTTAAAAATTCCCTTTGCTTTTTCGGGAAGATATTTAACCAGCCGTCCTCCTCTTAATGGTTCCATTATTATAACAGGCAAGCCTTTGCTGCTTGCATATTTAAGACCTTTAACACCAGCCTGGCTATATTCGTCCATATAATTGTATTGTATCTGGCAAAAATCCCAGTTGTATGCATCCACAATCTTTATAAACATGCCACTGTTTCCGTGGTATGAAAAACCTATATTCCGAATTTGTCCGCTTTTAAGCTTTTCCTCTATCCAATCCTCTATGCCATATTTTTTAAGATTTCCCCATGTGTCAATATCCGTAAGCATATGCATAAGGTAATAGTCTATATAATCCGTTTTAAGCCTTTTAAGCTCCTCGTTGAATATCTTATCTATTCCTTCTTTTGATCTTATTAAATAATGCGGAAGCTTTGTTGCTATATACACATCTTTTCTACAATTGTTTTTAGAAAATATCTCACCCAAAGCAGCTTCACTGCCCGGATATATATAAGCCGTATCAAAATAGTTTACCCCATGTGCTATTGATTTCATAATCTCTTTTTCGGTTTTGCCCATGTCTATAGAAACTCCGTTTTTGGTGAAACGCATGCATCCATAACCGAGTATAGATATCAAATTCCCTTTTTTATCTTTCCTATATTGCATGTTATAATCTGGCATAATACCTCCAAAAGTTATAAATGCTGCCAACCGTACAAATAAAAGTCCGGCTGGCAGCAAAATAAAATTGTATTATTTAATGCTAAAGAAAGCTTCCATTCCTAAAAACTCTGCAGCTTCATCAAGCTCTTCTTCTATTCTTAAAAGCTGATTATACTTAGCAACACGGTCGCTTCTTGCCGGCGCGCCCGTTTTTATTTGGCCCGCATTAATGGCAACAACTATATCAGCTATCGTAGAATCTTCCGTTTCGCCCGAACGATGGCTTACAACAGCCGTCATATTATTCCTGTTTGCAAGCGCTATGGCATTGAATGTTTCCGTGAGAGTTCCTATCTGGTTTACCTTTATGAGTATTGAATTTGCAGCTTTAAGCTTAATGCCTTTTTTAAGCCTTTCAGTATTTGTAACAAACAGATCGTCGCCCACAATCTGGATTTTATTTCCAAGCTCTTTTGTTAAAAGCTGCCAACCAACCCAATCTTCTTCAGCCAGCCCGTCTTCAATCGAAACAATAGGATATTTTTCACATAAAGCCTTCCACATTTCAACCATTTCCTCAGAGGTTCTAGTGATTTCTTTCCCGGTCATCTTGCTTTCGCCCGGAAAATGATATTTCCCGTCTTCCCCGTAAAGCTCTGTTGCGGCAGGGTCAAGAGCTATTTTTATGTCTTCTCCCCATTTATAGCCTGATTTTTCGACTGCTTCCTTAATCAAATCTATAACCGCATCAGGAGTTGGCAGGTCAGGCGCAAAACCGCCTTCGTCGCCTACTGCCGTTGAAAGTCCTTTGCTTTTAAGTACCTTTTTAAGTGCATGGTAAATTTCCGCGCACATTTTAAGAGCTTCGGAAAAGCTTTCAGCACCAACCGGCATTACCATAAATTCCTGAAGGTCTACCGTATTATCGGCATGTTTCCCTCCATTCATTATGTTCATCATGGGAACAGGAAGCACCTTCGCATTAAATCCGCCAAGATATTGATATAAGGGCATTTGAAGAGCTTCTGCCGCAGCTTTTGCAACTGCAAGAGAAACTCCCAAGATTGCGTTTGCACCAAGGTTAGCTTTATTCGGAGTTCCATCAAGCTCAATCATCTTTTTGTCTATAGCAACCTGATCAAGAGCATTCATACCTATAATTTCTTCCGCTATAACATCATTTACGTTGTTAACCGCTTCCAAAACCCCAAGCCCATTATATCTGCTGCCGCCGTCACGAAGTTCAACAGCTTCAAACTGCCCTGTTGATGCGCCTGACGGAACGGCTGCACGTCCAACTGTATTCCCGTCAACAACAACCTCAACTTCAATTGTCGGGTTTCCTCTTGAATCTAAAATCTCCCTCGCAAAAACATCTAAAATTTCAATGTAACCTTTCATTTTATCCTCTCCTCTTAAAAGAATCAAAACCATTTATTTGAATTTGGTTTATACACTTATAGCCTTGAGCAGGCTTTCGCCTGTCATCTCCAAAGGCTTCGGGATATCCATCATTTTAAGAAGCGTCGGAGCTATATCCGCAAGCTTCCCATTTTCACGGAAACCTATTCCTTCGGCATAGTTAACAAGTATAAACGGAACGGGATTTGTTGTATGTGCTGTAAACGGTGTTTTTGTCTTGTAGTCTATCATCTGATCTGAATTGCCATGATCTGCGCATATAAACATCTGCCCGTTTACTTTAAGCAAGGCATCATATGCCCTGCCTACACATTCGTCAACAGCTTCAACGGCTTTAACGGCCGCTTCAAAAATACCCGTATGCCCAACCATATCCGAGTTTGCATAATTTATTACTATTAAATCATACTCTTTCGACAGTATTTTTTCAACCAAAACATCCGTAACCTCGTATGCGCTCATTTCAGGCTTTAAATCATATGTTGCAACCTTTGGGGATGGAATAAGCACTCTGTCTTCGTTTTTATTGGGTTTTTCTATCCCTCCATTAAAGAAAAAGGTTACATGCGCATATTTTTCAGTCTCCGCAAGCCTAAGCTGCTTAAGGCCACGGGAAGCTATATACTCCCCAAGCGTGTTTTTTAGAGTCTCGGGCATATATGCAACCTCAACATTAGGCATTGTTACGTCATACTGTGTGAAACAAATATATTTAAGCCCCTGGGGGATAAAATCACGTTTAAAACCATTAAAATCCGGGTCGCACAAAGCCCTTGTAATTTCTCTTGCCCTATCGGGTCTGAAATTGAAAAATATAACCGAATCATTGTTGCTTATTTTGGAGACAGGCTTGCCCTCGGGATTTGTAATTACAACGGGAGCTACAAACTCATCTGTTACATTCTTTTCATAAGAAGCCTCCACAGCCGAAACGGCATCCGTAGCATATTCTCCTTTGCCATACACAAGTGCGCTATACGCCAGTGAAACCCTGTCATAGCGCTTATCTCTGTCCATTGCATAATATCTGCCTGAAACGGAGGCTATTTCGCCAACTCCTATTTCCCGCATTTTTTCCAAAAGTTTCTTAACATATTCCTTCCCTGATTTTGGAGGAGTATCCCTTCCATCAAGGAAGGCATGTATATATACTTTCTTTAGGTTGTGGATTTTCGCAAACTTAAGCAAAGCATAAAGGTGCATATTATGGCTATGGACTCCGCCGTCTGAAAGAAGCCCCATTATATGCAGCGCGGAATCTTTTGCTTCGCAATTATTAATAGCATCTAAAAATTGGGGATTCTCAAAAAAATCACCGTCATTTATGGATTTTGTTATCCTTGTAAGCTCCTGGTAGACTATTCTTCCAGCTCCTATATTTAAGTGTCCAACTTCAGAATTGCCCATTTGCCCTTCCGGCAAACCCACATCAAGCCCGCTAGCATAGCCCTTTACACATGGATACTTTTTCATAAGCATATCTATATTAGGGGTTTTTGCGGCCTTTATTGCGTTGCCCTCTTCTTTTTCATTTATGCCAAAACCGTCCAAAATCATAAGTATTGTCGGCTTTTTACTCATAATTGCCTCCTTCTAGGCAAGCCCTGCACTCACTATATCGGAAAACTCTTCTTTTAAGCTTGCCCCTCCTATAAGACCTCCGTCTATATTCTCCATTTCAAAAAGTTCAGCGGCATTTTTGCCGTTAACGCTTCCGCCGTACTGTATTCTTATTTCAGATGAAACCGTTTTGCCATATATCTCAGACAATACATTCCTTATGCCTTCGCAAACTTCCTCAGCTTCAAATTTTGTGGCTGTTTTCCCTGTGCCTATCGCCCAAACGGGCTCATAGGCAAATACAATCCCCTTTGCGTTTTTGGCTTCAATTCCGGTTAGTGCAAGCTTAACCTGCATTCTTACGGTTTCCATGGTTATTCCCATCTCGCGTTCTAAAAGGGTTTCCCCCACGCAGATTATAGGAATTAACCCGTTTTTTAGAGCCTGAGCGGTTTTTTTATTGACCATTTCATTTGTCTCTGAAAAATAGGCGCGCCTTTCGGAATGACCCAAAATCACATAGGAAACTCCTGCGTCCTTAAGCATAGACGCGGAAATTTCGCCTGTATATGCTCCCGAATCCTCAAAATGCATATTTTGAGCCCCAAGCTTAATATTTGTACCCGATATAACCTTTGAAACAGGAATAATATCTATTGCCGGAACACAAAAAACAACGTCACATTTATCAGTGTCCACTTTGGATTTAAGCATTTCGGCAAGGTTAATTGCTTCCGAAGGCGTTTTGTTCATCTTCCAGTTGCCCGCAACTATTTTTTTTCTCATAATAGTCTCCTTTTAACCCCTTGATTGAATAGCCTCAACTCCGGGAAGCTCTTTGCCTTCAAGAAATTCAAGGCTTGCTCCGCCGCCTGTTGAAATATGGCTCATTTTGTCTCCAAAGCCAAGTTTGTTAACCGCAGCCGCGGAATCGCCTCCGCCTATAATGGTTACGGCGTCAAGCTCGGAAAGGACTTTGGCTATCTCAAAAGTACCTTTTGCAAAGCTATCCATTTCAAAAACACCCATAGGTCCGTTCCAAACAACAGTTTTTACATCTTTTAAAGCATCTTTAAAAATTTCAATTGTTTTTTCTCCTATGTCAAGACCCTGCCATCCATCCGGAATGCCGTCCACAGAAACAGTTTTAAATTCCGTATCATTTTTAAATTCCTTAGCTATAACAGTATCAACCGGGATAAGGAATTTAACGCCTTTTTGCTTTGCCTTTTCCATCATTTCCCGGGCAAAATCTATTTTGTCCGCTTCAAGAATTGAATTGCCGACATTATAACCTTCGGCTGCTATAAACGTATAGGCCATGCCTCCTCCGATAAGGATTAAATCCACCTTATCAAGCAGATTGTTTATAACATTGATTTTATCCGAAACCTTCGCGCCGCCTAATATTGCGGCAAAAGGCCTTTTTGGTGAGTCAACCGCATTGCCAAGGTATTCTATTTCTTTTTCCATAAGATAGCCAACAGCCGTTTCTTTAACAAACGCTGCCACGCCAACTGTTGAAGAATGAGCCCTATGGCTTGAACCAAAAGCATCATTCACATATATATCTGCAAGGGAGGCTAGCTCCTTTGAAAAAGTTTCACCGTTTTTTGTTTCCTCTGCCCTGTAGCGTGTATTCTGAAGAAGAAGAACATCCCCTTCTTTCATAGATTTAGCTGCAGCCTTGGCTTTTTCTCCTACAACATTGTCGTCATCAGCAAAAACAACCTCTTTGCCAAGCTCTTTTGAAAGCTCATCCGCAACAATTTTAAGCGAAAGAAAAGGAACAACTTCGCCCTTTGGCTTACCCATATGCGAACAAAGTATAAGCTTAGCGCCCCTTTTAATAAGCGCTTTTATAGTAGGCATTGATGCTATTATCCTGCTTTTATCCGTGATTTCCCCGTCTTTAACCGGCACGTTAAAATCGCATCTTAACAACACGCGTTTACCTTTTACGTTTAAGTCATCAATATTTTTTTTGTTAAGCATTTTTAAAATCTCCTTTTAAAATATCTTAAATTTATTAATATTAATTACCATTAAAATTACATTTATGTCCGGCAACATAAAAATTAACCCCATTAAAGGCTGGCGTTTACTCAAATACTGAACAAAAGCTCTCCATATGTAGGAAACGGCCAATATTTCCCGTCGACAAGCATTTCAAGCTTATCCGCAGGCTCTCTTAATTTATCCATCGCAGGAACTATAAAATCTTTATAATAACGCGCCTTTTCACCTGTTTTACACTGCATCTGCAAAGCTTTATCCAAATTATTTTTAAGCTCATTAAACCCTTCGTCAAACTTTTTAAGCTCAGTGAGCAGGTTTAAGAGAAGGTCTTTATGCCCGGAAGAGTCAAATCCGGCTTCTTTAACAGAATTAAGAGCCGAAGCAACGTCTCCGGCATACCTTATAACTGCCGGGCGTATGTCTTTAGATGCCATATCTATCATGGTTCTTGCCTCTATGTTAAGTTGTTTTATATAAGAATCATATTTAATTTCAGCGCGTGAAAAAGCTTCTGTTTCCGTGAGCACATTAAATTTTTTAAACATTTTAAGCGTTTTTTCGGTTGTATAATAAGGAACGGCATCCACAAGCGATTTAAGGTTGCTAAGCCCACGCCTTTGAGCTTCTTTTTCCCATTCTTCAGAGTATCCGTTGCCGTTGAATATTATTTTCCTATGCTCTTTAACAGTACGCTTTATAAGGCTGTTTAAAGTTTCCGTGAAATTTTCAGCACCTTCAAGCTCGTCCGCAAACTGGCAAAGAACGTCCGCAACTATTGTGTTTAAAACAAAATTTGGACCTGAAATTGAGGCCGAGGAAGGAACCATTCTAAATTCAAATTTATTGCCTGTAAAAGCAAATGGGGAAGTCCGGTTTCTGTCTGTAACATCTTTTTTAAGCACCGGCAATGTGCTTACGCCTATTGTCATGTTTTCGCCTTGCTTGCTTCTTGTGAGATCGCCTTTCTCTATTTGATCTAAAATATCCTCAAGCTGGTCGCCAAGGAAAATCGAAATTATGGCCGGAGGGGCTTCGTTTGAGCCAAGGCGGTGCTCGTTCCCCGGATTGCAAGCCGAAAGACGTAGCATTTCGTTGTTATCATCAACAGCCTTTACAACTGCAAGAAGGAACAAAAGAAACTGTGCGTTTTCATGCGGAGTTTTGCCCGGGTCTAAAAGATTTTTGCCGTCATCCGTCGCAAGCGACCAATTGTTATGCTTGCCCGAGCCGTTAATGCCTGAAAATGGCTTTTCATGCAGCAAACATGCAAAGCCATGATGACCTGCAACCCTTTTTAACGCTTCCATTATTATCTGGTTATGGTCGGTTGCTATGTTTGTGTTTTCATATATCGGGGCAATCTCATATTGAGCGGGGGCTGTTTCGTTATGCTGGGTTTTGGCAGAAATGCCAAGCTTCCAAAGAACTTCGTTAAGTTCTTTCATAAAACAAGCTACCCTTTCGTTTACCGCACCAAAATAATGGTCGTCCAGCTCCTGACCCTTAGGCGGTTTCGCGCCAAAAAGAGTTCTTCCCGTGAAAATCAAGTCTTTCCTTTGCCTATAAAGAGACTGGTTTATTAAAAAATATTCCTGCTCAGCGCCCACGCTTGTCACAATATTTTTTGAGGCTGTATTCCCAAAGAGCTTCAAAATCCTCATAGCCTGAATGTTTATTGCCTCGTTGGATCTTAAAAGAGGTGTTTTTTTATCAAGAGCCTCGCCCGTATAAGAACAAAAAACCGTAGGTATACATAAGATTACGCCTGAAGCGTCCTCCCTCAAAAATGCGGGCGAAGTGCAGTCCCATGCCGTATAGCCTCTGGCTTCAAATGTTGCCCTCAACCCTCCCGACGGCAGAGAAGAAGCATCCGGCTCACCTTTTATAAGCTCTTTACCCGAGAACTCCATTATGGCTTTGCCGTCAGCTATATTTAAAAAGGCCTCATGCTTTTCAGCAGTTATATTTGTCATCGGCTGAAACCAATGCGTATAATGAGTGGCTCCTTTTTCTATTGCCCAATCTTTCATTGCATTTGCCACAACTTCAGCAACTTCAGCTTTTAAGGACTCGCCTGATTCAATTGTTTTCTTAAATTCAATATATATCTTTTTGGGTAGCCTTTGGCGCATTAAAGCATCATTAAATACATTTATACCATAAACGTCACTTATAGTTGTGTTCCCTTCCATAAACAGAAGCTCCCTTCAAGAGGTATTTTAGCTTTAAAATCAATATTTGTATTCTAGCATTAAGAATTAAATAAAGCAAATGTTTCCATATTTAAGTTTATTACTTAAGAACCCTAAAATCAATCACTTATTATGTTTATTTTAAACGACAATAATTAAAATAAATATAAAACAATTAGGATAAGTTGTTTGAAATTTCCCCTGCAAATAAATTTTTCAGTGCTTAATGGCAAACACCAGACAAAAAATCAGCTTAATTTCTACAACTATTAAAAGGCTATATTAAAAAATTTTGCCTTTCCTATTACAGAATAAAAATACCCGCCTTAACTGCATTTATCCATAACTCCCAACAGGTATCAATGCAAGCATATTGTCCGAAAAATCGTAATATCCGAAATTGGGTCTGCCTTCGTCATAAATAGCAAGTCCGAATTTGCCTGGGCCAGTGGTTGCCGCGCCCATATAACCATGATATAAATATTTTCCGGGCATACACAGACATAAGCCGGATGTGCCTACATCTTTGCTCCCCTTCAGCCGACATCCGGCAAAAGCGGCAGTATGGTTTAAATACACACCCGTAAACGGAGATATTACACAGTATTTAATTGCAGCATCAACGGCATAAGATTCAAATCCCTCAAAATAATAATCATGTGGCATTTCAAACATCAGCATACAGGCAGATTGCATTAACAGGGCAAAACATTTTAGCATTGACAAATCTGCCATGACACATGGCAAAAGCAGCTTGTGTACAATGGTTTTATATGCTAAAATTTTATTAAGGAATGGGGGTAAAATTTATGTTTTCTCAGAAACTAAATTTTTTAATGCAGCTGACAAATACAAAAAACAGCGTTCTTGGAATGGCCATACATGTGGATCCTTCCACTATAAGCCGTTTGCGCTCAGGCAAACGAGAACTTCCAAAGCATCAAAATTTTTTAGACCCGGCATGTTTGTATTTTGCAAAAAAAATTAAAGATGGCTATCAAAAAAAAGCTGCGTCAGATGAAATCTGTCCGGGGAAAGAATGGCCGGACGACATAGCTTGGGCAGCCGAGCTTATTTTCGGTTACTTGTCTTCCTCAGACACAAAAAACGCGGCTGTGGAAAAATTTCTTAGCAAAATGTCATACTTAAGCTTGCAAAACAATTTTTCTGCCTTTCCAAAAACAGAAGAAAAAAACCTGTCTGTTCCTATATATAATTATGGTAATGAAGGTAAACGCCAAGCTGTAATCGGTTTTTTAAATACTGTTATTAATGCTCCCGCTCCCCGGACATTGCTTCTTTTTTCAGATGAAAACATGAGCTGGATGTATGAAGACAGTAATTTTGTAAAAATGTGGTCTTCCTTGCTTTATCAAGTAATAGAGAAAGGAAACCGCATTAAGATTATTCACACAATAAACCGCTCTTTAGGTGAAATGATCGAGGCTCTTGACAAATGGATCCCCATATATATGACAGGAATGGTGGAGCCATACTATTATCCAAGGCTGCGCGACGGCTTATTCCAAAAAACGCTGTTTGTTGCCACATCCCTTACCGCCGTTCTCTCTTCCTCTGTGAAAGGTCACACTGAAAACAACCTAAGCTTATATATAAACAACCAAACGGCAGTAGAGGCTTTGGAAAAAGAATTTTTGGATTATTTCATCCTTTGCCGCCCGCTTATGCAAATATTTAAAACCGGCTCCGGTACTCATTTTTGGAAATTATATTTGGAAATGGAGGCTGCAAGCGGGAATGCGACCTTAATGCACAAAGCCCTTTCGTTGTTTACTATGCCCGAATGGGTAGCCAAAAACCTAAACCACCGCAGTAAGGCAGAAAAGCTTATGCATCTTAGAGGCGAAAGTTTTCGTTCTTTTGAGAAAAGCATTAAAAACTTTACCATAACCGAATTAATCCGCTTGCCTAATGTGCAAGAAGTAATAGACGGTAAAATAGTTATGCCGTTAACAAAATTCTCAGACCTTGAAAAAACATTTTATACCTGCGAAGAATATAAGGCGCACTTGAAAAACGCTTTGCTCTTTTCTCAAAAATACGAAAATTACAATATTCATGTAACCAAAGACCTGATGAACGACATGCTTGTATACTGCAAAGAAGGTTCTGGCGTAATTATAGCTCAGGAAGCACTGTCTACGATATTTGCCTTTAATGAACCTGGCATGACTTCAGCTTTTGACCAATATTTATCTAAAGAACAAAGCAGAAAAACGGATAACAAAAAAAGCCAACAGCAAATACAGGGCTTCCTTAATTCCTTAGAAAAACAAAATCTGTAACACGTTTTAATTTCTAAAAATAAAGCACTTAGCCATTTGCCCGGCTTTATATGTTTTCTAGTTAATAAAACGTCCGGCGAAATATCCGCCGGACGTTTTATTAACTTAATTAGAAGGCTTAAATCTGTTTTGATTTTTTGTTGTTAAATTTAAAATCCGTGCCAAGGCACAATATTAATTAAACAAACCAGAAGGTTGATTTTTTTTTATTTTTTTACCGCCAGGCAATAGTTTACATTGTCAAATGCAATAATTTTATGGTTTGGATTTGATGCATTATACTCATAAAAATATTGCCTTGTTATTTCGTCTGGCTCCAAATGCTCATAAATTAAAAATCCGGCTTTTTCAAGTATGTTTTCAATATCTTTATATGAATAACCGGCAAGCATGCTTTCTTTTGCTTCTTTGGCCAATAGCAATTGCTTTTTCGTTCTTTCTCCGGCTTTATCAGTATAAGTGTCCTGATCCGGATAGTCAAAAACCAAGGCGCTTCCCTTTGGAAGAAGCCCGCCAATAATTAACAGCATTTCTGAAAAATCTTGCTTTGAAAGATAATAGGATAACCCAAGCAGGCTGCAAAAGCTGACTTTGTCCCGGCAAAAAGCAGGTTCGTCCAACAATGCTTTTTGCCACATGTCTTTTGTAAAATCTGCTGAAACATAATGAACTTTATCTGTGGCTGGTATATCATTCCTTTCAAGCCTTGCCATTTTATCCTTTATAACTAAAGGATGGTCTATCTCAAAAATTTGAATCTTATTTGCCCAGCTTGGCTGGCGGCAGGCAAAGGTATCATACCCTGCTGCAAAAATTAAATACTGCATTGTGCCAATATTAACTGCGTTTTTAAGCATTTTTTCGGCATATGCCGCTCTGCCAAGAGGAGACGGAGAAAGCTGGTTATCTACAATCCAGCGCAGTGCCTCGTCTTCATTACCAGAAAATGACGGGTTGAAAAACTTTACCCCGTTAGCCATGCTCTTTGCAATCTGTGCATATTCCGCTTCTGATAAAAGCAATTTTGCCATGCTATCATCAAAAATTGTAATTTCATTGCTTTGCGAATGATATGCCCTGGAAAACGCACTTATAAGCGCAGTCATACTTTTTTGCTCCATAAAAATCACCTCTAATACTTAATACACCAATTAGGCAAAAAGTACAAGGCTTGAAATTCAGCTCATTTTATGTTATGTCCAGGCATTTTTATAATAAAAATTTATATCTTAAATTTCCACAATTACAAGTTTAGATATATTTTGCTTTTTTGGAATATAACCCGTCATATACTAATAGTTATTATATGTTTACATAAATCGGCATAATGTATTTACTCCGCCACGTATATCATCATTAACAGTTCTTTACCCGGCTTTGTAGCAAAAATTTTTTCTTTGAAGCTGCCGATTGATTCCCGGGACATATTGTCTTCATAAGCGTTTACAAGAAAATCCGCTTCAACCAATATCTGATAATCCATCCCTTTAATATCCGTATAGGTATGATGACGCTCAATAAGCCAGCATACCCTGTCTATTATATCCGTCTCAAAATTCAAATCCGTAAGCAGCTTTTTTGCTTCCGGCGGACCTTCAATCTGCTGGTAGCTGCCTGATGAGCTATTATACTTTCTTTCACTGTTTTTAATTCCTATGTCATGGGTTAACGCTGCAACCTCAAGTATATGCTGCGTTCTTGTGTCTATGCCCTCAATTTCACCGATAGCCTTGGCAAAGCCGTAAACCTTTAAAAAATGGTTAATCCTCCGAGCGTCGCCGGAGTAATACTTAATCATAGCATCTATTACCTGCCCTATTTTGCCCATAGCTTTCCCCCCTAAAAAAAATAGCGTCCCGTCGAATGATTATACCATACCGGCGGGACGGGTTCTATCTTTTATACCATAAACATTTCAATATCCTCATCTACAGTACCAATACCTGCAATACCGAATTTATCTATCAGAACCTTTGCCACATTAGGAGAAAGGAAGCCCGGAAGCGTAGGCCCGAGATGAATATTTTTAACCCCTAAATATAAGAGCGCAAGAAGAACAATTACGGCTTTCTGTTCATACCATGCGATATTAAAAACGATCGGCAGTTTATTTATATCATCAAGCCCGAACACTTCCTTAAGCTTAAGAGCAATAACTGCAAGCGAATAAGAGTCGTTGCACTGCCCTGCGTCTAAAACTCTGGGGATTCCGCCTATGTCACCGAGTTTAAGCTTATTATAGCGGTATTTTGCGCATCCCGCGGTTAAAATCACGGTGTCTTTTGGAAGCTTCTGGGCAAATTCCGTATAATATTCTCTGGACTTCATGCGCCCGTCGCATCCGGCCATAACAAAGAATTTTCTGATAGCTCCCGATTTAACAGCCTCCACAATCTTATCCGCCAAGGCCATAACCTGGTTATGGGCAAAGCCGCCTATAATGCTTCCTGTTTCGATTTCTTCAGGCACAGGAAGTTTTTTTGCAAGAGCAATGATTTCGGAAAAGTCTTTTTTGCCGCTTTTATCAGGCTTAATATGCTTACACCCCGGGAAGCCGGTTGAACCGGTAGTAAAAATTCTGTTTCTGACCTCTTCGCTCCTGGGCGGAACAATACAGTTTGTTGTAAACAAAATCGGGCCGTGGAAGGACTCAAACTCTCCGATTTGCTTCCACCATGCATTGCCATAGTTTCCGGCGAAGTTCTCATATTTTTTGAAAGCAGGGTAATAATGCGCCGGAAGCATCTCGCTATGGGTATAGACATCCACTCCTGTGTCCTTTGTCTGCTCAAGGAGCTGTTCAAGGTCGGTTAAATCATGCCCTGAGATAAGGATTGCCGGATTTTTTCTTACACCAATACTTACTTCCGTAATTTCAGGATTGCCAAATCTGGATGTGTTTGCCTCGTCAAGGAGCGCCATGGCTTTTACGCCATATTCGCCCGTTTTAAGAGTTAAAGCCACAAGCTCGTCTGCCGAGAGCGAATCGTCCAGCGTGGCTGCCAAGGCTTCATAAATAAAGGCATTGACATCAAGGTTTTCTTTCCCGATATTTTTTGCATGCTCCGTATAAGCCGCCATGCCTTTGAGCCCGTATGTAATCATCTCGCGGAGAGAACGCACATCCTCGTTTGCAGTTGAAAGTACGCCTACTAAGGCAGCCTTTTCAAGCATAGATTCTCTGGAAGTTACAACGAATGTAGCCGCATCATGCAAAGCTCTGCCGTCAACAGACTTTCTAAGGCCATCTCTGATATCAATCATCTTTGTTATCTGCTTTTCAATAGAGCCATCATCAAAGTTAGCGTTGGTTATTGTCATAAACAAGCTGTTTAGCATTTCATGATTAGCATTGTCAAGCTTTTTAGTATCGAGCTTTTCCTTGACTACGATTTCCGAAATGCCCTTAAGTGTGTAAATCAAAAGATCTAAAAGCCTTGCAACCTCCTCGGTTTTACCGCATACGCCGCGCATTGTGCAGCCTTTTCCTCCTGCGGTTTCTTGACACTGGTAACAAAACATGCTCATTTTTCTTTCCTCCTTTTTAGTATTATTTAATCTTCAATAGTTTCAAATTCATCCTTGCCAACAAAACAAATCGGACACTGCCAGTCGTCCGGTATGTCCTTAAACAGCGTGCCTGGGGCTATGCCACTATCCGGATCGCCAAGCAAAGGATCATATACATAACCGCATGGAATACATCTGTATTTCTTCATTTGATTTCCCTCCGTCTTCTTAGTTTGCCGGGGCCGGAGCCTTCACAATTATAACTTCCAGCGTGTCCGGATGTAAATTTTTAACATTCATTTTGGTTTGAACCGAGATTTTAAGCAAAGTTCCGGCCTCATATTCATGGGGTTCCTGTTCATCAAGCCCGATGGAGAGCCTTCCTCTGACAACTGTCATATACACATTTGAATTTGAAAAATGCTCCGGCAACCCTTCTCCTCTGTTAAACACCATATGGATATAATGGAGATTTTCATCAAATATGACTTTTTCTATTGCCTTTTCATCAGTCCTTGAAAACCTATATTCTTTTTCTATCATGATTAATTCCCCCTCATATTAATCAAGGATCCTGCCGTCGGTTGAAATTGTAACCACCTGCCAGGAAATGAATTTGCCGCTGTTTTGAAGCGCTTTTTTAACAGCGTTTTCAATTCCTCCACAGCACGGAACCTCCATTCGCACGACAGTAACGCTTTTTATGCTGTTGTTTTTTATAATCTCCGTAAGCTTATCGGCATAATCTCCTTCGTCAAGCTTGGGGCAGCCGATAAGGGTTACTTTATTCTTAATAAACCTGTTGTGAAAATCCCCATAGGCATATGCCGTGCAATCAGCGGCAATCAAAAGGTTTGCATCGGTAAAATATGGAGCGTTAACCGGGGCAAGCTTGATTTGAACGGGCCACTGCGAGAGCCGGCTTTTGCTTTCAGACATATCGCTCCTTACGGTTTCGGCTTCAGCTTTCCGGCGGATGGTTCTGGACTGTGTTCCGGGGCAGCCGCATGGCAGCGTTTTGCCCTGCTTATTCATTTTGTTTTTCAAAACCTCGGCTTCGTTATACTTAGCCGCTTCACGTTCTTTAAAGCTTATGGCTCCTGTTGGGCAAGCCGGAAGACAATCCCCCAGGCCGTCGCAATAATCGTCACGGAGAAGTTTTGCTTTCCCGTTAACCATACCGATAGCGCCTTCATGGCAGGCCTTAGCGCACAAACCGCAACCGTTGCATTTTCCTTCGTCGATTTTAATTATTTTCCTAATCATATTCCGTTTACCCCTTTCTTTGAATGTATTATTTGACCTTGTTGTTGACTTTATGTCTTGAGTTTACTATTATTGATACAATAAGTCTGTTGTAATTCCAACGAAAAGAGGATTTTATGAAAAAATATTTTGAATTACTTAAAACAGTCAGTCTGTTTAAAGGAATTGAAGAATCAAATTTGCAGCCTCTTCTTTCATGCCTGTCCGCGAAAACGGTTTGTTATGAAAAAGGCCAAACAGTATTATTAGGCGGCGAAAGCACAAAGTTGTTCGGCATCGTTTTGTCCGGGCAGGTTCAGATTGTCCAATACGACTATTATGGAAACAGAAGCATACTTGCAAGCATAGATCCAGGAAATTTGTTTGCCGAATCCTTTGCCTGTGCAGAAATAAAAAAGCTTCCGGTCAACGTAATTGCAACGACCGAAAGCGAAATTTTATTTATTGACTGCCGCAGGCTGGCCGTTCCATGCACTAAGGCATGCGGATTTCACAGCAAGCTCATTCAAAATATGCTTAATATTGTATCAATGAAAAATATATATCTTACTCAAAAAATCGAATTCACGTCTAAGCGAACCACCCGCGAAAAGCTTCTTGCATATCTTTCGGCCGAAGCCCAAAAAGCAGGAACCAACCGGTTTGACATTCCTTTTAACCGTCAGGAGCTTGCGGATTATCTTTCTGTGGAACGCAGCGCTATGTCGGCTGAGCTTTCAAAGCTAAGAGATGACGGTGTTTTAAATTTTCATAAAAATCAGTTTAAGCTCTTATAGCTTTTAAGCGAATAGGCGTATAACAACATTTGCAGTCCGCTTGTGTTAATAATATACAAGTGCTTTTCTCAACTTTTTCTGGCTGGGAAAATTTCAAACTATATATTTTTCGATTGCTTTGCCATTGAAAAAATATAAATTGCAACCCCCGATATCGTGAGCGCAATCCCCGCAATCCAGTAAAACAGAATATAATCGGAAGTTGTCCCATATATTTCCAAAACACCTTTAAAACAGCCTCCTACGGTTAATGTCGCAATCCCCGAATTATATAAATTTAAAGCAACCCTCCCCGGGAAGCACAGTTTATTTATAAAGCCTATCCCCGCATAGGGAAGCACCCCTCCTATAAGGGGGAAAAGGAACAAATAAACCATATAGCCTGAATAGACGCCGTGTCCGTAATGTTCATATATTAAGCTGAATATACCGCAGAACAGGGAAATACCGATATATGCCACAACTGTTTTATGGATTTTTTGTTTCTTCGTTTTATTATCCGATATAGACAATGTCACTCACCTTCCTTTCTGAGATCTTTTTTCCGCTGGTTGTAGGGTTGTTTACGACATTGCCATTGAAATACATGGCAGAGGATCCTCCTCCGTCAAGATTATACGCAGTTGTAACACCAAGCCCGTTCATAAAAGCTGCAAGCTCATAAAGAGTAAGCCATGAGCTTGCTTTGGTACGGCCATCGGAGACCACCATAACATAATGCAGCTTATCTATTATTCCAATTGCTGTGCGCGGGTTGCTGGCCATAGCTTTACCCACTTCTTTATCACTAGTCACGCTTATTTCGCCATTATAAACAAGCCCCGGCCCGAACGAAAACACCTGTAGAGCTCCGTTATCAAGCAGCTCTGAAGCAGACACAGCCCCTTCCGAAATAATATCAAAAGAACCGTCGGTATATATAACCAAATCCTCCTGCGATGAACCGGAAGAAGCATCGCGATAAAGCGTTCCGTTGCGTATCACATACCCTTTAGACTGAGCTCCGTAAAAATCACCGTTTATTGCAAGGATAGCGTTTTGCGCCGCCGCAATTACAGAGGTTTTTTGTGTTATGTTTTTCCCGTATGTGTTGTTTGCAAAGGCTGTTTTCAGGTAATCAACGCTTGACAGGTATATATCCGCAACATATATGCTTGTGTCATATTCATTATATTCTTTTATTGTGATGCTGATATTTGAATCGCTGTAAGAATTATCTGTGATAACAGGCTCACCTGTAAAAATAGAACTTGTATCAGAAGAAGCATCTGGGCTTGAAATAGGCTTTGTCTCCTCGCTGCCATCCACAGCCTCTTCCGCATCAGAAGCTGTTTTTGTCCCCTGCACTTCGGATTGCGAAGTTTCGGCATCAACAACCACATACGCCCTGGGGATTATAAAGGTGTCCATAACAACGTAAAGCGTAAACAAAAGCAACGCCAATGTATAAAGCCTAGCCCAAGCATACGGTTTTTTTGGAAATTTCATATATACCTCCATGAACTGCTTATAAAATTTATCTTTGGTTTCGTTATATTTTTTAAATTTCATATTTTTATTTAATGCAAACATCTGTCCTCTTTTTACCAGCTTCCGGGTTTATCGTCTTTTTTTTAAATATTATGAATTTCTGCGCTATCCAGCTTAATGTGAAAAATATAATTTCTGTAGCCATCTTACCTACAAATTTGTTCACATGCAAGCTATTTACAAGATAACTCAGCAAAATAGTGTTCCCGAAAAGAATACAGGCAGCAAGCGCAAAATATTGTGCCGCAGTTTTCGCAACGCTTTCTTCGCTTTTAAAAACATACCGTTTGTTTATTGCATAATTAACGCTGGCGCTCGTAATGCGCGCTAAAACATTTGACAATGGCACACTTAACGATGTGCCAAGTCCGCCGGTTAAGATAATCAACAAGCTATACATGCCGTAATCAACAATAAAACCTGTAAAAGATGAAGCGGCAAATTTTATTATTTCGCGATATACAAGAAATGAGTCTTTTACAGTATTAAAATGCGAGCCCGAATTATTGTCAATATAAATAGTTTCTATCCCCATTTCTTTAATCAGTATGTTCTTACGTGAACATTCCAGCAAAACATTCATCTCATATTCATACCGTTCCCCTTTTACGCTCAGCATAAAAGGTATCAGTCTGGCTTTAAAAGCCCGAAGACCCGTCTGGGTATCCTTTATAGGCATACCCGTAAAAAGCTTATAAATAAAACGTGTCGCCATATTTCCAAACCGGCTTCTTAAAGGAACATCCCCCTCAAAGCTGCGGCTTCCAAGCAACAGGCAGTTATCGTTATCTGCCACCATATCGCTTGCCAATATTGCATCCTCCACCCTGTGCTGGCCATCCGAATCCAAGGTCACTATAACACAGTCTTCAAAAAAATTGTTTTTTATATATGCAAGCCCGGTCTTTAGGGCATAGCCTTTACCCTTATTTTCGCTGTACGTAAGCACCGTTGCAAAAACCGCTGCCGATTTGAAAATTTCGCAATAAGCGTCACCACTGCCGTCATCTATTATTATTACTGTAAATCCTGCCTCTTTAAGACGCTTTGAAAGCCCTATAAGCATTTCTAACGGCTCATAAGCAGGAATTAAAGCAATCTGCATCTTCATACGCTAAACCTCCTGGCTGTTTAATCAGTTAAGTTTTTTTGTTCTCTACTGCAATTTACCTTATAAAAATTGAAAAAATATTGAACAATTGTGTTTATTAAAAAATCTTCAAGAAAAGTTCAATAATTTAAGATATAATTAATAATAGATAAACCGGAGGGATATTATGCATTTGCTTTTAATAGAAGACGAACTGAAATTTGCCGATGCGCTTTCAGAAATATTGCGACTCGAAAAATATATTGTAGATACTTTCCATGACGGAATTTCCGGGCTGGACGCTGCCCTTAGCGGAATATACGACATCGTAGTGCTTGATGTCATGCTTCCGGGCAAAAACGGTTTTGATATTATAAGGGAAATACGCGCTTCAGGCATAAAAACGCCTGTTCTTATGCTCACTGCAAGGTCAGAGCTAAATGATAAGGTTATGGGGCTTGACAGTGGCGCTGACGATTATCTAACCAAACCTTTTATGACAAAGGAATTGCTGGCAAGGCTTCGCGCCCTATGCAGGCGTAAGACAGACATTGAAAACGATACTTTGAGCTATGGGGATCTTAATCTGCATCTTGAAAACTGCACTCTCTCCTGCAATACAACCGGGCTTTCCGTCAGGCTGGGAGCAAAAGAACATCAGCTCCTAGAATATCTTTTTATGAATAAGGGACGCATCATTTCCAGGGAACAGCTTGCACTTAAGATATGGGGATATGACAATGAAGCCGAATATAACAATGTAGAGGTCTATATTTCATTTACAAGAAAAAAAATAGCCTTCATAGGTTCTGAAGTTACAATTAAGGCTGTACGCAGCATGGGATATGAATTGCAGGTGCGAGATGTTTAAAAAAGTCAGAATAAAAATTATTGTATCAATAATGTCGATATTATTTGCCGTATTCGCCGGAACCCTAATTGCGGTATATATAGTCAGCTACCGGGATGTCATGAATAAAAATATTGGAATGATGGCGGAATACGCTCAAGACTATAATAAAGATTCCATTGAGGATAACCGCGAAGATCTACCCCCCAGCGATAACCATAAAAACCATAAAGAAATATTTGACCTTACAAGCTTTTATTCTGTTAGCCTTGCAGATAACGGCAGCATCCAAAAAACAGAAAACAAAGGAAGCTCTGGTTTATCTGACGACGAGCTTACAGCTCTGGCCAAAGAAGTGGTGGCTGGCAGAAAAAAATCCGGCTCTATCAATCATATGCTTTATCTTATAAACAAGACAGGGGAAGGAAAGCTTATAGTTTTTATGAATAACACTATAGCTGACGATAGCTTCACAACACTTTTTAGATATACTCTTATATTTGGCTGCTGTACCCTGGTCATTTTATTTTTCTTTTCATATTTTATTTCAGGGCATATAATCCGTCCGCTGAAGGAATCTTTTGAAAAGCAGAAGCAATTTGTGAGCGATGCCAGCCATGAGCTGAAAACCCCTCTTTCGGTTATCAGCGCCAATGCAGACTTACTTTCACATGAAATAGGTGAAAACAAATGGCTTGCTAACATCCAATCCGAAAATATCAGGATGGCAAATCTTGTTAAACAGCTTTTGCAGCTCACAAAATCAGAAACCAGCAATATCCCTTTCTATGTATTTGACCTCAGCAGAGTAGTTACAGGCTGTACGCTTCCTTTTGAAAGCCTGGCCTTTGAAGGAAAGATTGAATTAATATACGATATCTCTGAAGGTATAAAAATATTGGGAAATGACGAGCAAATTGGACAAGTAGTATCAATTTTAATTGACAATGCCATAAACCATACCTTTGCAGGAGGCAAAATTAAGGTTAGTCTTAAACGCAACCGCGGAAACATTATGCTGAATATATCAAACACCGGAGAAGAAATACCTATTGACAAGCGCGATAAAATCTTTGAACGGTTTTACCGGCTTGACGAATCCCGAAACCGGGAAGCTAACCGCTACGGCTTAGGGCTTTCAATTGCAAAGGCAATTGTTACAGAGCATAAGGGTAAAATAAGTGTTGACTGTGCCGATGGGTGGACAACTTTTACCGTAACCTTGGCCACCCATATTCAATGATTTCAGTTTTAAATCAAAATTTATAATGGGATTTAGAGGATATTAGAAATACACAGAAGAGTTTTGGTATACTTTCTGAAATCATTCCCATCCTAATGCCGATACCGCCATTCAAAGCCGGAATTCCCCGGCTTCTATATGTTTTACAACACCAATAATCATCCCCACGTAAACGTGGGGTTTTTCTTTGAGCCCTAAAAGGGACTATTGCCAACATTGCGCCTTAAGGCGCTTTATGATTCCGCCAACCGCACGTTTATTTACCTGCTACCCTTTAAAAGGGTCAACATATT
>JAYFRL010000032.1:0-9654 GCA_034925905.1 Lachnospiraceae bacterium | reverse complement strand
GGGGCGCGTGGATTGAAACTATTTCTTTGCCGTTTTCCATTGTGGCTTTCATGTCGCGCCCCACGCGGGGCGCGTGGATTGAAACTCTCCGTGGCTGTTGCAGGAATTTCCGTTGATAAGTCGCGCCCCACGCGGGGCGCGTGGATTGAAACTACAATAAAGTTACACTTACCATTGCCCTGCTAACGTCGCGCCCCACGCGGGGCGCGTGGATTGAAACTTATTGCTATAACCCGTTGGTATGGTGTTCATGAGTCGCGCCCCACGCGGGGCGCGTGGATTGAAACCCTCAATCTCCGTTTCAATCTATATATTCTTTAAGTCGCGCCCCACGCGGGGCGCGTGGATTGAAACATACAAGCTTGGTTTTACTACAGCCACAAAAATTGTCGCGCCCCACGCGGGGCGCGTGGATTGAAACCAAAGTCGTCCCATTTATCATCAAACGTAAATAGGTCGCGCCCCACACGCCCCGCGTGGATTGAAACAGTCACCTCTTAAATATTTTAATAGAAATTCCTATTTTAATATTTTTTTATAACTTGCATTAATCTACCCTGTATTTGCAATGCGTTTAAGTCTTTTCCAATAAATATTTTTGTCTCATAGGCAGGATTTTCAGGTTTTAAAACAACCGTCTTGTCTTTTTTTATTACTCTTTTTAGGGTTTCTTCGTCTTCGTCTATATTAATAATAGCAATATCACCACTGTCTACATCTGATTGTTTTCTTATCAATAATAAATCTCCTTCATTTATTCCAGCCCCTATCATACTATCTCCTTTTGCCCTAAGGTAAAAACAATCTTCGCAATTTTCAACAAATGCATATTCATATCCCTCTATATTGCTTTCTGCAAACATAGGCTTTCCACATCGAATAGACCCTAAAATAGGAAGCCTAGCCAAAGATAAAAAGTCTATGGGAACAGCATCTTCTGGAATAAGACGATGTTCGGGTTTTTTCCCCGTAGTTAAATACTCAACCGTTACACCTAAAAAATCAGCAATTTTTTGAAGCTTGTCAAGCTTAGGGGTGCTCCTTCCGTTTTTCCAATCCGTGAAGGTAGACTTTGTGATACCTGTAGCTTTAGAAACATCAGCATCTTTATATTTTTTTAAATCTCTCAACTTACAATAAATCTCATACATAAATACACCTCAAAAATAATTTTGAAATCCGTACAGAAAAGTATTGACAAGTTTTGACATTCAATCTATAATAAATTTAAGTTCGGATATCAAAACATATAATCCTTGTTTATGATTATTTAGCAAATATATTATAACTGATTTCAGAACTAAATGCAATGGTAAAGTTCGGAAAGGAGGAATTTAGATGTACGAAAAATATGTTGCTCTAAGGGATAAAAAAAAATTATCAGATTATAAAGTGTCTCAAATGACAGGAATAACAAAATCCACTTTTACCGACTGGAAAAATGGGAAAAGTAAGCCCAAAATAGACAAACTCCAAAAGATAGCGAATTATTTTGGCGTAGAAATTACATATTTTTTAAAAGATTAGAACGGAGGTTTAATAATGGAAGAGCAAGGTTACAGAGAAAACCTTGAGCAGCTATTGAAGATTTTTTCTCCGACAAAATGGTTGTCTATTAGCGAGGTAGCAAATGCATTAGGGATAGATAAAAGAACCGCGAAAAAACATTTTAAATTAGACAAAACCGGAATTAGCGTTTCAGATCTAGCGCGGAGGATGACTAAATAAGGAGATAAATCTCGAAAGCAGTAACAAATGAACAATTTTTTGACATTTTACCCCTGCTACGGGATTGATATAATTAAAAAATAGCTGGTAGGAAAAAAGAATGGGCAGTGATTGATGTATTACAGCTTACAAATATTTCTGTGGTAGAAAAATTACGGCTTATGCCACGGAAAGAGCTTATAGATAGGGCTGCTTGCATACTAATGCAGTGATGCCACGCTCCCCATGCGGGGCGCATAAATTGAAACGAAACCCATATGCCGCTTGCTTTTTAGTTCATTAAAAAGCAAGCGGCATATTTTCAACATTTTTTATTTTGTATGTTCATGTTCTGCGGCAAGAGCTTCCGCTTTCGTTTTTTGGACTGTTCCCTTTGGGTGCTGGGGCGGCGCATAAATTGAATATAATTTTAACGGTCTGTTGCCCGTATTTATAAGATTATGCCATGTCCCAGCAGGTATTACAACCGTATAATCTTCGGTTATTTTTCTTTCAAAACTCAGGTTGTCTTTACTGTCTCCCATCTTCACAATTCCCTGCCCTTGCTCAACTCTAAAAAACTGATCAAGCTGCGGATGGATTTCCAGGTCTATCTCTTCTCCGGGATCAAGGCTCATCAGTGTAAGCTGTAAATGATCCCCTGTCCACAGCGTAGTGCGGAATGTATCGTTTTGCTTTGTAGCCTGGTCAATATTGATTACAAACGGTTCCGGACCGTAATCTTTCAGCGACATAGGGCTTTGATTCATATTGTTCGTACAAGAATACCTCCTGAACAAATTGCCCAACTCCTTTCATATGACTATATTCCATCATATGAAAATCTCTTTATTTATATGTAGATTTTAAACCAAATCCCGCGCCATAGCAAGCATTTCCATTACCCTCAAAAACAAATTAAGCCTTCATATAATCATACGTCCCGCTTAGCTACAATTTTGGGCTTTGCCCTCTCTTTTTCTTTAGAACGGGTAAAAATAATAAAACAGCAACTCCAAACATTAAAAAACCAAACAATATATTTTGCTGATCTTCTTTGGTATTTATGTGCGGCATAAAAGGAAGATATCGCACAACGACCGTATTAGGTGTCCCTTCGGATGAAGCAATAATTCCATTTTTAAAATTTTCCGTAACCGAACCTGTGTATTTTTTCCCGTTTGCGGCAGTAAATTCATAATACATTTCATAGCGCGTTGGGTCTACGGAGTTTCTTATTAAGCCAATATAGCGCCTCTGCTCATAACCGGTAACTGTTCCTTTTGAAGTTACGCCTGCAATGCTTAAGGCAATTTGGCTAACCGCATATAAACAAACCAGTATCCCGAGCAACAAAGGCACAAGATTCTTTAACCCGGGATTTTTCCCCTCTTTTACCATGAAAGCAGAAGCCTCCCTCATGGAAGGCTTAAAAGGCGCTCCGCAGAAGCGGCAAAATTTTGAGCCCTCCCGGTTTTCGCTACCGCAATTCGGACAAAACATAAAAAACCTTCTTTTTTTGAGCTTATCCTGTAATTTCCTTATTTCGTAATATCAAACGTCATAACCATCGACTGGGACGCCATGCCTTCTGCAAACGCCGTTTGTGTAATCGTGCCCGAAGCAACGGTATGAACCTCTCCGTTTATTTCCACCATGCTGAAAACCACAGAGCCCGATACCGAATACTGCGTGGTTGTTACAACTTCTCCACCGCCACCTTCATATGCCTCCCCTAAATATTGGGTTACCGTTGTACCAGTAAGATCGCTTGCGGAAAATTCGCCCATATATCCGGCCAGCGTACGTGTCATATAAGCATTGCTGACATTCACGGGAAGGGAAGCCGAAGAGCTCATGGAGATTCCATACTGGGAATCAAAGGTCATATCGGCTTTAAATGTGTAGCTTAACGACATATACCCGTCTTTGTCCAGCTTAATAGTTATTTCGGGAGTTGGCAGCGTAACCTTAGCCCCATAGCTTCCAGCCGCTTCGCCATATGAGCTTTCAAGCCTGCCTGTATAAGTTCCCCAAAACGGGCTGAAATCCCCCGGCGTAACCTCCTTCATTCCTTGTGTTGTTTCGTTCCCCGGCTGCATGGGCTGTGTTGCCTCTGGAATTTGGCTCCCTGCGCTTTCTCCAAGTATAACGTCCGGAGAATAAGGTCCAAACTGGTCGCCTACTTTCTTATCTATGGCTTTTGTAATCTTATAAGCATTCCCAACCCGTTCCCAGCTCCAAATCGCATCATCGGTAGCCCCAAGTATTTTGACTATGGTAGGATCGGATAATGAAGTTCCTGCTTTAACAATCAAAAACGGCACAACACCCTTGCCCGTAACAGCGCTGGCCACTTTAGCCATTGAGCCGGCAAAGGGCAGAGCTCCCGCAACGAATTTTAAATATTGCATCCTCTTTGCCGCCGCGCGCTCGGCGTCGGAACGGGAAGGGTCATCCGCTATTTTTTTATATTGTATAAATTCAATTGCATTTTTAATGTTGCTTACAACGGGTACCATATCAAGCCCAAAATCTACAACCGCATTCTGCAGATCATCATTCAAGCTGGGCTTTGCTGCGCAATAAAACCTTCCCGTGTCCGAATCATAATACATCTTCGTGCCTTTATTAAGCTCTCCGTTCCGGGTAAATTTTTCAAGCGCTTCGTTATATTCCTCGCCCGTATATTGGTTTTTCGGGTAATTTCCGGATGCAAGCATTTCATCCTCGGTAAATGCAAATGCGTCTGCGGAATGTGCAGCCATGGAAACTATAAGAATAACGGAGACTGCAGAGCGCGCATATCTACCGTAAGAACCGTTCCCGTAAGGCAAAACCGCATTGCCTAACCCTAAAATCCCAGCAGCTTTATCATAGCAACGATTCATAACATATCCAAGATAAAAAAACATTAAAGCCGTTAAAAACGCGCCATATACAAAAGACAGCCAAAGCGGCATCAAATCCATAAAAAGCGAAAGCACCACTAAAGGGAAAAGGCACAAAACATATAAGACATATTCCCCAAAGTTTGCGCTTATCAAAAGCTTTACAAAATTTGCGTCTAGCGCTTCGCGCATGCTTCTTCCTTTTGATAAGGCCGCAAGGGCCATAGGGAAGCGCACCAAAGCGGACACGGCAAGAAAGAGCATAATGCCTAAAAATATATAAATAAGGAAACCAGGTCCTACGCACAGCACTGAGTTAAGTATATAGACAATAAGATAAAACACCATCGACGGGGCAAACATAAGAAGCATTAAAACAAGCATCTTGAAAGACATATTAACCCGTTTCCCGACCCCTCCGTTTAAACGCCCCGGCTCTTCAGAATAAGCTATGGAAGGAACAAGTATTTGGATAAAAGGAATCATTGAAAGCACAAACGAAACGGCAAACGGAACTATTCCTTCTTTCTTAAAAGGTCTTATATAGGCATTTTGGATGTTCCGCCCCGCACCATCAGTTTTTTTCTCATACATTTTAAATTTACCCCCTTACTGCATTGGAGTGAGTTCTATCCTTATTTCAGACCCAACCTTTGTACCGTCGCTAAGCTCAGCTATAATACCTGTAACAACATAGATTTTACCGTCTGTTAGAAAATAAGCTTTATCCCCGGCATGGTAACTAAGGCCCATGCTCTCATCGCGTTCTTCCACCTCATCAATAGCAGCCCCGTTTTCCAGGTAATAATCATAGAAAAAGCTATAGAAGCTTCCGTCTTCCTCTTCCGAATATATATCCTCGCCAAAGGCTACAATTGCAGTATCGACCTCAGCCGTGCAATCATAGGTATTTCCGTTATGCCTGGATAATATCTCGACACTTTCCTGGTCTCCTGTAAGCTCAGCCATTGTTTCGATGTTTTGGCTCCTGAAGGAGGCCTTGCCTGTGTAGCTTCCGTAGTAATCTTCCTTAACCGCATTTGGATTAACGCTGTTTAAAACCCAATCCGGCACAGCGCCGTATTCCAGCTCTGAAGATGAACTGTCGACCTGCTCCGTGTCGGAAAGCCCCGGTTCAGTAGAAATCTGCTGTCCTCCGCTTAAAGCAAGAAGCGTCAAATCCTCCTTTGAAGGCAAAATGAATACTAATACCGTAAGAATGAATACGGCAATTAAAGAAAATATTCCCACGACAAGTCCTGTTGCTTTAGCGGTTGTTACCCGCGTGGTATTATAAACCGGCTGCTGCACAGGCTGGTAAGGCGGATTATTGCTTTGCGCCGTTTCCTGAGAAGCGCCGCAGAACCCGCAAAATGGGCTTCCGGGTGAAATTTCCTGGCCACAGTTTTTGCAATATTTACCCATAGTTAAAAAAACCTCTCTTTCAAAAAATAAAATTGGTATGGCTTATAGATACAAAAACCTTTGGATTACTTTTTAAAAATCCCTATAAAAGCCTTAATACCTGCTTTTATAGCGGTGCGTCAAGCTTTGCCTTTTCTGTTCGCCGAAAAAATATTGACATCTCCAACGCCAATGCTTATAAAATTCCCATCTTAAAATTTGTTTCGTTTCAGATACATTAAAATTCTGCTTTGAATTACGTACAGATATGGCAGTACCCTTCCTACGATAACCTCCTGAAGGCTCTTGTTTAAACGGCAACAAGCACAGCCGATTGGCACACTTCCTTTATTATATAGTTTATTAAAAAAATGGGCTTTAAACCATCACACAAACGTATGAAACCCGAATTTTAAGCCTCACATTTTAATGTGAGAGACCTGATTTTCAAGGGTTTAAGTATGGAGAAACCCCTTCCGCCGACAATAGGAATTGGATAGACAACGTCTGAACAAAGCATCTGAAAGCTTAGAAGGAGCTTTAAACATATGCTAGCATTATTTATATTGAATTTTTTGCTTCAATTTAAAATCCCATTCCTTCTTCCATTGTATAAAGTCAAATTTATAAAAAACCCCGTTATTGATACAAATCAACGGGGTTTTTATTATATGCATAAGGTCTTTTGCTTACAAACTGTTCTATTTAATTACGCTAAAAGAATATGCGCCTACAGAATCGATTTCTCCGGATTTGTCGGTAATCGTTGGGTTTTCTCCCCAATATTCCGTTCCTTCGCCGTCTATGGAATGGTATTGAAGCTTAGTGAATCCGGAGCGGTCGCTGTGCATTTGTGCCGAAAAGCTTACTTTGGCTGCGTCCCCCGAAAGCTTGGCTGTGCCGCTTACAACATCATCATAATAATATCCGGTTATATATTCTTTTGTTTCACCTTCCATTGCCTCCAAAGGGCTTTTCTCTTTGCGCACAAATTTCATAACAAAGTTAAAGCTTGCGCTTCCTGAAAACGTACTCGGGTCTATGCTGCCGTTCATGCTAAAGCCAGACACCTCAACTGAATAAGTATCATTCCCGCTTCCGCCGCTTGCCGTCGCAAAGTCTGTCTGAACCTCAAACTTTCCTTCTTTGTCAATTTCTATGATTTTGGCCTCACGAAGAGCGGCGTTTAAGCCTGCCTGAAGCACAGATGCTTTTTCTCCGCTTTCATATTGCAAAGAAGATATTTCTTCGCCCAAAATTATTTCCACTTCCGGCGGAGTAACCTTAAAGCTAATGCTCCTTATAGGTTCGTCGGTATCCGGGTCGGCATCCGGCTCAAATATATCAAGCCTATCCGGCGCACCCGCCGTCATATGCCCATAGAGCGTAAAAGACGTGTTAAGGCTGCCATTTGGTTTTATCTTCCCCGTCCAATTTTCAACAACCGCTTTTTCATTAAGCGGTGCAAAACGGACTATATGGTCAGCATACATTTTTTTAGAATCAGTAAGGCTAAAAGAAACAGCCGTATTAAGATATCTGGAAAACGCCTGATATTCCGAGCAGAGCTTTCTTTCGTTTTCAAGATTGATTTTTAACCCTATCTGGTTAAACACCCCGGGCAATACATCGTTATAAAGCACCGAACGGCGTTCATCGCTTATTTCTTTGCGCACGGAATCGTTTAACCCTGCCTGGCCGCCTGTCCAGGCCATTTTATCTCTTGCTTCGTTCACATAGGCATCAACGCCGTCTTTGTTTGCCCCGCCCCAAAATTCGTTGCAGTTTTCCGTAACAATGCGGTCTACCTCTTCTCTTATCTGGGCGTCTGTCAGCTTTCCTTCGGCAAACAAAGGATAAAACGCTTTAAACCATTCTGCGGAAGAACGGTAGCCCGGGTCACCCTTGCTGTAATATATTGAATATGCGTCCCTATATATACTGGCGCGCCCCTCCAGGGCTTCTGTGCCAAACTTATTTATCGCATAGTCAACAAAAGCAATAGATGCCATACTTGCCGACATAACAGAGCTGCTGAGCTTTGATGCCGCCTTGCCCATAATATAAGTCCAAGCCACTTTCATGCTGCCTGCCACGGCATCGTTTATTTTGCCTTTAGATATGTTTATCCCAACTTGAACAACAGAAACCAAAAGACCTATGTTGCCCAAATAATCCCCAAGAGTAGACATTACATCCTCGCCATAAGCAAGAAATCCTGCGCTTTGCGCAATATTCCCGAGAAAATCCCCGCCAAGCTGCAAGGCATCGCCCATAGCTCCTGCCCCAATTTCAAGACATTCTGTTCCCGGGCTTCCGTTTGATGCAAATTCTTCTATAGCAGCCATATAATTTTCGTCGCTGCCCTGACCCCAAAGCCCCAAAAACTCAAGGCGCGCTTTCCTCGCACCAGCATTTACTGTTGAAAACACACCGTATTTGGAAAGATGGTCTGTAATTATTATTACTGATTCTGATGCGCTGTCATAGCTGAAGGAAACGGGTTCCCATTCGCCTGTTGCTTCGTTTAAATATGCGGCTCCCGCCGTTTCGCCTTCGTTAATCTTAAGAGGTATGGTTAGTTCTATAACCCCGTCAAAGCTGTCTACCCCCTCCAGCGAAAAATCATAAACCTGAAGCTCTATTTCACCTGTGTCATCCAAGCTGGGCGCGCCGAAAACCTCCCCAATCTTAGCATTAGCTTCCGATTCAAGAGTTACAGGGCTTATTGTCATTCCTATCCCGTCGGCCGAAAGGCTTAAATTTTCTTCGCTAAGAACGCCTTCGGCCACCAGCTTGCGTTTCATAGCACTTTCTTCTGTTTTCCCGCAGCCTGCAAGCATCCCAACCTCTGATGCAAGCATGGTTATTATAAGCAATATTGATAAAAATCTTTTTTTCATTAAACCCCGCCCTTTATTTAATTTTATTTTCCTAATTAAACAGCGCCCTTAGCCAAATATGCCTTTAAAAATCCCATAATTAAGCTAACCCTATATATTATAAGTTCCTTTTATAAATTTTTTACCCGGCTTGGATATTGCAAGCTCCACCTCCCAAAATAAATATGCGGTGTACAAAACAACCGCCTAAATGCTTGTTCTTAAATTCATGCAAAACAATAAAGCTTAAAGCTTCCTGCCAAGCTATATACCATAATTTCAAAAAATTTAATTGTATCCTGCTTTTATTAAAAACCTTCCTATAATTAAGTATAGAAGCTTAAGCCTGAAATAGAAATGGATTCAGGGTATTTGTCAATGGCAAAAACGTCATGACACATGACAAAATTGGCCGGTCTTTTATTTAATACCCATATTTTAAAATAAATAAAAAAGCCCGCTATTTGGGACTGCCCCAGAGTTAACGGACAAAGAATAAAAAAGCCCTATCGCAGAATATTGTAAGATTACGCTACCTGACGCCGCTTTTCGAGTGGTGTCAGGCGCGTTTTTTGTTTGGATGCGCTCATTGTTGTAGAAATCAATGTATTCGTCGATGAGTTGTCTCACTTCATCAAAAGAGGAAAGCTTACGGCGGTAAATACATTCAGTTTTAAGAATGGAAAAGAAATTTTCAGCCAGTGCATTGTCATAGCAGTTACCGCGTCTTGACATAGACGGCGTAATGCCGTACTCTTTGGTTAGGTTGA
>JAYFRL010000010.1:0-94309 GCA_034925905.1 Lachnospiraceae bacterium | reverse complement strand
GAGCCAGGATCAAACTCTTGTGTTTATATCCTCGCCAGTTTGCACTAGCTTGTTTCTTTCCTTTGCCTTTTTAAAACTCTTTGTCTTTTGACTTGGGTTTTTTGGTTCATTCATCTGTTCAGTTTTCAAGGATCGGAAAATCGCTGCTTTCTGATGGGCAGCAGATTTATTATATAATGAATGAAATGCCTTGTCAACATTTTTATCGTTCAAATTACAATTTTTATGCCTAATTGTTAAGATAAAAATATATTATTTTCCAAGCCAAATTTAAAAAAAATTGCATAAAAAAGAGCGGATTTAAAAATCCGCTCTAAAATATTTTAATTAAATCATTCCACCTACTGCTATAAATAATGGAGCAAAAACAAGCGAAACAATTGTCATAAGCTTTATTAATATATTAATTGAAGGGCCTGAAGTATCTTTAAATGGGTCCCCAACGGTATCTCCAACAACTGCTGCCTTATGGGCATCGCTGCCTTTTCCACCATGGTTACCTTCTTCTATATACTTCTTTGCGTTATCCCATGCGCCTCCAGCATTAGCCATAAATATTGCCATAAGAACTCCTGTTACAAGAGCCCCGGCCAAAAGTCCGCCTAATGCTTCTGTTCCAAGAACAACACCTACAATAATAGGAGCTAAAACTGCCATAATCCCAGGGATAAGCATTTCCCTAAGAGCAGCATGCGTTGAAATAGCAACACAGTTTTTATAGTCAGGTCTTGTTGTCCCTTCCATAATTCCAGGGATTGTTTTAAACTGACGTCTAACTTCTTCTATCATCTGGAAGGCTGCCTTACCAACGGACTGCATTGTAAACGCCGAGAAAAGGAAAGGAAGCATACCTCCTATAAACAAACCTATTATAACTCTAGGATCAAGAATACTTATTCCTGATACAGATAAACCAACAGCTTCCGCATAAGCTACAAAAAGAGCAAGAGCTGTTAAGGCTGCGGAGCCTATGGCAAAACCTTTACCCATCGCAGCTGTTGTGTTCCCAACCGCGTCAAGTTTATCTGTTATCTTTCTTACAGAATGGTCAAGCCCGCTCATTTCAGCAATACCGCCTGCATTGTCGGCAATAGGACCATAAGCGTCAACCGCAACCGTTATTCCTGTTGTTGAAAGCATACCTACGGCTGCAAGGGCTATACCGTAAATTCCCGCAAAAGCGTAAGAAACAAAAATTCCTAAACATATAAGCATAATAGGGGCTGCCGTTGATTCCATACCAACCGCAAGTCCGCTTATTATTGTCGTTGCAGCGCCCGTTTCAGACTGCTGGGCAATTTTTTTAACTGATTTATAATCGCTAGATGTGTATATTTCTGTAATCATGCCTATTGCAAGTCCAACAACAAGACCAGATATTATAGAAATAGCCTCGTTCATTCTTCCAAAGAAAATGTTACTTAATATTAAAGCTGCAATAATTACCAAAACACTTGAAACATATGAGCCCATTTTAAGAGCCTTGTGAGGATTTGATTTTTCATCGCCTTTAACAAAGAATGTGCCTATAATAGAAGCGAGGATTCCTGCTCCGGCTAAAGCAAGCGGAAATATAGCGCCTTCTGCAGCATAAGAAACAACACCCAGTGTTACAGCTGAAACAATAGACCCTACATAAGATTCAAAAAGGTCTGCCCCCATGCCTGCAACGTCGCCTACGTTATCGCCTACGTTGTCTGCTATAACTGCGGGGTTTCTTGGGTCATCCTCAGGGATGCCTGCTTCAACTTTACCAACAAGGTCTGCCCCAACATCTGCGGCTTTTGTATAAATACCTCCGCCAACACGCGCAAAAAGAGCAATCGATGAAGCTCCAAGGCTAAAGCCTGAAACAACCGAAACATCTCCTGTTATAATATAAACTATGCTTGCGCCCAAAAGACCAAGACCTACAACCAACATTCCCATAACCGCTCCGCCCGAAAAAGCTATGGACAAAGCTTTGTTCATTCCACTTGTTCTTGCGGCGTTTGCAGTTCTCACATTTGCTTTAGTTGCAACTGTCATTCCGAAATATCCTGCAAGAGTTGAGAATATCGCTCCCAAAAGAAAAGCAAGGGCTGTCCTTATTCCGATTCCAAATGTAATAACAACAAACAATACGGCAGCAAATATAACCAAAATTTTATATTCTGCCTTAAGGAATGCATTGGCGCCTTCTCTGATTGCCAAAGCAATTTCTTTCATACGGTCTGTTCCTTCGTCCTGCTTGCTTACTTTAGAAGCCAAAAAAAAGGCAAATATAAGAGCCAGCACACCCATAACAGGGCCTAAAAAAATGTAGTTTTCCATTAAAATCCCCCAATTTCTAGTTTATTTTGCCGCTGTTCCATATAATAAATTATGATTCCGATGTGAACCGCAGCCTAACATATAATAAAGCGTAAATGTTTACAAATCCCTATCCGATATTTCTTATACGCAAAACTTTGGGATACAAAAAACAATTCCGCACACCATTAAATATTATATACCCGTATCCGAATAATTCCTATGATAATTTTTGCTAAATTCAAACCTTAATTTTATTTATAATATACAAAAACCCGAGAAACCCAAGCCTTATGTATCTAAAAATAAAATAAAGGTTTAAAACATATTGCTGTCTTCCTCATATTCTGATATCCATACCTTAAGCTTTTTTATCTCATGCCCAATAAATGCCGCAACTATAAGAGCCGAGCTTATATCGGCCACCGGACCGGCATATAATATCCCGTCCAATCCAAAAAACAGCGGCAAAATAAATATAAGCGGTATTAAAAATATTATCTGACGCAGCAAGGAAAGTATAGACGCCTTTAAGGGTTGTCCTGTAGCTTGAAAATAACCTGTGGATATTATCTGGAAACCTGCCGTAAAAATACCAGCCAGATATACCGACATGCACCTGGTTCCAAACTGCATAAATTTTTCACCGGAATCTCCAAACCATCCAAGTATTACCTCCGGAATAAACATGCAGGAGGCCCAGCCTAATAAAGCCACCGCCGAGCCGATTAAAACGGCTGTTTTATAGGTTTCATATATCCTCTTTGGCCTGCGTGCGCCTTTATTGAATCCAAGTATGGGCTGTGAACCCATGCTTATACCTACAAGAATGCCTATAAGTATTGCATTAACCTTCATAACTATACCCATAGCGCTTAAAGCTATATCCCCGCCAACTTCGCTTAAATTCCCATAATACACAAGCGAATTATTCATTGCTATTTGAAGCAGGGTTGCCGCAGATTGAACTATGCAGCTTGAAATTCCGAGAGTGGCAAAAGAAACAGAAAGTTTAAATTCAGGCTTAAGATATTTTTTCCTTATACGCATGTTTCCTTTTCTTATAAAATACCAAAAAACCACGCTGGCTGATATTATCTGGGATGTTATTGTGGCAATAGCCGCGCCTGTTACTCCCCAATGGAAAACAAATATGTATATAGGGTCTAAAATAGTATTCAATATTGCTCCTGCAAGCATGCTATACATGGAAAGCTTTGGAGCTCCATCTGTTCTTGCCATATTTGAAAGACCTATGCCAACCATCATAAACGGCGTCCCAAAGAGTATTATTGATGTGTATTCCTTGGCATAATACATAACATTTTCAGTCGCCCCGAAAAGCTTCAGCATAGGCTCAAAAAACAAAAAACAAAGGCAAGACAAAAAAACCCCCGTTATAATGGTAAGTGTAAACATATTGCCCAGTGTTTTCTCGGCAATATCGTTTTTCTTCTCTCCAAGCTTTATTGCGGCATATGCGCTTGCACCTCCACCTAAAAGCGTACCAATAGCAAGAGTTATTGTAAATACAGGAAAGGCAACGGTTGTTGCGGCATTTCCCAAATAGCCTACACCTCTGCCTATAAATATTTGATCTACTATGTTATAAAGCGCATTAACAAGCATTGACACAATCGCCGGAACAGCAAATTTCACCAAAAGTTTCCTGATAGGCTCATACCCCAAGGGATTTTCATTATGCCTTGCAACTTCACCAGTCAATTTTAATTCCTCCAATAATTTCTGTCCGTAATTGCTCCGAGACAAAGGTCATTATAACATCTTATCAAAACCTATTCAACAAAAAAATACATTTATTGTTGAACGTCTGCATTTAAAATGTTAATATTATATTTAATAATAATTAATAGAAGTAATCCATGTTTATAAAAGAGCTTAAAAACAATCTTTGTTTTGAAAAAACCTGCTATGAGACCTTTTTATAACTGTAAATTCTCTTGATATTCTTCAAATACATGGCCTTGCAGGGTTTGATTTTGTAATATTATTATGGAACATGGTTATATGTCTCCCGGTCTTCTTTGACACTTATAAGGGCATATAAGATTTCCAGATACACCCATATTAAAAATAGCTAAGAATGAAAAAGCTATTATTCTTCGTTTTCTGGATACCTATGCGCAGTGGGTTCAAGTTTTCCAGGTAAACAGTGTGGAAGAAACTAAATATCTTATACGTTCCGCAAAGTATGCTCTTTAAAGTTTAAGAGGCACCATAATGATTCGTTCCAGTAATTATAGCCTTTGCAGCATAACAATTGAGTATCTCGAAACAAAAAACCTTGCGGTAACATATTTGTGAAAACACGGACCGCCTTGAAAATACAGACAAAATAACCGCAAAAAAATAATAAGGCTTCAGATATATAACCTTAAATTTGGAGCCCTCAAAAAAGCCGGACAATATAAAAGGTCTCTTCTAAGAGACCTTTTATTGTAACAGACTCCTTTAAATGTTTTTTAAAGAAGACTTTATTCCTATCCGCTTTATGCTAAAATAAAAAATAATATTAATACTTCTTTTAGTGAGGTTAATATCTTCCGGCATTAAAAACTTAGGAGCTGATTATATGAAGAAAATTTCTGAAATTGACGACATGACAAAAAATTTATGTATTAAAGCAATATTAATCGCACTGACAGCACTTTTCACAATGGTTATACACATCCCAACACCCGCAACCGGAGGATATATAAATGCAGGTGATGCCATAATCCTTATTTCCGCTGTGTTTTTCGGCAGCAACTTTGGTTTTGCGGCAGGGGGATTTGGTTCCGCCCTTGCAGATATACTTTTAGGCTATGCATATTGGGCACCTTTCACTTTTATAATAAAGGGCTTGATGGGGCTTTTTGCCGGAAAGCTTTCAGACTATAAAACATCAGGGAACCTTTTTTCCGCAAGGAATGTTTTCACAACTATTTTTGTGGAAATCTTTATGGTTTCCGGTTATTTTTTTTCAGAAGCTATTTTCCGAGGCGGTTTTTTGTCGGCAACACAATCTGTTCCGGGAAACATTTCTCAGGGTGTTGGCGGAATAATAATATTTTTTTCTTTAGGCACATTACTTCATAAAAGTAATTTTTTAAACAGGCTTAAATAAAAAAAGGAGCTATATATGAATATCTTAATTGTTGACGGACAAGGCGGAGGAATAGGAAAAACATTAGTATCCAAACTTAAAGCCTTAGCAGATGAATATAATTTTAAGATAACAGCCGTAGGCACAAATTCTGCCGCAACGCTAGCCATGAAAAAAGCCGGGGCAACAGAAAGCGCAACGGGCGAAAACGCTGTTATTGTAAATTCTGCCCATGCCGATATAATAGCCGGAAGCATAGGAATAATAGCCGCAAATTCAATGCTTGGTGAGCTTTCTCCCAAAATGGCTGAAGCAATCGCAAAAAGCCCGGCTTCAAAAGTTTTAATTCCGTTTAATAAATGTAATTTAAGAATAGTAGGAATAACCACAGATTCTCTGCCAAATATAATAGATAAAGCAGTAGATGAGATTATATTAATAACAAAAGAAAAAACGTCCTTTTAATTCTGTATTTTAATTATCTTTTTAAATAAGGCCCGTCAAAAAACTTGATTATAAGCTCTTTGACGGACCTTTATTGTTTTTATAAAACAACCGCTGATAAATTTTTATATGACAACATTTTTTGGATTCCCGCCCAAATATGAATAAACATTGTCAAAGGTTATTTTGGCGCGTTTAACCATTGATTCCTTTGTCGCAAAGGCCACGTGGGGAGTGAAAATTGTATTTTTAGCCGAAATAAGCGGATAATCCGAAGGGATCGGCGGCTCCATGTCAAAAACATCTATTGCTGCCGCGCCTATTTCTCCGGCATTAAGAGCATCTGCCAGGGCGTTGTTATCTATAACGCCTCCCCTTGCGCAATTTATAATAAGCGCAGTTTTTTTCATAAGCGCTATTTTCTCACGGCTAATAAGACATTTCGTTTGGTCATTAAGAGGTGTATGTAAGGATATTATATCACTCTTGGCTAAAAGAGAGTCTAAAGGCACATATTTTATGCCCGCTTCTTTTGCTTCGCTTCTTTCGCTTCTGCTGTATCCCAAAAGCTTGCAGCCAAATGCCGCAAAAAGCTTTGCCGTCATTATCCCAATCCTTCCGGTTCCTATAATCCCTACCGTTTTTCCGCTAAGCTCATTTCCCATGAGTTTGCTAGCAGCCAAGCTTCCTCCGTTTCTCGTTGCAGCATCACAAGGCACCATATTTCTTAAAGAACTTATTGCAAGCCCCAAAGCAAGCTCTGAAACAGATTCATTTGAAAATCCGGCAGCGTTTGAAACCGTTACCTTAGCGGCTTTTAATGCTTCTTTCCCTACATGGTCAAACCCTGTAAAAGCTATAGAAAGCATTTTAAGCTTCTTTGCGGCCAAAACAACCTCATTAGGGTAAGGGTTATTTGCAATAATAACAATATCGCTGTCCTCACTTCTTTTTATAAGCTCATTCTTGTCGGTAGTCTTCTGATTATAATAAACAAACTCATGACCTTTTTCTTTAAACCCAGAAGCAAGTTCATATATCAATTCTTCCGATACTCCTATCGGCTCAAGCAGGCTTATTTTCATAAAATCATCTCCAAACCAGAATTTTAGCACACTAAAAGCTATTATATATTAAAAAATTCGATATTAAAAGACACTATTTTCAAACTTATGTTTGAAATTAATACACAAAATACAAAATACCTGATGTTTAAATCTTAAAACTAAATATCTTTTAACCTCTTGCTGTATTTTCGAGAGCTTAAAACCCGAAGGATAATTTAAAATCAACTTTTATACACCATATAATTTCCCAGTTTACTTGATAGTTTAAAAAAAATCCCAGTTTTATCGTTTGTATATAAAATAAAATTTAATTTAATTTTTTTAATTCAGGTGTTGACAAATCGTAAAAAATCTATATAATAGATAAAAATACGATGATGAAGAACGGCGTGTATAAGTTTCCATTCAGAGAGTAGGCGAAAGGTGCGAGCCTACGGAAGCTGCACAGCGGATCACTTCGGAGTACGGGCCCGAAAACAATTTATTTGTTATTAGACGCTTGCGTGGAGTCGCGTTAAGACCAAGAGGCTTGATGGAGTCTTGATTAAAGAGGACGCTTTGCGTCAATTTGGGTGGTATCGCGGGTTATATACTCGTCCCTGTATAGGGGCGAGTTTTTTTATTTCCGACAAACCCTTCCCGAACTAAAATCCATCAACACAAATTTTTTGGGAGGTTTTTAATATGTCAGACATGAAAGTAAGAAACATAAACGAAAGATATGTTGAAGAAACATATGATGAAAATGGAGTTTTAAAAACATTTAAACTCAATTATCCAGACAATTTTAATTTTGCTTACGATGTTGTTGATGACATCGCAACGCATACACCTGAGCGGATGGCCATGGTTTGGTGCAATCCTCAGGGTGAAGAGCATAGTTTTACGTTTGCCGATATGAAAAAATATTCGGACAAAACAGCAAACTATTTCCGTTCTTTAGGAATCGAAAAAGGCGATATGGTTATGGTTGTTCTTAAGCGTCATTATGAGTTTTGGTTCGTTGCAACAGCTTTGCATAAGCTTGGAGCAGTTTTAGTTCCCGCAACATTCATGCTTACCGCTCATGATGCCGAATACCGTTTAAATGCAGCCAGCATAAAGGCTGTTGTTTGCACAGGCCAAGGCGAGGTTGCTGAAGAAATTGAAAAAGCAGAGCCCAAATGCCCTACTTTACAGCTTAAAATAATCGTTAACGGAAACCGTGAAGGCTGGCTTGATTATGCTTCGGGCATGGAAGCCGCATCAGAAGAATTTTCCCGTGTTCCTACCAATGTTTTAGAGCCTTTGCTTATGTATTTTTCATCAGGGACATCAGGGTATCCAAAAATGGTCCTTCATAACCACACATATTCTTTGGCTCATATCTTGACTGCAAAGCATTGGCACACAGTTGACCCGGACGGAATCCATTTCACAATAGCCGACACAGGCTGGGGCAAAGCTGTTTGGGGTAAGTTTTACGGTCAATGGATAATGGAAGGCGCGGTTTTCACATATGACTATGATAAATTTAATGCCAACGAGATACTTACACTCATCGGTAAATATAAAATCACAAGCCTTTGCTGCCCTCCAACTATGTTCCGTATGCTTCTTTCAGAAGATATTGAAAAATATGACCTTTCAAGCATAAAGTACACAACAACAGCTGGTGAATCTTTAAACAAAGACGTTTTCTATAAATGGCTCAGCGTTACCGGCATGAAAATAATGGAAGGCTTTGGCCAAACAGAAACAACCCTTGCGATATGCAATTTAAGAGGCACAGACCCAAGACCAGGCTCACTGGGCAAGCCTTCTCCTTTATATGACGTTCATCTGCTTGATGCAAACGGAAAAGAATGCCTTCCAGGTGTTAAAGGCGAAATATGCTTAGGTCTTAAAAACGGCCATCAGGAAGGTTTACTTGATTGCTATTATTTAGATGAAGAAAAAACAAAGGCCGCTATGCATGACGGTTTCTATCATACAGGAGACACTGCAATCATAGACGAAGAAGGATACTATTGGTATGTTGGACGGAATGATGATATAATAAAATCATCCGGCTACCGTATCGGGCCTTTTGAAATAGAAGAAGTCCTGCTTGAGCACCCTGCCGTTGCCGATTGCGCTGTAACAGGAGTTCCGGATTCCGTACGCGGTCAAATCGTTAAAGCAACTATCGTTCTTTCAAAGGATTATTCGGCTAGCGATGAGCTTAAAGCTGAGATACAGGAATTTGTTAAACACCGCACAGCTCCTTATAAATATCCTCGTATGGTAAGCTTTGTTCATTCTCTTCCACGCACAGTAAACGGAAAAGTACGCCGTGTTGAGATAAGAGAAAAAGATTTGAAAAGCGTTATATAATAAAATTATAAAGAAGGCATTTGCATAGCAAATGCCTTCTTTATATCTGAAAATTAACGCAATATAAGCATAAGAAGAAAGAAACCTGCCAAGAGCCATCCGACGGCTGCAAAAATACCTATGGCATTAAGCCTTTGCTTGGAGACCATAATTTTTTCATCCACAGACGTGTTTAATACATCTGTTTTTAAAATTTCACTTAATTTTTCGGCCTCTTGCCTTGAAGGCAGTGAAATTTCTGTTTCCCAGCCTAAAATATTTTCTCTTTTCAAGCCTGATTTTTCCGCAAGTTCCTCCTGCGTTAAATTCATCTCTAAGCGCTTTGTTTTTATAATTTCACCTGTTGTCATGTTTTTCTCTTCTCTAATAAATATTTTTAAAACAGTTTATCACAGCAGGAAAATTTTATCAACCTGCATTTATTTTGCGCTTGACCAAAAATAAAAAGAGCCTATAGAAGGCCCTTTTGTTTTGTTATTTAACATCAAACCATATTCCGCCCGTACCGTCATATTTTCTTCCAAAAACTATTTTAGGCGAAATATCGTTTTTATCAACTAAAAGCGTCATATATCCAGTTATACTGCTTCCATCATATATATCGCCTGAAAGAGCCGGTTCCGGATCAACTACAAAGGCCATATCATATTCCACATTGTTTTCTGAAAAGCAATCAAACATATACTTGCTTACCGAAATAGCTCTGTCGTCCTTAACATTTTCAACATCCATTTTTACTTTTACAACTATATATTCTTTATCCTCCGAAGGGCTTCTGTTAAGCATGTTAGCTTCTTTAACCATATTTAAGGCGTCTTCTCCTCTTAAAGCCTCCAAAACAGTAACCGTTGCCGTATATTCTCCGGAATAGCCGGATACTTCTATCGTTTGGCTTGCATTAACCGGCGCGGGATTCGTCCTTGAATATGAGGCTTTGTTCCCCGTAGCCAAACCCCCTTCAAGGTTGGTTGCTTCCGATTCGGAAACAATCGTAACCGTTTTAGCCTCACCATCCCAGCATACAGTTTTCCCAAAGGCTTCACCAATCGCTCTTATAGGCAAATAAGTTGTACCTTCGTATACAAAAGGTTCTTTTTCGGTTTCCAGAGTTTTGCCGTCTATTATAATTTTTATATTGTTATAGTTTGCTATAATACTCTCTTTTGAAACCTTTCCGAAAACCGTTGAGACAGTTCCTAAAATGAGAACTGTAATCAAAACTCCGCATAAGATATCTTTTAATTTTTGCATTATCATAAGTATACCCCCTTTACAAAACAAGCTCTGCCATAATTTAATGATAGCATATTTATGGGAATATACAATAAGGTTACGCTATAAATTAAGCATTTTCCCCCGTATTTTATCTATAACGCGCCTTTCTATCCTTGAAACCTGAACCTGGGATATGCCAAGCCTTTTTGCGGTTTCAGTCTGTGTTTTGTCTTCAAAATATCGCATTATTATTATTTGCCTTTCTTTAACGTCAAGCGAACTAAGCTCTTCTCTAAGGGTTATAAGGTCAACCATGTTTTCGTTTTCTGTTTCATTTTCTGAAAGCTTGTCCAAAAGATATACACTGTTTCCGTCGCTCTGGTATATTGTTTTATATATTGATTCAACTTCTTTTCCCGCATCCATAGCCATGACAAGCTCCTCTCCCGATATGCCGCAGGCAAAAGCAAGCTCGCCTATGCTTGGTTCGCAGCCGTTTTTTTGTGTAAGCTCTTCACGTAAGTAATTAGCCTTAACAGCTGTTTCTTTAAGTGTACGGCTTACCTTTATCATACCATCGTCCCTTAAAAACCGCTTTATCTCACCCATTATCATTGGTACTGCATAAGTTGAAAATTTAACGTCATAGCTTAAATCAAATTTATCTATGCATTTTAACAAACCTATAACGCCTATCTGGTATAAATCCTGCATCTCATAGCCACGGCCCCTGAACTTGCGCACTATGCTCCACACAAGGCCTGAGTTTTCCGTTACTATCTGCTCTTTTGCAAGGGCATCGCCCTCCCCGGCCTTTTTTATGAGCTCCTTTATATCCATACTCTCACCTCACTGTTTAGGCTTAAGTATCTTTTCCATCTTTATTGTAGTTCCAACTTCCACCTCTGATATTACATCAACCCTGTCCATAAATGTTTCCATAACCGTAAACCCCATACCAGAGCGTTCAAGATGGGGTTTTGTTGTAAACATAGGCTCTCTTGCCTGTTCTATGTTTTCTATGCCGCTTCCGTTGTCGGACACTTCTATGTATACCGTGCGTTCCTTTATACCGCAAAAAACCTTTATTTCGCCTATCTTATCTTCATAGCCGTGTATAACGGAATTTGTAACGGCTTCTGATACAGCGGTTTTAACATCCGCAAGCTCACTTATCAAAGGGTCTAATCCAGATATAAATGCGGCAACCGCTATTCTTGCAAAAGCTTCATTTTCAGACCTACTGTCAATGCATAAATACATCTTATTATCAAAATCCATAACAACACCTCCTATAAGCTTTTTATCGCGTCTTCTTTGCTTGCATATTTGCGGATTATCTTATAAACACCGGAAATATTGAAAACCCTGTCAACATTTTCCAAAACCCCCGTCAAAGCTGTTTTGCCTCCAAGCCCGGAAACCATTTTATATCTGCCTATCAGCATACCTACCCCGGAGCTGTCAACAAAATTTACACCTGAAAAATCAAAAATAATATTTTTTGAATTGGATCTTAAAAACTCATTATCTATACCTTCCCTGATTTCGACCAGACTATGATGATCCATTTCGCCGGACATGTATATAACAAGATTTTGACCTTTTTTCTCAAAGTTTAAGTCCATATTCCAACCTCCTTAAAATTTATTATCCTACCATATTTTATAATATACACCATATATTGGTAATTTTCTTTAATAACAGTAATACAAATAGCGACAAAAAATAAAGACAAGCCCTCAAAGCTTCAGAATAAATAAGTATGCTTCACAAAAAACAGGCCATGCAGTATTTAAAAACTACATGACCTTTTTTATTGGATTTATATTAGGATTTTGGTATATTTACACGGCCGTTTGAAATAGCTTCTTCAACCTCGGCAATGCTGTTTTTAATATCAGTGCCAACTTCTGCGGTTATTTCAAATTCAAGATACCCGTCGGTAACGCTTCCTTCTATGTTTTCTCCCTCTTTAAAGCTTCCTTGCATAACATCTTTAATAATATTATAGCAGGCCACATCAAAATGCCTGATTGCTGAAGCAATAACCTTTTCTTCGGATAAATAGCTTTGGTTTACATCACAGCCTATTATTTTTACAGCCTTTGCTTCATCCACAACTGCGGCGGAAAATCCTCCTACCGGAGCAAACACAATATCACAGCCATTTTTTTCAAGAGCCTTCATTTTTTCTACGGCTTCATCCTCCGAAGAGTTGCAGAATTCATAATATACGTTTGCATTCACATGGGATTCTGAAACTCCGAAATCAAAACCTGCTTTAAGCTCTTTTATAAATGAATCGTTTTCATCCGTACCCAAAAAACCTATATTCCCGGATTTTGTTTCAAGAGCTGCAAAATATCCAGCTAAAAACCCAAGCCCTTCTTCGGAAAAATCAACATATTTTAAGTTTTTCAGTTCTTTGCCGGTATTATTGAAATCCAAAAGCACAAAATAGCAAAATTCGTTTTGAGAAGCAGCGCTTTCGATAAAATCTGCAAGGTCTTCCCCATATGCGAATATAACGCTCGCCCCTTCGTTTATGGCTTCATTAACAATATTGGTATATTCATCGGAAGAAGACGGACTTTTATAATTTATTTGAACTCCAAGCTCCTCTCCCGCTATATTAAGCCCGTTCCAGGCAGATTGTATATAAGCAGCATCGTTTATGCGTCCGTTTATATCCGTTATTATAACGGCTTTCACAGGAGATGTGGACAATTCATACGATTTCGCATTTAAGTCTATTTCGCTCCCATCGGATTTTCCGCTTTCCTCAAAGGTTATATCGTTTGCTGTTCCGTTTATCCTTGAGCATGCAACCCCGGCAAGCAATATTATAATCACAATAACAGTGATAATTTTTTGCATAAAAACACCCTCGAATTTTTTATATATGATACCCGGTAAAAATACCAAATATACATCCGAGGGCTAAGAATAAGCTAAAGTTTTACAGGTTCTCCATATTTTTCACCAAAAAGCTCCGCAGTTACTTTTTTCATTTTTTGATCCAATTTTGGTCTGTCACTATAATCGGTAGGAGTCTGGGCTATTTTATCCACAACATCCATTCCTTCTATAACCTTGCCAAACGCAGCATATGCTCCGTCAAGATGCGGAGATTTTTTATGCATTATAAAAAACTGCGAGCCTGCGGAATTTGGATTTTGAGCGCGCGCCATAGATATAACTCCCGGCTCGTGGCTTAAATCATTATTAAAACCGTTCCCGCTAAATTCGCCAACTATCCTGTATCCCGGGCCTCCCATTCCGTTCCCGTTCGGGCAGCCACCCTGAATCATAAAGCCCTCTATAACCCTATGGAAAATAAGGCCGTCATAAAAGCCCTTATCTACAAGGGACAAAAAATTTGCAACCGTATTAGGCGCCTTCTCTGGATAAAGCTCAAGCTTTATAAGCTCCCCGTTTTCCATTTCTATTGTAACAATAGGATTTTTCAAAATTCTCATCCTTTCAACATTAAATATATTACAAAAAAAATTATATCCTATATCTTTGCCTTATACAACAAATTTATAACTGAATACAGTTTGCTTTTAGCAATAAAAAAAACCGGCAGCTTTTAGAATCCGCCGGTTTTAAATCTTAATCAACAAGATAGGTTTTTGTTTCTCCTCCACCCAATATGGAACCTATATCATAGCTTCCGTCAATTTTAATACCGTTGCTGCATACAATTGAATTAGCTATTATTTTGCCATACATATTTGTGTTGGTGCCATGGATAGTCACTACCCCTTTAGGGGCATAGAAAAGCCCGGCTACTTTCCCGACAGCGTTGTTAAAAGTTATATTGCCGGTTTCGGATATAATGCATGTCTCATCCGGAGGATAAGGATCGCCCTCCCCAGTGTAATTTCCATCGAAAATAACATTGCCGCTTACGATTAAATTACCATATGGCAAATGCCCCGAACCATTGGTTAACTCAAGAGCCCCGTCTATCCGCACAAATTTATCCGGATACGCTGCTAAGATATCATCAATTATACCTTCTACCCAAAATCCATATACATATTTCCCACCTGACATATAATAGCCGATATCCCAAGGGCTGGGGGCAAACGAGAGAATTTCGGAATGGGTAAGCGTTACAACATCTTTGCTGGCTAAAAAAGCATCAAAATCCGGCATTGTAACACTTGCCGCATGGGCTGTAAGCGGAAAGCTCTCATAGCTCATTACGTTTGTGCCCACTGCCGTTGCCTGCCCAACCATAGTTGTCGCTTGTATACTCACGTTACTGTTTGAATGAAGATCCCCTACAACTTTTGAGCCAGTACCATAATAAATAGTTATCCCTGTCCCCGAACTGCTTCCTGAAAGAAGAGTATACTCAAAGTCTGATCCGGAGGAAGATGTTTTTTCCGCTGTTGCGGAAGCAGTCATCAGCTTATGGTTGCTGCCTATAAGAACTCCCCCAAAGCTTAAGGGTACTTCCTGTTGAATATCAACTTTTACTTCAGAGGTTGAGGGATGGCTTACAGAAACATTTGAGCTCGCATTTGTAACCCCGTTTCTGGCAGCATATTCAATTGCGGCATTTCTCGCATCATTAATAGCCTCGCTGCTGTCTGCCGGGAGTTCTAAGGCCGCTGCTAAGGCTGCTGCATCCGCCGCATTTTGCAGTAAACGCCTGTTGTTTGTCAATTGGCCATAATCCACAACCAATGCTGCAAACCCAAGTATAAAAGTTATGCTTAGCGCCAAAAATACAACTATAAAGCCTTTTTCATTTTTAAGAAATTTTTTTAGCCTCACAACTAGCCTCCTCCCTACATATATAATTAAAAAGAGTAAAACTATAACAACGCTTTAATTTATATCGATACCCTTGTTATAAAGCTTTTTCGTCTTCAGCTTTTTCTGATATTTTTAAAACTTCTTCCCTTGCATTTTTAATATTGACAGATTCAAGCTTTCTTTCTAATATAAAGTTATCAAGCATAGTATCGGATTTTGATTTTATAAGCTCAAAAGAACGCTCAAGTTCTGATTTAAGTCTTTCTTCAAGCGCCTCAATTGCAGCGTCTTTTTTTGAATTTTGAAGCATCAAATTATTAACCGTTGCCGAAAGCTTTTCAACAACATCCTGGAGAGATTCGGCTTTTTCGGTGAACATAATGTTTTTTTCTCCAAGCACTGATATTTCCACATTTTTATTGTCAATAATTGCTGATTGTTTGTCTATAGTTACAATAAGCTCATTTATTTTCTTATTAAGTTCCGCTACGTTGCCCTCGCTAACAATCTCTCTTAAAAACTTGGCTTCATTTTTAAGCTCAAACACCTTATTTGAGAGCTTGCTTATTTTTTTGCTTTCTTCCTTTATTTCTGTTTTTAATGCAACTATTTGCTCGTTTAAAATATCGTTTTCTTTGCTGGACTGTTTTAACTTTATTTCTTCTTCCTTGATTTTAAGGTTAAGATTTTCTATTTCCTGCGCCTTTAAATTAAGCTCAGATTTTAAATCTTTCTTTCCTTTTTCAAGAGTTTCTACCCTAACTTTCAAATCCATTACGTCGTTTAATGTATATTCGCTTTTATCAAGCTTATAAACCGTTATGGTTTCGGAAAGAACCCTATAATCAGCCTCTGCTTTTTGAAGGTGCATTGAAAGCTCCTCGTTTTCCGCCTTTATGCGTTCTTTTTCCTCAAAAACAACCTGCATATTTGAATTAAAGGTATCTGTTACAAGCTGCTGCTTTTTGCGAAGCTGAGCAAGATATTCCATAACGGATTTTTTTGTGTATCCGCCTAAAGATGCCTTAAGTATACTATTGATATCCTCTTCTTCTGTTTTTTCCCGGATTTTTCCAACAACATCAAATTCACTCATAGTTATATACCCTTTCTTTAATAAATTACTGATAAAACTTAAGGATATCGCCCTTACGCAACCCTTTTAAACTGCCTTCTGCAAGCTCCAGCACATTTTTGCTGCCACGGTAAATATGCCCTATCCTCCAAGGTTTAACTGTTTCAAATCCTATCACTTTCATGTTTTTATCAAGATAGACAATATCAATCGGAAATCTCATAAATAAACAATGGACAGCCGAACAGTCTTTTAGCAAAATTCCTTCTCCCTCAGCAAGCTCTTTTACAAACATAAGCCCCTTAAGCCTAAGCAAAAAGCTGTCGGCACATTTTATTCCGTCTGCAAGAAGCTTCTCGTTTAAATAAACCTTCATAAAACATCCACCTTATAAATCACCTATCATATTAATAATAGCCGGGCCCATAAGCACAATAAAAATAACCGGGAAAATAAACACAACCATTGGAATAAGCATCTTTGTTGAAACTTTCATTGCGCGTTCCTGAACCTTTGCCTTTCTTGAAACTCTGATCGCGGCAGACTGTGAACGGAGCACATTTTTCATAGGAATGCCCAATTGACCGGCCTGAATTAAAGCAGCGGCAAAAGAACGCAAATCGTCAATATTACAGCGTTCTCCGAGAAGGTTAAGCGCGTCTTTTCGGGTTCTGCCTAAAGACATTTCACGTGCAGTAACAATAATCTCATCAATCAAAGGGCCTTCCATATTGTTTGAAATATGGGTAAGCGCCTGTTCAAAACCCAGACCAGCCTCAACGCTTACGCTAAGCAAATCCAAAACATCGGGAAGCTGCCTTTCAATAGCATTTTTCCTTTTTGTTACTTTCATACTTAAATAAAAACGGAAAGCAGCATATGAAACAAAAAACCCACACAGTATGAGCAATATACGGTTAAAAAGTTCTGTATGCAGCATAACCGCCATTATAGACGAAATAAACCCACATCCACAAATAACAAGAAAACGAATAGCAGAAAACTCTTCGGCTTCCATAGCCATACCAGCCATTGAAAGTTGATTGCGTAACTGCTGCATTTTTTGGCTTTCTGTGTTTTTATTGCGTCTTCTGAAAATAATAGGCAAAAACCTTGAAAAAAAGTTGCTAATCGAGGCCAAAGCGGGCTTAAAAAACCGTTCCGACAGCGGGCGGCTTAATTCCTCATCTGTAGCTCTATATCTTTTTTTTGCGGACTTATCTATTCCATAAACACGCCTTTTAATAGTTTCATAATTTTCCGCTTTTTTACTGAATATTAAAGTTAAAATGCAGAAGAACAATATCGCCGCAGCGACGGAAACGGCGTAAATCATTTCTTTCACCTCAATATTTGACATCTACAATTTTTGAAACAACCATAAATCCTATAATTTCCATTATAAGCCCTGTTCCAAGAAGTATACGTCCCAAATTGGTTGAAACAAATTCATTTATATACTCCGGGTTTAACATCATAAGAAACAAAAGCAAAACAACAGGGAGTAAGCCTATTATAACGCCGGAAATACGGCCTTGTGCAGAAAGCACGCGAATTTCTTCGCGAAGCCTAATGCGATCCTTTATTGTATCTGAAATTGTATCCAAAATATCAGAGAGGTTTGCCCCAACCTGGGAAGATGTTAAAACAGCAGAAATCAACAAATTTAAATCTGTGTTTTCAACCCTATCAGACATCCGAACCATGGCTTCTTCAATAGGAACTCCATAGCTTATTTCTCTGATAATCCATGAAAACTCAGTTGAAATAGGCGGTTGCATTTCATTTGCCACGCTTTCCATGGCTTGCTGGAAGGAATATCCTGTACGTATGCAGTTACTCATTATAAGCAAGGCTTCTCCCAGCTGTTTATTAAAAAGTATTTGCTTCCTGACTTTGGATCTTCTAACCAAAATGGGCGGTATCGCAAACCCTATTATCCCCGCTGCAAGCACCGCAACCAAATCTTTCTCAAGCAGGGCAAAAAGCATTATCGGTAAAAAAGTGGCTGAAAACCATGCTATAAGATATTCTCTGGCATTAAGCCTTACACCGCTCATAATCAAGTTGTCTTCAAGTTTGGTGCTTATAATGTTTATTTTTGGAATTTTTATTTTTCTTTGCTTCTTCTCAAGCAAAACCAACTCGTGTATCTTTTCAATGTCGGTTTCAATGGCTAGCATATTGATACGCTCTTTAACGCGGGTTTTGCCTCCGTTATCAAAAACAATCCAAAGAATGTTATAAACTACCACGGCTCCTGCCGCAGAAATAAATAAAACAAGCACTGGCTTTCACCTCGCATAAATTAGTTTTTAAACCAGTCATCCATAATCAAAACTCCGCTGCCTGAAAGCTTTTCTAAAAAAGTTGGGCGAACTCCCGTAGACATAAAGCCGCCTTTAATAAACCCATTGCTGTCAACTCCCTGGGATTTATATACGAAGATATCCTGCATCGTTATCGTATCCCCTTCCATGCCTACTATTTCGGAGATATTAACAATCTTTCTGCTTCCGTCTCTCATCCTGGCCTGGTGAACAACTAAATCTATCGCGGATGCGATTTGTTCCCTTATCGCCCTTACAGGAATATCCATTCCGCTCATAAGCACCATCGTTTCCAAACGTGAAAGCAGGTCTCTGGGGCTATTAGCATGGGCTGTTGTAAGCGAGCCGTCATGTCCGGTATTCATGGCCTGAAGCATATCCAAGGTTTCCCCGGAGCGAACCTCACCTACAACAATTCGGTCAGGACGCATACGGAGTGAGTTACGAACCAAATCACGTATGGTTATTTGGCCAAATCCTTCCATATTCGGAGGACGGCTTTCAAGGGTTACCACGTGGTTTTGCCTAAGCTGAAGCTCTGCCGCGTCTTCTATTGTTACTATACGTTCATTGTTTGGGATATACCCCGAAAGGACAGAAAGCAAAGTTGTTTTTCCGCTGCCTGTGCCTCCTGAAACAATGATGTTAAGCCTGCCTTTAACGCAGGCTTCAAGAAAAGACATCATCTTTGGGGATATCGATGAAAAACGGATTAAATCTGCAACCGTCAAAGGAGTCTTTGAAAATTTACGTATGGTAATGCTTGGCCCTGAAAGAGCTATAGGTGGAATTATTGCATTAACACGGCTTCCGTCTTCCAGCCTGGCATCAACCATGGGACTTGATTCATCAATACGCCTCCCAATAGATGTAACTATACGGTTTATAACATTCATAACATGGGCATTGTCTTTGAATTTTACATTTGTAAGCTCCAAGCGCCCACGGATTTCAACATAAACATTATATGGTCCGTTTACCATAATCTCAGTGACATCCGGATCCTCCAAAAGAGGCTGAAGCGGACCAAGCCCAACAATATCGTTATAAACCTCGTTTATAATCCGGGTACGTTCCAAACGCGAAATACTAATTCCTTTTGCGTTAATGAGAGATTCTATGGAGTTTTTGAAAAAAGCTTCTTTCCCTTCCTCCTCAATTTTAGAATCACCAAGGTTTTTATTTACAAAATCTATTACCTCCTGATGCAAACTGTCTTTTAAAGAAGCATATTCATCAACAACCGGACCGGGGGTAATGTTTTCCTTAGCGTTCTCTTGAAGATTGTTATCGGAGTTAAGCCCTATTTTTTGCTTTTCTATGCGCTCTCTGAGGCCCATAAATTTTTCTCCTTCTAAAGAATTAATACATTAATTTTTTTTCTTGTTTCTCAGTGCAAAAAATTTCTTGCTTCTTTCCGTACTCTTATATTTTTTTAAAAGTTTTTTGCGTTCCTTGGGGTTTAGTTTTTGTATATCATAATTCATAGTATTAGACATCAATATATTAGCTATATCCGAAATTGCCTGGCTAAGCTTGCAGTTTGGAGCCCCTATAACAAAAGGGACGCCCCTGTTAAGTGCGGAAACCGCAACCATGTAATCACTTGGTATAGTTGATAATATTGGCGCATCAATAATGCGCTGCACGTCTGCTATAGTAATTGTGTTAATCTCTACGGCACGGTTTATAATAACCGAAACCTTATCCTTCTGCTTCAGGCTATCAAGAAGCGTCATGGAAAGCTTTGAATTTTTTAATATTGAAATGTCAAGCCCTGTAACAAAAAGAATTGTGCTTGAAGCTTCAATAGCGGTAATTGTCGTATCGTTAAACATAGGCGGAGTATCTATTATTACATAATCGTAATACGACCTCATAATGCGCAAAAGGCTTTGAATCCTGTCTGCAGAAACAACCTCCGCATATTCCGGGCTTTTAGGCGCGCAAAGAACATGGACACCCGTCGAATGTATAGTCATATAGCTGCGAACAGAATCAATGTTCGGAGCAAAAACCTCCTGTACAAGCTCTGCGATTGTATCCTTTGGTTCTATATCTAAAAATATATGTACATCTCCAAACTGGAGATCCAAATCTACAAGCGCAACCTTTTTTCTTGCCTCGGCAAGCTTTATAGCAAGGTTTGTGGCTATGGTAGTCTTTCCAAGCCCGCCTTTTGAACCGAAAACGGTTATAACCTTTGAGTTCCATGCAATAGACTGGCTTTCAGTTAAAGATTGTATCCTCTGGCTTTCTGAATTGTATACTGATTTTATATATTCTGCAAATTCCTTTTGAGAAGTTGGAAACTCTATTACATTATGAGCGCCCACATCCAAGGCTTTTTTAAGCAGTTCAACATTAATCTTGTCAAACAAAAGTATAACAAAAGAACGGGGTTTATATTGTATTATCCGTTCAGCCAAGCTTAAAACATCCATATCTCCCGATGTCATACTCATAATAACAATGTCGGGGGAGGTATTTTCTATATAGTCCAAGGAGTTTGACCCACCGCTGGAATCTCCTATGACGTCAATTTCTTCATCATTGATTATTTGGCGCATTCTATAGAGAGTATCCTCCATTTTACTTATAAGCACAACCTTGATTTTTTTCATTATGGATACCCCCAAAGATTAATAGTTGTCTATCTCTTTTGATGTTATTTCTGGCACTTGTATACTGTCAGTATCAATCGGAGAACGCAAAACCGCGGAAACAATTCCCGAATTAACAGCAAAATTAAGAACCACTGCGTCTTCCGGAGAAACTTGAAGTGTAATGGTTTTATAAGATTCCTGGCTTTGAGGAGTGCTTGCTTTACTCATATTTTTATCAACTGCAAGCACATATACGTTTTGAAGTAAAATTTTTGATACGGGGATTGTCTCTTCTCCTTCTTCTTTCTCTTCTGCCTCTTCTCCTGCAGAATCAGCTTCTCTGGTATAACGGTATATCAAATCAATGGAATTCCCGGGCTTTATCATCCCTGCAATTCCTGTAGTTTGTTCAACAGATATCGTCATTGCCCTCATACCGGGTTTAACAAGATAGGCCAGCGAATCGGTTGCTTCTTGTTCTCCAACCTTAACCAAACGATCAAAAACCAGCTGTTCGCCAGCTAAAACTCCTGAATTAACAAGCATTCCAACCGCTTCATCCATATTTTTAACTGCATTAGATAAAACAGCCTCCGTGGGGATTTCTTTTGTTGTAAGCATGCTTGCTTCAATGGTAGTGTTTTCAGGGATGTTAACGGCGGCCACAATAACAGCAGTCCTCTGAACTTCATTTTCAGAATTGCTTAAAAAAGATAAAAAATAATAAAGTCCTATTCCTACAACAACCGCTGCAATGAGAGCTATAATTTTAAATTTTTTCAATTTCATTCCCCCCGGCAAGATAATCCAAAATTATTTATTATAAAATAATAATTTAATTCTATAAAAAATTGCGCCAAGGCGCAAAAATATTCAACTTTATATTTATTAGCTAAACTAAGGCTCTATACGCATAACGCTGCTAGATTCAATTTCAACCTCGCTGCCAATAAACGTAGACGAAAGCCCTGTGAGAACAGGGACGTCGCTTCTGACAAGAACAGAAACAGAAGAAGAATCCGGCTCTGTGGTTATAACAGTTACCGGTGAGGAAAAATCCAAAATACCGTAAACCAAATCCTCAACATCATCCTCATATCCTGACTCTGCATGATGTATCGAAGCATATCTGGCGCCTTCACGGCAAGCGTTGTCAATGGCTATCTTATGATAATACAGCCAGCCTGAATCTATAATAAGACACATAACAAGAATAAGGATAGGCAGCGAAAGCGCAAGCTCAACCATGGCTTGTCCGGAATCGCCTTTAATAAAGCTTCTAATAAAATTTTTGGCTGGTTTTTCCATTAAGCCGCCCCCTTTCTTAAAGGTTTAATGCCAGACCCTACACTAATTAAGATCTGGCATTTCCCTCTAAATAAAAATATGTAGTTACAATGCCGGTCCTAACAAATACTAATATCAGTCAAGATTATTGGAAACATCATTAAATTTATTGCTAAGTTTTCCACCAATAGCATTTAATATAACGATAACGGTAATTGCAATTGCAGCAAGAATAAGTCCGTATTCAACCATCCCTTGTCCGCTTTCTTCATTTACTAACCAGTTCATAGCTTTTTTCAAAATAAACCCTCCTCATAATTTTAATTAAATATTAAAAAAACTTTAATAATCAGAGACACTATACCATATAGCCAAAATTTTTTCAAGAAAATTTTGTCATTTTTTTTCAATTTTATCCTATATTTTACATCTTTGTTCAATTTTGTCTCATATTTTACAACTTTTTCTAGTTTTAGACAGAGTTTATCACTGGTAAAATGATTTTTATTAGAAAAACATAAAACCCATTCCTCCAAGGAGCCCAAAACCGATAAACGGCGCATAAGGAAACAGACTATATTTAGTAAGCTTGTTTAAAGCTATTCCTCCAAAACAAAAAGCCCCCATACTTAAAGCCATAATTAAAAATGCGTCTAAAACGCGGGGATAACCCAAAGTTAAAGCCATAACCGAAGCCAGCTTCACGTCTCCTGCCCCTATCTGGGCAAACCCCAATATTTTTGCAATAATCAAAAATACTGCGGCAACAACGAGCATTGTTATCAGAGCATTGCCAAGGCCATAAAAACCATAAATGGTAATCTGGTATACACTCCCCAGGGCCAAAAGCAGCAAAACGGCCTCATTGGGGATTATTCTTATGTATATATCAACAAATATTACAAGCATTATAACAATCCAAATTAAGCAAAACAAAAACCTCAAAAAAATCCCGGGGACAAACACGGCACAAAACACAAATCCACATGCGCTGACAAACGCGGAGAGAAGCCTTATCCACCATACCAAATGCCAGGCTAGCGGCAAAAACTCCTTTCCTTTTTTAAAAAACTTATACACACAAACTTTTTGGGCGGCTACCGGCATAAAAAATCCTAAAACCAAGCCTAAAACTCCTAAGGTAATTATTAACGCCATATAAAAAAAATCCCCTCATCCCAATTTAAAATATAAATTTATAATTTAAAAATTATACCATATTTTGTATAAAATTACAAATACATATTATTCCAGAAGCATTATTTTTAATAACAAAACTCTCTTTTTGTTGAATTGTTTTTATCTTTGTTGTAAACTTAAACACGGAGAGTGGGATTATGTCTTTTTTTGAAGAAAATAAGCTTTTTAAACTAGAATTTATACGCTATGCTTTTGTAGGCGGGATAGCAACCGTAGCAGATTTCGCAGTTTTATTTTTATTCCGCGAATTTTTGCTTAAGGAAAGCGTTTTTTCGTTATATATAGCTACCGCTCTGGGCTTTACTGCAGGTCTTTTTGTAAATTATATCCTTTCTCTTATGTTTGTCTTTGTTTCGGCAAAAGGGACAAAAAGAGGAAGAAGGCTAATTGATATAATCCTTTTTACAGTTATAGGGCTTATAGGCCTCCTTCTTTCTGAAGCGGGCATGTTTGTAGGAGTTAAGCTGCTTGGTTTATACTATTTGATCGTAAAAGCAATCGTAACTCTTATTGTGCTTATATGGAATTATCTTGCAAGAAAGTTCCTAATCTTTGATAAAAAACAATGAACAATAGAGGGGTTTTTATGGAAGAAAACAAAAAAACAGCCATCATTATAGGAGCCGGTCCCGCAGGGCTTACGGCTGCATACAGGCTTTTAAAAGAAACGGATATAACTCCCGTGATTTTTGAAGCCGAAGCCTTTGTGGGTGGCATCTCACGTACAGCAGAGCATAACGGAAACCGGATGGATATAGGCGGTCACCGTTTTTTTTCAAAAAACAAAGAGGTTATGAAGCTTTGGCAGGATATCGAACCTGTACAAGGCTCTCCTTCATATGACGATAAATTGCTTAACCGCAATATAAACCTTATGCCCGGCGGCCCGGATCCTGAAAAAGAAGAACGCGTTCTTTTAGTTAGAAACCGCATTTCGCGCATATTTTACCTTAAAAAATTTTTTGATTATCCGATATCTATGAAGCCGCAAACCTTTATTAATATGGGCTTGGTTAATACCATAAAAGCGGGAGCCGGATATGTGTGGTCCCTTTGTTTTAAGAAAAAAGAAGAAAATCTTGAGGATTTTATGATAAACCGCTTCGGAATAACTCTTTACCGCATGTTTTTCTGTAATTACACTGAAAAAGTCTGGGGGAGGCATCCAAAAGACATAAGCGCCGAATGGGGAGCCCAACGCATAAAAGGCCTTTCTCTTATGAAAACACTGGCAAACGCAATAAAAAAAGCTTTTAAAGCTGAAAATAAGTCCGTTGAAACATCTCTTATAGAAAACTTTTATTATCCTAAAAAGGGACCCGGGCAGCTTTGGGAATTCTTAAAACAGGAAATAGAAGATTTAGGCGGAATAATCCATCTGGAGTCAGAGATAATAGCGCTAAAAAAAGAAGGAAACCAAATTAAATCCGTAACCATACGGAAAAACGGCAAGGAAGAAACCGTGTGCGCAGATTTATTTTTGTCCAGCATGCCTGTTTGTGATCTTATATCAGGTATGGGAGAAGCGGTTCATGACGAGGAAGTTAAAAAAACGGCAAAAGAACTCCCTTACCGCGATTTTATCACAGTAGGGCTTTTGCTGGATAAGCTCAAAATTAAAAACAATTCAAAAATAAAAACCTTGGGAAATATCATTCCCGACTGCTGGATTTATGTCCAAGAGGACTCCGTTAAAATGGGACGTATACAAATATTCAACAATTGGTCCCCCTATATGCTTAGTGACCCTCGGCATACTTTATGGATAGGCCTTGAATATTTCTGCAATGAAGGCGATAAGTTGTGGAACATGAACGATAAAGACTTTATAAATATGGCCATAGATGAGCTTGTGCAAATAGGTATGGCCGATGCCAAAGACGTTAAAGACAGCGTAAGGATAAAAGTTAAAAAAGCTTATCCCGCTTATTTTGGCGCCTATGAAAATTTCAGCAAGGTTCAAGCTTATTTGAACAATATAGAAAACCTCTATTGTATAGGGCGAAACGGGCAACACCGCTATAATAACATGGATCATTCCATGCTTACGGCTATGGAAGCCGTCCGCGCCATACGCGGGCTTTGCAGCAAAGATTCTGTTTGGAATGTAAATACTGAAAAGGAATACCATGAAAGCGGCAAAAAAGGAGAATAAAAGCTATGGTTCAAAACGATATTGATAAGCTGGGAAAGTGGAAATACTTTTTTATACTTTTTTTGTTCACTCCGGCTATGCTTATTAATTTTAAAATGAATAATGATATATGGTTTTTGCTTAATACGGGCCGTTATATCCTTGCAAACGGCTTCCCACACACGGAACCTTTTACCCTTCATCAAAACTTCCATTTTGTTGTCCAGCAATGGCTTTCCAGCATAATCTTCTGGAAAATATATGACATAGCCGGAAGCTTAGGATTATTTTTGCTCTGCAATATTATTTATATTGCCATGGTATTAGTGTTCTTTAAGCTAAGTCTGCTTATATCAGAAAAAAACTTTTTTGTTTCCTATGGAGTTTCTTTGTTTGTTTCGCTGCTGGCCTCTTTTTTGTACATAACAACCCGCCCGCAGATTTTCACACACCTTTTCATAATTATCGAGATCTATCTGCTTGAGCTTTACATACGCAATAAAAATCCAAGATATTTAATAGGCCTTCCTATATTATCTTTTTTACAGATAAATTTTCATGCGGCGATGTGGCCCATGCTTTTTGTTATACTCATTCCTTATTTTATAGACGGGCTTTCTTTTAATGTGTTTTTCATTCGTAGTGAAGGCTATGGCATAAAACCTCTTTTGATAACCGTTTTATTGATGCTTGCAGTAGCTTTTTTAAATCCTTACGGTTTGGAGGCGATGACATATCTTTTCCATTCATATGGGCATAAAGAAATTTCAGAAGCCATTACGGAAATGGGTATTCCAAATATCAACAAATTTATAGGCAAAACCATATTTGCCCACGCCCTTGTGTTTGTATTCATACTTTGCCTCTGGAAAAAAGGAAAATTATCCTTACGCAATTTATGCCTTGTGCTGGGAACAGGGTATATGTCCCTTTCATCTATAAGAAGCTGGTGCTATTTTATTCTTTGCAGCGGCGTTGCTCTAAGCGAATATTTAAAAGAAGTTAATATCCCCGAAACAAATGAGCCTTCTCAAAAAGAAATTAAAACAAGAAAGCTTCTCGCGCTGTTTATTACAGTATTGTTTATATTTGGCAGCGGAGTTAGAACAAAAGAAGCCTTAATGCCTAACGAACTTCCTGAAACTTACGGCTCTATAGAATACCTTAAAGAAAACGGCTATTCTCCAAATGATATAACCCTTTATATGGATTATAACAACGGCGGATATGGCGAATTTGAAGGCTATAAGCCTTATCTTGACCCGCGCGCCGAGGTTTTTGTAATAGAAAATAACCATGTTTCGGACGTTATGCTTGAATATTTTAATCTCCAAAAAGGTGAGCTGCATTATAAGGATTTTATAAACAGCTATAAGTTTACCCATATAATAGCCACTCCGGGAGACACACTCTATACATATATTCCAAAAGACCCGGGGTATCATTTGCTTTATGAAGACGAAGAGTGTTCTCTTTATGAAGCAAACAGCTATAAAAAACCTTAAATTTAAAAGGCTTGTTAAAACTGCCTGTCCAAAAAAAGGCAAAAAAAAATCGGCTTTAAAAACCGTTATGTACGGGCCGGCGTCAGCCCTTTTTATTTGCTCATTTCGGCAAACAGTTTTTTTAACGCCTTTTTTTCTATCCTTGAAACATATGAACGCGATATGCCTAAAATCTTGGCTATTTCCTTTTGCGTACGTTCCTCTCCGTCTAAAAGACCGTAGCGCATTATTATTACAATTTTTTCCCTTTCCTTTAAAATGGCTCCCATTTTTTCATATAGCAGCTTTATTTTTGCGTTTGTATCCAGCTTTTCGTCAATATCAAAGTTTTCAGCACTTATTATATCCATCATCGATATTTCGTTCCCGTCCCTGTCTTTGCCTATCGGTTCCTGCAGGAAAACCTCGTTGCTGCTTTTTTTAGAGTATCTTAAATTCATCAGTATTTCATTTTCTATGCATCTTGCAGCATATGTTGCAAGACGTATGTTTCTGCTGCTGTCAAATGAGGTTATTCCTTTTATTAGACCTATGGTTCCAACTGATATTAAGTCATCTGTATCTTTGTTATATTGCGAATATTTTTTTACAATGTGCGCCACAAGCCTAAGATTACGTTCTATCAATATGTTTTTCGCTTCTTCGCTTCCGTTCTCATATTCTTTTATATACTTCTTCTCCTCTTCCACCGACAGCGGCTTTGGAAATGAGCCGGTACCGCTCACATAAGAACACATAAAAACAAAGCCAAATATACCTAAAAGCACAAACGCACCCCCAAAGTATATACACTTTACATATTATGATTTTGAGGGTAAGATTTTGCGTGTCTTATAAAATAAAAAAAGGCAGAAAATTCTGCCTTTTTTTATTTTATATTTTGTTTAGTTTGAAGCGTACAAAGTATTTAATACCATAACAGCAGCCTCGCCTCTTTTAAGGCTGTCTTCTCCCCTTACATATCCTCCGTTTTCATTTATTATGCCAAGCCCTTCGCATATTATAACATAACCTGAATATTCCGGGTCATTGTTATCTTTAAACGGGTTTTTAAATATATCGGCTTTCTTTCCGAGTTTATCATAGCCAAGGTATGCGCATATAAATTTTGCGGCTTCCTTCCTTGTTAAGAGCGCGTCGGGATTCTTTTCATCCTCCGTTATTGCTCCCTGTTCGATAAGCTTATCATATATATTATCAAGTGACCTATATGAGAATGAATACATATAAAGATATTTTAGAAAATCACCCTGGGTAATTACTTTTTCAGGATAAAAGCTGTCACCCTCAAGATAAACCCCGTTTTCAAAAAGAAGGCTTACGGTGCTTTCAGACCAATGCCCGGATATATCATCGTAATATTTTGCTTCTTTTTCCTCGGTATAAACATTCCCGGTTGAATCAAGCCTTGTTCCTTTAACAGGGTCTATATAAACACTGTTGTTTAAAAACTTATATACGGCAACCACTTTGTTTTCTTTATTAAGCGTATAAACCGGCTCAAATGAAGAAGCAGCCTTAACTTTATCAAATGCCGCGCTTTCGTTTAAAACAGGTTTAACGCTTGGAAAGCTCACGTTTTTATACCATACAGAATTATAATTTTCAATTTCCTTTGTATACATGTTTACATCAACACTAATATAGTTTGTCGCACATTCAATGCCGTTTTCATATCTTGAAAAACGGAATGTATATGTTTCAGCATATTCATATGAAGTATTGTCTTCCGAAAATTTAACCTTCAAAGCCTTATCGGGTGAAAGCTTCTTAATAAGTGCAAGCGCTTCGGCTTTGGCGTCTTCAATACTAATTTTAGTATCTTTATCCGATTTTTCATAGTTATATCTGCTAAAGTCTAAAAGCTCGCCTGTTTTTGCATCCACCGAAGCATAGCCGTTTTCAAAATAAAGATTCCATGTATATTCAGACTTATCAAAATAATCAGGGTTTAAATATGCTTCGCTGTTATTTGAAAGGTTTACGTACTTTTGAACTATTTTAAGGGCCTCGTCTTTTGAGATAAGTTTTGATTCTTCCTCTATTCCTTTAATTTCTTCAGGGGTTAAAGCCTCTCCTTCGATGCTCTTCGTTTCAGATACCGACCCTTTGGCTCCTTCGTCTGTTGCATAGTAATTCTGATAATAAAATTCTATTGCTTCGCCCGTTATTGCATCAATTGCAAATCTTGAAGTCTTATCCGAAGGTGTGTACGCAGCAAAAACTTTTCTTGTTTTATCATTGTAATCACTGTATATATAGTATTTAAGTTCAATGCCTATCTTGTCCGTAAAGGCTTCTTTTGCCTCTCCCTCGCTTATTTTACCGCTCACATCAGGATAAGAAAGGTTTTCAGGGTCAATCTCTCCCGCATAAAAACTTGTAACTTCTCCAGTGTACTTGCTTATGCTTATATTGTAATTGGTGAAATCCACGGTTATCCCGTTTTTAAGCATCGTATATTCGTAGCTTATCTGCGAGTCACCCGTATAGCTATAGGTATTTGTCAGCTTAACGCTGTCTTTAAGATAAGGTGCTGCTTTAAGTAAAAATTTAAGCGCAACCTTCTCACCGTCAGCCTTTGTAAACTCGGAAATTCCGTTTTGATAAGTTGAGTCGTCCCATTTGTCGAAGTTTTTTAAGTTCCCTTTATCATTTATACCAACTGATATCTGCCCGTTGCCGTCTGTCTTAGACCATGTAAAATTCCAAACCGTACCGCTTATATCGCTTTGCCATACATCATAGCTAAACTGGGAATATTCAGACGGTACATTAATAATCGATTTTGCTTTTATCAAAGCAGACTGCATATCAAAAGAAGAACTCTCCGCATATACGGAAGCTGCAGCCCCAAAAGCCAAAACCGCGGATAAAAGAAATGCAAATAGCCTTTTCATAATGCTCCTCCTTTTTTTATAAACATCTTTATCTATTTAGACAATTATAGTTTAAAAAAGTTCCTTTGTAAAAAAAATTATTAAAATTATATTATCCAGTTGCGTTTTCCCAACCTTTATGCTAATATATTTTTAAACACTAGTGCAAAAAGCGATACAACCTTTTAATGAAAGGCAATAAAATGAATACACTATCAAAAAGATTATCCGAAACAATAAAAAATAAAAACATTAGCCAATCCTATCTTTCAAAGCTCACCGGTATAAATAAAGGAACTTTAAACGCATATATAACGGGGAAATATGTCCCAAAACAGAAAAACCTAAGCCTCATATCAAAAGCTCTGGGCATAAGCCCTGCTTGGCTTTCCGGCAAAGATCCGGCTTCTTTTAACAATGGGTCTAACGGCTATATAAACATACCCGTTTTAGGCTATGTTGCGGCGGGCATACCAAACGAAGCTATAGAAAATATTGTAGACTTTGAAGAAATCCCTGAAGAAATGGCTAAAAAAGGTTCTTTTTTCGGCCTTGTCATAAACGGGGACAGCATGGAGCCAAGAATAATTAAAGGCGATGTTGTCATAGTAAGAAAGCAGCCGGATGTTGAAAGCGGTGAAATTGCCATAGTTTTTGTCAAAAATGAAGCCACTTGCAAAAAGCTTCTAAAATCCGAAAAGGGTATAAGCCTTATACCTTTTAATTCAAAATATACGCCCGTCTTCTATACCTGGGACGAGATTTTAAATTTACCGGTAACAATTTTAGGCAAGGTTGTTGAACTTAGAGGGAAATTTTAATTATCCTTTCCTTTAACCTTGAACCGTAAGATTTAATCCTTTTACTTCCTCATTTTGGCTTGACTAATTATTCCTGATTCTATATAATTATTTTATTGTCATTGGGCGGCAATATCCAGCACATATAAATTAAAAGGAGCGATATTAAATGTATAATATTCTTTATATGTTAAGCACAGTTGTTAATCCTCCATCAGGATCAACAAGCACAACGGCGGACGCTGCCGCAAGCACAACGCAAACCGGAGGTTTATTCGGAAACTCCACAACACTTCTTATATTATATTTTATTGCTATTATAGGTATTTTTTATTTCCTTTCCATAAGGCCCCAGAAAAAAAGGGAGGCTTCCGCTTCTCAAATGAGGGATTCCATAAAACCTGGGGATTCCGTTGTTCTTATTAGCGGATTATATGGAAATGTTGTTGATGTAACGGCAGAATGCTTTATTATAGAATTCGGAATGAACAAAGGCGTAAGGATTCCTGTTCTCAAGGCAGCCGTTTCAGCCGTTAAAGAACCTAACCTTACGGACAAGCCTATTGAACCTCCTGTTTATGAGAAGAAATCTCTCTTTGGAAAAATGTTAAAATCGAAAAATTCAGACGATAATAATAATTAATAAGCAATTTACCCAAGAGCCGATTTATTTTCGGCTCGTTTTTATCTTTTTAGAAAATAAAAAAACTTGATTTTTTATGGCATACTTTTTGTATAGCTTAAAAATAAAGCTTTGTAAATAAAGCCCGCAAACTCTTCAGAAAGGATTTTTAGCCCCATGAGAAAAAAGAAAAAAAACATAACTCTTAGAATATTAGGCTTTGTGATATTAATCATTTTCCTTGCTATTGCCATATATATAGGCTATAAAATAACTTCAGGGGTTTTTAACCGCGCAAAAAATTCCGTTTCAAACGGAGTATCCTCTGAAAGTAATCTTACGGGCGAAATTATAACCGTAGATATTCCCGAAGGGGCAACAACGCAGGAGATAGCCGAGATACTCCATGAAAAGGGTCTTATAAAAAGCGTTTTTTCATTTAAACTGCAAAGCAAGCTTGAAGGCTACGACGGCACATATAAACACGGAACCTATGAAATAACCAAAGGTCTTGACGATATCTCAATTATGAAAACAATAAAAACAGGCGTTAAGGTTGAGGAAGAGCTAAAAATAACCATACCCGAAGGCTACACGGCAAAACAAATCGGAGATTATCTTGAAGCTAACAACATCTGCACCAGCGAAGAGTTTTTATCCGCAATGAATACAGGCACATTTGATTATGAGTTTTTAATAGATGTTCCCAAACGCGAAAACTATCTTGAGGGTTATCTTTTCCCCGACACATACTTTTTGTTTAAATCCGCAACGCCGGAAGACATAATAAACAAGATGCTCTCGCGCTTTGAAACTGTTTATAACGAAATAAAAGACGACGTGGCTTCTTCCAAATATTCCTTGGATGAGATAATAACAATAGCATCCATAATAGAATCGGAAATACGGGTTTCAAACGAAAGAGAGCTTGCCTCGGCAGTAATATATAACCGTCTTAACATAGATATGAAACTGCAAATGTGTTCAACAGTGCTCTATGCAATGGGGAAATCAAAATCAAGCCTTCTTCTTGAAGACCTTGAAATAGAATCGCCATATAACACATATAAATATTCGGGATTGCCGGAAGGTCCGATATCAAACCCCGGGGAGGCCTCTATTCTTGCGGCCGTTTCCCCGGCTGATGTTGATTACCTGTATTTTGTGCTTAAAAGCGAAGATACTGGCGAGCATTTTTTCACAAGCGATTACAACAGCTTTTTAAACTCAAAAGCGGAATATAAGCAGCAATATTAAGAGGTAAAAAATGAAAAGCGTAACCGACGATTATATAAATATATTTATAAGAAGCATATCAAGTGAATACAGCGGAATTTTAGCCGATATACAAAAAGAGGCAACCCAAAACAGTGTGCCCATTATACCGCATGAAACAGCACGGCTTTTAAGTGTTTTGCTCACAATGAAAAAACCCGAAAAAATACTTGAAATAGGTACGGCAGTTGGTTTTTCAGCAGGGCTTATGGCAAAATACATAAAAGACGGCGGAAAAATAACAACCATAGACCGCTTCGATGTTATGCTTAAAGATGCTTATGTAAATATAGAGCGCATGGGTTTAAAAGATACCATAGAAGTAATAAAAGGAGACGCAGCCGATGTTTTGCCGGCTCTTTCCGGACCTTATGACGTTATTTTTCTGGACGCCGCAAAAGGTCAATATAATCAGTTTCTGCCCCATATATTAAGGCTTTTGCCGGTTGGCGGCCTTTTCATAGCGGACGATGTCCTCCAAGGCGGAGACATTGCAAAATCACGGTTCACAGTTGAGCGCCGTCAGAGAACGATACACAAAAGAATGCGCAATTTCCTTTGGGGAATATGCCACAATGATTGTCTCGAAAGCGCTATAATCCCTATCGGCGACGGTCTTGCCGTATGTTGTAAAATCAAGGAATGCAAGGAGGATATGAAATGTCCTGTTTAATTAGCCCAGAACTGCTTGCCCCGGCAGGAGACCTTGAAAGGCTTAAAATAGCTGTTTTATATGGTGCAGATGCCGTATATATCGGCGGAGAAGCCTATGGTCTGCGCGCAAAGGCCAAAAACTTCAACCTTAAGCAAATGGAGGAAGGCATAATTTTTGCCCACGAAAGAGGCGTTAAAATATACGTTACCGCAAATATATTCGCACATAATTCTGATTTTAACGGTATGGGCGAATATTTTAAGGAGATAGAAAAAATAGGCGCAGATGCGCTTATAATATCAGACCCGGGCGTTTTTTCGCTTGCCCGGAAAACTGTGCCCGGTATGGAAATTCATATATCAACCCAGGCAAACAACACAAACTATATAAGCGCTGCCTTCTGGTATTCCTTAGGTGCAAAACGCATAGTTGTGGCAAGAGAGCTTTCAATGGGCGAAATACACGAAATAAGAGAAAACATCCCTAAAGACATGGATATTGAAGCTTTTGTCCACGGAGCCATGTGCATATCCTATTCAGGGCGATGCCTTTTAAGTAATTATCTGACGGAAAGAGATGCGAATAAAGGCGAATGCTCCCATCCCTGCCGCTGGAAATATAATCTGGTGGAAGAAACCAGACCCGGAGAATATATGCCTGTGTTTGAAGATGAAAGAGGCACATATATATATAACTCAAAAGACCTTTGCATGATACACCATGTTCCGGAGCTTATTGACGCGGGAGTTGCAAGCTTTAAAATTGAAGGCAGAATGAAAACTCCGTTTTATGTCGGAACTGTTGTTAAGGCATACAGGGAAGCCATAGATGATTATTTTGCGGATCCAAAGCTTTACGAATCAAAAAAGGAACATTATATCGAAGAAGTTTCAAAAGCAAGCCACAGAGAGTTTACAACAGCTTTTTACTTCGGCAAACCAAGCGGTAAAGAGCAGATATATACAAACAACGCATATATAAGAGGCTATGACTTTATAGGTGTTGTTTACGAAGATTATGACGAAGCCTCAGGCACGGCAATTGTAATGCAAAGAAACAAATTTGAAACAGGCGACAAAATAGAGGTTATGCCCGCAAAAGGCAAAGCTTATGAGATGACTGTAAAAAAAATGTGGAATGAAGACGGGGAAGAAATATCCTCCGCTCCCCATCCCCAGCAGATAATAAAAATGCTCTTTGACAAACCTGTCCGCAAATTCGATATACTAAGAAAAAAATCGTCCGGTGGTTTTGTTTTGGAATAATTTTAAAAAAGGCCTTGCGGCCTTTTTTTGTTGTCGGTCAAAAAAATATGTGTTATAATTTAGCGGTATGTCCCAAGGAGTTGATTTCATTGAATAAAACAAGAGCAAATTTAATGCTTGCTTTGGCGGCTTTGATATGGGGAGCAGCATTTTCGGCGCAAAGCATAGGTATGGATTATGTTGGTCCGTTCACCTTCAATTCCGTGCGATCGTTTGTAGGCGGAATTGCGCTTGTTATATACATATCTTTTACCGATAGAAAAAAACCTAAGCCAAAATCCGAGGTATACACAAAAAGTTTACTGACGGGAGGAATAGCCTGCGGAATCGTGCTTGCCGTAGCAAGCTCACTCCAGCAGCATGGAATAATGTTCACAACCGTAGGAAAAGCAGGGTTTATAACCGCCCTTTATATAGTTATTGTTCCTATTTTAGGCATATTTCTTAAAAAAAAGGTCTCCCCTGTAATATGGCTTAGCGTTCTGCTTGCGGTTTTTGGCATGTATCTACTTTGCATGACGGAAAGCCTTGTAATAGAAAAAGGTGACTTTTACGTTCTTGTCTGCGCCTTTTTCTTTGCTGTGCACATATTGGTTATAGACCATTTTTCACCAAAGGCGGACTGCGTAAGAATGTCATGCATCCAATTCTTTGTCTGCGGCATAATATGTCTGGTTCCTGCGGCTATGTTTGAACACCCTTCCTTAGGTAGTATACTTGATGCATGGCTTCCCATATTATATGCCGGAGCGTTCTCCTGCGGTATCGCCTATACCCTGCAAATAGCTGCGCAAAGGCACACAAACGTAGTTATAGCCTCACTTATTCTAAGCCTTGAATCAGTATTCTCGGTGCTTTTCGGCTGGATTTTGCTAAGTGAAACTCTCTCGGCGCGTGAAATTTTAGGCTGCATTGTAGTCTTTGCCGCCATACTTTTAACAAACGTACCAGATTATATAGAAAACAGGAAAAGAAAAGCAAGCTGCTTGAAATGACCTAAAAAAGTTAGACAAATTTTTATTAAGCTACAGAAAGGGCTTGAAGTCTGTGAACAGCAGGCGACAAGCCCTTTAGCTTTGTCTTGATACGATGATTGTTGTAGTAGTAACTACACGCTGCTTGAACTCTCCGGTATATTTCTTATTTGATACACCCTTCGACATAGAAAACACCCCTTCAGTTTTTTAGTATATCATACTGTCTAACTAAAGGGATGCAATTCTGTTTAACGCCTGCTTTTCTTTTTTATTTTACGCAATTATTATAGTTTTCCTCGGCCTTTTCCCAGTTTATAACATTAAATAAATCATCTATATATTCAGCCCTCAAATTATAATGCTTTAAATAATAAGCATGCTCCCAGACGTCAATATTTAAAACCGGACACATGTTTTGTTCTATTGGGTTGTTTTGATTAGGCGTAGTAATGATTTTAAGCTGCCCTTTATCAGCCACCAGCCATGCATAGCCGGAACCGAAAATGGAAAGAGCCGCCTTTTTAAATTCACTTTTAAAATTCTCAAAGCTGCCAAACTGGCTGTCTATAGCTTCTTTAAGGTTTCCTATCGGAATGCTGTTTCCTGAATTTATCATGTTATCAAAATAAAACCTGTGATTATAAACACCTCCCGCATTGTTTCTTACGGGCATTTGTATTTCCTTCGGAAGCCTTCCGGCATTATAAATAAGCTCCACAAGCGATGCGTTTTGAAGCATCGGGTAATCTTTAAGCGTATTGTTTAGGTTGTCTATGTATGTCTGCAAATGCCTGTTGTGGTGAAGCTCCATTGTTTTAGCGTCAATATAAGGTTCCAAAGCATCATATGCATATGGTAATGGAGTGTTTTTAAACGGATAGTGTTCTTTTTCCATGATAAATCTCCTTTAAGGGTTTTATATAATTATATTAGGCTTAAGGGTTTTCTAAACACAAAAACCCGCCAGAATAATTGGCGGGTTTTAATAATTCATATTTATCAGGCTTTAGGCGGCATAACAAGGGCTTCCCCCGTTGTAACTATTTTCCCGTCCTGATTTGTGCACACTGTTTTAAGCTTTACCCTGTTTTTCTCGGCTATAATTTCTATCACCTCAACAGTTGCAGTGATTGTGTCTCCTATATATACAGGAGCGATGAAGCTAAGGCTCTGACCTAAATATATCGAACCCGGACCTGGGAACCAAACACCTATAACCGCAGAAATAAGACTTGCCGAGATCATCCCGTGAGCTATTCTCTTGCCAAACCTTGTTGTTTTCGCAAATTCATCATCCAGATGGGCCGGGTTAACGTCCCCTGAAGCCTCAGCAAACATATGTACAACTTCATCTGAAACGATTTTTGTAAAGCTCGCGGTCTGACCTAATGTAAGTTTGTCTATCGAAGTACTTTTCATATATACGCCCTTCTGAAATTAAAAAAAATAAATGGACTTATGCTTTTTTATATTGTACCATATCTTATATAAATCTCAAGCTTTATTTATTTTTTAATGCATTGGAGGGTTTTATATTATGGCAAACATATATTTTTATAACATGAGGCTTGGCAAAATCGGTATAAGCGAGGAAAACGGCAATATAACCAATATATTCCTTGCGGATAGCTATGATCCTTCCCTTGGATACATTGAAAAAGAAACTGAAATAATTAAAAAAACCTCTGCACAGCTTAACGAATATTTTGAGGGCAAAAGAAAAAGCTTTGACCTCCCTCTTTCGCCAAACGGAACTCCTTTTGAGAAAAAGGTTTGGAACGCTCTTTTAGAAATACCCTACGGAAAAACAAAAAGCTATAAAGAAATAGCCCAAAAAATAGGAAACCCAAAAGCTTGCAGGGCTGTTGGAAACGCAAACGGGAAAAACCACATAGCAATAATTATCCCCTGCCACAGGGTTATAGCCTCAAACGGAGGTCTTGGCGGCTATTCAAGCGGCTTGGAATATAAAAAAGCTCTTTTGGAAATAGAAAAAAACCGCTAAAGCGGCTTTTTTCTATTTCCATCTTTTTATAAGCCTGCTTTCTATAATAATAATAAGCTTATATAAAAGAGCGGCAAAAATTCCAAGTATTATTACGCTCATCATTACCCAGTCCAGCTTAAATATCTGGCTTCCGTAAACTATGAGATAGCCAAGCCCGGCTTTTGCAACCAAAAACTCACCCACTATAACACCAACAAAAGAAAGACCTATGCTTATTTTAATCGCGCTTATAATGGCTGGCACGCTTGCCGGAAGAACAACCTTAAAAAGTATTTGGGACTTTGTGCCGCCAAAAGTTTCCACAAGCTTTATTTTATCGTTGTCAACGCTTAAAAATCCGCTTAATACGGAAAGTATGGTTACAATAACGCTTGTTAAAAGCGCAGTCACTATTATTGAATTCATGTTGTTGCCTATCCATACTATTATTATCGGTGCAAGCGCGGTTTTAGGCAGGCTGTTCAAAACAACAAGATAAGGCTCCAAAACATCAGAAACAAACCTGTTCCACCAAAGCAGCATGGCTACAAGGCACCCAAGCCCTGTTCCCAGCAAAAAGCCTATTATTGTTTCAAAAAGCGTTATCCCTATATGATAAAAAAGAGTTCCGTTTTTTATCATCTCAATCATAGACTTAAGCACCCTGGATGGTTGGCTAAATATAAAGGCATCTATAAATCCAAAGTCCGCAGCAAGCTCCCATATGGTCAAAAATAAAACAAGTATCAAAACCCGGCTTGTTGATACAAGTTTTTTTCTTCGTTTAATCTTTTTTAAGTATTTATCCTGTCCTTCTGAAACGCATCCTTTATTATTATACATGAACATCCAGCTCCTTCCATATTTTATTGAAATATTCTCTGAAAAGCGGAGCTTCTCTTGCTTTCATAGCAGTATGCTCTCCCATGCCCAAATCTATTTTATATATTGATTTAACCGTTCCGGGGCGCCTGCTAAGCACTATAACCCTGTCGGAAAGGGAAATTGCCTCTGATATATCATGGCTCACGAGAATGGCCGTCTTTTTTTCTTTTCTTATTATACTTCCTATTTCATCGCTTATATAAAGCCTTGTCTGATAGTCTAAAGCAGAAAAAGGTTCATCTAATAGAAGAATACCAGGATTTGTGGCTAATGTGCGTATAAGCGCGGCTCTTTGACGCATTCCGCCCGAAAGTTCAAAAGGATAGCTGTTTTTAAATTCGCTTAAGCCATATTTGTTTATGAGGTTAAGTGTGTTTTCCCTGCTTTCGTCTGTAAGCTTGTTTTGTATTTCAAGACCAAGGCAAGCATTTGAAAATATCGTGCGCCATTCAAAAAGATAGTCTTTTTGAAGCATATATCCTACATTTTTGTCCGAATTTATTTTAATCTCTCCCGTTGTCGGTTTTATAAGCCCTGAAATAATAGATAACAGGGTTGATTTCCCACAGCCGGAAGGACCCACTATGCTTACAAATTCACCTTCATCCACGTGAAAACTCACATTTGAAACCGCTTTTGTCTCTCCGTCGGGAGAATGATAGCTCATGCTTATATCATTAAGCGAAACTATAGGGGGCATAATATATATTTCTCCTTTCCCCTTCATATAGTTATATTATATTTTTAAGCCCCAGGAATGTTCCTTTAATCTGCAATGTAAAAATACTTGACAGATAGTTTGCTTTATGTTAAAGTAACAAAAATGCCATTATGTTTTGGAGGCATTGGTATGGAAAAAATTCTTGAAGTTTCTCTGCTTTATGATTTTTATGGCGAATTGCTCACAAACAAGCAAAAGCTTATATTTGAAATGAAATATTTAAACGATTTTTCTTTTTCTGAAATCGGGGAAAACCTTGGCATAAGCCGTCAGGCCGCTTTTGACCAGCTTCAGAGAACTGAAAAAATATTAAACGAATACGAAGAAAAGCTTAAACTTGTGTCAAAATTTATAGAAGAAAAAAAACTTCTTAGCGAAATAAAGCTTATAATATCTGATATTGAAAATTCGCCAGATAATAAAGAAATACACAAAAATATCAAAAGGCTCAAAAAAATATCCGATAAAATACTTTTATAAGGAGATATAATAGATGGCTTTTGAAAATTTGTCCGAAAAGCTGCAGGGAATTTTTAAGCAGCTCAAAAGCAAAGGAAAGCTTACGGAAAAAGATATATCGGCTGCAATGCGCGAGGTTAAGCTTGCCCTCCTTGAAGCCGACGTTAATTTTAAAATAGTTAAACAATTCATAAAAGACGTTACCGACCGCGCCATAGGCTCTGAGGTTATGGAAAGCCTAACCCCGGGTCAGCAGGTTATAAAAATAGTTAACGATGAGCTTACAAAGCTTATGGGGTCTTCCCAGAGCCTGCTCACCTTTTCATCCAAACCGCCAACTGTTTATATGATGGTCGGCCTTCAAGGCTCCGGGAAAACAACAACCAGCGGAAAGCTTGCGGGTCTTTTGCGCAAGCAGGGGCGGCATCCTCTTTTGGTTGCCTGTGATATTTACCGTCCCGCTGCAATCAAACAGCTTCAAGTTGTAGGGAAAAACTATTCAATCCCTGTTTTTGAAATGGGTACAGATGTTTCTCCGATTGAAATAGCTAAAGGAGCACTTTCCTTTGCAAAGGAAAACCATAACGACATAATCCTTTTAGATACCGCAGGCCGGCTCCATATAGACGAGGAGCTTATGCTTGAGCTTAAAAACATAAAATCAGCCATGCATCCCCAAGAGATACTTTTGGTTATCGATGCCATGACAGGTCAGGATTCCGTCAATGTCGCCGAAAGCTTCAACTCCTCATTGGGCGTTGACGGCATAATTTTAACCAAACTTGATGGTGATGCAAGAGGCGGAGCTGCCCTTTCCGTTAAAAGCGTTACGGGCAAACCCATAAAATACGTTGGCATGGGTGAGAAACTTGAAGATTTTGAGCCTTTTTACCCAGACAGGATGGCTTCAAGGATACTTGGTATGGGCGATGTGCTTTCTCTTATAGAAAAAGCCCAAGAGTCCTTCAGTGAAAAAGAAGCGCTTGAGCTCTCGAAAAAGATGCGTTCCAACGAATTTACGCTGGATGATTTTCTAATCCAAATGCAGCAGGTTAAAAAAATGGGTCCTCTTAAAGACATTATCGGCATGATCCCCGGAATGAACCAGCTTAAAATAAACGATTCCGATTTGGATTCAAAAGCCATGACGCATTTGGAAGCAATAATCCAATCCATGACAAAGGCTGAACGAGCAAACCCGTCAATATTAAACGGACCCAGGAAAAAAAGGATAGCTATGGGTAGCGGACGTTCAATCGCCGAGGTAAACAGGCTGATTAAGCAGTTTGAAGATATCAAGAAAATAACAAAGCAGTTTTCAGGCATGCAAAAAGGCAAACGAGGAAAACTTAATATGCCTTTTTTCAAATAAATATAAATTATTAAACCATGGGAGGTGAACCAATATGTCAGTAAGAATCAGGTTGAAAAGATTAGGAGCTAAAAAAGCGCCGTTTTATAGAATAGTAGTTGCTGATTCAAGAGTTTCAAGGAACGGTAAGTCTATTGAAGAAATCGGTTTTTATGACCCTACAAAAGATCCTGTTGTATTAAAGGTTGACGCTGAAGCGGCCACAAAATGGCTTAACACAGGCGCCCAGCCTTCAGATACTGTTAGGGCTTTACTTAAAAAAGCCGGAGTGATTGGAGAGTAATTCTTCACATTGTTTGGAGGAGTCTGCATGAAAGAGCTTTTAGAAGTAATCGCAAAAAATCTCGTTTCCTATCCAGATCAGGTTACGGTAACTGAAATCCCCGGGGATAAATCCCTTGTTCTTGAACTTAAGGTGGCTCCAGAGGATATGGGTAAGGTTATCGGCAAACAAGGAAGGATAGCCAAGGCTATCAGAACTGTTGTTAAAGCCGCAGCCATACACGAGGACAAAAGAATAGTTGTTGAAATAATACAATAAATTCATAATTTAGGGCACTGGCTTTTTGGCCAGTGCCAAATTATAATATTGGAGTGTTTTTTTTGGACGATTTATTTGAAATAGGAATTATATCTGGAACTCACGGTCTTAAGGGTGCGCTTAAAATTTTCCCGACAACTGATACGCCCGAAAGGTTTTTATCTCTTAAAAATGTCATAATAGAATATAAAAGCATGCAAAAAGACTATAAGGTTTTGAAAACTGCTTTCCATAAGCAGTTTGTCCTCCTTTCTGCCGATGGTATAACGGATATTGATTCCGCCATGGCTTTAAAAGGCGGACGTCTTTTGGTTAAACGTAGCGAAGCCGTACCTCTTGCCAATGACGAATATTATATGAAGGATTTATACGGATTAAGCGTTTATAACGAAAACTCCAAGGTTTTAGGCGAAATTTCAGATATTATCATTACAGGTGCAAACGACGTATATGTGGTTAAAACCACGGAAGGCGGAGAATTATTGATACCTGCCATAAAACAATGTATAATCAATATTGATATTACAAATAAAAAAATGACAGTACACCTCTTGGAAGGATTGAAAGAACTTTGAACTTTTATGTTTTAACCTTATTCCCAGATATGATAAACGAAGCCATGTCACACAGCATTATGGGACGGGCTCAAAAAGAAGGCCTTATAAATATTAAGGCTATTGATATACGCGATTTTTCAGAAGACAAGAACAGGCGCGTAGACGATTATCCTTACGGCGGAGGCTGCGGAATGATTATGCAGCCAGGTCCAGTCTTTGACGCTTTTAAATATGCAAAAGAAGCTGCCGGCGCAGCAAAAACCCTTTATATGTCTCCAAAGGGAATGCCTTTTAACCAGAAAACGGCCGCATCCCTTGCCTTGGAAGAAAACATAATAATATTATGCGGTCATTATGAAGGCATAGACCAGCGCGCTATAGATAATATACAACCCGAAGAAATATCAATAGGCGATTTTATACTTTCCGGCGGCGAAATAGCGGCCATAGCCGTTATGGATTCAATATCAAGGCTTATTCCCGGGGTTTTAGGCAAGGAAGAATCCTTTATAAATGAAAGCTTTTCGGAAAGCCTTTTAGAATATCCCCAATATACGAGGCCTTATGAATTTATGGGCGAAGTTGTCCCTGATGTTTTGATTTCAGGACATCATGAAAACATAAAAAAATGGCGCAGAGAGCAATCCCTTAAAGAAACCCTTAAAAAACGTCCTGATCTGCTTGAAAAATCACTCCTTGAAAAAAGCGACCTCTTATACCTTGAAAATATAAACAGAGAAAAACCTTGATCCGCATCCTTAAATCAAGCTTGTTTTAAACCCTGGCTTGCAATAATTCAAACATCAGCGATTTTAAAAAGCGTAAGGAGGCTAAACATGGAAATAAAAATTAAATACCACAGCAACAAAATAGAAAAAATCAAAAAAATAGAAATAGGAAACTGGATAGATTTAAGAGCTGCAGAAGACGTGTCTCTTAAAAAAGGCGATTTTAAGCTTGTGTCCTTAGGCGTTTCAATGGAACTGCCTGAAGGCTACGAAGCCCATGTTGTCCCCAGAAGCTCAACTTTTAAAAACTGGGGTATAATCCAAACAAACTCCATGGGCGTTATAGACGAAAGCTACAAGGGCGACGGAGACATATGGCGCATGCCCGTGTATGCCATGAGGGACACTGAAATAAAAATAAATGACAGGATATGCCAGTTCCGTATACAAGAAAAAATGCCCGAGATAACCTTCGTTGAAGTTGAAAACCTTAACAATGCCGACAGGAACGGTTTCGGCAGCACAGGTAAAAACTAATCCAGCCTAACACTTATAAAATCATAACTACCCGTAAAACGGGTAGTTTGCTCTGAGGCTATAGGCCTCTGTTACCAGCCAGCGCCTAAAGACGCTGGCTTTCACTTTGTTCAAGCCGCTATGCCTTTGCCGCTTTTGCCATCCCTAAAGGGACAAGCGTATTACTGGCTACCCCTTGAAGGGGTCTTCGTATTCTTTAACACTCAACTTATCAACCATGATGTCGTGCTTTTCTTGCTCTTGTATGTATTTTTTGATTGTTGCCTCATTGAGTCCTCCTGTACTCACGTAATATCCTTCAGCCCAAAAGTGTCTGTTCCCAAACTTGTATTTTAAATTTGCATGCTTGTCGAATATCATCAGAGCACTTTTGCCTTCCAAATATCCCATAAAACTCGATACACTTATTTTGGGTGGGATACTGACCAAAATATGTATGTGATTGGGCATTAGATGCCCTTCGATTATCTCCACCCCCTTGAATCTGCATAGTTGTTTTATGATGTCGCGTATACTTTCCTTGTATTGATTATAAATTACTTTTCGTCTATACTTGGGAGTGAAGACGATGTGGTACTTACACATCCATTTTGTATGTGCCAATGAGTTTTCTTTATTTGCCATGAAGATCACCTTTCCTCTCGTTATTATAGTAGCTTGAACAACTCTATTTTAACGGAAAGGTGATCTTTTTGTATAACTATTTGTCGCCCCCTGCATAGCAGGTGGCTTATTGTTTCGCACACGTCCCGAGTTCAACAGGCTAAAGTCCATAAATAAAAAAACCACCGGTTTCCCGATGGTTGGTTTTTTGTTTTTTAAAGCACCCTTCTTGCTGTAACATATGTCCTCAAACCATAATCGTTATTAAGATCTGATATTGTTACACAATATTCTCTGCCGGATGTTGAATGAATATATTGACCGTTGCCTATATACATTCCCACATGTGAAATTCCTCCATCGTTTGCTCCGGTTGTATCAAAAAGAATCAAGTCACCAGGCTGAAGGCTGGACTTTTCAACATATACTCCATTTGAAGCCATTCCTGCCGAAGAACGATTTAAATCTATACCGAAATTTTTAAACACGGAATATACAAAACCTGAACAGTCAACCCCTTTGTTAAGGTTTGTGCCCCCGTAAACATAAGGTGTTCCCATAAACTGCTTTGCATAAGCTATAATTTGTGAAGCCCTTGAGGATGACGCATTTTCAGGCTTAACTCCTGTTTTAACATCCATAAACTCAGATGAAACATAACCCGTGTTTCCAAGCCAACTCGTAACCTTAAGCCATTCTCCGTTATTTTCAATTATATCAACCGCGTCATTATAAGCCATTACCTCAAGGATTTTTGAATCCGTTGAAGGCTCGCTTCTTAAATTAAGACCCGTCTCACTTTTAACAATTCCGTATACGCTTTCTTTTGCATTTGAATATTCAACAGAAGATTCACCGTTAACCTTTACAACAAGGTCAAGCAAATCGCCCGATAAAAATTCTTTATTGACATAAGCTTTCCCGCTTCCGTTTAAAATCTGATACCAGCTGCCGGAAACTCCCGTAACTGTAACAGCTTCGCCCTTTGAAAGCTGCCTAACAACTCCTGCGCCCATATCAGCACCCGAACGCATGTTAACTCCACTGTCGCTAACAACAGCGTCAGCCTTGGTTATGTCAACATAAATCCTTGCAACGTATGAACTTTTGTCGTTATATGTTACCTTAAGCCAATCTCCTTCCGAGGCTGGGATATAAACCTCTGTTCCCTTATCAAAGCTCCCTGTTATATTATCTCCTAAGGAAGCGGAAGATCTGGCATTAACTCCGCTGTCGTTAAAATATCCATAGCCTGCGGCAAAGGCAGACATGGAAAACAAAAGCGAAAAAAGTATTGACCCGGCAAACAGGAATGATATCTTACCTTTTAATTTCACTTGGGAAACCTCCTGAAAAAGAAAAAGTGCAATTGTTACGTAATTGTTACATAATTATTATACAAACCCTTATATTCTTTGTCAAGAATATTATTTCCTAAATCTTACTTTTAATCTGGAAGTTAAGTTCCAGCTTTGAAATTACAGGAAACCAATAATTTTTACCTCTTATTAATATTATATACAATATTTAATAATTTGTTAACAAAAACACATTGTGTGGAACTATGTAAATTTTGCGGTTTTTAAAAATATAAAAACGGCACAGCTATTCAGCTGTGCCGTTAATCACATACACTTTAACCTTTTAATATATCTTCAATAAACCTGCCGTTTTCATAGAAAAGCTCTCCGTCTGCATATATTTTGCCTCCGTTTGTCATATCGTTTATCATGTCCCAATGTATTGCAGATTCATTTTTGCCTCCGGCTTCTTCCATTGCCGCACCTATGGCCATATGAACTGTCCCACCCATTTTTTCGTCAAATAATATGTTTTTAGTATAGCGACTTATGTTGTAGTTTGTGCCGATTGCCGCTTCACCGAAAAACCTCGAACCGTTATCCGTATCAATATAGCTTATGAGAATATCCTGCATATCCTTATTTTTGCAACTAACATCGGTTATCCTTCCGTTATGGACAACCAGCGAAACTTCTTCAAACTCGTGGCCATTCATTATTGCAGGATAAGAAAAAGTAATCTTTCCGTTTATGTCATATTCCACAGGTGATGTGAAAATCTCTCCGTCCGGGAAATTTTCTTTTCCGCAGCAATTTATCCATTTCCTGCCTTTAACGCATATGTTTATGTCAGTATCTTTTGCAACGTACCTTATATATTCCTTTTTATCCAGATACCCGATCCATTTTTCTTGTCTTTTTTCAATTTCACGCCACTTTGAAACAGGATCGGCCTCATATAAAAAGCCTGCGTTATAAACAAACTCTTCATATTCTAAAAGGCTCATCCCTGCATATTGTGCGTCCGCTGGGGTTGGAAATTGGGTTCCGCACCAGCGGAGTTCGCCTGTTGCGGATTTTTTCATATATGTTTTATGATTTTCGCTGTTCCCTAGCCTTCTAAGCTTAAGCTTCTCTGGGGAAACGCTTTTAAACGTATTTACATTGTCGGTTCCCCATGCGCTTATCCAAACATCGCCTTTTATGCATTCTCCAAATCTGAAATTCGGAATGTTTATCTGAGCCTCGCTTCCGTTTTTCAGTATAAATTCGTCTATCTCAGGTATATCTATAATATATCTAACAATCCCTCCCTTTTTGGCAGCTTCTTTTGAAATTGCTTTTATAAAAGGGAGTGAAACTTCCTCGCCGGAAACGCAGACTATATCTCCTTGCCTAACTTTAGTTGAATAAGAAACTAAAACTTCGGCAAGCTTATCAAGCCTTAAATCGTTCAATCTAATTCCTCCTTAAAATCCCTATAAAACAATACAAGTATAAAATAAAAAGATGCCAATAACAAGCAAAACCTCCCTTTGGAAAAATCTTTAAAAAATAACATTCGATTTTGGATAAAGTGTACATCTTTTCTTTTTATTTAAAAAGTTTTTTATTAAAAAAAGTGTTGGGGAAAGATTAAATCCTTAAATAAAATGCTCGTCGCTTTTAATCTGTGTTTTAGCTTGTCTTTTGTATAATATGTATATATAGTAATTTTTATTATAGGTACATTTGCTGGATTTTATATTGAAAATCCTGATATTGTTCTGTAAATATTTATAAAATCCGACAATTAGATTGATTTTTCTGCTATTAAAGCTGCTTGACAGTCTTGTATTAAATTAATATAATTTTAATATCCACTTTTAATTAAAAATTGTGTGAAAAGCAGTTTTTAATTATATCAAAGAACCGCAAAAAATCCTACAGGAGGGTAAATCAATGGAAAACAATCGTGGTCAATGGGGAAGCAATTTAGGCTTTTTACTTGCTGCCATGGGATCCGCAATAGGTCTGGGCAATCTTTGGGGCTTTCCTTATAAAATGGGAGCTAATGGCGGCTTACCATTTCTTATAATTTATTTGGTAATGGTTATTTGCTGCGGGGTTATAGTTATGGGCATTGAAATGGCCATAGGACGCAAAACAAATAAAAGCCCTATCCTTGCTTTGGCAGATATGGGTAAAAATTATAAAGTAGTAGGCTTGCTTGGAGTTTTGTCTTCATTTTTGATTATGGGATTTTACAATGTACTCATAGGGTATTCCGTTCGGTATGCTGTTGGATTTTTTATCGAAATTTTTTCTCCGGGCGGCGGATTTGCAGGAATGGACGGAGGAACATTCTTCGGAGCTTTCACTGGCGATGTTGGAATGGTCGTTCTTTATACCTTTATAACATTTTTAATATGCTTAATAATAGTTTCCATTGGAATTAAAGGCGGAATTGAAAAATTTAATAAAATAGGTATCCCGGCTCTCTTTGTATTGCTTATAGGAATATCTATATATAATTTCACACTTCCCGGTTCGTTTGAAGGCCTCGAATTCATGTTTACGAGCAAAGGTCTTGCAATAGCCGGAACGGAATTTAATTTTTTCAGGGCTGTACGTACAGCCGGCAGTCAAACCTTATTTTCTCTTTCGCTTGGTATGGGCTGCATGATAACCTATGGATCTTACCTTAGCCAAGATTCAAATATTTCAAAGAATGCCTGGATTATTCCGGCTGCGGATACTCTTGCAGCCGTGCTTGCCGGTATTGCAATTTTCCCGGCAGTATTCGCTATGGGACAGGCTCCAAACGCGGGCCCCGGTCTTCTTTTCATAACAATGCACAACACATTCACAAGTATGGGATACATAGGCAACATTGTTGGCGTTTTATTTTATTTACTTGTTATATTTGCAGGAACTTCATCAGCCATTTCACTTATGGAAGTTGCCACGTCCGATTATATTGACAGATCCGAGAAAAAGAACAAACCAATAAGCCGTAAAAAAGCTACATTTTTAGTTTCTCTGATAATGTTCGTTCTTTCTTTATGGGTATGCTATGACCAGCTTGGCGCACATAGCTCATGGCTTCCGTTTGCTGAGGGCTCAAAAGACATCCTTGATTTATATGATTTCTTCTCAGAAGGCTTGTTTATGCCTATCGGTTCAATAGCCATGTGCATAATAATCGGCTGGAAAATCGGATTCAAATGGATGGTTGAGGAAATCGAGAAAAACGGAAATAAATTTTATTCAAAGAAATTCTTTGAAATATGCATCAAATATATAACTCCTATACTCATGACATTCGTTTTAATTTCTCTCGCTGTTTCATTCTTCGGTAAATAATAATATAATCAACACTTAAATAAATAAAATAAAAACAACCGCCATTAAGGCGGTTGTTTTTATTTTATTTATCAATCGTTATCATAAATATATTCTTTTGACATGCTTAAAATTGCTTTATCATCGCCTACCTGGGCAAGCATAACCACATCTCCGTTTTTAATCTCGCTATCTGCTATTCTAACAAGATTATGGTTTATAAACTCGGTTTCCATCCTTTTGCCGTTTATCAAAACAGTTGTATATTCTGTAAAATTTTCTCCGAATATATTGGTTTCGTCTTCTTCTTTCTTGACGCTTGATATGCTTATGTCATATATTCCCATTTTAAGCTTTGTAGGAGAATAAGGATTTATATTGCCATAAACCTCTTTATCGCCATAAAGCATGTCATATTCCAAAAGCTCAAGCTTATTAAAATAATCAGAATCACTCGAACAATTTTGATGCAGTTTTGTGATTAATCCGTTATCAAAACCCAAACGCCCAAGCACATAAGCACTTAACTCATATGCTTCCATATCAACTCTTTCTTTTGGCAATTCAAAGTTGCTCCACATAACATATTCGGTTTGATAAAGATTTTTATTTTCAAGTTTTTCTTCGGTTATCCCGATTTCCGGGAGATGGTCTCCAAAGAAAACAACAACCGTAGGCTCGCCATACCCGCTTAATGTATCCGTAAGCTCTTTTATAAAATCATCCGTTTCTCTTAACTGGTTTATATAATATTCAAAAGATATCTTATAGCTTTCGTCTTTTGTTCCTGAAAGCAGCTTTATATCCTGGTTTTCATCAACTGCCGTGGTTGGATATTTACCGTGTCCCTGAACAGATATGGTATATATAAAATCCTGATTTCCCGTACTGTCTAATGCTTTAATTATTTCATCGGTTAAAATCTTATCCTTAGGCCATCCTATGGGATTTCGCTCAATGTTTTGCATATATTCAACAGAAGAAAAAGTATCAAAACCAAGATTTGAAAAGATATTATTCCTGCTATAAAAAGATCCGCCGTTGTTATGTATGGCATGGCATATATACCCAAGCTCTTTTAAATTATAATTTATTGTTTCACAGGTGGTACTTTTTAAAATAGTATTATACGGATATTCCCCCGGACCAAAATAATCCAAATCCATACCTGTAATAACTTCAAATTCAGTGTTTGCAGTTCCCGCTCCAACAGACGATACACTTAAAAACCCGGAAGATCCGTTTTGTTTAAGCTCATCAAAACAAGGTACGGGGTTCTCTGAAAAAACCATGTTTTTCAGATAGTTTACATCAAGAAATGATTCAAGCTGAACAAAAATTATATTCGGTTTTTCCTCTGATTCGGTTTTTTCCCCGCTTTTAAGCTCAGACACTATCTTGTCCATCTTTTGCTTTGAATAATCTTCAGGGCGGCTTATTCCAATATCCATCACACTGTTTGAAAAACAATATGTAAACCCATAGTCTTCATATGCTTTCGCAATATCGTCATAGTTGTTCGGCAGAGCCTGAACCTTAACTGAAAGAAAGGTTATTATCGCAAGCAAGGCAAAAGATGAAAACACAATCGAACATGCCTTTACATATCTTACCTTATACCTCCGGCATCTAAACCACAGAAAAACCGTGACCAAAACAGCTGCTATAGCGGCTGTAAGCGCCAAGGCTATCTGCCATGACGTTAAATATATCTTAACAATACTTAAAGCCGACAAAAAAATTGTAAAATCAATTACTCCCAAAGGCGTTGTCCTAAAGCTTAAAAGAATGCAGTTTATTACTCCAAGGGCAAGCCATATAAGAGAAACAAGCGAAACAATAAAGTTCCTTTTTGAGAACAAAAAAGCAATGGTTAATGTCGCAAAAATTATCATAACATTATATTCAAATTTCATAATGTTAAAAATAAAATATTGGAGCCCTTCATAAACAGAATGCCGGCTCAGCATTTCTATAATAAGGTTAAGCATATTTGCCACTAAAAAAATCTTGGCTATAGGCATTTTGTTCATATATGTATTGTACGTCTTGAAGTGTTTTTCATTAAGGGTTTTTAACTTTTTGTATTTCTCCGGCAAAAAGGTTTTCATTTTTATTTTACCTTCTTTCGATACAAGCAAAACAATATAAATTTAATGCAAAGAACGTATAAAGATTATATAAAGATATTTTCATATTTATTATAACACAACACAAAATAAAAACAATAAAAAAAGGCTTGAATATTTTGTTTTTTCAAGCCAATTTTTACTAAAAACCTTGAATTTTCAACACTTTTAGGCACTCATCATAAGACTTTAAAGGTTTATTAAGTATTCTTTAAGCCAAATTAAAGACTCTGTGATGTGCTTATTTTATATCGCTTTCATCAAAAGGGTCTCCGCATTCAGGGCAAAATTTAGGAGGATTTTTTGGGTCTTTCGGTTCCCAGCCACACTTGTCGCATTTATATAACGGAGCTTCGGCCGGTTTTTTTGCTCCGCAGTTTGAACAGAATTTCCCTTTGTTAACCATACCGCAGGAAGAGCAAATCCATCCGTTTTCAGAAGGCTTCGGTTTCCCGCACTCACTGCAAAAGCTTCCTTTATTTCCCAAATGCCCGCACAAACAAGTCCAGCCGGATTCCTGCGCATTATTTTCTTGGGGCTGAGCGCCCATATTATAAAGATTTTGAACATTTGCTCCGCCTGCGTTTTGGGCCATATTCATGCCTGCAAACGCCATAAAAGCTCCGCTTCCTTCATTTTTAGCCGCATCCTGCATAGCCTGGGACTGTGCTCCCACAAGCTGGGCCGCCGCCATGGATGGATTCCTAAACGCGGCGTTTCTCTGGAGCTCTTTTATCATGGCTTCGTCTTCATCCGAAGCCTTAACAGAGCTGACACCGAGAGAAACGACAGCAATCCCTCTAAGCTCACTCCATTTTTTGGATAAAACGTCGTTTAACGCTTCCGCAAGCTCTCCTGTATGGCCGGGGAGCGCACTATAACGTATTCCTAAGCTGCTTATTTTTGCAAAAGCTGGCTGTAAAGCCGTCATAAGCTCGCTTTTTAACTGGCTGTCTATCCCCTCGCGGTTATAATCATATTCAATATTTCCGCAAACATTTGTATAAAAAAGCATCGGATCTATTATTCTGTAGCTGTATTCCCCAAAACATCTTATGGCTATATCAACGTCAAGCCCTATATTCCTGTCCACAACGCGGAAAGGAACCGGATTTGGCGTTCCGTATTTATTGCCCACAAGCTCTTTTGTATTAAAATAATATATCCTTTGGTCTTTGGCAGTATCTGCACCGAATGTAAAACGTTTGCCTATATTTTGGAAGGTTTTTTTAATTTCTTCGCCAAGGCTTCCGTAAAAAACCGAAGGCTCGGTTGATGTATCATATAAAAATTCGCCAGGCTCGGCACAAAGCTCAACAACCTTGCCCTGCTCCACTATCATCATGCATTGGCCGTCATTAACAGCTATCATTGAGCCATTTGAAATAATATTTTCTTCACCCTTTTTATTAGAGCTGCGTCCGGAAGTGCGCTTTTTACCCTTAGTTGCAAGAATATCAGCTTCCATAGACTCACAATAAAAATATTCCCTCCATTGGTCTGCGAGAATTCCTCCTGCCGCACCTTTAATTGCTCTTATAAGGCCCATAATATTCCCCCCTGCATAGATTTTATATTAGTTTAATTCAGGTTATTTTAAAAACAGTATACCATAAAGCATCACAAAAATAAAATATTATTATACTTCTGTTGTTTCTATAAAAAGGCAGCGAAAGGCAAACATCACTATTGACACCCGGATAAATATATTTTATCATATCATTTAAAGGTTAATATTAATCTTTTGTAAAGGAAAAAGTAAGTTTATATCATATCTTAAGAAAGGAAGCGGCTGATGTGAGCTTCCGTTATGACAAACCGAAACCCACCCTTTGTTTAAGACTGCGGCAAACCGCAGCGCGGCCTGCGTTACAGGTGAAAGCCGGGCGGAATTTCCGTCAATTAGGGTGGTACCGCCGTTATATTACGGTCCCTTGTTTTTAGGGGCTTTTTTTATTTTGTTTGAAAATTTTTATATCTGAAAGGAGATATTTATGGCTAAGGAAAAAAAGCTTGTTGAAGCTATAACCGCCATGGATGAAGATTTTGCAAAATGGTATACCGATGTTGTTAAAAAAGCTGACCTTGCGGACTATTCAAGCGTCAGAGGCTGCATGATAATACGTCCTTACGGCTACGCCATCTGGGAGCTCATGCAAAAACAGCTTGATGAAAGGTTTAAGGCTACAGGACATGAAAATGTATATATGCCTATGCTTATACCTGAAAGTCTTCTTCAAAAAGAAAAAGACCATGTTGAAGGCTTTGCCCCGGAGGTTGCCTGGGTTACCCATGGAGGCGAAGAAAAGCTTACGGAAAGGCTTTGCGTGAGACCAACCTCAGAAACCCTTTTTTGCGAGCATTATAAAAATATAATCCAGTCTTACAGGGATCTTCCAAAGCTTTATAACCAATGGTGTTCCGTTGTGCGATGGGAAAAAACCACAAGACCGTTTCTGCGCACTCTTGAATTTCTTTGGCAGGAAGGCCACACAGCCCATGCAACTGCCGAGGAATCCCATGAAGAAACCATACGTATGCTTAATGTTTACGCTGATTTCTGTGAAAATGTGCTATCAATACCCGTTATAAAAGGCCAAAAAACAGAAAAGGAACGATTTGCCGGCGCAATGGCCACTTATACAATCGAAAGCCTCATGCATGACGGAAAAGCCCTCCAATCCGGCACAAGCCATGATTTTGGGGATGGCTTCGCAAAAGCCTTCGGCATACAATACACGGATAAGGACAACCAGCTTCAATATGTGCATCAAACATCATGGGGCATGACAACAAGGCAAATCGGCGCTGTAATTATGGTTCACGGGGACAACTCCGGCCTTGTGCTTCCGCCTAAGGTTGCTCCTTTTCAGGTTATAATAGTCCCTATCGCCCAGCATAAAGAAGGCGTTCTTGAAAAAGCAGCCGAGTTAAACTCGCGTCTTGCGCCTCTTGCAAGGGTAAAAATAGATGATTCAGACCGTTCTCCCGGTTGGAAATTCAGCGAATACGAAATGAAAGGCGTTCCTGTCAGAATAGAGATAGGTCCAAAAGATATAGAAAACAGCCAAATCGTTGCCGTTAGACGCGATACAGGCGAAAAAAGCATAATCCCCATAGACGATATTGAAACCGCTATACCGCGTCTTTTAAATGATATCCAGTTAAACCTTCTTAATAAAGCCACTATCGCAAGGGATAAAAAGATAAATACAGCTACAAATATGGATGAATTTGAAAGGCTTTTAGATGAAACTCCCGGCTTTATAAAAGCAATGTGGTGCGGAGACAGGGCTTGTGAGGATGCGATAAAGGAAAAAACAGGCGCAACCTCAAGATGCATACCTTTTAATCAGGAAGAAATATCCGATAAATGCATCTGCTGCGGGAAAAAAGCAAAACATATGGTTTTCTGGGGACGCGCTTATTGAGCAAGGAGGAAAAAATGTCTGTAGAATCAGTTAAGGAATACCTTAGAAAATGGAATAAAGATAAAGATGTTATGGAATTTGATATCTCAAGCGCAACCGTTGAGCTTGCATCGGTTGCGGTTGGCGTTATCCCTGCAAGAATAGCCAAAACCCTTTCGTTTTTGCTTAAAGACGGAAGCTGCGCACTTATAGTTACCGCGGGAGACGCAAAAATTGACAACTCAAAATATAAACATATCTTTTCATGCAAGGCAAAAATGTTGACCCCGGAAGAACTTTCCGAGTTTACGGGACACCCAATAGGCGGAGTTTGCCCTTTTGATATTAAAAACCCGAATGTAACAGTTTATTTGGACGAATCGCTAAAAAGGTTTGACACGGTTTTCCCTGCCGCCGGAAGCAGCAGCTCCGCGGTTAGAATGACCTGCGCCGAGCTTTTTGAAACAAGCAAAGCCAAGGAATGGATAGACGTCTGCAAGCTTGTGGAATAAAATATTGTGGGATAATAAACCCCCGACGGTTGATAACAACCTTTCGGGGGTTTTGTTTTTAATTTTCTTCTTTATTTTCTTCTTTATTTGGTTTTGGATATCTTTCCTTTATATATGACGGGGTTTTTGCATAAAAGCATGTTTTGCATCCTGAAGAAGAACAGGAAGAATCCTTTTTCTTTTTTTTATAAGTCCTGTAATATACTATGCATAAAAGCACAACACAGCCTATAATACCTAAAATTAAATTCAACTCCAAAATTAAAATCTCCTTTCGAAACAAGCTTAATTACGTAAAAAGCATACTCACAAAAGGTATGGTCACTATGCAAAACAATGTGGTCAAAAATACAACCTTTGAGGCAAACTCCTTGTCAGCGCCAAATTGTCCTGCAAAAACAGCACCCATAGCCGGAGCCGGCATTGCAAGAGTTACAACTATTGTACCCAATATTTCTTTATCCTTCAAAATGAATGAGAAAATAACATATGCGGCAAGAGGAAGAACTAAAAGCCTTATGGCGCTTAAAAGGTATGCCTGTTTGTCACCCAAAAAGCTTTTTACGGAATCCTTGCCTAAAACCATTCCTATATAAATCATGGACATGGGAACCGCCGTGTCCGCTATGTATCCAAATGAATTCCCTATAATACCCGGAAGCTTTATTCTTAGAAGCATAAGCAAAATACCTATAACTATGGAAGCATTAAGCGGAGTTAAAAGAAGCTTTACAAAATTTGTTTCACCCATGCCTTCAACTCCAAAGCTGGCTGATATATATGCGCCTATGGTAAACGTGAAAAGATTGCTTATAAGGTTTATTATGGTTGCATAAAACATTATGCCTTGTCCAAAAATGGCCAAAAGAACAGGAATCCCAACGTAAACGGCATTTGAAAGCATAAAATCATATATCCAAACGCCTCTCCTAAAGCGTGTTATCTTCAAAAACCCTGAAGAGATGTATCCTATGATTATGTTCACTATAAGGGTTAAAGCATAAGCTATTATAAGCACTCCGCCGTTTATAAGCATTTCTTTCGAAAAATCGACCTGCAGGGAGCTTATTATGGTTATCGGCATAGCAAATTTTATAAGATAATTTATTATATTATCAACGAACGATTCCGCAACAAGATGTTTCTTTTGAATAATCCAGCCAAAAAACACAAGAAGCGCAAGTACAGAAAGCTTGTTAACTGCAACTAAAAAAGACTCCACTGTGAAAATTCCTCCCATTTATGCCCGTAAATTTAGAAAGTATCTTTAGTTTAACATTTATATTTTATTATTTCAATATCCTTTAGGGAGTTTTGCATATTTACAAAAGAGAGTTTAAAAGCCTTTTATTATGCTTCTTTTTGGCATAAAAGCCCCATCTTGGTTACACTTTTTAATAACTAATGCCTTGCCTTTCTGTGAGGCGGTGCGATAATCCAAACAAGCGTTTCCTATATCTCCATGCATAAACAGCTAATTGATGTGATTTCCCACCCGACGTTATTATGTATTCCGTATCTTAATATCATAATTAGATATTGCAGGTTAATAGAATAATATATAACTTTAATTTAAGGGGTATAACATGAAAATTATAAAAATAAACAAGCGGAATATATTTTATGCCGTAATTATGCTCTTATTTCTTATAGCAACCATAAAATTTGTTTCTCCTGCGGCAATTGCCGTATTTAATGCCGGAATAGCAAAAAACGAAAAAAAGTTACCCATATATTCTGTAGACACTGACGAAAAAAAGCTTTCCATATCATTTGACGCCGCCTGGGGCGCGGATGATACGGATGAACTTTTACGAATACTAGATGAAAACGACGTCAAAGCAACCTTCTTCATGTGCGGTTATTGGGTTAATGATTTCCCCAAAGAAGTGGTTAAAATAGCCATGTCGGGGCATGATCTCGCAAATCATTCTTCAACACATCCCCATATGAGCCAACTTTCAAAAGAAGAAATTAGGAAAGAGCTTATAGATACTCATAACAAGGTATTTGAACTGACCGGGGAAGAAATGGAGTTATTCCGTCCTCCTTTTGGTGAATATACAAACAGCGTTATAGAAACCGCCGAAGAGCTGGGTTACTATACAATACAATGGAGTATTGATAGCTTAGACTGGAAAGAATACGGGACCGAACGAGAAATAAAGCAGGTTTTAAACCACAGGAATTTGGGTAACGGGGCAATAGTGCTTTTTCATAACGATGCAAAATATACTCCGGCAGCCCTTGATGCCATAATAAAAGGCATCAAAGAAAAGGGCTATGAAATAGTGCCTTTGTCTGAGCTTATAATAAGAGAAAGCTTTGAAATAAACTATGAAGGACGCCAAATGAGAAAATCTAAAGCTTCCACATAACCTACATATAAACCTCATATATTTTTAAGCCGCCTTTTAGGCGGCTTTTGTTATTTGTTTAAACATCGATTCATTGGTTGACATTTGTTAACCAAAATGCTATATTTAGGTTAACAAATGTTATCTAAAACGGAGGCTCTTATGTCTAAATATGCTGCTCTTTCAAACGGCGAATGGAAAATCATGAATATTTTATGGGAAAAATCTCCTATTACAATAGCCGAAATCGTCTCTGCCCTAAGAGATGACACGGCATGGACAAAGGCAACCGTATTTATGATGCTTTCACGCATGGGGAAAAAAGGCGCCGTGCGCTTTGAAGAAGGCGGACGTTCTAAATTTTTTTATCCTGTTTGGAATAAAGAAAACTCTGCGATAAACGAAACCGAGAGCTTCCTTTCAAGAGTATACGGCGGAAGCCTAAAGTTGATGCTTTCTTCCATGACAGATCAAAAATCTCTTACAAAAGAAGACATAGACGAGCTTTATTCAATACTTAAAAAGGCTGAAGAGGAGGCTAGAAAATGATAGAAACTATTATTTCTTCCTCTGTTTTAATTTTAGCTCTTATAATAATACGCTCTTTATTCCGCGGTAAAATAAGCCACCGCCTGCAATATGCGCTTTGGGGCATTGTGCTTTTGCGTCTTTTTATGCCGTTTTCTCTTTTTTCAAGCAGCTTAAGCGTTGCAAATATTTTTAATAATACTTTCAGCGTAAATACTTTATATTCGCTTTCGGAGGATATAAAATCCGAAAACGAAACTATATCAGAAAAAAATTCTGCTGCCTTAAGCTTAAACAACACTTATTCTTCCGCTTTACAGAAAAATTCATATTTTCTTTCCCCGCAAGCCGGAAGCATAAGCTTAAGTTTTGTGCTTAAATTAATATGGTTTTTGGGGAGCGTGGTTTTTAGCATATGGTTTATATATGTTAATTTAAGCTTTTATATCAGGCTTAAAAAAATGCGCGTAAAATATAATTATCCCGGAAATCTGCCTGTTTATATGGTAAAAAACATAGCTTCACCCTGCCTTTTCGGGATAATCCGCCCATCTGTCTATATAACCAAACCCGCAGCGGAAAGCAGGTTCCTTGATAACATCATAACCCATGAGCTTTGCCATTACCGCCACAAAGACAATATATGGGCAATATTCCGGTGCATATGCATTGTGATATACTGGTGGAATCCGTTTGTTTGGGCAGCGGCCATGCTTTCACGCGAAGACGCCGAGCTAGCATGTGATGAAAGCGTAATAGCCAAAACAGGAGAAAACAACCGCATATCCTATGGACATACGCTTTGGGAAACGGTAAATATGAAAGAACAAGCCTCAGGCATAATATGCTGTGCAACAACCATGGTCTCGGACAAAAAAGCAATTAAAAAAAGACTTGGTTTTATATTAAAAAAACAAAATCACGTTATTTGGGCAGCCATAACCGTTTTGCTGACTATAACCTTGTGCATAGGCTGCACATTCACTGGCTCAAAGCCCGACGATGAAGCTGCCATTTTCCCCGAAACGGAAATGTTTTTTTCATCCGAGAACAAAGAACTTTCCCAAATCGGGCAAGATGCAGCCTGCTCTTATTATTCTCAGTTTGCAAAGGATGACACCCCAAAATATTGGCACATAACAAAATATGAGGTGCTGGCTTCTGAAGCGGTTGCAGGAGACGAAACGGAATTTGCCGTATGGGTAACTTGTTATATAGAAACCGACGGAGCCGGTTTTTTAATCGGGCAAGGCATACCATCAGATGAAAACGATATCTCAAAGGGCGGCGTATGTCCTGAGGTATCCAGGGAATTTAGAATAAAAAGCCTCGGTGAAAATGAATATGAGATTATAAGCATAGGCACAGGCGGAGGAACCAGCGGACTTTCTCCGTTGGATTCCAAGACCTCATACAATGTTTCGTATAGCCTTAAAATCCTTAATTCCGGCAATGAAATTTTGACCTCCGTTACTCTTTCAGGCGATGAAGAAAAACTTGCGTCTGAAATAATAATGAGCTATATGGTTAAATCCGCAGCTTTCCCTGGAGTTGATATAAATTCCATAAATAAATGCTATGTTATCCGCGCAACCTATGAGGATGATTCATACACAGATTTCTATGCGTATGAATCAGACGGCAAAGCAGTGATGCAAAGCGGAGAAACCGGATATTACAGTATAATAGATCCTTCCCTTTTTGAAGAGCTTGAAAAGCTTTCTGAAATAAAGCTTTCTTCAAGCGCCAAAAATTTAGATTATTGTGTTTCACAAGCAATTTTAAATGAAAATTCCTCAAATTCTATAAACGGCGACCTGGCTACAGAGTCTCATGTGATATTAACAACATCCGAATCTGGAGACTATGTAATCGTATATACCATGGCAATGTTTATGGAATTCGGATATGCCGGATCAGGTTTTTTTGAAACAGGTGGAAACCATATGCCTGTTGCCATTACGTTTTTAAGAAAACCCACTGGAGAATATGAGCTTTATAAATATTGGGTTCCTAAAGACGGGAGCTATTACGCCGATTCAATTCGCCGGGTCTTTCCTGCCGAAATATATAACGATGCAATAGACACTCAAAAATATGTGCTCTCCCAAATCCAAGCCTGCTATAAGAGCGCCATAGAATATGGAAATGTAAATACCGATTATAATATCTTAAAGCTTATAGAAACTATAACTTCCTCACCAAAGGAAGTTTCAAATCCTTATACCTATATTGAAGCCCACGAAATACAATATAGAGAACTTTTGTATTATGGGGATTACACACTTAAATACATATTTAAACAGTTTATTAAAGGCGGGCAAAACGGTCTTAACGGCAACATAATGCTTTTTGCCATGCGTGAGCTTTTAGGAAATGAAGATACTGATTTTACAGAAGCGTACACCGCTCAAAAATGGTTTGACAACTGGGATAGCTACATTTCAGGGATATATGCTAAAGAAGGCGCAGCCTATATGGAAACAAACCTCCCAAAGTCTTTAATTTATATTAATATTAAAAATAGCGCTTCTTAAATTTAAAAATATATCTTATATAAATTTTTTCACAGGTTTTATAAAAACATTATATAAAAAGTCCCTATGGGACTTTTTATTTTTGCTCTAATGTGATTAATTCAGCATTTTCATGCAATCTAATTATTTTATAATATTTTTAACTATAATATAAATCAATAAATAATTGAATCGGACAAGCATTTATGATAAAATTGTTTTTGGGAAATGACATGCTTAAAATAAAAACACCTTTTAATTTAATTTCTGCTTTGCATTTGTCGAAAATTGTTGTATACTGTATCCTGATGTCACATTAAAGATACCTTCTTGAAAAGGTTTTCAAAAGACTTATAAAGATATTTTTTTATATATTTAGGTTTACTCTATATTTTTTAATGCTGTATAATTTATCAGAGCTTAAGAAAGGAAGGATTTTATAATATGGACATATTCTCTGTGTTTTCGCTTATTGGAGGTCTTGCATTTTTCCTTTATGGTATGCATGTAATGTCCACCGGCCTTGAAAAGCTTGCAGGCGGGAAGCTTGAGCATACACTCAAGAAAATGACGTCAAATAAATTTTCAAGCATTCTTTTGGGAGCAGGAATAACAATAGCAATTCAATCCTCCTCCGCTATGACTGTTATGCTGGTTGGTCTTGTAAACTCCGGTATCATGCAGCTTGGTCAAACAATAGGAGTTATAATGGGTTCAAACATAGGTACTACCCTTACTCCATGGATAATCTCCCTTTCGGGAATAGAAAGCGAATCATTCTTTGTAAGTCTCTTAAAACCCGAAAATTTCTCACCCATAATTGCAATGGCCGGCATAGCCATGATAATGGCTTCAAACAGTAAACGCAAAAAAGACATAGGCAATATATGCGTTGGTTTTTCCGTTCTTATGTATGGAATGAAGCTTATGAGCGGTGCGGTTAGCCCTCTTGCCGATATCCCTGAATTTTCAGCTATACTTACGGCGTTTTCAAATCCTATAGTTGGCGTTGCTGTCGGAACAATATTCACAGGAATAATTCAAAGCTCCGCCGCTTCTGTTGGAATTTTGCAGGCTCTTTCTTTAACGGGAAGCCTGTCATATAGAATGGCAATACCAATAATAATGGGGCAAAATATAGGGACCTGTGTAACGGCCCTTTTATCCAGCATCGGCGTAACAAAAAATGCAAAAAGAGTTGCCATTGTCCATATCACATTCAACATAATAGGCACTGTTGTCTGTCTCTCATTGTTCTATGGGGCTTCTGCAATATTTGATTTTTTGTTTATTGATAAACAGGTAGGTCCTGTGGGCATAGCTGCGGTACATAGCATATTTAACATATCAACAACCCTTATGCTCCTCCCGTTTTCAAAGCAGCTTGAGCTTATAGCAAACCACTTGATTAAAGACAGCTCAGGGAAAGAAAAATACACTTTTATTGATGAAAGGCTTTTAAGAACTCCTTCCTTCGCCATATCAGAAAGCCTTAATATGGTCATTAAGATGTCCGATATAGCTACTGGAACTGTTTTAAATGCCATAAGCCTTTTCGATAAATATGACAAGCAGGTTTCAGAAAATATTATGGAGTCCGAAAAAACCTTGGACCGCTTTGAAGACAAGCTTGGAACCTATCTCTTAAAGCTCTCAAGCAAAGATATCTCAGATGCAGATAGTAAACAAATATCAAAAATGTTCCTGACAATAGGTGATTTTGAACGCTTAGGCGACCATGCTGTTAACCTTAAGGCAACTGCCGAAGAATTCCATGAAAAAAACTTCACTTTCTCTGAGGAAGCACAGCATGAATCAAAGGTACTTACGGAAGCAATAAAAGAAATAATACTTATTACGGCAAAAGCATTTGCCGAAAATAATATTATGCTTGCTTCAAATGTTGAACCCCTTGAACAGGTTATAGATTCTTTAGTTGCAAGAATAAGGGAAAACCATGTTGAACGTCTTCAAAGAGGCGAATGCACAATACAAAAGGGCTTTGTTTATGCGGACATGCTCTCGAACTATTCAAGAATTTCGGACCATTGCTCAAACATTGCTGCGGCAGTTATAGGCGCAAGCCACAATAGTTTTGATACCCACAAATACCTTGGTAAAGTTAAAAGCAAAACCAACGAAGAATTTATGAGTCTTTATAACTCGTATTTTGAAAAATATGCAATTTGAAAATACGTTTTAAATATTTATAAGGCTTCTTTTAAAAATCAGTTAAAAAAATGTAAAGTTTGCTTGACATATTTATATGGCGATGCTATATTGTATGTAAAGCAAACTTTACATTTTTTTATTTGGAGGTGAGTATTTGAAAAACCTAATAACAGAACTTAGGAAAAAGCATGGCTTAACCCAACAGGCTATGGCCGAAAAATTAAATGTCTCAAGGCAAACGATAATATCGCTTGAAACCGGGAAATATAACCCGTCTATACTCCTAGCCCATCAGATAGCTTTACTTTTCAATAAAAATATAGAGGAAATTTTTATTTTTGAAAATTTAGGAGGACAATAATCATGGAAAAAATAAATAAACGACTTATAGGCTATTCAATATTTGCAGCATGTTCGTTGGTATTGTTTATAATCTCACCAAGGCTGGGGGGAAACGGAGATTTTCTGGTAGGTCTGGCTTCAGGCTTCATAGCAGTAAGCGTATTAAGAATTGTACAAATCATACGATATAAAACAGACGAGACTTATGCCAAAGATATAACCATAAAATATCACGACGAAAGGAATCTTTTCCTGGCCGAAAAAGCCCGTTCTTTGACCTTTAGATACGGGATACTGGTCGCTGCCGCCGCAGTTATTGTGCTGTTTCTCGCAGGACTGAAAAACGAAGGACGCATTTTAAGTTATTTTGTATGTGGAAATTTATTTATATATTGGATAACTTACTATTTACTCAGAAAGAAGTATTAATGCTTTAGTCAATTATTTATTTGTAAATTTTTTTTATTTGTTATATTCCCCTAAAAATTTTTAATAGTAGACATTTTTTTATAAGAATGTTATAATAGTGCTGGCTGTTAATTTTATTATTGTGCATTTATAAAAAAATTAATAAAAGGGGAAAAAAAGATGAACAAAAAAGATTTAATTGATGTTGTTGCAAAAGATGCAGGTATGACAAAAAAAGATGCAGAAGCAGCCCTTAACTCAACATTGGCTGCCATAAGCGGCTCCCTTAAAAAAGGTGAAGCTGTTCAACTTATTGGTTTTGGCCGTTTTGAAGTCAGATCACGCAAAGCACGTACAGGAACACATCCTGTAACAAAGAAAAAAGTTAAGATCCCGGCATCAAAGGCTCCTGTTTTTAAAGCAGGAAAGACACTTAAGGACACAGTAAACAAGAAATAAATGCTCCGTTTGCATTGGAAAAAAACTTTTAAAAACACAAAATTTGAGCCGGTTTAAATTTGCCGGCTTAAGTTTTGTTAAGTGTATTTTTGAAATATAAAAAAGCAGAGCGCCTTTGTATTAAGCGCTCTGCCTTTTTATATGTTTTTATACTTAGTCTGTTTCTGCAACTATATCAGTTATGTAATATGTGTCTTCATCCAAGGTTAATACAGCATCAAGGGTATAATCCTCATATGAATCTATAAGGTCGTATATATCCAAATTTTTAACGCCGTCTATTTTTATTGATAACGAACCCGATGAAGAATAATAATATGTGCTGTACCCTGAGGTATTCGGATTTTTAATCTTTATAGACCTACTGCTTGTGCTTATTGTTGCTATGCTTCCGCTTGCTTCTTGAACATAACCGGATACTTTTGTAGCATATCCGTTTTTCACGGTAAGTGTTGCATATATTTCCTTGTCATTCTCATATGCTTTTTCAAGATCTGAATAATCCGTGATCTTCTGAGAAGTCATTGTTCCATCATAAACCGCTACGGTTAAATCATCCTCATCCTCTATGCTATAGGTTGTTGAACTTCCGCTAACCTTTATTTTGTTCGTTGAAAGGATGGTTATTGTGCCCTTTATAGTTGTGCTACTTGAGCTTGAGTCTGAATAATCCGTTTCTGCAACTATCTTTGAAACATATTCGTTGCTATCTAAAGTTACATAAACATATATGCCATTACTCCCGTAATAATCAAATTCGTCATAAAGATCATCGTAATCCTTGCCTGTTGAGCCATCAATCTTAATTGTCACATCTGAAATGTCATCCGGGAAGTAATACCTTTCCGTATCTCCTGAAGACAATGTAACCGTTAGCCTTATTTTTGAAAGCGCATATAACGAACCCTTAACATCATAATCCGAGCTTGAATCCGATTCACTAACATCATCCTCGTCAGTCGAGGCCTTAACGCTTACGACATCGCCCGAAGAATTTATTTCTGCGGAAACATATACGTCATAATCACGGTCGTCGTCCTCTTCAAAATAAGATATGAATTTAGCTTGGCCAACCTTTGTAGTTTCATAATAATACGCAACGCTTGAATCAAAATCATAGTATTTTGACGAAGAGCTGGAACGCCTTATTGTTATCCCATCCGTATCCACAGCCTTTATTGTTCCCGTAACAGTTTCAGTCTCACTGTCGTCAAATTCATCTTCAGAAACATAAAGCTTCAAAATTTTATTGCTCGTATTAAGATATATAGCTGCGTAAAGAGTATCCTGCTTAAGCGCCGTACTTATTTTGCTTATTGTTGAAGTCGTGCCTTCAAGTCTTATTGTAGCATTACTTGCAAAGTCATATGAAACAGAGCTTTTATTTGACTTTTCAATGGTTATTTCATCCGAATCAATTGATGTTATCTCTCCTGTAACATATACAAGATTTCTGGTTGCTTCAATGTATGTTATCGAACCCTTTGTATTAAGCGTAATTTCAACATTTACGGTATATTCGTTATATGCGTCAAAAAGTTCTTTAAGTGTGGACGTTACACCGTCTATCTTTATAGTATACGATGATGCGTAATAATAAAGATATTCTTCTTTATCCCCATTAACATAAACTGAGAGCCTGTCATTTTCCACATCGTCTAAAACTCCGGAAATAGTGCTGCTTCCCGAAACACTCCCCGAACTATAGGAATTTACAACTATTTTATCTATCTTTGAGCCTGTGTATGTAATGGTTATATTATCCCCCACGTTTATGCTTGAAAGAAGCACCTGCTCTGAGCCGTAAACAACATAAGCCGTGTCATCCCCAATGAAGCCCATATTTTCCGTACCCGAAACAATGGTTATCATTGTGGAGCTTCCAAAATATTCAATATCTATAACAACTCCGGTTTTAACATTATCTGAATCTGGCGTTATTGAAGTTTGACCGTCCGACGATGTTGTATAGGATTTGGAAGTTATAACAGCCATTTCAGCCCTGTTTATATAATTTTTAGGGTTGAATTTATTATTATTATCCCCAACTAAAATACTAAGCCTTGAAAGCAAATCAACATATGGAGCTGAAGTTGAAGCTATGCTTGAAGCGTCTTCATATGTAAGAACCGGGCTCGTGTTTATTGTGTAATACGGGCTTAAAGCCTTGCCGAATATAACGGCAACATCTTCACGCGTAGCGTAGTTTTGAGTGGTAGCGTTTTTCATAAACCTTGAAATATCATCTATAGAAAGAATTTTGTTTTCAAGCGCATAGCTGACTGCCGACTGAGCCCATGAAGGTATCTTATTGCCATTCATTATAGCCGCCCACTTAGTTGTAACACTTTCAGAATAACTGGCTTTCCCAACTTTCGTAAGTATGCTATATACAAGCTGGGTTGCCTCGCAGTATGTAACCTTATCCTCTGAACGGAACACTCGTTGCCCTGCAGAGTTTGTATCCCCAACCATAAGACTCAAATCGGAAACCGAATTAATATAGGTTTTTGCACCCTCCCAGGGAACGTCATTAATGTCTGCAAAGGTTGTTGCCGCCAAAGCATTGACATTAGCCCCAAACGTCAACGTGAATGCAAGAAGAAGGCTAAAGCCTTTTTTCATTAACTTCATATAAATTCTCCCCTCTTTTGTTTTTATATTGTTTAATACATCTCAACATATTCCAAAGATACTTTTCTTATATATTGTACCATAAACACCTGAAAAATCCTATATATATTTATATTTATCCAAAATTTAGCATTTCTTTAATATATATAGAATAATCATGTAATCCTCTTACAATAATTTGACGCTTTTTTTAATAGTTTGTTCCAAAGTATCAATATTTAATAAAACAAACCGAATCATTAAAAAAAGCGGCAACGCCGCTTTAATATATACGTTCAATATAATCTTCAGGGTCTAGTCCATATATCTGGATAACTTCAAGCTTATCGCTTGCAAGCAAATCCCTCACGGTAACTATCCTTCCTCCGTCACTGTCAATGTCATAGCCGAAACGCTTATACGCATCAAAAACAACGAACGCGCATTGTGTGCTTTTTGGTATGCTTTTATTTGAAAAATCAAAAACTCCGGCAATTATATTATACGGTAATTCTGCAAGGTTTTCTCTGGCATAATCGGCTATCTTGGCCCTTTCTTCATAAGAAACCCCCTTAAGACGGAGGATTGCAAAGTTTGAAAAATATTGCCAATAATCCATACTTCCAACCTCGCTTACATTCCCCGGAGAAAGAGCCTCAAGGGTCATATTTGGGTTAGTGGAAACAACTATTCCGGTATGCCCATGGTTAAAAAAAAGCGTTGTTGCAGATAAAGTTATAATAATATCGCCTTTTTCAACAGAAGCAAGCTTTATAGGGCCAACTCCCGAATCTTCCGATATAAAATTTTGGTATGTTATATTAAAATTAAAGCTGTATTTTTCGGTTTCTATATCTGCAAAAAACTGGTTTTGATAGTCTTTAAGCGCATCTTTGGATTCTTTACTTAAAACCTCGCAAACGGCAGTTTTTGAAAGACCGGTCTGGCGAAAAAGCTCCGCATAATCCTCATCATTTAGAACATCCTTACCAACTATTTTGAGAATATCTGTTTTTTCATAATCAGGTGAATAATGTGGGTCGGTCCAGAAAAACAAAAGGTTTATAGCCGCAACTATAATTATAATGGCCGGAACAATAAAAATTTTTATATATTTAAAAACCTTTGATTTTTTATCTGCCTTGCCCATTTTAATTTACATCCTCCTGAGATTCTGTTATTATTCATTATAACAGATAAAATATCAAGGGGTGGAGTTTTTTGGAAAATTTTTTAATAGCTTTAAACGCGGTTATGCCTATATTTATTATGATAAGCTACGGATATATCTTAAACAGGATAAAGGTACTTAATGAAACCGGGGTGAAAGCTTTAAACACAATTGTTTTCAAAGGCTTTTTCCCAATACTCATATTTAAGAATATATATAAAATACATATATCCGAGCTCTTAAACATTAAGCTTTTGTCTTTTGCCATTGTGTTTGAAATAATTTTGCTTGTAATTGTAATTGCTGTCGTCCCACATTTTGTAAAGGACAATTCAAAGGGTGGCGTTGTAGCTCAATCAATATTTCGAAGTAATTTTGTCCTTTTTGGGCTTGCCCTTGCAGCTTCGGTTTATGGACCCGACAATATAGGCTCTGCCTCAATGGTTGTGGCAATAATGGTGCCTCTTTTTTATGTATTCTCAATAACAACCCTTGAAACATTTAGAGGGGGTAGCTTTAATCCCAGAACCATAGCCATAAACGTGCTTAAAAACCCTATTATATGGGGAGCCATCATAGGTCTCATCGTTTGCATTGCAGGAATAACGCTTCCGTCATTTTTGCAAAGTGTAGTTTCGGATTTCGGAAGCGCTGCAAACCCTCTTGCGCTTCTTGCAATGGGCGGAACAATGCGCTTTTCCATAAGCCGGGAAAACGGCCAGCTTTTAAGCGCTTCCCTTTTATTAAGGCTTATAATCGTTCCTCTCATAGGAGTTGTATTAGGTGTTCTTTTAGGCTTTAGAGATTTGGAGCTTTTCACTATAATGGTTATGACAGCAGCTCCCGTTGCCGTTTCATCTTATACTCTTGCCCAGCAAATGGGCGGAGACGGTGAGCTTGCAAGCCAGCTTGTTGTTTTTTCAACTGTTTTTTCACTCGCAACAATATTCTGCTGGATATTCGTGCTTAAAACAATAGGTCTTATTTAGATTATAAACAAACCGGCTTGCAGGCATAATCCTGCAAGCCGGTTTGTTTTATTTTAATCTTTAAATTTTTTCTTTATTTCATCAAATATACCTTTTTTATCGTCATCTGTTTTCCCGTCAAATTCCCTCAAAAGCTCTTTTTGCTTTTCCGTAAGCGAAGTTGGAATCTTGATTTTAAGTGTAACTATCTGGTCGCCTCTAATTTTGTTATTTCTTATGTTTGGAACGCCAGCGCCTTTCACGGTTGTAATCGTGTCTGGTTGGGTTCCGGGCTTTATTTCAAGCTTATAATCGCCGTCTATTGTCTTTATTGTTATAGTGTCCCCTAAAGTCGCCTGAACGAAGCTTATAGACACGTCGCAATATATATTCTGCCCTTTTCTTATAAAATAATTGTGCGGCTTAACATAAACTATAACTAAAAGGTCGCCATAGTCCCCGTTTCTTTCTCCGGCGTCGCCTTTGCCGGCGAGACGGATTGTCTGGCCATTATCTATGCCTTTTGGTATGTTAACCTCATACCTTTTGCTCTTCCTTACCATGCCTTTACCTTTGCACGTCTGGCATGGTTCTTTTATAACCTTTCCGGTTCCGCCGCATAAACTGCATGTTCTAAGCGATGTCATGGTCCCAAACATAGACTGTTGTGTAAACCTTTCCTGTCCGGTTCCGCCGCATCTTGGGCAGGTTTCGGCGTGCGTTCCGGGTTTTGCCCCCGTTCCATGGCAGGTTTCGCATTCATCGGTAGCGTTTATCTGTATCTCCTTTATGCATCCGAAAACAGCTTCTTCAAATGTAATTTGAATGGAAACGCTTATATCCGCGCCTCTCTGAGGATCTCTTTTTCTCGTTCCGTTTGAAAAACCGCCAAATCCTCCGCCCCCGAAGCCAAACATATTAAATATATCACCCATATCAAAATCAGCGCCATAGAAGCCGCCGCCTGCTCCGGCGCCGCCCATGCTCTGGTCAAAAGCAGCATGACCAAATTGGTCATATTTTGCTTTTTTGTCTGCATCGCTTAAAACCTCATAGGCTTCGTTTATTTCTTTAAACTTAAGCTCAGCTTCTTTATTATTCGGGTTTGCGTCCGGATGGTATTTTTTTGCGAGCTTACGGTATGCCTTTTTTATTTCATCGTCACTTGCGCTTTTTGAAACGCCCAAAACGTCGTAATAGTCTCTTTTATCTGCCAAAATTTCTCACCTGCCTTTTTGACGAAACGCTACCATCTATTATAATGTATTTTATGCATATTAAAAGTATTTTTTTTAGTCCAGTTAAAACAATAAGCAAGGCAACTGCTTTTTTGAAAAGCAGATGCCTTTTTTATTTTAGAGTTCTTTTCCTTCGCCTTCAACTACATCCGGGTTCACATCCGGGTTTACGCCCGGTCCGCTTTCAGTTCCTCCGGCGGCCTGTTTAGCACTATAGAGTTTTTCCGAAATCTTGTAAAATTCATCTGTAAGCTCTTTTGTTGCGTCTTTAAGTGTATTTATATCCGTATCTGTCATAGTTTCAACATTCATTCCTCCAACAAGGTCTTTAAGCTTTGAAAGCTTAGACTCAACAGCATCCTTATCTGAAGCGTCAAGCTTGCCTTCAAGGTCTTTAAGTGTTTTTTCAGTCTGGAATATCATTGAATCGGCTTCATTTTTAACGTCTATAGCTTCTTTACGTTTTTTATCTGCCTCTGCAAATTTCTCAGCTTCTTTAACCGCCTTGTCAATTTCATCCTCGCTTAAGTTTGAGCCGGAAGTAATTGTTATCTTCTGCTCTTTGCCGGTTCCAAGGTCTTTTGCTGAAACATGAACAATTCCGTTTGCGTCTATATCAAAAGCAACTTCTATCTGCGGGATGCCTCTTCTTGCGGGAGCTATTCCGTCCAGCCTAAACTGGCCGAGAGTTTTGTTGTCCTTGGCAAGAGGTCTTTCACCTTGTATAACGTGGATATCAACAGCCGTTTGGTTATCATCTGCGGTTGAGAATATCTGCTTTTTATTTGTAGGTATTGTTGTGTTCCTTTCGATAAGCTTTGTGGCTACTCCGCCGAGAGTTTCTATTCCAAGTGAAAGAGGCGTTACATCCAAAAGAAGTATGCTTCCTGCGCCTGCGTCTCCGGCAAGCTTTCCTCCCTGGATTGAAGCTCCAAGCGCAACACATTCATCAGGGTTTATCCCCTTAAACGGATCTTTACCCGTAATTCTTTTAACTTCGTCCTGAACAGCAGGTGTTCTTGTGGATCCACCAACAAGCAATACCTTATCAAGCTCTGAAGGTTTAAGCCCCGCATCATCAAGAGCTGTTTTAACCGGACCTAATGTTGCCTGAACAAGATCGTGTGTAAGCTCGTCAAATTTAGCTCTTGTAAGAGTTATGTCAAGATGCTTTGGTCCATCCTGATTCATCGTTATAAACGGAAGGTTTATATTTGTGCTTGTAACTGTTGAAAGTTCTTTTTTGGCCTTTTCGGCAGCTTCCTTAAGACGCTGCATAGCCATTTTATCTTTGCTTAAATCTATGTTCTCAAGCTTTTTGAATTCGGCTACAAGATAATCCATAACTCTTTGGTCAAAATCGTCCCCGCCCAAGTGGTTGTTTCCGCTGGTTGCCAAAACTTCTATAACACCGTCGCCAATTTCTATTACAGAAACATCGAAGGTGCCGCCGCCAAGGTCATAAACCATTATCTTCTGTTCTTTTTCATTATCAAGCCCATAAGCCAAAGCTGCGGCTGTAGGCTCGTTTATAATACGTTTAACGTCAAGCCCGGCTATTTTGCCTGCGTCTTTTGTTGCCTGCCTTTGAGCATCTGTGAAATAAGCCGGAACTGTGATTACAGCTTCCGTAACCGGCTCGCCAAGATAGCTTTCTGCATCAACTTTAAGCTTTTGGAGTATCATAGCCGAAATTTCCTGCGGAGAAAAGCTTTTCCCCTCTATGTTTACTTTGTAATTTTCGCCCATTCTTCTTTTAATGGAGCTTACTGTGTTGTCAGGATTTGTTATAGCCTGGCGCTTTGCCGTTTCGCCTATAAGACGCTCACCGTTTTTTGCAAAGCCTACAACGGACGGAGTTGTCCTTTGCCCGTCAGTGTTTACTATAACAACCGGCTGTCCGCCTTCCATAACAGCAACGCATGAATTTGTTGTTCCAAGGTCAATACCGATAATTTTTCCCATAATTAAAATCCTCCTGTATAATAAGTAATATTATTTTTTAGTTTGCAACCTTTACCATGCTGTGTCTTAAAACCTTATCTTTATACATATAGCCTTTGAGCATTTCAAAGACTATTTCGTTTTCACCGTATTCTTCGTTTTCTTCGTGGGCAACCGCTTCATGATATGCCGGGTCGAATTTTTCGCCAACAGCCTTTATCTCCGTTACGTCCATTGAAGCAAATATTTCTTTAAGCTGCTTTAAAATCATTTTAACCCCGGTTAAAAAGCTGTCTTCCTCATCCTTAGCCTCTCTTGATAAAATAGCGCGGTCAAGATTATCCATAACGCTTAAAAGCTTTAAAAGAGTATCCTTAACTCCTTCGTCATACATCCCTGCCTTTTCTTTTGATGTTCGTTTTCTGAAATTGTCAAACTCAGCAAGACATCTTTGATATTTATCCAGATAATCATCGCATTTTGCTTTAAGACAACCAATTTCATCCTTAGGCTCAATCTGTGATTCCTGAGCTTTCGCTTGAGTTTCTTCTGACGTGCCGGAATCCGTCTTTTCTGTGGTTTCCGTTTTTTCCAAATTTACATCCGTTTCTTCATTTATTTCTTCTTTTATGGGTTCATCAAATTTATCTTTTTTGTTTTCCAATTTTTAATCCTCCCTGATTCTAAGTATCATTATTACCATCCGAAAGGATTTTAAGTACCCTTTCTATATTTTTAACCATGCCGTTAAGCACGGTTATAACCTGAGAATAATCCATTCTTGTGGGTCCTATAATGCCTATGCCGCCTCTTGAATTGCTGCCCATTTTGTATGAAGCGGTAATTATGCTGCAATTCTTCATTTCTTCAATCTGGTTTTCGTTTCCTATAAATATCCTCATATCAGAATTTAAACTGTCCCCCATAAGGGTTATAAGCATATCCTTTTCCTCAAGAGCCTGAAAAAAGGTTTTGGCCTTGCTAACATCTGAAAATTCAGGAAATGCAAGGATATTTCTTGCGCCGCTCATATGAAACTCTATATTTTCCGCAGAGCCAAAATCCTTGCTGATTATTTTAAGTATAACTGGCACAAGATCTTCATATGGCCTTGATTCCGACTCAAGGCACAAAACAACATTTTCGTCTATATCATCTATGGAAAGACCCTTCAAATTTTCGGTAAATATTGAAGAAAGCCTAAAAAACTCATGTTCATTCGGAATATTTAAGGTTTTTATAATGTTATTCTTCATTATATTTTGCTCCGCCACAACAAAGCACATTATATTTCTTTCATCCAAAGGGATAAGGCTTATCCTCTTTATTTTTGGTTTCTCTGTTACAGGCTCGGTTATTATTGCCGTATAATTTGTAAGCAATGAAATTGCCCTTGCCGTTTCCTCCATAATATTATCTATTCTGCTTATATTTGATTCTATGATATCCTTTAAGAAAACTTCCTTTGGGTTATCTTCTATGTTGTTTAAGTTTGAAATAAGCTTATCCACATAAAGCCTGTAACCCATGTCCGAAGGGACCCTGCCTGCGGAAGCATAGGGCTGGATTATATATCCCATATCCTCAAGGTCGCTCATTTCATTTCTTATGGTTGCGGAGCTTAACCCCATATCATATTTTTTTGCTATGGTTCTTGAACCCACAGGTTCGGCTGTAGCAATATAATCATTTATTATAGCCTGCAATATCTTCATTTTCCTTTCACTAAGCAGCGACATCCCTACAGCCTCCTTTTTTATTTTGTTAGCACTCATGTTGCGTGAGTGCTAAATTATATTCTTAAAATATCACTTGAGGCAAAATATGTCAAGTGATATTTTAAAATATTATTTGTTTTTTTGTATACATTATTATAATACGAGTTTTTCAAACACATAGTTTGAAATATCTGTGCCTTTTTTTGTAAGAAGTATATTTTCTTTCGTCCAAATAATAAGCCCCAACTTTAACAGCTCATTAAAAGTTTCCCCATATATGGTCTTTATATCCATGCCAAATCTTTCTTTAAAATCATTTACGTTTATACCTTCCTTTAGTCTTAACCCCATAAACATAAATTCGGAAATTTTGTTTTCAAGGGTCAAAATCTCCCTGCTTCTTCCCATACGTGAAGAATCTCCATTAAAGCTTATATATTTTAAAAGGTCTTCTGTGTTTGAAAACCTTATTCCGTCAAAATATGAATGTGCCGCAAGCCCGAAGCCAAGATATTCATGACACTGCCAATATACTATATTATGCCTGCATTCAAAGCCTTTTTTTGCATAATTTGATATTTCGTAGCGCAAAAAGCCAAAATGTCCAAGTATGTCCTCCGCCGCATAATACATCTGCCTATCTTCTTCCTCATTTGTTTCTTTTAATGCGCCGGCCTTTTTCATATCATAAAACAAAGTTCCTTCTTCTATTATAAGACTGTAGCAGGAAATGTGTGTTATATCAAGCTTTGCAGCCTCTATAAGACTATGTTCCCAGTCTTTTTCGCTTTGACTGGGCAAAGAAAACATAAGGTCTACGTTTATGTTTTCAAAACCTGCTTTTTTTGCATTATCATAAGCCTCGAAAAATTTCTGCACATTATGCACTCTGCCTAAAGAAATCAAAAGCCGGTCCTCGAAAGCCTGAACCCCAAAGCTTAAACGGTTTGCACCCATATATTTAAGCGAAGCCGTTTTTTCGGCATCCATAGTTTCAGGGTTTGCCTCAAATGTTATCTCACAGTCTGGCACAATATTAAAACACCTTATGAGGGTGTCCATAATTTTCCCAAGCAGCAAAGAAGGAAGAAACGTCGGCGTGCCTCCCCCGAAAAACACAGTTTTTATTTCGCAGTCCGAATAAGAAGGTGACGAAAGCTCTATTTCGTTAATGAGCGAATCCGTATATTGCCCAAAAAGGTGCTCACAGCCCGAAAAAGAAGTGAAATCGCAATAAAGGCACTTTTTTATGCAAAAAGGTATATGGATATATATGCTTAAAGGTCTCATTTTACCCGCCTATAATGTTTCCGAGAAAGCTTTCGCCCGGAAGATTGTTTTTAAGCTCAAGATATTCGGCAACAGTTTTGCCAAGGTCAGCAAAAGTCTGCCTTATTCCAAGGTTAACGCCTTTTTTGATGTTTTTACCCCAAACGATAAGCGGCACATATTCCCTTGAATGGTCTGTGCTTTCTGTTGTTGGGTCGCAACCATGGTCCGCTGTTATGAATATTATGTCTTCGTCCCTTGCAGCACTGAGTATTTCAGGGAGTCTTTGGTCAAAAGCCTCAAGAGCCTTTGCATAGCCTATGGCGTTGTTCCTATGCCCGTATACCATATCGTAATCCACAAGGTTTGTGAATATTATTCCGTTTGGGGTTTCATTCATAAACTCAAGTGTTGCGGATATTCCATCGTCATTGTTTGAGGTATGGTTTGAAAGCGTTATGCCCCTTTTTAAGAATATGTCTTCTATCTTGCCTACAGCGGCAACCGTTAAAGAATTTTCGGCGGCATAGTCTAAAAGCATTTTAGATGTCGGTGGGAGTGAAAAATCTTTCCTGTTTTTCGTACGCACAAAGCTTCCGGGTTCACCTGTAAAAGGTCTTGCTATAACTCTTGCAACGCCGAAATTGCCTGTTAAGATTTCTCTTGCCTTCATGCACATCTCATAAAGCTTAGGCACAGGTATTATATCCTCATGGGCGGCTATCTGGAAAACACTGTCCGCCGAGGTATAAACTATCGGGTTGCCGGTCTCCATGTGTTCGCATCCCAAATCCTCTATTATTTTTGTGCCCGATTCGGCATAATTGCCCAACGCCTTAACTCCGAAAGCCTCATTGAATTTATCCATAACCTCTTTTGGAAAGCCTGTTTCCGTAAACGTAGGGAAAGGTTTTTTTGTTATTATGCCGGACATCTCCCAATGACCCGTTGTGGTATCCTTCCCAGCGGAGGTTTCCGCCATTTTACCGTAGTTCCCTTTAGGGTTTTCGCATTTCCCGAGAAGTTCTATGTCTTTTCCGTCTATATCACCTATGCCGAGAGACACAAGGTTTTTAATATCCATATCGGGGTATGCCTTTTTGGTATTAACAAGAGTGTTGCTGCCTTCATCGCCGTAAAGCGCAGCATCAGGCATTTCGCCTATCCCCACGCTGTCCAAAACTATTATAACCGCTCTTTTCATATTTACCTCCTATTTTATTACATCAAGTATAAGCTTTTTAGGTTCAGGCTTTAAATCGCTTATTGTGATTGCCTGTTTTAAAAGACGCGCCGAGCTCTGGCATTTTTCTATGCCGGAGGAATATATCTTTGCCAAAACATCGCCTTTTTTAACGTAATCTCCAAGCCTTGATTTCATTATTATGCCAGCTCCAAGGTCTACCGCATCGCCTTTTTTGGCACGCCCCGCTCCCGTTTCAACCGAAGCCCTGCCTATCTGTGAAGCGTCTATTTTGTATATATATCCTTCTTTGCCGGCCAAAACATCAAGGCTTTCTTTTGCTGAGGGCAAAAGCGAATAGTCCTCCGCAACCTTTGTGTCTCCGCCTTGAAGAGCTATCATTTCTTTAAGCTTTAAAAAACCTTTCCCATTTCTTAAATTTGTCATAAGCATATCTTTTGCCTTGGCTTCGTCATTTGCAATACCAGCAAGCATAAGCATATGGCTTCCTATTTCAAGTGAAACGGTTAAAAGGTCTCCTTCGGTTATTTTGCCTTTAAGTATGTCAAAAGCTTCGATAACCTCAAGCGAGTTCCCGATATTAAAACCCAAAGGCTCATCCATGCTGCTTATAACGCATATAACCTTCCTGCCCAAGGCTTTGCCTATATCAAACATTTCACCGGCAAGCCTTCTTGCGTCTTCCTCTTTTTTCATAAAAGCCCCGCTGCCGTATTTAACATCTAAAACTATTGCGTCCGCACCCGAAGCCAGCTTTTTTGACATTATGCTTGAAGCTATCAAGGGTATGCTTGAAACTGTGCCTGTAACGTCCCGCAGGGAATAAAGCTTTTTATCCGCAGGCACAAGGTTTTTTGTTTGTTCCATTATAACAATACCTATCTTTTTCACGTTAGCTAAGGCTTTCTCGTCCGAAAGGCTGCAAGAAAAGCCGTTTATGGCTTCAAGCTTATCTATGGTTCCGCCGGAAAAGCCAAGCCCGCGACCGGACATTTTAACAACAGGCGCGCCCAACGACGCAACCAAGGGCGCAATAACAAGGGTTACTGTGTCTCCCACTCCGCCTGTGCTGTGTTTATCAACCTTTATTCCCGGTATCATATTAAAATCAAGAACCTCGCCCGAATTCATCATTTCAAAAGTAAGGTCTGAGGTTTCTTCCATATCCATGCCTTTAAGAAATATAGCCATAAGCAAAGCGCTGATCTGGTAATCCGGTATGCTTTCGTCAGCAACCCCTTTTATGAAAAATTCTATCTCTTCTGCCGAAAGCTTGCCACCGTCGCGCTTTTTAATTATTATGTCGGACATATTCATTTAAACGCGCCTCCTTATAAAGACCTTTGACTATAAGTATATATAAATATTCATTTAAAATCAAAAAAAGTTTAAACCTTAAGGAATTTGTTGGCAAATCTTTCATCAAGTGAATTTTTGTCATTTTTTAAAGCAAGATTTAATTAGCCATGCGACTGTAATCTACAAAATCGGCAAGTCTTAAAAACTATAATAGTTTTAATAATATGAAAGGGCTATTTAAGTGGAGATATATCTGGATATAATTTTTGCCGTAAATTTTTTTATGGATATTCTTATATTTTATATAACGTCAAAGCTTATGCGCAGAAAAGCAAAAAAGCGGAAGATTGTTTTAGGCGGGTTTTCCTCTGCCGCAGCATATTGCTTATACATAGCCCTTCCTGCCCTAAGGCATATAAACGGAATAATAGCAGGAAGCGCGATGCTGTCTTTAGGAATTTTGATAGCCTTCGGCAGAGAAAATTTTTTAAAGAGCTTTTTTCTGTCAAACATATGCGCCTTTGCCATAGGAGGCATACTTACAAGTTTCTTCTTTATATCAGGGACATACGGAATATTCGGCAAAAACCTTTCGCTAGGCATAGGAGCCTACCCTCTTTGGCTGCTTATAACCGTTTCTTCCGGCATATACATAGCAATCAAGCTTTTCCATGGGAAACTTGCCGCAGAGACTGTGTATAGCGCAAGCTATGCGGATATAAAAGTTTGTATAGGTGAAAAAAACGTATTTGCAAAAGCTCTTATAGATACCGGCAACTCTCTTACAGAGCCAATATCGGGTGAAAATGTTATAGTTTTAGAGTTAAGCCTGCTTTTGCCCTTTTTAAATACAGGTCAGCTTAATCTGGACAATATCTCCTTTGAAAAAGCGGTTGAAATATTTAATGAGCCAATAAAAACCCGGCTTAAGGCCGTGCCCTTCAAAAGCCTTGGAACAAAATGCGGTATAATGCCTGCTTTCAAAGCAGACAGGATAATAAATCAAAAAAACGGAACCGATATTAAAAATGCGATTATAGGCATCCACGGCGGTATGTTTTCAAACGATTCAAGCTATAATGCCATATTAAGCCCAAAATGCCTTAAAGGAGGTTAAAATATGAAGTCAGACATTTTAACATTCACCATTTTTTCAATAAAATATAAATTCCGCATGTTTTTAAACAGGATCCTCGGAAAAAATTTTGATGAAATATACTACATAGGAGGCACAGATGTTTTTCCGCCTCCCTTAACCCACGAAGAAGAGGCTTCACTCCTCTCCCGCTTGGAAGGAGATAGTGAGCTTGAGATAAAATCCATACTTATAGAAAGGAACTTAAGGCTTGTCGTGTATATAGCCCGTAAATTTGAAAATACGGGCATAAATGTTGAAGACCTGATTTCTATAGGCACCATAGGCCTTATTAAGGCAATAAATACATTTAAAACCGACAAAAACATAAAGCTTGCCACATATGCTTCAAGATGCATAGAAAATGAAATACTCATGTATCTAAGGAGAAACAGCAAAACAAAAACCGAAGTCTCCATAGATGAGCCTCTAAATGTGGACTGGGAGGGCAACGAGCTGCTTTTATCCGACATACTCGGGACAGACGTGGACGTAATATATAAAAACATAGAAGACCAGGTAGATAAAAAATTGCTTTATAAGGCCATGGATAAGCTTTCACAGAGAGAAAAGCGTATAGTTCAGCTAAGGTTTGGCATAAGTCCTGAAAAAAAAGAAAAAACTCAAAAAGAGGTCGCGGATATGCTTGGTATATCCCAATCTTATATCTCAAGGCTGGAAAAGAAGATAATCGGACGGCTTAAAAAAGAAATAAACAAAATGATATGATAAACCTCCCAAAATACCTAAATATAAAAAGCCGTGCATGCACGGCTTTTTATATTAGTCATTATCGGGTTTAAGGCCTTCATATTCCGCAGACATAAGCGCCTCGGCTGCCGCCACGTCAACTTTATATACAAATCCCGAGCCGGCGACTCTGGCATAATATCCGTCATCGCCTTTATCGCCCAAAAGGAACGTGAAGCTTTCTTCTTTTTCTTCCGTAGGGGCATAGGTTACGGAAATAGTTGCCCCGGGGTCTGTAAGCCCATAGGTTGCAAGCTCTTTTTCGCCTGCGCCGTAAGCTATGCAGTTAGAAAGAGAAAGGCTTGTAAGGTTTTGGATAAACTCTTTAACCTTAGTGTTGTCCAGCGGGCTTTGTTTTTCTTTGTCCTCTGCTTTAAACCATTCTCCCAAAGCAGAAGCTTCCTTGTCAAACACAAGCTCTATAGATTTATCATCGGTTTTAACCGAAAATGTCTTAAAATTATTTATCGCGGGAAGCTTATCTCCTGCCACCATAGAATAAAGCTTATGCGAAAACGCTTCAACGCTAGCCTGGTTAAACGTAAGCACAGTTGATTTATCTTTGTTATACAGCATATAATATTTGTTTAAAAAGCCGCTTAAGGAGCCTATTTCAAATGTATCCGTTTTGTCCGCGCTCTTTAAGTTTATTGTCATCCATGGCGAGGAAAGACCGTATTCGGAAAGCTCTTTGGGGTCTTTAACTATCTCCTGTGACATAACATTCTGAACAGCGGTAATCATTGCCTCCGGATAGCTTTGGTCAAGAGGGAAGTTTATGTCGTCCGCGCTTTTCCATTCGTCGCCTTCACGCTTAAGCGTTACGCTTTCGTTTTCATAGTTGTAGCTTATTTCATAAACGCTTTCTTTATCTATCTGTGTTAGCAGGGTTTCACTGTCATTTGTTTCTTCTGAAGCCTCAGGCTCTTTTGTTAGCTTTGAAACGGCATAATAGCCTAAAAGAAGCGCGGCAACAATAATTATAAGCATTATAAGCCTTGTTCTTTTCTTTTTCATTACTTGCGCTTCCTCCTAACAACAACATATATACATATGCCTATGAAAGCAAGCGGAATAACACCTACAAGCACAAGACTTATAACAGCCGAATCAAATGAATTTATTGTAAGATATTCGGTTTCAAGACTCTTTGAATGTATTGATATACTGCCTTGTCTGTCGCATGCCCATGCAATGGAATTTAAAATCATATCATGGTTTCCGCCCGCAACGGTTTCATTTATTTTGCTTTGGAGCAGATTTGACGTCCCAAACCAAACAATATTTGTCGCCCCATCGCCAACAGTTTCCGATATGGCAACGGCAACAGAGAACGGACCGTCTATGTCGCCTTCTTCTTTTTCATATGTCGACATCGCATAACCCGCTATTTTTGAAAAAGACTTATCCGATGTTGTTAAAAGCGGCGTAACGGTTTCCGTGTCCCGGGTTCTGTCTGATATTTCTATTCCGTGTGTAACGGGAAGAAGCACAAAATAATTCTTTTCCTTAAGCGGAGCCGTTATTTCGTGTAAATCAAGATCCGGCAAGAGATAATAGGAATAATTTTTAAGGCAATAGTTTGCATCGCCCTCAACTATTATTCCATTAACGGGTGTAACTCCGTAATATTCCATAATCTCCATAAGGTTTGGCATATCATCTTCTGTATAGTCCGTGAGCAAAATCATGTCTCCGCCGTTTTTAAGATATTCTGATATGGCATCTTTTTCTTCCGCGGTTATGTCCTTTTTAGGGCTTACTATAATGAGACAGCTTGCATCCTCAGGAATATTGCCTGATGAAATAAGGTTTAAATCCTGTGTCGCTATATTTTGCAGGTCTATTGATTTTAAAATTTCCGCATCCATATTGCTTTCGCCATGGCCCGTAAGCGTATAAGCCACAGGGAAGTTATCGTTTGTAACATAGTCTATGGCGCTTGTTAAAGCACTTTCCCCATTGAAGCTTGTCGTATAAGAACCGTCAACGTAATAATTTGTATAATCATACACATAAATCTCATAGAAGTTTACATACTTGCTGCGGTCTCCGCAAACAACTATAAGGCTGTTGTTATAAATATCTTCGTTTGTATATTGCGTTGCGAAATTCGGATATATCGCAGGGTCTTTTTTTGTAACGGTTACGTTTTTATTCATATCCTGATACTTTTCAAGCAGAGTCCCTAAATTAGCGTCCTCATAGCCGCTTTGGGATATCCAGTATATGTCTATTTTTTCATCAAGCCCTTTAACAAGGGTTTGGGTCTGTTCGGAAAAATCAAAGAGCTTGTTTGATGTAACATCAAGCTTTGTAAAATTTGAAGGCAGTTTCCCAACTATAAGGTTTATTATAACCGCTATGGCTATAACGGCCACTGCCGCGATTATGCTGTAACCTCCTGCCTTAAACGTCTTTGTTTTAAACGATGATTTTATACTTTCTTTGCTCATTTTTGGCTTTTCCATCAGCTCCACCTCCTTTTTTCAAGAGACTGCACGGAAAGGAAGATGAAAACGCCCGACATGGTTAAGAAATATACCAACGAAGTTATATCAAAAACACCATCTGTAAAAGTGTAAAATCTTTCAAAAAGCGAAAGCTTATTTAATACTCCCGGAACAAGGCCTTCAAGCTTAGTCGGCATAAAAACATAAACCGCCAGCAAAACGGCTTCAAGAATTATCAAAATAGACGCCGAAACAAGGGTGTTTTTAGTTATAAACTGAATCATAAGAGAAACAATAAATACAATCACTACTAAAGCTATAAAAGAAGAAGCTGCCGATGCAGACATAGTGTCTGCAAGAGCTGAAAGAAAATAAAGCAAAAGCATCAATGTGAAGCAAAGTCCGGCCGCAACAGCTTGGTTTTCAGTTAGCGAAGAAACAAAAATGCCTATTGAGGCTAAAGTCCCCGCAAGAAAGAAAAAGCCCAAAAGAGAACCATATGCAGCTTTAAAATTTACTGCTCCGTATTGTGAAAGAATTAAAGGATATGCGCACATAACAATTATTGGGACAAGTATAACAATAAGCATGGCAAGATATTTCCCTAAAATAACCTTTGTCATGCTTATGGGCAGAGAATACAAAAGTTGGTCTGTCTTCTGCCTGCGTTCTTCAGCTATTGACCTCATTGTAAGAAGAGGAACAGCAACGGGGAATATAAAACTCATATTGCTGAGCACAACCTCAAAATTGGGATATCCCGCTTTAAGATTTATAACCATTGTATATATCCCGGCAAATATAAGCACAAATATCCCGAAAATATAGCCTGAAACATTTGTGAAATAAACCTTAAGCTCTCTTTCAAATATTGCTTTCATCCTCGTCCACCTCCTCTTTTTCTTCTTTTATCTCTTCCGAAGCTTCCTGTAAACCGGTATTTTCACCGGATATTTCTTTTGCAAAGGTCTCCTCTTGTTCTTTGTTCCCCGTAAGCTCAAGGAAAACTTCCTCAAGGCTGGCTTTTGCAAGAGACATGCGGAGTATGGGACGCTTTATATTGCAAAAACCGAAAAATACATTTTCGCTTATGTCCTCAGTTGTTCCAGATTCAATAACAACTTCAGCCGTTTCTGAATTCTCCGAAGGAATATATTCCACGTTATTTATATTCTCTATGCTTTCAAGAGCTTTTAAAACCTCATCCTTGGTTGCCTTAACCGTAAGCTTTAATGTGTAGCTTCCTGCAAAAAGCTTTTCAAGATTATCCGGGGTATCCGAAGCTACAAGCTTCCCTTCAGATATTATCATTATGGAATCACAGACAGCTCTCACTTCCGAAAGAATGTGGCTGCTTAATATAACCGTATGTGTTTTGCCAAGCTCCTTTATAAGATCCCTTATCTCTATTATCTGCAAAGGGTCAAGACCTACGGTAGGTTCATCTAAAATTATAACCTGCGGCTTGCCTAAAAGAGCCTGGGCAATGCCAACACGCTGCCTGTAGCCTTTTGAAAGATGCTTTATAAGCCTGGTTTTAACTTCATTTATCTGCGTTACGTTTATTACATACTCAAGCTGGGTGTTTATGTCTTCTTTTTTCACACCTTTTGCCTTTGCTACAAACAAAAGATATTCATATGGAGTCATTTCCAGATAAAGCGGGGGCTGCTCCGGGAGATAGCCTATAAGCTTTTTTGCCTCTTCAGGCTCTTCAAATATATCGTGCCCGTCTATAAGCACTTGGCCTTCGGTTGCGGCAAGGCAGCCTGTTATTATATTCATGGTTGTGGATTTCCCAGCACCGTTTGGTCCCAAAAAACCGTATATCTGCCCACTTTTTATTGAAACATTCAGATCCGATACCGCCATATGGCTTCCATACAGCTTTGTGAGGTGTATGATATCTATCATTTTTGTTCCTCCTTTAAGGTATTTCTTCTTAAATGATTATATCATCTGAGAGATTACTTGCAACATATGGTTTAATTATAAACCAATTTTCTTAAATAAATATGAAAAACTTGTGAACAACTTGTGAATAAAATGTATATAAGCCATATTTTATAACAAAGATAAAAGAGCCGGATATTTTTTCCGACTCTTTTTAACTATGTTTTACATATCAAGCACATAAATTTCTTCCATAAATTCTTCTGTTATTATATTCATAAGCTTTATCATTTTCACGATATCTTCTTCCGTGAGATTAGGAAGCTTTTCAAGATACCCGGAATATTTTTTTTCGTTCAGTTTTTTATAAAATTTATATATCTTCCTGCCTTCCCTTGAAAGTTTAATATAAATTGTTTTTTTATTTCCCTTAATATTATCTCTCACTAGAAGTTTCTTTGAATCAAGCTTTTTTATAAGCTGGGATATTGCGCTTGGGGTGGTGTTTTTCATTTTTGCAAGCTCTGCCGCAGATATAGGTTCGTTTGAGCCTATAGTCTCTATCATGTGTACCTCAGACAAATATAAAAGCGTAGAGGTTCCATAGCTTCTGGATATATTCTGATATCGCCCGAGTATCCGCTCAAAACAATATATTTTTTCCATAAGTACACGTAACTCATTTTCTTCAGACAATATTCTCCCCCCTTAATTCTATATATTGTATCATGACTTTAAAATACTTAAAATACTAAAATCTAACCAATAAATAACTATCCGGGCAAATAAAATTTTGTATATTTTATCAAGCTATAAAATAGCTGGTTTACAAAAATACTATTGACAAAAGCTCAGGGCATAACTTAATATATGGTTAAGCAGCTTAACAAAATAATTTCTAAAGGAGGCGCTTATTATATTTCCTAAAACAAATAAAGTAATAATTAAAAAAACTGGCAAGCTTTCCATGGAAGCAACTTCCAGAAATTTCACGATTAAAGTAGATGAACCAACTTCAAGTGGAGGGACAAACACCGGGATGAACCCCGTAGAGCTTTTGCTTTGCAGCTTTGGGGCATGTCAAGCTATAACAGCGGTTGTTTATGCCCCGCAATGCGGAGTTGACCTTCAGGATCTCTGGATAGAGGTTGAAGGAGATATGGACTCTGCCGGAATGATGGGTTACACCGATTTCAGACCGGGATATGAAAAAATAAGGTTTAATTTCCATATAAAGAGCCCTTCACCTGAAGCTAAAATTCAAAAGCTTGTGAACCTTGTAGAAAAAAGATGCCCTGTTGCCGATTCTCTTAAAAACGGAGTTTCTTTTGAAGATCCTGTTATTACAATAGAAAGTTAAAATCAAACTATTAAGGGGGAAATAAAAATGGCAGAGGTTAAAAAATTAGCAGGCAAAATTATGGATTTACCTATTGTTACAGGCGGACATTTCATTGAAAATTCCGAGAAAAGAATAGTATATGGTCCAGATCAGTTTTGGGATGAATATGTAATGAGATGCTTCACATTAGCACCGGGAGCCGGTTCGGCAACCCATTCTCATCCGTGGTGTCATTGGTCTGTTTGCATAGGCGGAGAAGGAAAATTCAAAATCGGAGACGAAGTTTATGATTACAGCAATGGAACATATGCTCATGTTCCTGAAGACGTTCCTCATAACTTCTGGAATACATCCGAAACAGAACCTTTAACCCTTCTTTGCATCGTGCCAAAAGAAGGCGACGTTAATCCGTTAACCCAAGGATTCTGCTAAAAACATCAAAGCCACCCTTTCTAAGAGCGGCTTTTTTATTTGTTCAAACATTTATTTTGTTGTTATATAAACTGCGTTAAGGCTACTGTCATAGTCAACTCCAAAGCCTACGATATCCCCCAAATCTCTAAGCTTAAAATAGTTGTTCCCGTTTATATTATAAGCCGAAGGTGTTTTTGTTTCTCCGTTTGCAATAAGCTTCGCTGTTGAAGTTTGGGCTAATTTGTTTTCTCCGTTGCCCATTTCAAGCTCGCCGCCATATGACGTATAACTGCTTCCAAATTTAAGGGTTATTGCCTGATCTGCTTCGTTCCATATTGTGTCAAAAGTATTTTGGCTGCCGGAAAGGCTCATTGCCACATCTCTGAGTTTAAAATAATTATAGCCATCTATGTTATAAGCTTCAAAGCTTATGAGCTTTTCGTCAACATATACGGGCGACTTTGAATAAAGAGCAGTTTTTTGTTCAACCTTGGTTTCAGTGTTTTTATCCTTAGACGCATAATATGCCTTTATAGAATCCTTAACGCCTTTTAAGTTTGCCTTTATTGTTTTAAGACTATAAAAAACATTTCCGCTTATGTTGCTGATAGAAGCGCAAAGCTTAAAATGAGTGTTTATCTCTGAGGAAACAGCTTCCTTATATATTCCTTCGCCTATGTAAAGCTTAACAGAGGAACCTTTTACTATATCGCTCCAATATTTTATCATTGTTGAATAATCCGCATTTGCATTGCCTATTTCCCAATAAACCTGTGGGGCAATATAATCCACATACCCATTTTCAACCCATGTTTCAACGTCCGCATAGTCCTGATAATATGTTTCCCTTCCATTTATAATGCTTCCATATTTACCGGTGTATTCGTTTTTAAGCACGCCTGTCGGGCTTATCCCAAACTCCTTGCCCGCTGCTTTAACAACATCCGAAACCATTTTAACCATATCGGTTATGTTGCCTCGTCTTGAACTTGCAGTTGCTCCGTCTCTTGTTTCCCCCGTAGGTAAAGGATAATCGGAAGGATAAAAATAATCATCAAAATGTATCCCGTCCACATCATAATTGTCAACGATTTCTTTAACGGTGTCTCTTATATATTCTTTAACTTCATTAAGATCAGGGTTAAAATAAAGCTTGTCCCCATATGCTATAGTCCATTCAGGGTGCTTATACGCCATATTTTCAGGGCTTAGAACGCTAATATCCGTTCCCGATGTGGTAACCCTGTATGGATTTAACCATGCGTGTATGGAAATACCAAGGCTGTGTGCCTCTTCTATCATAAAGCTAAGCGGATCATATCCCGGGTCTTTACCCTGGACACCTGTTAAAACATCAGACCATGGATTTATATCCGATTCATAGAGGGCGTCCGCTTTGGGTCTTACCTGAACAAAAATGGTATTTACCCCCATTTCCTTTAAAAGCTTAAGGTTTTCTTTAAATTCCTCTTTTTGAGCCGATACATTATTTTTAACGGAAGGAAAATCCGAATTGTAAACCGTGGCTATCCAAACTGCCCTGACATCTGAGCCTGACACGGCATCAGCCGTACTTCCTAAAAAAGGAACGCTCGAAATAAGCAGCAATAGTATAAGTGAAATAAGTAGGATTTTTTTCATCTAGGCAGTCCTTCCTTGTTTTATCTTTAATTCCAAATCTGTTTAATTATACCACGGTCATGAGAAATATTCCATTTAATGTTTAAGATCTTATATCGGGAATATTTACCTATTTACGTAAAAAGCCTTATTCGCGGCTTTCCCACGGTTCAACAATGCACTAATCCAAGACTTTTTAATACCAGAGGTTTATATAAATCTTTTAACATACATCATAAAAATCCAATATGCAATGCAAAATGCTAATGCAAAAGAATGATTTCCGGGAACAGGCAAAGCAGAGCGCCGTTTGGCGCTCTGCTTTGCCTGTTTATTGATAAATTCTCTTAAATTATTCTGGCCACATCATATGCGTCCCATATGGCGTTTTTAAAATCCGCCACTTGCCTGCAATCTCCAATATGATAGAGCTCCTTAAATTTTCCGTTTAGGCTTCTGAACACATTGTCATCAGGTTTGTAGCCAACAGATAAAACAACCGTATCCGCTTTAATTATCCTCCTATTTGTTGGTCCTTCTGAAATTACGGCTTCCGTATCGGTAACCTCTATTAACGATGCGTTTAAAATTATTTTGACGTTATAAAAACGCAAAAGGTCAATTAACATTGTTTTATTCATGTGCGGAACGGGGCTTCCTGTTGTCATAAGACCATCCTTAGCCTCAACTATAGTAACATTGCTGCCTTGTTTGGCTAAATAAAGCGCTGTTTCACATCCGACAAGTCCTCCGCCGATAACCAAAACATCCTTGCCCGGTTTTTTTATACCTTCAAGTATCTCCGCAGCATATGCCACACTCTTTTTATCATCTCCGTTAAAGTTTATTTTCGCTGGGTTGGATCCTGTAGACACGATAACGGCATCCGGTTTTTCCTTATCCACCAAATTGGCATCGGCTTGGGTCGACATATTTATTTTAATATTCTGTTTTTGAAGTTCATGTTTATACCAATCAAGAAGCCTTTTATCATCTTTTTTGAAATCGGGTGTTGAGCCTTCGTTTAAATGCCCGCCCAGCCTGTCCGTTTTTTCATATATAACAACGTCATGTCCGCGCAAAGAGCATACTCTTGCTGCTTCCATACCCGCAATTCCGCCGCCGATTATCATAACCTTCTTTTTGATGGTTGCCGGTGCTATTTCATATTCCTTTTCTCGGCACACGGCTGGATTAACCGTACAACATTCGGGTTTTGCTTCAAACATTCTGCCCATGCATCCTGTATGGCAGCCAATACACGGCCTTATGCTCTCAATTTCACCTTCCAATACTTTTTTCGGCCAATATGGGTCGGTTAACAAGCCCCTGCCGATACCTACAATGTCAAGCTTTCCTTCTTCAAGGGCTTTATTTGCAAGCTCGGGTATATCCATCCTTCCTGCAACAATCAAAGGAATCTTCACAGCCTGTTTTAATTTTTCACTCAACGGAAGGTAACATCCGTGTTCTTGATAAAGAGGAGGATGAGCCCAATACCATGCGTCATAGGTTCCGGCGTCGGCGTTAAAAGCGTCGTATCCGGCCTCTTCCAATATTTTTGCGGCCTCAAGCCCTTCCTCTAAATCCCTGCCCATTTCCTTGAAATCCTCACCTGGCAAGCCGCCCTGACACCAGTCTTTAATATAGCTTTTTACACTGTATCTCATAACTACAGGGAATTTTTCTCCTGCCTTATTTTTTATTTCTTTTAGAATTTCAACAGGCAGCGTCATCCTTCCTCTCAGGTCTCCGCCATACTTGTCCGTTCTTTTGTTGAACATGGCAATTGCAAATTGGTCTAAAAGGTAGCCCTCATGCACAGCATGGATTTCCATTCCGTCAAAGCCTGCAGCAACGGCTATATGGGCTGCTTCTCCGAACCGCTTTACCATTTTCCCAATTTCTTCAGTTGTAAGCTCACGGCAATTTACAGAAGGGTCCCAGTAGTTTGGTATCACAGAAGGAGCAACCGGCTCACAGTCCAAAAATGCCGGTGAACCGCTTCTTCCTAAACCCAATGTCACTTGTATAAATATTTTAGCTCCATATGCGTGTACATGTTCCGTAAGCTCGGATGCCGTTTCAATAAATTGAACAGGGTTCGTTGTTATACACGGAAAACTTGGCATTTTTAGCTTTTCGATTTCGTTTTCCACTTTTACAGCACCTGTTATAATAAGACCTGTTCCTCCTTTTGCTCTTTCAATATAATAGTCTATGGCTCTTTTAGTAAATGAACCTTCTGGTGTTACATGGCCAAGGTTTGCCATGGGAACCATGGCAATTCTGTTTTTAATCTCCACTTCCCCGATTTTTATCGGTTCAAACAGTTTGCTCATTCTATTGCCTCCTTTATATTTAATATTGCTGAAATTATTATTGCTAAAAAAAGGTTTTTTATAACAGGTTTTACGTTTATTTTGGATAACCTTTAAATTGTACCGGTATATTAAGTCTGCAATGTCTTTTTTATTTCTGTATCCGGCATTTTCCTTTCAAAAAGCCAATCCGCGTCACACATATAGCTTTTGTTCTGTTCCGACACCCAGAAAAAAACAGCGTGGCAATTTCCTGCCACGCTGTTTTTAAAATACTATTGCCAAATGCTGGTTTTTATTATCTTTACTTTATAAACCTCGGGCAAAACGATCTTTCCGTTAAAGGCAAAATCTCAAAGCCCATTTCTTTAAGTCCTTCTATTATCTCAGGAAGAGCCTCAGGAGTAGTGGTTTTATTCGCAATCTGGTGCATAAGCACTACGACATCCTTTTTACCTGACGCGCCTTTTAAAACAGATAAAACTATGCTGTCTTTAGTTGTAAGTGTCGAGCTTGCATCGCCTGCCGAAACATTCCAGTCTATATACATAATTTCCTTTTCTTTTGCCTGTTCCGTAATTTTATACATTATGTTTTCATCGTTATATCTTTTGCTTATGGAATTGTTTGAGCCTCCGGGAAACCTTAGCGCAACGGAGGCCTGACCCGTTGTGTTGATTATAAATTCTTCTTCTTTGTCATAATCTTCCCAAAAAGCCTCCACGTTTTTATATATGATGGAATAATTATGGGTATATGTATGGTTGCCTATTGAATGTCCTTCATCAGCTATCCTTTTAACTATTTCGGGATATTTGTCTCCAGTCAAAAAGAAGGATGCTTTAATGTTGTATTCTTTTAAAACATCAAGTATTTTTTCTGTGTTTGCACTCACGCCATCATCAAATGTTAAATATGCCCTTTTATCATACAAATCATCAAGATATACCTTTTCTTCCTCATCGGGTACAATATTTTCTTCGGCAGGGCTGATTGGAAAAGCCGTTTGAAAAACATCGCATCTTTCTAAAAAACCCGTTTCAGAAACAGAAAGGAATACGTTTTCTTTTCCCTCCCCTTTGTTTTTCCCAGTCTCGTCGGTTTCCGAAGTTTTTTGGGGCTTGCCTCCCGCATTTTTGTTTAATCCATAAAAAAGCCGGTTCCATATATTTTCAAAAAAATCCGCATAAACAACTTTCTCGCTTTTAGTGTATGCCCTACTATTATTCCCAAAAGCAAGAGCAGCCGGAGATATCAAAAGAAGAAGGCATAATATGAAAATATATATTGATTTATTTTTCATCCCATACCTCCTAGTCTATATTGAAAAATTTACATATCCTGATTATAATTATATTCCCGGCACAATATTTTGTAAATACACAAAAAATACATAATATTCCTGGGGTTTTCCGCTATTTTTTCAACACATTTTTATCACTGTATTTTTTAAATCTAAGCTTAACAAGAGCCCCAAAAGGCACAGCAAAAACCATACCCCATATGCCAAAGGCTCTTCCTCCGATTAAAAGAAGCAAAATTATAACGGCAGAATTAAGAAAAACTCTTTTACCCATAACTCTAGGGATTATTACCCATGAATCTATCTGCTGAAGCGCTATTACAGCTATAGCGGCATAAAAAACCTTTGCATAACTTCCGCTTAAAAGAGCCGCCAAAATTGAAAGCGCAAAAGCCACTAAGGCTCCCACGTAAGGCACAAGGTTTGAAAAACCCGAAACAATTCCTATAAAAACAGCATATTTTATACCTATAATACTGAAAGCTACGGAAATAAGCACAGACATTATAAACGCGTCCATAAGCTGACCTCCTATATATCCGGAAAACACCCCTGTTATATCGGAAAACAGCCCTTTTATAAATTTAGAGGTCTTTGGACTAAAAATAGTATCAGACATGTCCTTCATACGCTCTATGATTTTTTCTTTTGTGCAAAGGATATAAAACGAAAGAATAAAACCCATAAGCATTGAAAAAGCAGTGTCTCCTGTCTGAGCCAAAGCCGCTATTATGCTTTTTGTAAGATTTCTTATAAAAAGGGATATATGGTTTAAGAGAGATGCAAACACGCTTTCAATACTTGGGAATATATCCGCTTCGGCAAGCTTAACCTGTATTAATACTATAAAATCGCTGATTTCTTCTATGCAGTTATTTAAGCTTTCGCTTATATCCACTGCGTTTTCAAATTTCTTATATATAACTAAGCCTGCTGTTAAAACAAGCATAAAAAGAAACCCGTAAACAAAAGAAACCGCAATGAGCCTCTCCTTTTCGGGTCTTTTAAATTTAAGACGGTTTATAAGCTCTTCTGCCTTTTGAACAGGCAAGCTTAAAAAGCAGGCTATTAAAACGGCAAAAATCAGCGGCTTTAAAATATACACTATCCTGCCCAAAACAAAAATACCATTTGAAACTATAAAGCTGAAATTCTTAATAAGCAAATATGCAATATAAAAAACAATCGCCGCAGCAACCGCATGAAAAGCAATTTTAAGATATTCTTTTCCCCATGGCAGCTTCATTTAGAAAATATACACCCCTTAAAGCGTGGATGCTATTTCAAAAGGCTCAAAATTTTAAGTGTGTAGGCATAAACCCGTCCCGCAGAAGAAATACTCATCCTTTCCTTTGGAGAATGTATATCCAAAATATCGGGGCCTATTGCAACTATGTCCAAATCCCTCTTTTTCCCTGCGAAAATTCCGCATTCAACTCCGGCATGAACGGCTTTTATTTCAGGTCTTTTGCCATACATATCCAAATATACATCCGAAAAAAGATTTACAAGCTTTGAATCAGGATTGTATTCCCAGCCAGGGTATTCACCTTTCACAATAAGTTTTGCATCTACAAGCTTAGAAGCCTCTGAAAGTATATCCAGCGTTTCATATTTTTTGGACTCAAGGGAGCTTCTTAAAGCGCTTATAAAGTCAACGCTTTCCTCTTTTGTTTCAACTACGCCGAGATTCGTTGACGTTTCAACAAGTTCTTCCACATTAAAATCCATCCTTATTATGCCCGAGGGTATTAAAATTAAAAGCGCGATTATTTTTTTTAATGTTTCACCGTCAAAAACTTTCAAGCTCTTTTCTTCGGAGGGCAAAAGACTTACGTTTATCCCTTCTTCGCAATACTTATATTCCTTATCAATTATTTTTTTCATTTCTTCTATACAGGAATTTATCTCCCTTATTTTGTCCCCCTCAGCAAAAACAATGGCTTTTGCTTCCCTTGGTATGGCATTGTCAACCATACCGCCTGAAATATGTGCCAATTCAATATAGAATTTCCCGCATATAGACTTAAGAACACGCCCCATAAGCTTGTTTGAATTTGCCCTCTGGAATATTATATCCGCCCCGGAATGACCGCCTTTAAGCCCTTTTATCAAAAGCTCATACGGCTTTAAACCAGGCTTTGCATCCGTTCTTTGAACAGGCAGAGAAATGGTTGCCTTAAGCCCTCCGCAGCCGCCTACAAGCAAATGCCCTTCGCCCTCGGTGTCAAAATTTATCATATATTTTCCCTTAAGCCCGGAAGCGTTAAAATACGTGGCGCCGGTCATACCTCTTTCTTCGTCTGTCGTAAAAACACATTCTATATGTGGGTGGCTTATATTATCACTGTCTAATATGGCAAGCATATACGCAACCGCTATTCCGTCGTCCGCGCCTAATGTTGTGCCCTCGGCGAAGATAAAGTCACCTTCTGCTTTAAGCTTTAAAGGGTCTTTTATAAAATCATGCTCCGTACCTGCATTTTTTTCGCAAACCATATCGATATGACCTTGAAGAATAACGCCGTCGGAATTTTCATAGCCCACGGTTGCTTCTTTTTCTATAAGTACATTATGCGCTTCATCCTGAATATATTTAAGCTCTCTGTCTTTTGCAAAGTTAACTATATAATCACTTATCTCTTTTTCGTTTCCGCTGCCTCTTGGTATATTTGAAATTTCCTCAAAAAAATGAAAAACATTTGAAGGCTCAAGCCCGTTTAACGACATTTAACATCCTTCTTTCTTTATCTGTATATAGTAAATATATTTGTATATTATTTAAAAATATACAAAATTTAAGACAAAGCAACTAGACGCCTTGTCTTAAATATTACTGTTATTTTAAAATATGTCAATATTTATTCCTGGGTATCGTCTTTAACTTGGCTTGCAACAAGGCTTCCCCCGCAATAAGTCTTCCTTAACTTAGGCTTTTCTATTTTGCCTGTAGGATTCCTGGGCACATCTGCAAATATTATCTTGTGCGGTCTTTTATATCTTGGAAGCTCATAGCAAAAATCATTCACTTCCTCTTCCGTTAATTCAAATCCTTTTTTAACTTCTATTATAGCCGCGGCAACCTCGCCCAAACGCTTATCCGGCAAGCCTATAACCGCAACATCCTTCACGGCATTGTTTGTCCTTAAAAAATCTTCCACCTGAACAGGATAAATATTTTCGCCGCCTGATATTATAACATCCTTTTTCCTGTCCACAAGGTATATAAAGCCATCCTTATCCTCCTGGGCCATATCGCCTGTGAACAGCCAACCGTCTTTTAAAACCTCGTTAGTTGCTTTTTCATCATTATAATAGCATTTCATGACACCAGGGCCTTTAACGGCAAGCTCGCCCACCTCTCCGGGTTTAACGTCATTTTTGTTGTCATCGACTATCCTTGTCTGCCAGCCATATCCTGCTTTGCCGATAGAGCCTACTTTGTTTATATTTCCAACTCCGAGATGCACGCATCCCGGGCCTATGGATTCGCTTAAGCCGTAGTTTGTATCATATTGATGCTTAGGAAAATACTTAAGCCATCTTTTTATAAGACTCGGCGGAACAGGCTGTGCCCCTATATGCATAAGCCTAAGCTGGGAAAGATGATAGTCTGAAAGCTTAATGTCTCCCCTGTCCAAAGAATCTAAGATATCCTGTGCCCATGGCACAAGCAGCCAAACTATTGTGCATCCTTCGTTTGATATTGTTCTTAATATAAGCTCCGGGTCAGTGCCTTTAAGGATAACTCCCCTTGCTCCAACCAAAAAGCTCCCGAACCAATGCATTTTTGCGCCTGTGTGGTAAAGAGGCGGAATGCAGAGGAAAACATCGTCCTTTGTTTGCCCGTGATGGTTTTGTTCCACTTCGCATGCAAACATAAGGCTTCTGTGCGCGTGAAGTATGGCTTTGGGAAATCCCGTTGTTCCGGATGAAAAATA
>JAYFRL010000003.1:0-128320 GCA_034925905.1 Lachnospiraceae bacterium | reverse complement strand
AGCAACAACGGATGCAATCGTCAGTGTGATTGCGGATTCAGTCTGGATGGTAAGCCACCAGATAATGGCAAACTGCACTGCGGCAGAACCCAATATTGAAAAAGCTTGTCCTGCATATATTATAGCAAATTGTTTTTTCCAATTTTCGATTCTATTCATCAAAAAATCTCCTTTAACAAAAATTAAAAACGAACAACTACCTAAGTGTTGTTCGTGCAAAAAGACATGATTTTACAAGGAGATCTCCAAAAGTGAGGGATGTACTCATGTAAATATGTCTTTAAGCACAACGAATAAGCCCTAAAAAGGGCAGTGCTTAAAAACTAAATTACATGAATATCAAATACATATTTGCACCTCGCTTTTTATAATAACACGTTTAAAATAAAATCTGAAGATATGAATCATCCCGATCCATCCTGCTCCGATATATGAGATATCATCACTAATAAACATATAAGCATATTTTTCGATTTTGCTTAGCCTATTACGCAACCATTTTATCAACTCAATCTAAAAAACAATACTGAGCACATAACCTCGGCTTTTTCAAAAAAACACCCAACCCACTCTCTAAACCTCAAAAACACTAAAAATATCTAATCCGTTCGAGATCTAAACATCTAATCTACTCTGTCATAAGCCTTTGACATGTAACCTGACCACTTAATTGATGATGTAGTTCTTAGTTGGCATAAATCTTTTTCGGTTTTTTAAAGTCGATTGGCATTATTTCGACCTCATCTCTTTCTCAATAAGAGTTAGTGCAATCCGAAGTGCCTTTACCCGCCTGTCGTTTAAAGTTTTTTGTGAAGACTGTAGTCTGCCGCTTTCCTGCATCTTTTCGCACTTGTGTAACGTTGAAGCAAGGGCGGTCTTCGCCTCTTCCAGTTCCTGTTTTGTGTATTCGTTCATTTTATCTCCTTAATTCTTGAAAGGTTACCGCTGCACAGTACCTCAAGGTTATCAAATATTTTACGTGCTGGCCAATCCCACCATTTTAATTTCAGCAGATAGTCTATAAGGTCATCGTCGAATCTTTTCTTAGTAATTCTGACGGGGTTTCCGCCTGCAATATGATAAGCCGGTATGTCCTTTGTAACTACTGAATTGGCAGCTACAATTGCTCCATCACCAATATGCACGCCAGGCATTACAGTGACATTTTGACCTATCCACACATCATTTCCTACAACAGTATCTCCTTTGAAAGGTAAATCCCCAAGTGTCGGAGTTGCCTTTTCCCAACCATGCCCCATGATGTTAAAAGGATAAGTAGTGACGCTGCACATTCTATGATTCGCACCGTTCATTACAAATTCGATACCTTTTGCTATAGCGCAGAATTTCCCGATGATGAGCTTATCACCTATAAATTCATAGTGATGTGTAACGTGCTCTTCAAATCGTTCCGCACCATTGATATCATCATAGTAGGTGTAATCGCCTACTATAATGTTTGGACGTGTGATTAAATTTTTAATGTAGCATATGCTTTTGATGTTTTCATTTGGATAAATGGAACTTGGATCTGGTCCATATTGCATATTAAACCTCCTCGCGCGTTGGCTTTCCGCTATCAACGCTTTCCCAACTCAGATGCTATCAAGCTTGTTTCACAGACTTAATTAGCAGCATCATTGGGCGGCGCATTTCATCTGACATGCCCGGAATGTCCATCATATCGGCGCTTGGCATTGCTTCCTCAACAACGTCCAGCCGAAATCCGGCTTTTATAAGCCCCATTAGAATTTGCGTTAATGTATGATGTTGTTTCGTGACATCCAGTCCTAGGAAATGGGCAACTCGCTCTCCGGGATAAAAATAATCATCAACAGGCCAGTGCTGTGATCTGCCATTCGAATCATAAATCCAGTCCTGGTTTACACCCGCTGTAAAAACAGGATGTTCAATGTTAAGAAGGAAAACGCCATCAGCCTTTAGCGTCAAGTATATTTTCCTGAAAATCGTATCAATATCTGCAATATAATGAAGCACCAGATTAGAAACCACGCAATCATATGAATTGGCGGGATAATCATATTCCTCCAGCCCGCAAACCCGATAGGTAATTTTCGAGTCTGCGTTTTTTGCTTTTGCTTCATGTATCATTTTTTCACTCAGGTCAATACCCAATACCTGCTTTGCACCGCACTCAACCGCATATTTGCAATGCCAGCCATAACCGCATCCAAGATCGAGTACGCTTTTGTAGCTTAATTCAGGAAACAAGGCCTTGAACTGATGCCATTCACCTGCTCCGGATAAGCCTTGTTGACTGCGTGACATCTTCGAATACTGGTCAAAAAATTGTCTATTATCATAAATGTTGTTCATATTCTCACCTTCTTTGTGTAGTTAGAATCTTTCACCGGATATGTTCATCAGTCATTCAGAAAAATACCTTTCGCTTCGTTAATCAATTGCTTTAGCTGCACACAGGCATTTGCTCCATCTGTTCCGGCTGCCGCAAAAATTGAATTTATTTTATCTTTGTATCCAAGCGGGTGAATGTTAAAATGCTCTATCATGCCGACTGCCTTTTTTTCGTTCAGGCAGTACTCTTCATTTACTGCAAATAACACCTGGTTCAGCGCTGAAATCGCCCGTACAATATGAGCAGTAACATAATAAACATCGTTTTTCCTGGCATTGTTTTCCGCGAACATTAAAGAAAACTCTGCTTCAAACGTAAAGAAACCAATAATAGCTCTTTTCAATTTCGGCGGGTATTTTTCCGCGACTTGCTTCAAAGCTGAAATAGTACCCTGTTTATCCCACAATACCTTACATACTGCTAATTCTCCCATATACATCACATTCATGTAGGCATGGGGATGTCCTGTTTGATAATGTGCGGAAATAATCCCTTCCTGACATTCTGAAATTACATTTTCCACACGATCTATATCCCTTAGAATAAAATCAACATGGTATCCATCAATAATAAGCCAGCCACCGCCATTAACCCATTGACCCCATTCACCGGGAGAAACAATCAAATTATCCCTGTGCTCATCATCCACAAGTTTCGCCGCCTTGTTCAAGGACACAAGGTCTAGTGTCTCCGTATTGTAATAAATACCGATATCAATATCCGATTCAGATGAATGCGTGCCCCTTGCGCGGGAACCGCCAAGCACAACTGCTTGGATGCCTGACACATCTGCCAATGCTGATACAACTTCATCTAATACTGTTTTAATTTCATTCATGTATGCTCACCTCATTAAAGCGATCTTTTTAAAATAGCTTGTTAATGCCCACATCCAATCCGACCACACAACCCAAAAAACTTCCAAAAAAACATCTAACCTGACCACTCGCGACCCTCGACATCTAACCCGACCACTCACCGAGCTATGACATCTAACCTGACCACTTGACTATCAAAAACCGCTCTTATGGACTTATTCCCTCGAAGCGATATTTTCATGTTTTTCGCTCAATGGGCTTCACACCCATGTGTGCTGAAAACCTTGATATATAAGGGTTTCCGGACTTCATGCTATTTTACCCTTGACATCAATACTACCGTCTCAACGTGTACCGTCTGAGGAAACTGGTCCACAGGTTGAACTGTTTTAAGCTCATATCCGTTTTCGCATAAAAGCTTCAAATCCCTGGCAAGCGTTCCCGGGTCGCAGGAAACATATATAAGCTTTTCCGCCTCAGATTTTATTATAGTATGAAGGACGGAAGGTTCGCATCCTTTCCGCGGTGGATCCACAACAATTATATCTGGCTTAAAGCCCTCTTTTTCATTTAAATCTAAAAGCACATCCGTAGCATCGCCACATATAAACTCCGCATTTGCAATATTGTTTCTTTTGGCGTTTTTAACGGCATCTGAAATTGCTTCGGGTACAATTTCAACCCCAAAAACCCTTTTTGCGCGCCTTGCCAAAAACAAAGAAATTGTTCCTATTCCGCAGTAAATATCAAGTATGTTTTCATTTCCGCAAAGAGAAGCAAATTCTAAAACTTTGGAATAAACTATCTCCGTTGAAAACGGGTTAACCTGAAAAAATGAATTCGGCGAAATTTCAAATTCAAGGTCTCCTATGGTGTCAACTATATAGCTCCTGCCCCATAAAAGCTTTGTTTGCTCTCCTAAAATCACATTTGTCCGGCTTTTATTTATATTGCTGGTTATGCTTGAAACTCCGTCTACTTCAAGAAGTTTTGAAAGCAACAATTCCTTCTTCGGAACAGTGTCTCCGTTTATAATAATGCATACGCCTGTCTCGCCTGTTTTAAAACCGTATTTAACAAGAATATGCCTTATAAGCCCCTTCCCTGTTTCTTCGTCATAACAAGAAACACCGCTTTCAAGTATATATTCTTTGACTTTTGCCTGTACGATTTTTGTATTCTCATTCTGGATGGCGCATTCATCGATATCTATTATTCTGTGGCTCCTATTGGCATAAAACCCCATGCTAACCTTATTATCCTTGAATGCAACAGGGATTTGAGCCTTATTCCTGTAATTAAATATCCTTGGTGAAGCTATTGCCGGTAAAACAGGAATATTTTCGAAACCGCCGATTACCCTTAAAGCATCGCAAACCTTCTTGGTTTTAAACAAAAGCTGCTTCTCATAATCCATGTGCAAAAGCTGGCAGCCTCCGCATTTATAAAAATATTTGCATTGTGGTTCCTGCCTAAAAGAAGAAGGCGAAACTACATTTAAAAGCTTGCCATATGCAAACGACTTCTTTACTTTTAAAATCAACACTTCAACAACATCTCCAGGCACAGTTTGGGGCACAAAAACCGTAAACCCATCAGTTTTGCCTATGCCTTCGCCGGTTATGCCTATATCATATATGGAAACAGTATACTTTCCGTTTTTTTCAACAGGAGTCTTATTAAGCATAATAACCTCTTAATCAATAATCTGAACGTCTTATATTCCTTTGCAGGAATTTCTGATAACCAAGCCATGCACCGGTTATATCACTCGTTTCTATGACATCTTCATATATTTTCGTTTTGGCGTCCATTTCATCGGCGCAATGTAAAAGAAAAGCCTCTATTGTTTTCGGAAGCTTCGGAGAACCATATTCATATTCCCCGTGATGTGCAAGTATGGAGTGCTTCATAAGGCTTAAAAGCTTTTTTGGAAAACCTTCTATGTTTTTCGAAGCCTCTTCAACTATTTCCGCGCCCATTACTATATGACCTATAAGCTCACCATCATCCGTATAGTCGTTTATAGGAAAATCTGATATTTCAAATATTTTCCCAACGTCATGCAGCATAGCTGATGCAATAAGCACATCTTTATTGACTTCTTTATAATGCAAGGCCATAAACTCACATATCTCAGTTACAGAAAGCGAATGTTCAAGAAGGCCTCCCCTGTAATTATGATGCACGTTTTTTGCGGCAGTATGAATTGGAAACTCTTTTTTTATAACTTCATTTTTAATAAATACTTCTTCAAGCAGCTTTTTTATATAAGGGTCTTCTATTCCGTTAATATAACCCAAAAAATTTTTAAGCATAGTATCTATATCTTTTTCAGAAGTCGGAATATAGTCCATCGGGTCATACTCTCCTTCTTCGCTGCGTCTTATTTTCTTTATATTAAGCTGGACTTCATTTTGATAAACTATCGCCATAGCGTCTATTTTTATAAAGTCATTTTCTTCAAAGCTTTTTATATCATTATTAAGTTCCCAAACCTTTGCATCAACAGTAGCCATTTTATCCTGAAGTCTCAAGGAAAGATAAGTTTTTCCGGCTCTGGATTTCAAGCTCTGCTTACTTTTGCAAAGATAATGACCTACTATATTTTCTCCTTCTTTTATTTCGTTTAAATATCTCATAAAAAACCTCCATAGTTAAATTAAAAAATCATTAATTTGATTATATATTTTATGAACATCATTATCAATAAAAATAAACTGAATAAGCATTTTAAAAATAAGAATACTAAAATAAAAAAGAGGTGCTTTAATGGAAGCAACAATTTATAAAGACGGCTGCATAAGCTGCGGAGTTTGCGTTGATACATGCCCTGAGGTTTTTGAAATGGGTGAAGACGGAAAAGCCGAAGCTAAAAATCCTATACCTGCCGATCTTTCGTCAAAGGCAATGCAGGCAAGAGAAAACTGTCCTGTATCTGTAATAACGCTTTCATAAAAAAAGAGAGGACATCCTCTCTTTTTTTATCTTATTTATACGAGCTTAGCGTGATGGAAAACTTTTTTACCCTTTTGTATAAGCAATGTCCCATATTTAAAGTCATCTGATTTTATTACATACTCAACATCGCTTATTTTCTCATCATTAAGCTTTAATCCACCCTGTTGGATAAGCCGCCTTCCTTCTCCTCTTGAAGGAACAAGTCCGCAGGCTGTTAAAAGAGAAAGAACATCCATGCCTTTTTCAATATCGGCTTTGCTTATGCTTGTTTCAGGAGCTGAACCACCTTCTACGGATCCATAAAAAAGCATTTTGGCTGCAGTTTCAGATTTTTGGGCTTCTTCTTCACCATGAACAATTTTTGTTATCTCATATGCAAGCACTTCTTTTGCTTTGTTTATCTCACTGCCCTCAAGAGCAGAAAGCCTTCTTACTTCATCCATTGGAAGAAATGTTAAAAGAGCAAGGCATTTGGAAACATCTCTGTCATCTATGTTTCTCCAATATTGATAAAATTCATATGGGCTTGTCCTCTCAGGGTCAAGCCAAATAGCTCCTTGTTCTGTTTTGCCCATCTTTTTGCCTTCGCTTGTGGTTAGCAGCGGGAAAGTCATACCATATATCGATTTGCCTTCTTTTCTCCTTAAAAGCTCAACTCCGGCGATTATATTTGCCCATTGGTCGTTTCCGCCAAACTGCATTTTGCAGCCATAGCGTTTGTAAAGCTCGGTAAAATCATATGCCTGCATAATCATGTAATTAAACTCCAGAAAAGAAAGCCCTTTTTCCATTCTTGTTTTAAAACATTCCGCTGCCAACATTCTATTTACAGTGAAATGCACACCGACTTCACGCAAAAATTCAATATAATTTAAATTCCTGAGCCAATCAGCATTATTTACCATAATCGCCTTACCCTCTGAGAAATCTATAAATTTAGACAATTGTTTTTTAAAGCATTCTATGTTGTTGTCTATTTCTTCAACAGTCATAATTCTTCTCATATCGGTTTTGCCTGTAGGGTCACCTATCATTCCTGTCCCTCCGCCCATGAGGACTATAGGCCTATGACCCATCTTTTGGAGGTTTGCCATTGCCATAACGGTGAGGAAATGTCCAACGGTTAAGCTGCTTGCCGTTGGGTCAAAGCCTATATAAAACGTAACCTTTTCTTTTTCAAACAATTCCCTTATTTCTTCTTCATTTGTTGTCTGTTCAATAAATCCTCTTTCTTTCAAAGCGTCAAAAGCATTCATTTTTTAACTCTCCTTAAAAAATTCTTGTTTTAAAATAAAAAATCATCTCAACCAAAAAGGACGAGATGACCCGCGGTACCACCTTAATTGCATAAAAATATGCCTCTTTGCTGCTGTAACGCGCAGAACACGCTGCAAAATGCAGAGCTCAAAAGGCGTAATTTCGAAGTTTTGTTCTGCAGGCTTTTCAGCAGCCAGCCTGCTCTCTGGAATTGTAACCAAAAACCCTAGGACCTTTCTCAAAGCTTAAATCTTAAGATAATGTAATATATTAGCATAATTTAATGATTATTTCAAGTGATTTTAAAGATATATCTACATTCCAACAGTTTTTCACTTTCTCGTAACAAATATTTAAATAATATTTAACCACTTTATACTCAAATATATGATATGCTTATACAAAAACGTAAAGATTAAAATTTTATTAAAAAAATGAAACATATGCCTCTTATGTTTCGTCTTATATTTTATACAAAATAGTAAGGAGGGGAGTCTTTGGATAAAACCATAGAAATTAAAAATTTGCGGAAAGTTTACCGAATGGGTCAAGAGCGTATCGTGGCTATAAATAATATAAGCCTTGATATATATAAAAATGAAATATGCTGCCTTTTGGGAAAATCAGGCTCAGGCAAATCAACTTTGCTTAATCTTATCGCAGGGCTTGAAAAACCAACCAAAGGGCAAATTATATTTAATGAGAAGCACATAGAAGAGATGAATGAAAACCAACTTGCAAATTTCAGAAAGCTGAATGTCGGTTTTGTTTTTCAATCATATAACCTGCTTCCGTCTCTAACAGCTCTTGAAAACGTAATGCTGCCCTTGATATTCAATAGAATATCTAAAAAAGAACGCATATTAAGGGCAAAAAAGCTTCTAAAAGATGTTGGGCTTGGCGAAAGAATAAACCATAAGCCTTCTGAAATGAGTGGCGGTCAACAGCAAAGAGTCAGCATCGCAAGAGCTTTTATAAACAATCCAAATATTGTTTTTGCAGACGAGCCTACAGGAAATCTGGATACAAAAACAACAGCAGAAATGATGGAACTTATTACCGGCATGGTTAAATCAAAAAGTCAGACTTTGGTTGTTGTAACCCATGATTTGGAACTGGCGGCTTATGCAAACAGGATTATAAATATGTCCGACGGAAAGATTGAAAGTATTTCACAGAATTAATTTAGGAGGATAATAAAATGTTTTTAAAAAAAATCAAATCTATTATGGCAGTTTTGTTTACCTTTATAATAATATTTGGACAAAGCAGCTTTGCTTTGGCTGACGACGACGACGAGGGGACCACTGATGGTTCTCCCGATATTTCCATAGTAAACGGTCCTGTTTTCGATCTCACCCCTGGAATACAAAACAAAGTTGAAGTAGAACTCAAAAATGTGAGCTCATATGCTGCAAAATCAATCGTTATAACTACGCAGCTTTCAGATATAAGCAATAACCCTTTAAGCATAAGCTATGATAATAATTCATCAAAGATTTCCGTTATAAACCCGCGTGCGGAAAAAAAGATATGCCTTCTTATTGATGTTGACAAAACGGCTGTCTCAGGAACATATTCCGCAACATTAAGCTACACATATTTTAATACATACGGAACAAAATTTGAAAGCAGCGATATTGTATATTTTAAAATTCAAAACCCGAACTCATCCCCTAATTTTTCATTAACCGATTTTGTTATGCCTGGCGGAATGTCTGCCGGTTCACATTCAAAAGTCGGTGCAACACTGCAAAATAACGGACCTTTGGATATGTATTCGGTAACAGCAACCCTTTCCGGTCTTGAATCTGATAAAATAAGTATAAACGGGGTAAACAGTGCTTCGTTTGCAAATATAAAAGCAGGATATTCACAAGCTTTCTCCTTCGATATATATGCCGCTGGAGACCTTAAAACAGGAAACTACCCTCTTTCCTTCACTATAAGCTATAAAGACAACTCGGGCAAGGACTACACATACGAAAAGCAATTTTTTATAAATGTAGGCGGCGGCGGATCCGATTCGGCAAATGTTGAAATATTAAAAATCACAGAACCCAGCGGAAATTATGACGTAAATCAAAGCTTTAAAATTGGAGTCGATATTAAAAATACCGGAACCTATAAAGCCTCAAAAGTAACAGTTAAAGCAACTCCTATTGCGGATTCCGGGATTATCGTTCCAAAAAGCGCAAGTATGATACTTATAAATGAGCTTGCCGTTGGCGAATCAAAGTCGTTTTCCTTCACCCTTGCGCCAACAAGCCTTTCAAAATCACAGAATTATCCTGTTGAAATTTCAGTTGAATATTATGACGGGGATACGCAAAAAACTGTAAGCCAGTATGCCGGAGTAAATGTATCTAACACAAGCGAAGACGCAGATGGGAAAGTAAGCACCCCGAAAATAATAATCAGCGAATATTCATGCGACCCTATTATAGTTATGGCAAGCCAGGAATTTAATCTTTCAATGACATTTTTAAATACGCATCCATCTAAAGATGTCAGAAATATAAAAATGTATCTTACCTTATCTGAAGAAACTTCAACAGATTCAACTAAAACAGGAAATATATTCACTCCCGTTGATAGCAGCAATACCTTTTATTTCGACAGCATACCTTCAAAGGGTACGGTCAATAAATCATTAAAGTTATATGTTGTTCCTGACGCACAGCCTAAAACATATACCATTAAAGTAAACTTTGAATATGAAGACATGTCCGGAAACCAATTTACTGCCACAGAACTTCTTGGTATAAACGTAAAGCAGCCTACCCAGATTGGAACCGGAGATATATATCTTCCTGAAACCATAGAATTGGGAACTCCGATCAGCACATCCTTTGAAGTGTTTAACACGGGACGTGTAACTTTAAACAACCTTATGGTAAAACTTGAGGGCGAAATTGATACTCAATCAAAAAGCATGTATTTAGGAAACCTTGATTCGGGAAACAGCCAATATTATGACGGAACATTCTATATAAACACACTGGGAACAGTTCTTGTTTCAATAATTATTTCCTATGACGATCCGAGCGGGGAACATTTTGAAGAAAAGAGAGACTTTGAAATAACCGCAATCGAACCTGCTTATAACGAAGAAGGGATGGATCCAAACATGCCATATCCTGATGAAGGAACGAATTCAGGAATGTCTAAAAAAGGATTAATAGCTATTGGTGCGGTTGTTCTTCTTGCAGTTGGCATCGTTGTTGCAATAATAGTTATAAAAAAGAAAAAAGCAGCAGCTGAAGCAAAATTCTTAGAAAGCGAATTTGACGAATCTGATTCAACAACAAATGCGAAAGGTACTGATATCAATGAGTAGTATTGATTTATTATCCATGGCTTTAAGAAATCTGTGGAAAAGAAAATTGCGTACTTTTCTTACCGTTCTCGGCGTGTTGATAGGGACCGCTTCAATAGTAGTAATGATATCAATAGGTATCGGTATGAATGAAAGCTATAAAGAACAGGCTGAAAGCTGGGGAAGCCTTCAGGTAATAAATGTCAACAAACCTTATGCAGCCACTGCTGAAAACAAAAATGCTGTTATAAATCAGGCAAAGCTAGACGAATTCAGCAAGCTGCCATATGTTGAAGCCGTAACCCCCGTCCTTAATTCATCTCTGCAAATAATATGCGGAAAATATATGAATGACGCTCAAATTTTAGGAATTTATCCTGAGACCGCCGAAGCAATGGGATATAAAGTTAGCGAAGGCAGGTTATTAAATTCAGAAGACAAAATGGTCATATTGGTTGGAGAAGAAATTAAAAATTCATTTTATAATCCAAGATTGAATTGGCAAATGCGTTGGCAAACCCCTTCTCCTGAGATTAATCTTCTGGAAGACAAGGTTCAGCTTACATATGATTATAATTATGGGACATCCTATGCGGATAAAACAATAAAGCCCTACAAGGTTGAGGTTGGGGGCATTCTAGAAGGCAACGGAAGCGGAAGCTATACCCTTATCATGCCTTTAAATTCACTTGAAAAAATACTTACCGATCAAGAAAAATATAATAAAGCGCAAGGCAATACCGGAAACACATCAAGAAAAAAAGGCGAATATGAACAAGCAATGGTTAAAGTAAACGATATGAATAAGGTCCAGGAGGTGCAAGACCAAATAAAAGAAATGGGCTTTGAGGCATACAGCACATCGGATTATCTTGAAACCATGAAAGAAACCTCCAGGATGTTAAGCCTTATGCTTGGAGCAATAGGAGCCGTTTCTCTTTTTGTTGCCGCCATAGGAATTACAAATACTATGGTTATGGCAATATACGAAAGAACAAGAGAAATAGGGATAATGAAGGTTATAGGAGCATCTCTTAAGGATATAAAACGGCTGTTCCTCACAGAAGCGGCTTTTATAGGATTTTTTGGCGGCATAATAGGAATTTTGCTAAGTTTTGCGGCGTCAAAGCTAGTGAATTTTATATCCTCAACCCAAGAAAGCCAAATGCTGTCCTTAATACCCCCATGGCTTTGCCTTATGGCTCTTCTCTTTGCAACTTTTGTCGGTATCGCAGCAGGTTATTTTCCTGCCAAACGCGCTATGAAGCTAAGCGCTTTGTCGGCAATAAAAACTGAATAACCCTAAAATCTTACCCTTTGATTTAATTAAATCAAAGGGTTTTTTAAGTACTTTGGTTATAATGTTTTTTTTCACATTCATATATTAAGATGAAAGGATGTGAAGGAAATGAAACAATTTAAAAGGTTTTATGTGCTTGAAGAAATCGGCTCCCCCGCTTTTACTGTCCCATATGCAGATGTCCCTTCTACACCTCAAACATCGGAAGATGAAGAATTAATTTTTATCCCCGAAATAGATAAAACACAGATTCAAATCCAATACACCGTTCCAAACATACCAAGCGTCAATATCCCTGCTAAAGATATAGGGGAACCTGAATATTTATATCAGCCGGTTAAGCCTTCTGCACTATATTATATAAGATTTTTGCACGCTGCCCCTTTAACTCAGGCCATCGATATTTACGTTAACGATGTTTTAATGTCCAAAAATGTTAAATATGGAGATTTTACAGAATACTACCCTCTCTCTGAAGATTTATATGAAATAAAAATATATGAACATATGGAAAAATCAGTGCCTATCCTTTCCTTAACTCAAAATATTGGAACAGATAGCATCTCTACTCTTGCATTTATAGGGGCTCCTGAAACATTAGAGCTTTATCCTATAAAAGATTTCGGACAAAAAGCCTCCTCAGAGACACGCGGGATGCGTTTTATTCACCTTCTGCCTGATATGGGAAATATAGATATATATATAGATGATATTAAGATAATATCGGATATGGCATATAAAGATGTAAGCAACTATGCCTTATTGCCTCTGGAAAAACAAAGTATAGTCATTAAAAATGCCGGAACAGATAATGTACTTTTTAAAATGTACAACTTTTTAAAAAGCGGATATTATTATACAGTCTATATTATAGGCCATTATGCAAGCACAGAATTGCCCCAGATATTTTTTAAAATTTAAAATTTATTTCTATATAAACATAAAATAAACATTATATTTGTTGATATTATGCGTTTCAAATATTATAATAGCTTTGAAAATTAAATTTGGAGCGTGCTTATTATGTTTTTTTCAGACTATCATATTCACACAAACTTTTCTTCCGACTGCCAGATACCTATGGAAGATATGGTTAAACAGGCAATTAATTTAAATCTTAGCGAAATTGCAATTACTGATCATGTTGATTTTGATTACCCCGACTTGGATTTCCCTTTTGTTTTGGATTATGACGAATACGTTAAATCTATTGAAATGCTTAAAGAAAAATATAAATCAAAAATAAATATAATAACCGGGATTGAAATGGGGCTTCAGCCTCATGAGAAAAAAAGAATAGACACTTTTCTATCTGACAATTATTTTGATTTTGTCATAGGATCCACACATTGCGTAAACAAGCAAGCCGTATATGAAGACAGCTTTTTTGAAGGCAAAGAAAAAAATGAAGCTTATATGGAATATTTTGAGGATGTCTTAAACTCTGTAAAAATGTTCGATACTTTCTGTGTCTATGGTCATATAGACTATATAAACAGATATGGTCATTATAAAGATAAAACGATGGATATTTTAAAATATATGGATATTATAGAAGAAATTTTAAAGGTTTTAATTTCAAAAGGAAAAGGTATAGAAATAAATTCTTCAGGGATAAGATATGGTCTCGGATATGTTAATCCAAAAATAGAGGTTCTTAAAAGATATAAAGAGCTTGGCGGAGAAATAATAACAATAGGTTCAGATTCTCATAAGCTTTTGCATATGGCAAATAACTTTAAAGAAGCATATGAAGCTTTCCAGGAAGCCGGCTTTGAATATTTAACTGTTTTCAGAGGTAAAACCCCAGAATTTATAAAAATATAAAAAAACTACCCCGTCTGATAAAAACATAAGGCAGGGTAGTTTTACTATTAATATAAAATTTAAAGAGAAATCTTAAAGTTTTTTATAATTTTTTCATAGCACTTCTGGCACAGGTCAAAGGAATGCTTTTCTCCATCAAAAGAAGAATTGTATCCCCATGTTTTATCACCGTGGAAATAATCAAAAAAGTATCCAAATTTATCTTTTTCTATCTTTTCACCACAGCAGTTGCAAAACACTTCGTCAAGCTCGGTTTCTTCACAAACCGTCTTTTTATAGGTTCTCATAGCATAACCCCCTTTAAGCCTGAAAAGATATTTTGTCGTTTTATAATACAGATTATACATTACTATTTCTTCAAAGTATACAGGAAAAAAATATAAGCTTGTTTGGAAAAACATAAAAAATATGATAAAATATACCAAATAATTTTTTTAAAATAATCGGAGAATAATAAAATGGAAAAATGTAACATTTGCCCCAGAAGTTGCAATGTTGATAGGGGTCTCGGACAGCTCGGATATTGTGGCGAAGGAATTGACATGCGCGCTGCCTTGGCCAGCCTGCACATGTGGGAAGAACCTCCTATAAGCGGAACCAATGGTTCGGGGACAATATTTTTTTCGGGCTGCAACTTAAAATGCATATTTTGCCAAAATTTTGAAATAAGCAATAAAAATAAGGGCAAAAGCATATCAACGGATGAGCTTGTTAGTATATTTTTCGCGCTTAAGAAAAAAGGTGCACACAATATAAACCTTGTTTCCTGCGGGCATTTTTTAACAAAAATAAGAGAGGCTATCATAAAAGCAAAAGAGAAAGGTTTTGATTTACCCTTTTTATATAATACAAATTCATATGAAAAACTTAACGCAATTAAATCTTTAGACGGGCTTATAGATATATATCTCCCCGATATAAAATATTTTGACAGCCAGTATTCTCTTAAATATTCAGGAGCAAAAGACTATTTTGAATACGCTTCCTTAGCCGTTTTGGAAATGTACCGTCAAACGGGTGAAAATAAATTTAACGAAAACGGTTTGCTTAAAAAAGGAATTATAATAAGGCATCTCGTTTTACCCGGATTAAGACATGATTCTTTTAAAATTCTTGATTGGATGAAAGAAAATCTGCCTGGTTCAATTTATATATCTCTCTTAAACCAGTACACTCCTATGTATAAAGCATTGGATACTAAAGAGCTATCGCGTAGGCTCACAACCTTTGAATATGAAAGCGTTGTGGAGTATTTTTTTAAATTAGGATTTAAAAACGGATATATGCAAAAAAGAGCCGCACAATCAAGTCTATATACTCCTGATTTTAATTTGGATTTGCTTATATAAAAAACTGCCTTAAGGCAGCCTTTTATAGTTTTATTCTATTTTTTCCATATCTGCGCCCAAGTCTTTGAGCTTTTTATCTATATTGCTATATCCTCTTTCAATATGATATATGTCGCTTATTTCGGTCTCCCCTTCTGCCGCAAGCGCTGAAAGTATAAGTGCGGCCCCCGCTCTTAAATCTGTTGCTTTAACTTGAGTTCCCGTAAGCTTTTTGACACCTTTGATAACAGCAAAACGGCTGTCGATTTTTATATCTGCCCCCATTCTTTTTAATTCACTTGCATGTAAAAACCTGTTTTCAAATATTGTTTCGGTTATTATGCTTGTCCCCTTTGAAAGTGAAAGTAAGCTCATTATGGGAGCCTGCATATCTGTCGGAAACCCAGGGTAAGGCATTGTTTTTATATTTATAGGGGCTATGCCCCCGGAGGAAAATACCCTTATCCCACCTTCTTCTTCAGTGCAGCTTATATTTGCTTCGGAAAGCTTTGAAACAATTGAACTGACGTGGTTTAAAACAACATTTTTTATCAATATGTCCCCGCCAGTTATTGCCGAAGCCACCATAAATGTTCCCGCTTCTATTCTGTCGGGTATAATTTTGTGATTTGCCCCTTTAAGGCTTTCTACGCCTTCTATAGCTATTTTTGAGCGGCCCGCCCCTTTTATTTTCCCACCCATTTTGTTTATAAAGTCTGCAAGGTCACAAATCTCAGGCTCGCATGCGGCATTTTCTATTGTTGTTATTCCTTCTGCCAAAGAAGCGGCCATCATTATATTTTCTGTGGCTCCAACGCTTGGAAAATCCAAGTATATATACGCTCCGGTAAGCTTTTTTGCTTTTACCTCAACATACCCATGCTCCTGCTTAACCTTGGCTCCCATTGCGGCAAACCCTTTAGTGTGCAAATCTATGGGTCTTGTCCCTATGGCGCAGCCTCCTGGGAGTGGAAGCTTTGCCTTTCCAAACCTTGCGATAAGCGGTCCCATCACAAGGAACGATGCCCGCATTTTGTCGGCTATTTCGTAATCCTCTTCAAATTTATTTATTTCTGCAGAAGAAATCGTCACTTTACCGATTTTTTCATTGAAATTTACATTTGCTCCCAGTTCTTTTAATATATTAAGCATAGCATAAGCATCGCTTAAAGCTGGAACGGCTCTTATTGTACATTCCTCGCTTGTTAAAAGACAAGCGGCAAGTATTGGCAAAACAGCGTTTTTTGAACCTCCGATTTCAACAGTCCCTTTTAAAGAATGCCCTGACCTTATTAAAAATTTTGACATAAAAATCCCTCGTTTTAAAATAATAATTTCATAGTTATTATGTCCTAAGTTAGAGTCAAAAACCGTTTAACATAATAGAAAATAAAGATTTTTTATACATGTATTTTTGGATTTTTTTGTAATTTATATGAAACTGGTAATACAAGCAATTGATTTTAATTCATATTTTTGTAGACTAAAGCTCAAAAATTTGTTATTATGTTCATAAGAAAAATATTAATTTACGAGAGGTTTTTATATGGAAGCGTTAATAAACTTGCTTTTGAGAATTCCGGCAATATTTATAGCCATAACAATACATGAATTTATTCGTGCCTTTGTTTCAACAAAGCTTGGGGATAATATACCTAAAAACGAAGGAAGGTTAACATTAAACCCCCTTAAACATTTTGAGCCGATAGGTTTTGTGATAATTTTTGCAACAGGAGGCTTCGGCTGGGGAAAACCTGTTAATACATCAGCCCTATATTATAAAAACAGAAAAAAAGGAATCCTTCTAACCGCTATTATGCCTACAGTTTCAAATATTATTTTAGCCTTTTTATTTTTATTGTTTTATAAATTTTCGTTTACGTTAAATATAAGCTATTTGGGGACCTTTTTCTTATACACTGCAACATATAATATCGGTCTTGCCGTTTATAACCTTGCTCCCGTTCCTCCTATGGATTGCGTCAAAGTGCTTTCCGCCATATTGCCTGCCAACACATATTTCAAATATCTGCAATATGAAAAAATTGTACAAGCCGTATTTTTACTCCTTCTTTTCATGGGCGTGTCTAATTATATTTTTGTCCCAATAATAAATTTAATAACAAACTTTTTTACTTTTATAATATTTTAATAAGGGGTATTAAAAGTGGATTCATTAAATATAAGGCTTGAGGTTTTTGAAGGTCCGTTTGATTTGCTTTACCATCTTATAACAAAAAAAGAGATCGACATATACGATATCCCTATCTCCGAAATTACAGACCAATATCTTGAATATCTAAGCGACAGTTCGAAAATAAACCCGGAAAATATAAGCGAATTTATACTTATGGCGGCAACCCTAATAGAAATAAAATCAAAAATGCTCCTCCCTTCCAAAGAAGACGAGGACGAAAAAGACCCAAGAGAAGAGCTTGTTCAAAAGCTTATAGAATATAAAAAATATAAAGAAGCAGCTAAAGCATTTAACGAAAACTTTTCTTCCGCTTCAAAAATATTCTATAAGCAGCCTGAATTTATAAAACACGAAATAAAAGCATCTGAGGATATTTCGGGCTCGCTTTCAGGGGTTACTGTTGAAGAAATATTTAAGGCTTTCAAAGAAGTGCTTAAAAGAAAAGAGCTTAAAACAGATAAAATAAGAAGCGGTTTCAAAACCATATACAGGGATTTATATAGCGTTGAGGATAAAATGAAATACATAAAAAACCTGCTTGTTTTAACTCCTAAATTATATTTTTCGGAAATATTTTTAGAAGATACAGAAAAAGCAGAAGTTATAACAACATTCCTCGCTCTCCTTGAGCTTATCAAGCTTAAAGATGTTATTGTTTACCAAAAAAACATATTTGAAGAAATATTGATTGCAAAAAACAATGAGGTGTGATTATATTGAAACTTTCTGAGCTTGAAGCAGTCGTTGAGGCACTCCTGTTTTTATCCGGCGATTCAGTTTCACTTCAATCGATTGCAACCGCTATAAAAATGGATAAAGCTACAACAAAAGCGATAGTTAATTCACTTATAGACAAATACCATGAAGAAAAAAGAGGCTTAAGAATAATAGAGCTTAACGGATCTTATCAAATGTGCACCTCACCTCAATGTTTTTCTTATCTTCAGGAAATGTACTCTTCAAGCGAAAGGCAAGGCTTATCCGAAACCTTACTTGAGACCCTTGCAATTATTGCATACAAGCAGCCTATAACAAAAGCGCAGATTGAAGAAATAAGGGGCGTAAGTGCAGAGCATGCAGTTAACCGGCTTATTGAAAAAGGTCTTGTTTGTGAAAAAGGAAGAATGGATACTCCGGGTCGCCCTATTTTATTTGGAACCACGGAAGAATTTTTAAGATATTTTGGTTTTTCATCAACAAAAGAGCTTCCCCATTTGGAAGACTATGAAGAAATATCCATATAATCAAAGGAGTTGTTTATATGCTCTTCGGCGAAAGGCTTAAATCACTGAGAAAGTCAAAAAATCTTACTCAGGTTGATTTGGCTTCAATTCTTGAGCTTGATAAATCATCCATCGCAAAATATGAAACATTAAAAGCAATACCTTCGCTGGACATTTTGATGAAGCTTGCAAAATATTTCAATGTTTCCGTGGACTATATGCTTGGAAACGAAGCTTCCGTAATATTATCCGAAAGTACCGGTACGCTTAAAATCCCTGTCTATAAAACGATATCTTCATATCCCGTTGAATCAAACTGGGAAATTGAAGGTTATGAAGAAATAACCCCCCAGATATCGGAGCAGGGAAAGTGCTTTGCTATGCGTATAAACGATTCGTCAATGGAACCAAGGATATGGAAAGGAGACACCGCTATTGCCATTGAATGCAATAAAGCAAGAAATGGAGATGTGGTAATCCTTCTTATTCCCGGTCGGTCGGCAATATGCCGGAAATACACTTCCCAGTCTTTTGGTGCGGCTTTAATTTCCCTTAACCCAGCCTTTGAACCAATATTGGTTTCTGAAACAAATTCAGACGAAGCCTTTAAAATATTAGGCAGGGTTATTGAAGTCAGAGCAATATTATAAAAGCAGCTATGGATTTTCATAGCTGCTTTTTTATTAACTCCATTTTAAAATAAGCCTTCTGTACATAGAAGCGATATTTGCTTTTGGAATGGCTTCATGTATTATGATATCACTTTGGCCTACTATTTCATCGTTTATCCTATATGTAACCTCACCAACTTTTGCACCCTTTTCAACAGGCGCGTTTATATTTGGAACAATTTTTATATCCTCGGATATTTCAGCTTCTTTGCCCTTTTGCTTTAATATATATATATCGTCTTTAACAACAGCTTCAGCTGTTTCAACCATTCCCTTGTTTATCCTTACATCGCTTATATAAGAATCGGAAGCCTTATGTTTTTCAATAGAATAATTGGCAAACCCATAATCAAAAAGCTTCATTACTTCATGAAAACGTATCTTAAAATCAGGTGCCGCCATAACAACTCCTATGAGCCCCATACCGTTTTTGCTAGCCGTACCCGAAAGGCAGTAAAGGGCTTTGCTTGTGCTTCCTGTTTTTAAACCTGTCGCCCCGTCATACCATTTTAAAAGCTTATTTGTGTTTGTAAGCCCAAACTCTGTCTCGCCTCTTTTTGTTTTATGTATTATGGTATCCTGCCATATCCCTGTGAACTCAAAAACTTCAGGGTGTTTGGTTATAAGCTCTCTGGACATAAGCGCAATGTCATATGCGCTTGTTAAATGGTTTTCCGCATCCAGTCCGCATGCGTTAACAAAAGTTGTATCTTCCATCCCAAGCTCTTTTGCTTTATTGTTCATAGCTTCAACAAAAGCATCTTCACTACCCGAAATATGTTCAGCCATTGCAACCGAAGCATCGTTTGCCGAAGCAACCGCTATACATTTTGTCATATCTCTTACTGTCTGTTCCTCATAAGGCTCTAAAAACACTTGTGACCCGCCCATGGAAGCGGCATGTTCACTTACTGTTACCGTGTCCTCCCATTTTATTCTTCCGTCATCAATCGCATCATATATGAGCAAAAGCGTCATTACTTTTGTAACGCTTGCCGGTGCAAGCCTTTCGTGGCTGTTTTTTTCGTATATTATATTCCCTGTTTCAGCCTCCATAAGTATCTGGGATTTACTTTGAAGTCCAAGCTCAGTTAAATTTTCATATGTTTCAGCATTGCAAGGAACGCTGACAGAAAGGCATAATATAAAAACAGCAAATAAATTAAATACTTTTTTGGGCATAAAAATCTCCTCAAAGAAAATGATTAATATTATATATGCCGTAAAATGGTAATTAATAACACAGGAAAACGTATTCGTCAGTCCTGACAAGAAGACCATGGATTTTATATCGGCGGCCTTTTATTTCCCCTGTATCCATGCGGGTTTACGACCTTTGAATTTGCCGCAACCTTCATGATTTCCTTTGGGAGCAAAATTGAGTGACAGGATTTATCAGGAATGATATAATCAAATAAATAGCGGTATTTACGTTCAAGGGAGGTGTTTCTTATGCTTTTGACCAACCTAATAAGTCTATATTTATTATCCGTTACTATCGCAGTAGTTTTTTGCGCTGCTCAAATCAAGACCTTAAACGGGTCAAGCTACACAAAAACAGCTTTGTTGTTATGCTTTGCAGTATGTTTTTATATACTCGGTTATACCATGGAGCTAAATTCGTCCACTCCTTCACAAATTATATTCTGGAATCGGATACAATATATCGGAATCCCCTTTGTATCCGCATTGTGGCTGACAACCGGATTGATGTATATCGGTCATTTTACACGTTACAAGAAGCTCCTGTTCGCGGCGATTTATACGATTCCAATTATAACTTTGATACTTCGGTTTACAAATGACTATCATCATCTTTATTTTGCATCCATAAATTATGCAGAAGGCTTTGGAAGATTGTTTTTGGTAAAGAAAAGCGGACCCTGGATGTATGTGCAAGCATCGCACTCTGCGACTATGATTTTTATATCCATGGGACTGTTTATATTCGATACCGTAAAAAAAGCCGAAAAAGAAGCTGGTAAAATTGTTCTCATAGTTGCAGCCTCTGTCTTTGCAGTAATGGGACTGCTTCTCGCGCAACTTAACCCGTTCGGATTCCAAGTTGACTATATGGCCTTATGTCTCCCTATCACATGCGTTATGATGATTCTGGCCATATCCCGCTATGATCTGCTGGAAGCTAAATCCGTCGCCAGAAGCAAGGTCTTTGAGGCCAGCAGCGATGCCATTTTGCTGATAAGTCATCAAAACAGGATTCTTGACTACAACAATAGCGCCAAACGGCTTTTTGAACAAATAGATATCCATTTGGGCAACAAAGACCTTTCCGTGCTGTTTGAAAAGGTTCCCAGCTTGCTGGAAGGTTTTAAAAAAACAAAACTGTATATCATAAAGCTGCGAATAAATGGCGAGGAACGCTATTACGGTATCACCACGGAAAAGATAGACGACCACAATATACTGCGCGGATGGATAAAAATCATTCGCGACGTAACGGAAATATATCAGCTGAATGAGAAATTAAAGAAACAGGCCATGACGGATGAACTCAGCGTACTTAGCAACCGGAGAGCCTTTATCAAGACAGGAAGAGAATGGATATTGAAATCCGAGGAGAACAGCCAAACCCTGCATCTTCTGATGATGGATCTGGATTACTTTAAAAATGTGAACGATCAATACGGGCATCCCGCGGGGGATCTTGTGATCCGGGATTTTGCTCAGATGCTTAAGAGCCATTTCGCTTCAGAATGCCTGATTGCACGTCTTGGAGGCGAGGAATTTGCAGCTCTGCTTGCGGGCTTCAACGATGATGAGATACTTCAGATGATAAATTCCTTACTGGCAGAAGCAGATCAGCATGTATACAGCTATTTCGGTAATCAGTTCCATGTAACCGTCAGCATAGGCGTTACAAAGAGGCAGTCCGGCCAGACACTGGAAAACATGATGGGAAATGCGGACAAAGCACTTTATCAGTCAAAGGACCGGGGACGCAATTGTGTTACTGTGTTGTAATTGATAATGTCCGCTTCAGGTTGTATTCCGCCGAGCGAAATTTAAAAAAATACAATATTTAAAGAAATATCAAATGGAAAATGCCATTTAAATGTGTTGCTTGCCAACTACCCTCAAACTATTGATATTTCTAGTTTTTTCTAAGTTCTATAATTTCACTCCGACTTTCTTACACAACAAAAGAGCAGCTAAATTTTAAGCTGCTCTTTTAAAAATCATTTTTTTAAATCCGAACAAAAAACCCGTTTATATACAAGGTTAGGACCAATTCTTACGCTTTCCATAAGCGAAATTTTTTTAAATGGAATTATTATAGGAGTTTTAATATAGTCCTCAAAATACTTTAAATCCCTAATTAAAGATACTTCCCTTCCAAGCGTTATATGAGGGCTAAACTTTTTCTTGTCCCTTGGAAACCCTTGAAGCTCAAGGCTTTTTTCAAGGCTTGAGGCAAGCCTTGAAAGTTCTCTTTTATCATCTTTAATTCCTGCCCAGACAACACTTTTGCTTTCCCGTTTAAATTCTCCAAGCTCGGAAAGAAAAAGCTCAAAGCCTTCATTCCTCACGGCTGTTTCCTGTATTGCTTCACACAAGAGCTCAATGTCGCTTGTTGGTGTCTCACCTATAAATCTAAGAGTTAAATGATAATTATCTCTTCTGGTAAAGTTACCCGTTTTGGAATATTTTGAAATGTATTTTGCAAGCCCATCCATATGATTTTTTAGTTCGTCATTAAATTCAACTGCAATAAATGTACGCACTTAAAACCCCCTTTTGCATATAAGTTTACATAACTATTTTATCGTAAACCGATTGTCTTGTAAAGGATTTTTCTATATCTCTTAATTTTGCAAGATTTATAGAATCATTAAAATCTCCGAACGTAATCATATCTGAAAGCATATTTGCAGTTGTTTCTTCATCTTTAAGGCGCTTAAGCATTATATTAAGTGCATTTGTTGCTGTATAAAGCAAGGACGCCGGATATATTATAAGGTTAAAGCCCATTTTGGTAAGCTCATCGGCGGTAAGTAAGGGAGTTTTGCCCTTTTCAACCATGTTTGCAAGCAGAGGTACTTTAAGCTCGGCTGCAACTTTTTTCATTTCCTCAACAGATTGAGGAGCTTCGAAAAATATAACGTCTGCCCCGGCCTCTACATAAGCCTTCGCACGGCTTAAAGCCTCGTCAAATCCAAGCATGGCTCTGGCATCTGTCCTTGCGATAATAACAAGGTTTTTATCTTTCCTTGCATAAGCAGCAGCCCTTATTTTTGCCGCCATTTCCTCCTTTGATATTACTTCCTTGCCTTCCATATGGCCACAGCGTTTCGGGAAAACCTGATCTTCAAGCTGTATCGCCGAAACTCCTGCTTTTTCATATTCCTTAACCGTTCTTATAACATTTAAGTTGCCACCATAGCCCGTATCCGCATCTGCTATAACCGGAAGATTTACGGCCTCTGAGATGTTTTTTGCAGCCATTGTCATTTCTGTCTGAGTTAAAAGGCCTATATCAGGCTTCCCCAGCATGCTTGCGGAAACTCCGTAGCCCGTCATATAAACCGCCGGAAAGCCTGCTTTTTCAATAAGCATTGCAGACCATGCGTCATAAGCTCCAGGTGCCATGATTTTTTCTCTTTTAACCAGCATTTCTCTAAGCTTTTCTCTTGGTGTCATTATATAATCCCTCCAATATATTAAAAGCCTTTAAAATATCGGGAGGTTAACCTCCCGATTTTATATTATTTGTCATTTATTCTTTTTTATTAATTCAATTGCTTTTTCAACTACGTTTTCAACTGTATAGCCAAAGAATTTGAACACCTCTTCAGGTTTCCCCGCTCTTCCAAACCTATCTATGGATATGGAAGCTCCATCAAAGCCTATATATTTATGCCATCCGAAAGATGTGGAGGCTTCAACCGCAAGCCTGTTTTTAACCGACTTGGGAAAAACGCTTTCCTTGTATTCATCCGTCTGCTCCTCAAAAATTTCCCATGACGGCATGCTTACAACTCTTGCTGCAATTCCTTTTTCAGCCAAAATATCATATGCGTCATAAATAAGGCCTACCTCTGAACCGCTTGCAATAAGTATTATATCAGGAGTTTTTCCGCTGTCTTTTAATATATAAGCTCCTTTTAAAGCACCTTTGCCCGTTTCTTTAAAAACTGGGAGATCCTGCTTTGAAAGCACAAGCGCCGTGGGACTGTTAAGCCTTGTTAAGCCCGCATACCAGCCTGCAGCCGTTTCATGCGCATCAGCCGGGCGGAAAACAGTATAGTTTGGAATACTTCTCAAAACAGCAAGCTGTTCTATCGGCTGGTGAGTTGGTCCGTCTTCTCCCGTACCTATGCTGTCATGAGTGAACACACTTATAACGGGAAGCCCCATAAGCGCTTGAAGCCTTAAAGCAGATTTCATATAATCACTGAAAGCAAAAAAACCGGCAGTATATGGTCTTAACCCTCCATGAGCATATAAAGAGCTGGCTATTGCCGACATGGCAAATTCACGTATACCAAAATGAATATTTGCACCGCCTCTGTTTTTCTTTGAATAGTATTCCCTGTCATGCATAACAGATTTGTTTGAAGGTCCAAGGTCTGCCGAACCGCCTATTATGTTAGGCACAAGCTTTGAAAGCCTGTTTATTATCGTTTCCGAAGCAGTTCGCGCAGCTATCGTATTGCCTTCAAATTTCCAAAATTCTTCGTTATTCAAGAGATCTGCAGGAAGCTCTTTTGAATGCCAAAGCCTCCATTTTTCAGCCAGTTCAGGATATGCCTTTTCATATTCTGCAAAAAGCTTATTCCATTTCTCTTCGGCTTCCTGGCCTTCTTTTATTATTTTGTTCATGTTTTCCTTAACTTCATCCGGAACATAAAATTCTTCTTCATATTCCCAGCCAAAGTATTGTTTTGCAAGCTTAATTTCATCATAACCCAAAGGTTCTCCGTGGCATTTTGCCTTTCCTTGTTTATTCGGAGCACCATAGCCTATTATTGTGTTGCATTTTATTATAGATGGCTTATCTTTAACCTTTTTAGCCTCTTTTATTGCCGCATCAACAGCAGAAACATCCATTCCGTCAGGAACTTCCATCGTGTGCCAACCATAAGCTTCAAAGCGTTTTAAAACGTCTTCGCTAAAAGCTGTTTCTATATCGCCTTCTATTGTTATATTATTTGAATCAAAAAGGTATATAAGTTTACCAAGCCCCATCGTCCCAGCCAAAGAAACAGCTTCAGATGAGACTCCTTCCATAAGGCAGCCTTCTCCGCTCATTGTGTATGTATAATGATCTACGATATCAAACCCCGGCCTATTGAAAACAGCGGCAAGATAACTTTCTGCTATAGCAAATCCAACTGCATTTGCAACACCCTGACCCAAAGGCCCGGTAGTGGTTTCAACACCTAAGGGATGCTTATATTCCGGATGCCCGGGAGTATTGCTGCCAAGCTGGCGGAAATTTTTAATATCCTCGATTGTAAGACCGTACCCAAAAAGATGCAGCATAGCATAAAGCAAAGCCGAGCCATGGCCTACAGAAAGCACAAAACGGTCCCTGTCTGCCCAGTTAAAATTTTTAGGATTATGTTTCATATTTTTTGCCCAAAGAGCATACGCAGCAGGAGACGCACCCATAGGCATACCGGGATGTCCGCTGTTTGCTTTTTGCACTGCCTCAACCGCCAAAAATCTCAAGGTGTTAACCGTTAAATTATCAATATTCATATGAAATCTCCTTAAATTATTTGGGTACCTTTTCCCAGTCTTTTAAAAATTTGTCTATCCCTATATCCGTTAAAGGATGCTGTATCATTTTAATTATTACGTCATAAGGAACAGTTGCAATATCGCAGCCTAATTCGGCGGCCTGGACAACATGAAGAGGACTTCTTATGCTTGCAGCTATTATTTCGGTTTCTATGCCTTGGATGTCAAATATATTAACTATTTCTTCTATTAGCTCCATACCTTCAAAAGCAATATCATCAAGTCTTCCTAAAAACGGACTTACATATGACGCTCCTGCCGTTGCGGCTAAAAGAGCCTGCGCTGCTGAAAAAATAAGGGTTACATTGGTTTTTATGTTTTCTTTGCTTAAAACCTTAACAGCTTTTAACCCTTCTGCCGTCATAGGTATTTTTATAACTATGTTTTTATGGATTTTTGCAAGCTCCCTTGCTTCTTTTATCATGCCTTCATGCTGAAGGCTTATAACTTCAGCACTTATAGGACCATCCACAATGCTCGTTATTTCCTTTACAACTTGAATAAAATCACGGCCTTCTTTAGCAATTAACGAAGGGTTTGTAGTAACCCCACATATAACGCCTAAGTCGTTTGCTTCTTTAATATAAGATACATTTGCAGTATCAATAAATAATTTCACAAAAAATTCTCCTTTCAAACTTATGAAGCAATAGTTTTTCCCTTGATATGTTTATTTTAATCCAAATTAAATTTAAAATCAATAATGTTACAATTATTGGGGTTGTCCATTATGCCGAAAAAACACCTCGTTTTTATACACATCGTATAAAAAGAAATGTTTAACTTTGGATAATCCTTAAAAGCTCATTTTATTTCCCACTGATACCCGCAGTTTTGACATACAGCATGAGACTTTACATTTGTTCTTATCTTTCCTTTGCTTCCAAACAGTTTAAAAAAAAGCATTGGTATCATAAAGCATATCCAAAGCAACAATTCAAGCCACCAACCAATAAATATCCAATAAAGGCACCCTTTACCCTTTGATTTTACGTGAGCTACCGCCTGAATGTTAACATTTGTACTGCCACATTTTGGACAAACCATTTCGTTTTTTCCCCCCCTTTGGTAAAATATACCTTAAATATATATTACCCGGCAGAAAAACTCAACCAAAATAATTTTAATAGCTCAATATTCATCCTGCAACACACAATTGCTCATTGCTTAGCCAAGTTAGTGTCAAGATCAATGGATAATTCTATTATCTGTAAGCATAAATGCTTATTGTATATAGTTTTTAAAAAAGATTCCTTTTAGCAATAATTTTCTACATAAGTATTGCCAATAATATTTTGCTTTTTTTATTAATTATGCTTATAATTATGTATAGCGTTTTAAATTAGATGATGGAGGTAATAAGATGATCGATAAAAAACGTATTGAAGATGCAGTTAACGAAATACTTATAGCCATAGGCGAAGATCCTAAGCGAAGCGGGCTTATTGAAACTCCAAAAAGAGTTGCAAACATGCTTGAAGAGATATTTGCGGGAATTTCAAAAAATCCTTTTGATGATATAAAGCTTTTTGATGAAAATTATTCAAATGAAATGGTTATTATTAAGGATATTCCTTTATATTCCGTATGTGAGCATCATTTAATGCCTTTTATAGGCGTTGCTCATATAGCCTATATTCCGTCTGATGAAGGCAAAATTTTAGGCTTAAGCAAAATTGCCCGTGTTTTAGACACTATTTCCAAAAAACCTCAGCTTCAGGAAAGGCTTTGCAGCCAATTTGCCGAAGTTATAGAAAAGGCAACAAACGCAAAGGGTGTTTGCGTTATAGCCGAGGCAGAGCACCTTTGCATGACGATGCGAGGCATAAGAAAGCCCGGGGCAAAAACCGTTACATCCGTATTTAGAGGTTGCCTGGAAACCGATGCCCAGCTTAAAAACGAAGCCCTTTCCTTAATAACCATGAGAGAAAGCAAAAGGTGAGCTTGTGATTATAGGAAAATCTGATTTTGATTTTAAAAGTAGAACGTATATAATGGGCATATTAAATGTAACTCCCGATTCATTTTCAGACGGAAACCGGTTTAATTCGCTTGACACAGCTATGCACCATACTGAAAAAATGCTTTCGGAAGGCGCAGATATAATAGATGTTGGCGGAGAATCCACAAAACCGGGGCATGTTTTAATATCCGAAGAAGAAGAAATAAACCGTGTAATCCCCATAATAAAAGCTATTAAATCGAATTTCCCAGGTATCCCTATTTCTGTGGATACATATAAACCTGCCATACTTTTAGCCGCAATAGATTCAGGGGCAGACATGGCAAACGATATCTGGGGTCTTAAATATGATAGACGCTATGCGGAAATTTTAGCTGAAAGCGGTATACCCTGCTGTATCATGCACAACAGAAACAACACGGATTATAGAAATATACTGGAAGATATTGTTTCGGATATTAATGAAAGCCTTAATATAGCCTTTTCCTGCTCAATAAAAAAAGAAAAGATTATTTTAGACCCAGGAATAGGCTTTGGCAAAACATACGAGCAAAACCTGTTCGTAATGAATAACCTTGATAAAATTATAAAAGAGTTCCCCTATCCTTTTCTTTTGGGCATTTCGAGAAAATCAATGATAGGCTATGCCACGGACGAGCCAAATCCCGAAAAAAGGCTTGAAGGAACTATCGCCGCAAATGTTTTAGGCATATCAAAGGGATGCGGTATTATACGAGTGCATGACGTTAAAAGCAACCGTCTTGCGGCAGTTATGGCAGATAAAATATTAAAAAGCATTTGAGGTTACTATGGATAAAATAATTCTAAAAGACATATCTGTTTACGCATATCACGGGTGTAACAGCGAGGAAAAGGCCATAGGCCAGAAATTCCTTGTTTCCCTTGTGCTTTATCTTAACCTTGAAGAAGCTTCTTCATCCGACGATTTAACAAAAACAGTGGACTATTCTAAAATATGCAAAACGGTGGAAAAGGTCTTTAAAACAAATAAATTCAATCTTATAGAAAAATGCGCCGGCGCGCTTGCAGACGAAATATTTTTGGAATATGATATGGTTTCTTCGCTTGAAATAACAGTTAAAAAACCATGGGTACCCATAGGGTGCGAACTTAATTATGCAGGTGTTAATATAACAAAGGGTCGCCACAGCGCATATCTTGGTCTTGGTTCAAACATCGGGGAACGCAAAAAATACATCGAAAATGCTTTAAAAATGCTATCTTCGCCTAAGGTTTCAGTTTGCAAGGTTTCTTCCATAACTGAGACTAAACCTTGGGGAAAAGAAGACCAGGCTAATTTTTTAAACTGCGTTGCCGAAATAAAAACAATTCTTTCCCCTCATGAGCTTTTAAGGCACATACAAAGCGTTGAAAACGCGTTGGGGCGTCAGCGGACTGCGCACTGGGGTCCGAGAACAATTGACATAGACATCCTTTTTTATGACAATATGATAATAACTGACAATGATTTGGTTATCCCCCACCCCTATTTTGAAAAAAGAAGCTTTACCCTTATCCCTATGCGGGAAATAGCGCCTTATTATGTACATCCATTGCTTAACCAAAGGATAATAGATATAAAAACAGAGCAGGAGATATGAATATGAATGATATTAAAAAAGACGCAATGACAATAATAAACACCGCAATTAAAGATGTTTTACCCGATGAAGCCGTTAAAAAAGCCCTCGAAAACAAAAGCTTTCCCGGCAAGGTTATAGTAATTTCAATAGGTAAGGCTGCATGGACAATGGCAAACGCCGCTTATGAAATACTTAAAGACAAAGTTAAATCCGGGGTTGTTATAACAAAATATAACCATTCTAAAGGAAGCATAGGTAATTTTGAAATTATAGAAGCAGGCCATCCTCTTTTAGACGAAAACTCAATCTTGGGCACATCAAAAGCCCTTAAAGCTGTTTCAGGTCTTGAGGAAAAAGATACCGTTATCTTTCTTATATCGGGAGGCGGCTCGGCTCTTTTTGAAAAACCGCTTGAAGGAGTTACCTTAGATGACATACTTGATGTGACAAACCAGCTTTTAAAGTGCGGTGCCGACATAGTTGAAATAAACACAATAAGGAAGCATTTATCCGCAGTTAAAGGTGGCCGCTTTGCAAAAGCCTGCCTTCCTGCTTCCGTTTATTCCATAGTTCTTTCCGATGTTTTAGGAGACAGGCTTGATTCCATAGCCTCTGGTCCCGCATATCCTGATACCTCAACAAGCTCAGACGCTTTTGCCTTAATCGAAAAATACAACTTAACCATATCTCAAAAGCTTAAAGAAATACTTAAATCCGAAACACCCAAAAAACTTGAAAATGTTGAAACAATTATAACGGGCAGCGTTAAAGCTCTTTGCGCATCTGCCGCAAAAACAGCTGAAACCCTTGGATATAAGCCCTTGATTTTAACTTCAACCCTGGACTGTGAAGCAAAAGAAGCCGGAAAAATGCTCGCATCAATAGCAAGAAGCGTTGTGGAAGATTCTTTGCCGATTAAAGCCCCATGCGCCATAATTTTAGGCGGAGAAACTGTTGTGCGCATAACGGGTAAAGGTAAAGGCGGCAGAAACCAGGAAATAGCACTTCAGGCCGCAACCCTTATATCAAACATGGAGAATGTTGTTATAGCATCTGTAGGCTCCGATGGAACAGACGGACCTACGGATGCCGCAGGCGGTGTGGTTAGCTGGCAAACAAAAAAATTGCTGAACGAAAAAGGGATAAACATTGATAAAGTCTTATTTGAAAACGACTCTTACAATGCGTTAAAAGAATCAGACTCTTTGCTAATAACCGGACCAACGGGAACAAACGTAAACGATTTGCAGTTTATACTTATAAAATAAAAAAAACGGCGCTTTTGTTTAAAAGCACCGTTTTTTTATTTTATAAGCATTTTAAAATCAAAGTGTCGTTATATTAAGCTTCTTTCTTATTGCCGTTCTTATGTAGCTTACCCTTGGTTCTCCCATAACAAATGTAACAAACGGAGTCTCGTCTTCTTTTATTCCAACATGCTCGTAGAGCTTTCTGTCAACTCCACCGGCCAATTCAAACATTCCTATAAAACATGTTCCAAGGCCCAAAGTACTGGCCATCATATCCATATTGCCATAAGCTATTGAAGAATCCTTGATTGCCCATGGGTCATCTTTTTTTGCAACCATTATAATAACGCAGGGAGCGTTATAAAAAAGCTTATCTATCCCTTTTTCAAAATAATTTTTGCATTTTGGAATCCATACATCATAATATCTCGGAACACCTTTAAACTTTTCCCTTATAAGCTCTTCCCTGTGTTCCACATCATCAGTTGCGGCTTTAAATATTGAGTGTGCCAGGGTGCATGTTTCTCCTGCAGCTTTTTTGCCTAAAACTATATATCTTAAAGGCTGCCTATTGCTGGCTGTCGGAGAATATCTCCCTGCTTCAAGCACAGCCTGAAGCTTTTCAGGCGGTATTTCCGAACCTTTAAATTCTCGGGCGCTTCTTCTAAACTTTAAAACATTTAAAAATATCTCGGGCGAAAGCGTGAATTTTTCTTTATTGAACACAAGTGTTTCAGACTGATCATAGCCTACAACAGATATTGCCTCTGTTGGACAGATAGCCGCACAATGTCCGCATTCATTACATGTGCCACCCTCTTTAAACGCCACTATTCCATCGTCAACAAACAAAGAATCAAAAGAACAGACTTCAGTGCACTCCCCACAACCGATGCATTTCTCGGCATCAACATTTACCATAAAAATCCCCTCCCGTTTATAAATTGATAATATTATTTTACCATTAAATATAGTTTATTTCATCAGGAATTTTAAAGTTTATCAATATATTCAACTGCCGAAAGAGCGGCAACAAGACCTTCACCGCAAGCCTTGCTTATTTGATAAGGCTTTCCGGTAGCATCTCCTGCAGCATATAAACCTTTAATGTTTGTTTCCATATGTTTTGAAGTTTTTATTGAAGCTCCTTCCGTTTCAAGACCAAAAATCATGCTGCTATAAGGTACAGACTTTTTAATGAAAAAAACTCCGTCACATTCTATGGTCCCTTTTTCCGTTTTTATTTCTTTAACCGTTTCATCACCAATAACCGCCGAAACCTTTGTGTTTAAAACTTCTACATTGCCTTTGCTTTCACCCTTATATTTGTATGTCGGAATATAATATACTTTCTGGCACACTTCGCTTAAAAACTTTAATTCGTTTTCAGCTTCATCCGTTTCGCCAACAACAGCAATTGTTTTACCCCTATAGAGCATTCCATCGCAGGTTGCGCAATAGCTCACACCTCGACCTAAAAATTTTTCTTCGCCTTCTATTGTTTTGCTTTTATTCATTCCTGTTGTTATAATAACAGATTTGGCTTCATAAAAATTGTTGTCAAAGTTTATTGTGAAATGGTCACCCATTGAAAAAATCTGGTATACCTTCCCTTCCCTGAAACCAACACCAACATTTTTTGCATGGTTATAGAACCTGTCTATAAGCTCTTTCCCGCTTACTTTAGGAAGCCCCAGATAATTATCAACATTCTCCGCTGCATAAAGATAGCTTGCACTTGGTTTTTCTCCAAAAACAACAACGCTTTTATTTCTTTGAACTCCATTAACCGCTGCGGAAAGACCCGCAGGGCCAGAACCGATTACAGCTATATCTATCATATTAAACACCTCTTTAACACTTAATTGACATCTACTATAAAACCAAAGCCGCAGAGGTATTATTCTGCGACTTTGAAAATTTTATGCCTCTTTTTCCTTTTTTCTTAACTCAATAACCTTCTGTTGAACCTCTGCCGGAGCTTCATCATAGCGTTCAAAATAATATGAATAGCTTCCGCGGCTTTGAGTCATCGAGCGGAGATCTGTTGAATATTTTGCTATTTCCGACTGTGGAACTTCAGCTGTTATAAGTTTTTTTGAGCCTGAAGCGCCCATACTCAATATACGGCCCCTTCTCTTGTTTATGTCGCCCATTATGTCTCCCATATATTTCTCAGGAACAAGAACTTCCATATGAACTATAGGCTCAAGAATAGTAGGCTTTGCTTTTGCAACACCATCTTTAAAAGCAAGAGATGTAGCCATTTTAAATGCCATTTCCGAAGAATCAACCGGATGATATGAACCATCAACCAAGGTTGCTTTAAGACCAACAACTGGATAGCCTGCAAGAACTCCTGTATTAATACATTCCTGAAGTCCTTTTTCAACTGCAGGGAAGAAGTTTTTAGGAACAGAACCGCCAAAAATCTTTTCTTCAAAAATATATTGGCTTAACATATCCCCCGAAGGTTCAAATTCCATCCAAACATCACCAAATTGACCATGACCGCCAGATTGTTTCTTATATTTCCCCTGAACCTTAACCTTCGATTTTATTGTTTCGCGGTAAGGAATTATAGGGGTGACGAGCTCTGCTTCAATTTTATATTTTGTTTTTAATTTGCTTATGAGTATATCCAAATGCTGTTCACCAATTCCGTAAACCAAGGATTGCTTTGTCTCAGGGTTAACCTCAATCTTTATGGTTGGGTCTTCTTCTTTGATTTTTGAGAGAGCCGAAGAAATTTTATCTTCGTCGCCCTTCCCTTTCGGAACTATGGCCATAGTCATAACAGACTCCGGAAGGCTTATGGGAGCAAGTTTAACAGCCGTTTCTTTTGTGCATAACGTATCTTGTGTAGATGTGTCCGTAAGCTTTGCAAGAGCTCCTATATCTCCGGTTGAAAGCTCATCAACTTCAATTTGTTCTTTTCCTTTCATAACGTAAATATGCGATGCTTTCTCAATTGTATCTTCGTTCACGTTATATATAACCATATCTTTTTTAAGACTCCCTGAAAGCACTCTAAATATATTAAGACGCCCTACATAAGGGTCTGAAATTGTTTTAAACACAAATGCAACAAAATCCTTATCGTTTGCTTTAATCCTTTTTTCTTCGCCGTTTTCATCCAAAGACACAAAATCAGGCCTACAATTTACGGCAGCAGGAAGGAAAGAAACCAAAGTGTTCATAAGAGTTTTTATGCCATAAGCAAGGCTTGCAGCTCCACACATTACAGGAGCTATAGAATTTGCAAGTATGCCTTCTTTCAAGCCACGATAAATTTCTTCAACTGTGAGTTCTTCGTCATTAAAAAATTTTTCAATAAGCTCATCATCGCTTTCAGCCGCAGTTTCAACAAGCATAGCTCTAAGCTCTTCAACCTCATCCTCAAGTTCTGCCGGAACATCACAATTCTCAAATTTTCCGTCTGCTATTTTTCTTGCGTTTCTTTTAACAACATCTATAAAACCAACAAAATTCCCCTTTTCATCATTAAAAGGAATTTGCATGGGAACTATCGCTTTGCCGAAGGTTTCTCTGAGTTGCTCCAAAACCCTGTTAAAATCAGCATTTTCATCGTCCATCTGATTTATAAAAATAATTTTTGGCACGTTCATTTCATCAGCATATTCCCAAGCCTTTTCTGTGCCAACTTCTATTCCGGATTTCCCGGATACAACTATTAATGCGGAGTCGACCACGCTTAATGCAAGCTTTGCTTCTCCAACAAAATCAAAATAACCCGGAGTATCAAGGAGGTTGATTTTCGTGTCTTCCCACTCGACAGGAATAACCGAAGTATTGATTGATACTTTGCGTTTAACCTCTTCCGAATCATAATCGCTTACAGTATTTCCTTCGTCAACCTTACCAAATCTCTTTATAGCGCCCGAAACAAAAAGGCACGCTTCTGAAATTGTTGTTTTCCCGCAGCCGCCGTGGCCTAGAATCGCAATATTACGAATTTCATTAGCAGAGTACTTTTTCATAAATGTTGAACCTCCCTAATTTTATTTCAAATCTGAAATTTAAGCAAAGCGCTTCAAACTTACAGATTGGTTTTCTTTTGAAAAAAGCAGGTTTAAAATGAAAAACAGGCAATTGCTAAGATTATTTAAAATTATTGGGAATTATTTAAGTATTTAGTCATTCAATTATCACGCAGATTTAAAGAAAATCGAGGCGACAGGATTTGAACCTGCGACCTCTGCGTCCCGAACGCAGCGCTCTACCAAGCTGAGCCACACCTCGAAATAAAAACTATTTGCTTAACAGCGCACTTTAAAATTATAGCATTTCAATAAATAAAAATCAAGTAGTTATACAAGTCAAATCTAAATAATAAACGTCCTTGGTTTTTGAATGTAAAATGAATATTAATTATTGACTTTTCCGATTATACTATGCTATCATAATTAAGCAATATTTTTTGCCGGCGTGTCGGAATTGGCAGACGAGGCAGACTCAAAATCTGTTGTCCGCAAGGGCGTGTGGGTTCGAGTCCCACCGCCGGCACCACAAAAGAAAACACAGGATTAAATCCTGTGTTTTCTTTTGTCCTGGCAATAAAGAGTGACTCGAACCCAAAAGGGCGCGAGCGCTGTTCAAAAGTCCTGAGAACTTTCGAACAGAGAGCGGTTCAAAATGACTGAGAGAGGCATCGCAGGACGGCAGGTGCTCGGAAAGAGCAGCTGGGTAAGTCTCTCCGCGCGTACCAAAATCAAAGTCGTCAAATTTGACGGCTCTGATTTCTTTTTCTCTTATTTTCTTCGATTTGCTCGCTTATATTACCTCATCTGACGAAAAAAATGTTGTACTAACACTTGCAGCTAAGGTGCGAGTAAAAAATTATTTTGCTACTTATTCTATATTGATTTCTCCTATGAACTATAGTCCAGCCCGCCTTGTTGATATTGCATCCGGAACATATTTCCCCATGGAGCAATCTTTTCCCGTCACAGCAGGGTTGGTAGCTTTTCGTAGGTCCTTACGCTCATGGCCACGGCTTGTTCCCGCGTGGCCATGCCGTATCCTGCTGCCTCCTGCGCTGTCGTGGTTGCCTTCGGCATAAAGTTGCCATTTGAGTCGCCCGCGATAATGCTTGTCTTAAACATGTATTTCGTGGCCTGTAGCGCCCAGGAGGATATGTATTTTTGATCCGGGAAGTCCTTTACGCCCGCAATGTCAAAACTCCCGTCAGGCTTTATGTCATTGATCGCCCGGAACAGCATCGTTGCGCACTGCTCCCGATTGATCAGTAAATTTGGTGAAAAGTTTGTCTCGGACGTTCCGGCTGTGATCCCAAGCTTATATGCCTTTAAGATCTGGGGATTGACCGTATCGGTAAAGGGATTCGGAGATGCCGGCGAGCTTTGTATGCCGGTCGTCTTTTCATAAAGCAGAACCGCAAGTTCGCAGAATTCCTCGCGGGTGATTGGCGCAGTCATATCGGCTCCCTTGAGGATATTGGGAATAAGACTGAGATCGTCGGCTTTCTGCAGTTCGGGCTTCGCCCAGTCCGATGCTTTTTTATAGAAGCTGCCTGAACCGATGGAAACTTCATTGGAGAAGGAGGAATAGACGAACTGATATAGCGTATCGAGATTCTCATCCGCGCTGTCGTAGTAATATCTATACGCGAGCTGAGCCCGTATGGTATAAGTGTGATCCTTGATGATGATTGCCTGGGTGTTTCCCTCATCCTCTGGGTAGATATAGGAAACATTATAGACATTTGTTTTCCCAGATACAGCGTTGCCATAGCTTTCATCCAACAGGATAGCTGTTGCCCCGCCACCCAGGTATTCCCAGGAGCCGTTATCTATTTTCCAGTAGTAGTCTATCCAGGCTTCTCCTCCGGCCGGGCACGCCTCGTTTAAGTCAATAAAACTCTGGGGAAATTTTACTTCCATTTGAAAGTATGGGATGCTGTCCTCGTCTTTTAACACCTGGATCTGATTGATTGCCGCCGATTCCAGAGAAGCCGGCACGCCCTCCGGCAAGGTTGCGGCTGCGCCGACGCAGGGAACTATGCCTAAAACCATTATTAATGTGAGAATAAAAGCGAATACTTTCTGTTTCATTGTATTTCCTCCTTCTTTTATTTAAAATATTTAAAATGGCTTGATCACCGCTACGCAAGTGTTATAGCGGCAATAAACCTTAGAAAAACAGAACTGCCGACAGTGCCTCCATTGGTTCTAAGGCTGGGAGAAAATAAAAAACTTTATCTGTCAGCCAGGAAACTGCTCTGCGATTCTTAAAAGCCGATCTATTTTTTATTTTACGCTGGCTGGTTTTGTATCCGCATTCCTGTAATTGCGGTTAATTTATCAAAAATTGCTCTTTAGAAAAGCGTACCGCCATGATGCTTATTGAATTAACGGTCTGGTGGTGATAAACTGTATAATAAGATTTGTTATCGCTGAGGTGGTGATCATATGGAACCAATTGTTGATTTTATTAGCCAGGTCCCGGATAATATTCTTGGACAGACAAAGGTTTATCCATGCGGCAATATTGTGTTGTTCAGGCCTACGGTCTATATGGGAGGCACCTCATTTAATGTTACGGATTATCATGTGGTCATACCTTCTGAAGACACGCCCGAGGCGCTTTTTAACAACAAAATGATGCATATCGAACTGCGGAGTGTCCTGACCGTCAATCCAGGAGACAAGGTCGTTTGCTTAAAAAATGCAGTTGCCAAGCCCTATTATTCTCTGCTGATTCATCCAGACTTTGTACATAAAATCGCCGAAGAGATGGATTTTACTGGGGAAGTCAGATTCGAAAATTTACTGAATCCATTTTCGCCAGCTCTGTATCAGCTGCTGAAAAACTTGGAGTGCGAATGTGGACGTCCTGACAGTATGAATCTTTTGCTGGACAGCCTTGGAATCCAAATAATGGCGCTGCTTTTGCGTGAATATAAAACCAACATAAACAGACCGTTTCCGCCAGCCGAGGACACTGGTTCTTATCTTTGCACAGCAATCGAGTATATGCAGGAAAATTTAAGCAAAAATTTATGTTTGGAGGATATCTGCCGGGAAATCCATGTATCCCAGTATCACTTTATCCGGATGTTTGCCAAAGAAACAGGCCTAACACCACATAGGTATTTGCTTGCGCTCCGTGTCAAAAAAGCCAAGGAGTTGCTGAAAATGGAGAAGTATTCAGTGATGGAGGTTGCCGAACTCTGCGGGTTTGAGAGCGTTTCGCATTTCTCAGCAACATTCAAAAAAATAACTGGCCTCTCGCCGACTGGTTTTAAAAGTCATTAAATTGAATCCTTTGCTTGGATAATTCAGTACTCCAATTAATAAATGGCAGAATGGCGTTCCGTTTCATAAATTACCTTTAATTTAAGTCATCTTATTTAGTTTGTTGGTGTAAATAATGCTTATTGATAGCCTTAAAACCATTGATTTTACTGAGTTCTTAAAATAAATCCTGTAAGAACACCCGGACTAAATTTCTTTATAAAAAATGATGACCTGCGGATTTTCCCGCAGGTCATCATTTTTTATAATATTGTTAATCCAACACCAACTCAACAAACCGCTGGATAGCGGCAGCAACCTCCGCGCGGGTTGCTATTTCCGTCGGTGCAAAGCTGCCATCGTCACGCCTGGTGATAATACCTGTCTCCTGGCAGTACAGCACTGCTGGTTGTGCCCATGAAGCGATACTTGATGCATCGGAATAATTTAGTGTCGCTCCGGTGGAAGTACTGGTAGAAAGCTTCATAAATTCGGCAAAGCGGTAGATCATAGCCGCAAGTTCCTGATGTGTTATCTGAAGGTCGGGCTTAAATAGACCGCTGCCCACACCATGGATAATGCCGTTTTCCGCCGCCCAATTCACGTACTTTCCGTAGTAATCGTCATAATTGCAGTCAATGAATGCGCGGGCATCGGAAATGATGATTTCACCATAGCTCCGCTCATACATCCGACCCATTACCGTGGCAAACATTGCACGCGTCATACCCGCATCGGGCGAAAAAATGTTAGTTCCTGTACCCATAAAAATTTCCCGTTCTGTAACAAAGTCGATATATGACTTGCCCCAGTGGTCTGAAATGTCCGTAAAATTCTTGGAGTTTGATGCAAACATGACCGTTACACCATCCGGCGCAAGATATTTCCCGTTAGCCGCCAAACCGATGAATACCTCGTTACCATCGGAGTCTATATAATATGGCAGTTCCACTAGTTTATTATTGTTCACTACAAACGCATAAGGGGAAAACTCCGTCGCCCCGAATATCAGATACCAGATGCCGTTAATTTGCTCCAGGCTGGATGTAAGATTCGTAACAGTCCCATCATCCGATTTGTGCACGATGAAAAGCTGTTCCCTTACGTCAAGTAAATCTTCAGGTATCCGCAGAGAAATAGTCACGGCATAACCGGACATAGGTTCCGTTTTGATGTTTGTCCCTTCGATGTACAAAGAGATATCGAAGGGATAGACATCAGTTCCGACTCCGAAGCCAAAGTTTGCCCCCTCTTGATCCGTATCCGTAATCCTTACTTCTACAGAGCTTGAAAACGCGTTATCCATGTTTGCTTCCACCAAAACCGCACTTGAACTCCTGGCAAACAAATCGCTGCTTGTTTCAATAACGGTAATCGCCCTTGATGGTGAGTCGCTAACGTAGGCATCCCTCCACTTGGCATAATAGATTTTGTTGCCAATGTCTGTATCTCCGATCGACGTCACAGCGAAACCGGAGAAACCGGAGGTTGTGTACCAGCCGATGAAAGTATACCCTGTCTTTGCCGGTGTCGGAAGAATCGCACCTATCCCATAAGTATAACTTGTTGGTGCATCGTCAGGATTTATCCCTTCGTTAAGATTGTAGGCGATAGTGTAGGAGTTCGCCGTCCATTTGGCATAGTAGGTTTTATTGCCGGTGTCTGTCCCGATAATTGATGTCACAGCGGAGCCGGAGAAATTCGTGGTTATATACCAACCGCCGAAAGTATGCCCCGTCTTTGTCGGTGTTGGCAAAGTTGCACCTATCCCATAAGTATAACTTATTGGTGCATGGTCAGGGTTTATCCCGCTATTAAGGTTGTATGTGATGGTGTAGGTATCCACCGTCCACTTGGCGTAGTAGGTTTTGTTGTCTATGTCTGTATCGCTAATCGACGTCTCATTGGAGCCGGATAATTCCGGGTTTGTGTACCAACCACCGAAAGTATGCCCCGTCTTTGTCGGTGTTGGCAAAGTTGCACCTACCCCATAAGTATAACTTGTTGGGGCATCGTCCGGGTTTATCCCGCTATCAAGGTTGTAGATGATGGTATAGGAGTTCGCCGTCCATTTGGCGTAGTAGGCTTTATTGCCGGTGTCTGTCCCGATAATTGATGTCACAGCGGAGCCGGAGAAATTCGTGGTTGTATACCAACCGCCGAAAGTATGCCCCGTCTTTGTCGGTATCGGCAAGGTCGCACCTATCCCATAAGTATAACTTATTGGTGCATCGTCCGGGTTTATCCCGCTATTAAGGTTATATGTGATAGTGTAGGTATTTACCGTCCACTTGGCGTAGTAGTCCTTGCTTCCGGTATCTGTATCGCTAATCGACGTCTCATTGGAGCCGGATAATTCCGGGTTTGTGTACCAACCACCGAAAGTATGCCCCGTCTTTGTCGGTGTTGGCAAAGTCGCGCCTATCCCATAAGTATAACTTGTTGGTGCATCGTCCGGGTTTATCCCGCTATCAAGGTTGTAGATAATGGTATAGGAGTCCGCCGTCCACTTCGCATACAGGTTGTGATTGGATGCCGTGGTCACTGTGGTCGTTCCCGTCACCTGCGTTCCGCTCCCGCCGCTTCTGGTCCACCAGCCTCCAAAGGTATAATTCGTCCAACTCGGCTCCGGAAGGGTACCGTAAGCTGTATCATAGGTGACGCTTTCACTCCCGTCCGCCGTCGTACCATCTTCATATTTGAATGTCACAGTATAGCTCCGGGCCGTCCATTTGGCATGTAAAGTATGGTTTCCCTCCGCAGTAACTGTAGTCGAATCAGTTATCTGAGTACCCGCGCCGTCGTCCTCCGTGTACCAACCATCAAAGCTGTAACCCGTACGCTCGGGCGTTGGCATGGCTTCATCGCTTCCATCGGCATCCTTACCATAGGTGGACCCAAACCGCTTGGTCTGGCTTGTCGTCATCACCGAACCGCCCTCCGGGTCGTAGGTCACAGTAAATGTCGGATAAGGTTCGCCCTCGGGATAGTATTTGTCGGCTATCAGCTCAAAGGTAATACCTGATTTTAGGTACAGCGCCGGACGGGTACTGAAAGATGTTCCAGAACCATACACCTGTAGCGCACTCGCGTTGAGGTAGCACATATAGGCTCCATATGGATATGCAGCGGCGGCTGTCATGGTCCACTAATGCGTTTGCTGAACATACCAGTCCTCGTCCTGTATATCATAAAACTCACTGTAAGTCAGCGCTCCAATATAATCGTTTACCGTCCAAGAGCCTTCGTTGTCTATATAACCGCAATTCCACGTAGCCAGCCTGATCTGCTCTTTTTGTTCATCGCTGAATTCATTGTAGAAAGTGCCGTTCAGATATGCCCTTAGCGAATTATTTGAGTCGGTATAAGAAATCCCGTCATATGTAAACCTAGTAGATCCGTATTTTCCACTCCTCAGCAACTTATAGCCGTCGGTTGGGCTCACGCTTAAGCACAGCCAATCCTCACCGTCAAACCTTACAACGGAGCCGACAGTCGGAGTGTAGACCGGGATTGCCATCAGCGTTACCGAAGGTAGCAGGGCAAAAAGCATTGCCGCCGATAAAATAAATACTAAAACCTTTTTCAAGTTGTACCTCATTCACATCTTCTCCTTCTGCTTGAATCCTGTTCCGCCTTTAAATCTTAACGAATTGAGTGCATTCCGGAGCGCCTCTCCAGTTGCCGGCAAAAGCATATACGCCTCCACTCCATAGCGGAATGCGTCAAGTGCATAAGTTTTGCTTTCTGACATCCAAACGACATGTATACCGGCACCACATGCCACAGCCGCTTGTGTTAGCTCCAACCCCGGAATGGTGCAATCATTGATACGAATCAACACGATTCCATCTTCCGGTCTGCCAATAAAATCGTGATACCCGCGGATATCCCGCCAGATGTCCGGAACAACTCCATGCCCCTCCTCGAGCAATCCGCCAAGTTTTCGTATGTTTTCTCCGTTCGTATCCGCAAGAAACACCCGGTACAAAACACCACCCCCTAGTTTATAATCAGAATACCAAGAAGGAATTAAAAAAGAATTAAACTTTTGGAGCATTATGTCGACAATGAAAAAAATATTGTCGTTTGGGCCGCGTCCATGATACAATAATGATAATAATTCTGAGAGGAGGTCCCGCTTTTGGACAAAAAACGTATGCGGATTTTTGCCTTAACCCTGCTCCTGCTACTTCTTCCGGGCTGCGCGCTCCAAAGCACAGACCTTGCGGAGCCTACGGTAAAAAGCGGAATACTTGAGCTCTCCACCTGGGATTTTTCAAAACAGGGCAATATCTCGTTGGATGGGGACTGGGCATTTTATTGGAATGAGCTTCTCTCTCCGGGAGACTTTGATGACAAGGCACCAACTGGTTATTACAGGCTACCGTCCGGTTGGACAAAATACAAGGAGCTTAAGCTGCCGCCCCACGGCTATGCAACATATCGGCTTGCCGCAAATACCGACTCAACCAAAGGGCTTTATGGAATCTCAATTCCCAATGTCTACACGGATTATGCGCTGTGGGTAAATGGCTCACTCCTGCATGCCTGCGGCAGCTTTGCACAAACCCAAACCGTTTATTTACATCCACAGATCTATGACTTCTATTACGCCGGTTCGGAGCTGGAAATTGTTCTGCAGGTAAAAAACAACGACCTTATTTATGGAGGAGGCGTCGGTCAAAGCATAAGGCTGGGAACCTCAACGCTGATTCATAAAGAACATAATATATGGACTGCCGTAGACCTTTTTCTAATTTCAATCTGTCTGTTTATGGGCTTCTTTTTTTTGGTCCTCCACCATTTCAAAAAAGGCAGCACGGAACTTGTCTGGCTCTCCGCCCTTTGTTTTTCAGTCGCTTTACGAAATATGCTATCCAATACGACATTGATGATGCAGGCATTTCCAGGGCTTCCGTTTTGGCTTGGGTCAAGACTTGTTATGCTGACGATCCCAGTAATTATTATTTCTATGCTCTTCTATACACGTCGGCTTTACAAAGATATGATGCCTCGGGCAGCCTTCCGCATCATTCTGTCGTTTAACGCTCTTTATATATTTACCGTCCTTGCGTTTCCACCCACGATTTACTCCGCTGTCTTTGTCCCTTATTTGCTGACGGTTGGAGCCGCCTGTGTGCTTGGATGTTACGTCTCGGTAAAGGCAGTGAAGCACCATAAGAAAGAGTCTGCCTTTTTTTTGGGGGGAATGCTGATTTTAACTCTGGGCGCACTCTTGGACAGCCTGGTTTATATGAATGTCTTTTCTGCCCGATACATGCTCTCCGCAGCTTTATTTGGCTTTATTATTATCCAGGTTGTATTGCTGTCAAAAAGGTATTCGGAGACTTTCCGGCGTACGGAGCTTTTATCTGCCGACCTGCAGGCATCCCTTGACACGATTATGAACACGGAAACCGCGTATATGAGTGCGCAGATGAAACCCCATTTTCTTTACAACGCGCTGTCTGCAATTGCTGAATGCTGTGAAACAGACCCCCACAAAGCGAGTAATCTCATCATGTCCCTGTCCAAGTATCTCAGGCAGACTTTGGATTATGACAATCTCAGCGGTATTGTCCCGCTGAAAAAGGAATTGGAGCTGGTACGGGCGTATACCTCTATTGAGCAGGCTCGCTTCGAAAACATCGAAATAGTCTATGACATACCGGACCCTCTTCCCTCAATACAAATACCACCACTGACCTTACAGCCGCTCGTGGAAAACGCAATCAAACATGGCCTTCGCAAAAAAAGAGAAGGCGGACGCGTTATTGTTTTCGTAAAGCAGCATGATAACGGTATGGTATTTACCGTTGAAGACAACGGCGTAGGGATCCCCGATGACGCAGTTAAAAATCTTGCGGTTTTACCGAACGGAAGCGTAAGTATCGGGCTATACAATATTAATATGCGTCTGATTCGGCTATACGGACAAGGATTAAGCATCAAAAGCGAAACTGGCACCGGGACAAGTGTCAGCTTTCAGATTCCCTATAGAGAGGATGATTGACATGTTTCATGCCATTGTGGTTGACGACGAAAACGCCGCCCTGAACCGCTTTGAGCGCATCGCTTTGAAAGATTCGAGGATAATAATTGATGGGAAATTCCTATATGAGGAGGACGCTATTGCTTTTATTAAAGAGCATCTTGTAGATATAGCGTTTCTGGATGTAGAAATGCCGGAAATGAACGGTCTTGAACTTGCCGAAAGACTCATGGAAATTGACCCGTATATCAGAATCGTATTTGTTACCGCTTATAATCAATACGCGCTTGACGCCTTCAGGGCTCATGCCATCGGTTATCTGTTAAAACCTCTTGACAGCGAAGAATTCACAGAACAGGTTGATCTTTTAAGCCGCAGATATAGGCAACGACCGGAAAAAGGCTCAAAAAATCTTCTTTACGTTAAATGCTTCGGTCGATTTTCGGTTTATACGGAAGATGAGAACGCATCGGTAATTCGATGGAAAACAACCAAGGCAGAGGAGCTTTTCGCTCTGCTTATCCATTATCAGGGCAAAGTTAAACCAAAGGAATATCTTATTGATATACTTTGGCCGGAGCTTGAACCGGAAAGATCCGCCAACCTGTTTCGTGTCACCTGTACATATTTGCGATCCGCATTAGCGGAAAAGGGGTTTTCGGACATTCTGGTACGTGAGTTTGATGGCTACAAGATCAATATCAAGTTGATCGATTGTGACCTGTTCCGCTTTATGCCGGAGGTTCGTTCGATATCTTCACTTGAAACCACGAGGCTAAATGAACTTTCTAATTTATATTCCGGCGAATACCTTGAAGGCAAGCCATATGATTGGGCTGTCGGTAGAAGAATCCAGTTGGAAGGCAGTTTCAAAAAAATCCAGCATTGTCTGTCTGATGTATATTGCACCCATGGATTCATGGACAAGGCTCTCGATGTTTTGGAAAAAGTGCTTATGTATGACCCTTGCGACGAAGAAACCGTCATGCGCATTGTCAATATAAAGCTCCAGAAGGGCGATCATTCTTCTGCAATAAAAACTTACCGAGAATTTGAAAAAATACTGATGGAAGAGCTTGGGATAGCGCCGTCTGAGCAATTCCCGGCAGAAGTTACAGATCAGAAAAAGCGCGGATGACGCAGGTTCGAATATACTGGCTTTTCAGTGTAAAAGCAAAAACCATTGACTTTGGAAAGAAAACACAAAAGTAAAGCTACATACCAGGATTTGACCTGAATGTAGCTTTACTTATTTTTAAATGGTATAATTTGGTTAAGATTATGAGTATCCCCTTCTGCAAGAGTGCCAAAACGGTACTCTTAAATTTTCATAAAGGTTTGTAACGGATTCGATTTTAGACAGTCTTATATATGAAAGCGAGGTGAGAACGTGACTGATTTTAATGACATATACACCCAATATTTTAAGGATGTCTATAAGTACGCATTATCTCTATGCAAAAACAAAGCTATTGCAGAGGATATAACACAGGAAACCTTTTTTAAAGCATTAAAAAGCATTGACAGCTTTAACGGCAAATGCAAGCTGAGAGTATGGCTGTGCCAGATTGCCAAAAACACATACTTTTCTTTCTGTGAAAAAGAGAAAAAACATTTTTCTAACAGCATTACTGAAGAAACGCCCGATACAGAAGGTTCCGAGCAAAAACTAATAAATAATGTGTCAGCCTTTGAAATACATAAACTGCTTCATATATTAGAAGAACCTTATAAAGAAGTGTTTACTCTGAGAATATTTGGTGAATTGTCATTTTCGCAAATCGGAGAACTTTTTGGGAAAACGGAAAGCTGGGCAAGAGTCACCTTTCACCGCGCTAAATTGAAACTCAAGGAGGATTTATCATGAAAATACCATGTCAAATAATAAAAGACCTTTTACCGCTATATCATGATGATGTATGCAGCAAGGAAACCCGGGCTTTAGTCGAAGAACATATTGGCGAATGTGCAGCCTGCAAGGAAGAACTAAACAGAATCAGCAGAGAATTTGATTATCCGCAGATTAAACCAGATGAGGCAAAACCGATTAAAACGATAGCAGCAGCTTGGAAAAAAGACAAGTTGAAAGCGTTTATAAAAGGTACAGCAATTGCTTTAGCTATCTGCGCTTTTTTGTTTGGAGGGTTTCTGTGCCTGACACAGTGGAAAATCATCCCTGTATCTTCCAAATTGCTTGAGGTTTCTGATGTTTGTCGGCTTTCGGACGGCAGAATAGTGTACCATCTTAATGTAAATGATGATCAAGACTTGCATTTTGTTAAATTTACCACAAATAAGGACGGAAGTTATTATCAGACTCCTTATCGTTCCGTAATTGAAGGTAATCGGACCATGGAAAGCGGTCTATATAATAATTATTATATAATAGATGTGGCAGAAAACAACGCATATCAACAAGCCTACGGAGATGGAATTGTAATTACTTCCTGTTATGTGGGTCCTAAAGATGATGGCATTTTAATTTGGGAAAAAGGCAAAGAGTTGCCTGCTGCAAGCAAAGAACTGGAAAAGATGTTTATACAAAATAAATAAAACTTCATCCTACTATGAGGATTTTGCGCAATTAAAGCATGTATCTAAATTGGAAAATTGAGACACCACCAGAGCCGTCGAACTTAACGGCTCTGATTTCTTTTTCTCATGTTTTTTTTATTTCTTCACGCATACTCGCTTTTTTTATAAGAACACCCGCATTCTATTGTTTTTTCACCGGGATGATCACACGGGTAATATAGTCTGGATCGTCCAGACGCATAGAGCCTTCCGCGTCAATTTCCAGATAAATCTCCTGCGGGTGAGCGGAAGGGATATAACCGCACGACTTGATATACCTGTGCAATGCCTCATAAGCCTTATACAGCTCATAATAGTAGCCTCTGTAATTAACGGCGACAGCATCACCGGAAGGATAGCGAACTGCTTCCAGCGGTACGTTGTTTTTATCCACCGGTATACAAGCGGTTACAATAAAATCCGTCACTTCAAATTTCCCCTCCAAGAGTCCACTATCCGGATATTCACAGAACTCCTGCCAGGATTTACTTATTAAAATTCCTCTGTGAATCAACTCATCATAAAACTTGCTGATTTCCGTGATCGCATGCTCTCCGTCCCTTGCTCTGATCGTCCGGCAAAGACACCATCGCTCCGGCAGATTGATTTCACGAACGGTCAAGTCTCCAAGCGGCGTTCTTCGGATTTCAAGGTCTTCAATTGTGTTGCTTATATTTTCGCGTTGGATCTCCAACTCCGATATTTTTTTGCTTATATCCATATTTCCGCCAAAATAGCTTTTTATCTCTTCCAGAGAAAGACCTGCATTCTTAAGCCTTAGCATCATACGCAGGCGGAGCAGATTTTTGCGGCTATAATAGCGGTAACCTGAATCAGGGCTCGTATATTCCGGCCTTAGAAGTCCTTTTGCTTCATAAAACCTCAAAGCATTGATGCTCACGCCACAGGCGACAGCAATTTCATGGATGTAAAACAAACCTTCCGGCTTTAGCATAATATGCCCCTCTCTTTCAAAATAGCCTAAAATATTTTTAATATAATATTGACTCTCGCGTTAAGGCGAGGTTTATACTGAGAATAACATAAAAATGCTTTGAAAACAAGACCATCCAGGAAAGGAAGGCGAAGATATTGAGCTTTTACAGTTATTGCGTAAAGCATGGCAAAGAGTATTTGCTTGAACAATGGGACACGGAAAAAAACGCGCCCCTAACGCCGGCAGACATTGGAAGCACCAATACGGTTCGGGTATGGTGGAAATGTGAAAAAGGCCACTCATGGCAAACGCAGCTTTCTTCCCGCGCCCGGGGAAAGTCTGGATGTCCCATATGCCTGCGGGAAAAAATCGCGATACGGACAGAAAAACGCCGCTCTTCCAAAGAGGAGAAAAGACTTCTTAGAAAAGCAACTATTGGAGGTAAAGAAAAATGAAGAAGAGAATTTTGAGTGTGCTGCTTGTTTTGAGCATGGTAATTACCCTGCTCCCAGTCACGGCACGAGCCGGCGTCCGCATAAACAACGTCATGCTTGGAATCCGCGGTATTAACGGAGAACAGCAAAATAGTATATATTTTGGAAAATACGGCTCAAGTCCCATAGAATGGCTTGTGCTGGCGGATTCAGATGGAAATGACGGAACCTACGAGGATCAGGATGATGAAACCGTTGATTCGTCAGACGCTGTATTTCTGCTGTCAAAATATACGATGGGAACCTCTTCAAGATTTGGAGCTGACTATAACTGGAATGAAAGTGATATCAAAAGCGAATTCCAGGATCTTTATAACAGCCTATTTGATGAAAAGGAAAAACCCGAGATTTTGAAAACCTCAACCACACTGGATCAAGATGTGGGCGGTTCATCAGATTCGCCTTACTTAAATGCTTCTCAACTGGACGATGATATCCTCTTTCTTCTTTCCGCATATGAAGCTACACGAAGCGACTACGGATTTGACGAATGGCACGAAGAAGACGATGACAGAATTGCCAACACCGGAAGCTCTAGCAGTTCTACTGTTTCATGGTGGCTTAGGTCGAGCGGAGAAGCGGTAAGGGTTAATCTTGACTCCGAAATACCGATATACGAGTATTATGTGGGACAGGTTAACAGCCTGGGTGTTGTTGGAAGCGAATATAGCGAATTATATCTGAATAATCGCCCCGCTTTCAATTTTAATTCTTCTTCCGTACTTTTTTCCACAGCCGCAGATTTTGACAATAGCCAGGATTTAATCCAGACCGAGCGGTATAACGATTCCGACTGGAAGTTTACCCTATCGGACGGTAATAATTCTTTTGCCGCTAGCATGGACGATACAACAATTCCCCAGGGCGATACGGCGGTAGTTGATATATCCTCGCTTGGAAGCGGGACGGGCTACACACAGATATCAGCCATGCTACTAAGCGATGAGTATGTTTATGCTTATGGCAAAATAGGAGACGCCTCGGAAGGAGAAATAAGCTTTGCTATCCCCGCGGATTTTATAAGCGGAGACTATACGCTTCGTCTCTTTGCCGAGGATGTTAACGGAGCTTATTTTACCGACTATGCCAGCAACGTGGTGGATGTGCCCATTAGTATAACGGAAGTTTATTCTGAATATTCCATTGGCTCCCGTATTAAGCTGACCGACGAAAGCATCTGGATAGTGCTTGAGGACAGCGGAGCTGAATATGAAAGGTTTACCCTTGTAAAAGACGGTTTCTTAAGTGAACCTTATACAAGAGTCGAGGCGGATACGGCGATTTCAACCTATCAAGATGACGCTCGGCAGACTTTTGAAGATGATGCAGCGACAGCCGGTTTAGTTTCGATTGCCGATATTGAAATTTTGTCAGACCTTGGGGTCACATTGAGAAGTTCCAATTATTATTGGTTCGCCGATTATTTGAATGGCCCCGGTTATGTGGCAAATTCCTATATGGTTGGTAGTGGAACTTCGTTTATAGGAAGTTATTCTCCTGAGTATGCTGCAAACATCCGGAAAAACGTCCGACCGGTACTCACGGTGTTAAAATCTGCCTTCCTTGCGATAGAGCCGGTTATAACCTCGCAGCCTGAGACTCTGGATCTTTTAAGGCTGGATGGAGAACAGGCTGTGTTTTCTGTTGCTGCTACCGGGACAAACCTTACCTATCAGTGGCAGGTAAACGGCAGCTCTGGTTGGTCGGATTTGGGTGGAGAAACAGAAAATACGCTCACCCTTGACAGCAATGACGGAAACTACGAGAACGGCAAAACCTTCCGCTGCGCAGTTTACAGCAGCGATTGGGGAGAAACCATTTATTCCGATGAAGCGGATCTCGCAGAATTGGACTGGCAAAGATATGGAGAAGCTTACGCACAGCCGGGTACGGATTATATAATAAGCGCGGACGAAAGCGTTATAACAATTCAAACTGCCGCCGGATTTGGCTGGATAGCCTCGCAGGTCAACAATGATATTGATAATTTTGCCGAAAAAACAGTGGAATTACGTTCGGACCTGGATCTTTCCGACAGAATGTGGATCCCTATTGGCAATTATAATCCGTTTGAAGGCAATTTTAACGGCAATATGCATGAAATCAGCAGCCTGGCAATTAACTTCAGTGGCAACGCAGTCGGTTTATTCGGCTTTGTGGAGAACTCATTGCTTGAAAACCTTATAATTACGGACGGAACACTTGAAGCTTTGGGTGACGATACCGATGAAACCTACAACAACTGGCTCGGTGTTTTGTGTGGATATTCGTTGAATTCAACTATTCGGAATATAGGTGTGGGTGCTGTCAATGTCTCCAGTGCTGTTAATAACGATGAATTTTTAACAGGTGGAATCGTAGGATGTATTGGAAGCGAAAATCCTTATGATTGCGTCTACAACAGTTACTCCCGAGCCATACTGAGTGGCGGGGAGAATGCGGCAATAGGCGGAATCATAGGTTCTTTGGCAAACGATTCTGTTGAAAATTGTTACTTTGCCGGATCTATCACAAGCGTCACGGAATTTCAGGGAACTATTGTCGGCTATGCGGATAATGGCATAATCAACAGCTGCTATTGGCTTGACACATTAAATATTAATGCTATGTACGATGCATATGGTAGCGTTGACGAAAACTGCGCTTCCAAAACAACGGAACAGATGAAGGAATCGGCTTTCGCTGCCTTGCTAAATTCTTGGGTAACGGTGGAAAACACTACCGCCGGATCAGATGTTTATAAAACATGGTTTATATCCAACAGTAAAAACTCCGGATATCCAGGTTTCATATGGGTTGATCAGACATCGTCCGATGACGACTCTTATACATACGGAAGAACTATAGCCGTAACAGAGCTAAGCAGTGATGTTTTTAATGATATTGAGGGGTCAGGCAGAGCTAAAGCGGATATGGCGAATGCGTTTTCAAGCTCTGTCGAGGTAAAGATTACAGATACGGATGAAAAGGCTTCAAGCTTCGGCTTTGGCGATGGGGATAATGTCTATCCTTTTGACATTTCATTATATATCCAGGGGACAAATATTAAAACACAGCCTAATAACGGCTACTCCGTAACCATTTACCTTCCGATACCTGATGGGCTTTTAGATTCAAAAGACAAGCTCTTTGTAGTACATAAATCCGATAACGGAGAGGCTGCCGTTCTTGATTCTTGGTTTGAGCAGATAAACGGCATCTGGTATATTGTGTTTGAAGCTGCAGAGTTTTCCCCATATGCTTTGGTAGTGAACAATTATGAGCCCGCGGGACTGCCATATTATATAGGCTCCGATGGTAACGAGGTATTCATTGGCTTTGCGGCTAACGGTAAATATATTGCTCCCTCCGGCACAACGGTGTTCTTTAAGGAAAACCCGAAAAACTTTACGGATATTTCCGGTCACTGGGCTATGGATTATATAAGCTTTGTAACCGAACGCGAGATATTCGCCGGAACGGGCAGCAATAGGTTTTCACCTGACACAGGCATGACCCGTGCCATGTTCGCGGCCATTATTGGGCGGATGTATGAGCGGAGCTATGGTGAAATCATCATTTCCGATGCCCACGCGTTCATTGACTGCAACTATGACGATTACTACGGAAAGTACGTGGACTGGGCAGCAGAAAACAATATAATCGGCGGTTATGGAAACGGCAGCTTCGGCCCCGATGATCTTGTCACCCGGGAACAAATGACTGCTATTTTATACCGCTTTGCAGATTTTCTGGGTGCGCTGCCGTCTGATATGGACACGGTACTGAACTATCCCGATGCAGACAGTATCTCACATTATGCGAAAAACGCGGTGCTCTACTGCCAGACCACCAATATTATTTCCGGTCGCGACGGTGGCACGTTCGCGCCGCAGGAAACGGCAACCCGAGCCGAGGTCGCAGCAATCATTGAACAGTTTGTTGAATCAATTATGGCATGAAAGAATGCAAAAAGGCCTTCCATTTTTGCAGAATGCCTTTTTGCAGGATGAATCTATTCAATCTAGATGTAAACATTGCTTCATAATTGCCATTAAACCATTGAGCTTAGCGCATTCCTTAAATAACTTATATAAGAATATTCATACCCTCACCAGAGCCGTCTAACTTGACGGCTCTGGTTTCTTTTTCTTGTTTTTAATTGATTTATTAACTTATGCCTGCTTTTTGAATGAGAAGATGCTATAAAAGAAACACTCACATCCAAACTGCGAGCGAAAGAGCCTCTTATGGTCTATCCATATAGAGCCATATGCCCAAACCCCTTTTATTGGAATACCCTTTTGAGAACCTAATTTGACATATTAAAATAAGCTTCACATAATCATAAAGCAATTATAGGTTTGCCCAAAGCAAATTATAAGTAATTCGCTATTGACAGCAATTGAAATGTAATTTATAATGCAAGCATAGAATGAATATTCATTCTATGCTTGAGAGGTGATTGAGTCATGTATAGAACATCAAAAAATACCCAGGAACGTAAGGATGCCAAACGACAGCTCATCCTGGATATGGCGGCAAAGGTTTTTGCCATAAAGGGATACCATAATACGGCAGTAAAAGATATTGTGGATGAAGCATCTGTTTCTGTAGGCAGTTTTTACTTCTATTTTAAGAGTAAGGAGGATTTATTTACAGAGCTTTATATGAGCATCGCAAAGAATTCCCAGGAAAAAACAATGGGGGTTTTGGATATAGAAAATTATTCACTGGTAAAAAACTTTACCCGAGTGATGATGGTTAATCTTTGGCTGTATGAGCAAAACCGCGACATATCCAAAATAATGCTTTTAGAAGCTGCCACAGTCAATCCTGAGTTTCAGAAAGCAAGGTCAGAAAGCATAAGAGAATCAGCACAAACCATGGCGACATGGTTTGGACGATTCAAGGCTCATAATTCGGTAAATATACCGGATGAAAGAGTTGCCGCTCTCATTTATGAAGGTTCTTTCTACTATCTCATTAACGACTGGCTGGAATCGGATGAATCGGTTCATCTTACGGATTGCGGCTATGCATTTTGCGTTTATAACCTTCAGGCACTAAAAATTTCATTTAAAGAGGAATCAATCAAACAGTATATCGATGAAGTACTGAAAGAACTAGAAGAATCTCATTAAATATAAAACTGGAAGGAAGAAAAAAATATATTGGATAATCATTTTGGCAGAGACCTAACAACCGGTAGCATTACAAAAAACTTGATTCAATTTGCACTGCCAATGTTAATTGGGAATCTCCTATCAACAGGATACAGTGTAATTAACATTATGTGGGTCGGAAATCTCATTGGTAAAGATGCTGTCGGTGCTGTAGCGGTAAGTTTCCCCATTTTTTTGGGTATGGTTGCGCTTTGCTCGGGAGCTACGCTGGCCACATCGGTTCTAATCTCACAGGCATACGGCGCAAAAAATCACATTCGAATTCAAAGAATAGTTAACAACTCATGGACTATCGGAATAATTATCATACTTATTGTTTCCGTAAGCGGGCTGTTTTTTTGTAAAGATATATTAAGGCTGCTGAAAACCCCGTCTGAAATTATGAGTATAGCAACCGGTTATTTACAAATAGCATTTATAAATTTTGCCGGGCTATATTTGTCTTATTTAATCTCATCGATATTACGTGGTGTTGGAGATACAGTTATTCCCATGATCTGCATCATCGTTTCCACCGCAGTGAATGCTGTTCTTGATCCATTATTAATCCTGGGTATTGGACCATTCCCTAAATTAGGGCTAAACGGTTCGGCTTATTCCGACTTGATTGCAACTACAGTTACAATTGCTCTGGGGATTTTTTATACTACTCGCAAATATAAAAATGAACCGGTTAATCCCTCAGGACTCTTATTTGAAAAAGATACGGTTATGAAAATTCTGAAAATTGGTCTGCCGTCATTTGTTCAGCAAATGCTTATTTCAATTGGATACGCTTTTATCACTGTTTTTGTAAACCGCTTTGATCCCGCGTCTATTGCCGCTTACGGCATTGTCAGCAAAATTGATGCTATCGCCGCCATGCCGGCCATGGCCTTGATGATGGCCGCTTCAGCGCTGACAGCACAAAATATCGGCGCCGGAAAACCTGAGCGGATAAAAGATATCCTCAAATTCGGGATTCTAGTTAATATTCCGGTTATTCTGATGATTTCGGCACTATGCGTCACCTTTCCGCAGGGAATCATGAGAGCTTTTGTTAAGGAACCGGACGTTATTCAGGTTGGTGTTGATTATCTCAGAATCGTAGGTGCAGGTTATCTTTTTTTCACTGTGTTTTATGTATCTAACGGAATTATCAATGGAGCGGGTAAAACAATACCCACAATGTTTCTTTCGTTTATCTCTCTTTGTCTCATCCGGGTTCCTTTAGCCGGATTATTGTCCAGAACTAAACTTGGCATTCACGGAATTTGGATTGCCATTGTTATCAGTTTTGCCGCAAGCACAATTAACAGCCTTGTATATTATAACTATGGAAAGTGGCGCAAAGAAATTTCTTCTGTTGCCCACATCAATCCCAATTAGGAGCTTAAAGGATAATTTAAAGATATATTGTAATTTTTAAGCTATCCAAGTAATTAATGAGGGCGGCCTACATCAAAGTGACCTAAGAAATAGTCTTACCTATGCCAATTTTTGATTGCCAACAGCAACCACATCTCTTATGCGGTTATTACATTCTAAAAATAGGAAAAAGGCGTTCCGTTTTTACGCAACGCCTTTTTTGAATAAATATTGTAATAACTCTCTTATCATCTTACTTTTTGCAGTATTTTAATTACCTCTTCAGTCTTAAGAACCTTGCCATAAGCGACTACCTTCCCGTCTACCACAAGAGCTGGTGTTGTCATAACACCATAGGCTGCAATCTGTGAAAAATCAGTTACATGATCAATTGCCGTATCCATCCCCAATTGCTCCAATGCAGCTTTTGCTGCCGCTTCAAGCTGATTGCATTTTGCACATCCGCTTCCCAGCACCTTGACACTTGCGCCATCAGTTTTAGAACTTTCAGCCTTTGCCATACCTTCGGCATCACAGTTGCCACCACAACAGCAGCTTGAAGTTTCGCTCTTTTTTTTACTAAAATTAAAAAGTGACATATTTACATTCTCCTTCATCAGTTTATTTTTTATAAATTAGCATAGACTGCTATCATCTGATCAGGCTAACTTGTTGTTCTTGCCCTCAAAAAAAACCTTCAGATTATCCGGGAGTTCATACCTGCCGCAATCATCTTCGCTTGTTGTGCCGAATATAGCTTTTAGAATTGCTTCAGCTAACATTTCCTTGGGCGGAATTTCGTAGCCTGCGCCTTTGTATTCAAATAACCGGCAATCAATATCTCTCCCGCTGATTTCGCTGCAACAACCACAACCGTTCTCTTTGACGGACTTGCAAATATCATGCCCTTTTATACGGATTGTAGGTGAAGATAGAAATTGATATCTTTCGGCAAGCTCCGCTGTTTTTATCTCAATTTTTTTGAACTCAACCTTATATCCTGCAAGCTTTAAAACAGGAGCAAGCGTTATTAAAACCTCATTAAGGACGCTGTCTGTCCCAATGCATCGGTCACAGGTCTTTAGATCAAGATACAGATATTCCACCATGACTATATTTTCAGTGGACGTACCACATCCGCAGGAACAGCAAGATTCAACTTCATGCCCTTTGCCGTTTGGCGGCGTCCAACCTGTGTTATCACCCACATAAGTAATTGCTCCAACCAGGCAATAATTACCGCATCCATGGCAATGGTCGATACAGGATTCCGGATTTTTTATGACAGATGACGGAGCCTTTGCAGTATCATAGACATTGTGAGGGCACTTTGCAACACAAGTTCCGCACTCAATACATAGAGTATAATCAATAACTGGATACCAGTTTTTAGCCATAATACTTATCTCCTTTATACTAATAAAAATTGAAACGTATTAAACGTATAGCCGATGATCATAATTCCCACAGCAACGATGCTGACAAATACAACGAGCAACTTAGGTTTGACCGCACGACGCAGCATAATAATAGATGGAGCGGAAAGCGCAGTAACCGCCATCATAAAAGATAGAATCGTACCAAGCCCCGCACCCTTATAGAACAGTGCCTCGGCAATTGGAATGGTTCCAAAAATATCTGCATACATTGGAATTCCTACCACCGTGGCAAGAATAACCGAAAAGGGATTGCGGCCTCCGAGAACAGTCTGTATCAATTCGGTTGGAATCCAATTATGAATAACAGCCCCGATGCCTACGCCAATCAACACATATAGAATAACTTTTTTCACTGTGGCATATACCTGTTCTTTGGCATAAACTAAACGGTCACGTTTAGAAAGCTCGGGCGCTTCAATATCCACGCTTCCAGCAGATTTTATAAAGTTTTCAACATATTTCCCCATTCCTAATTTTTCTATCAGCGAACCGCCGATAACCGCAAGTATAAGTCCCACAACTACATAAGCCACGGCGACCTTCGTGCCAAATATGCTCATAAGCAGGACCAGTGAACCGAGATCCACAAGCGGAGATGAAATCAGGAAAGAGAACGTAATTCCAACCGGCAGACCCGCACTGGAAAACCCGATGAATAAAGGAATGGATGAGCAGGAACAAAACGGCGTAACCGTACCTAATAGAGCGGCCAATGTGTTTGCCGTCAACCCATGGAAACGTCCCAATATCTTTTTTGTCCGTTCAGGTGGAAAATAGCTTTGAATGTAGCTGATAATAAAGATCAAAACAGATAAGAGCACCAATATTTTAATTGTATCATATATGAAAAATTGAACACTCCCTCCCCAACGGCTGTTTGCATCAAGACCGAGGGCAGATAGCCCGTTGCCAATCAGGCTGTTTAACCACTTCATGCCAAGTATTTGGTTCTGGAAAAACCCCCATATTGCTTTTATTATTTGCATAGTGTATAAAACCTCGCTTCCTATAAGTGAGCAACCATATCAAATTTTTTTGATGTATTTCGCTTTTTAAAAACCATCGTCCAGATGGCTTTTAATTTTTGCAGCAATTATTATCTTCAACAACCGTATCCGGCGTTGTCAGCTTTTTTTGCAGCTCCTGGGCATAAGCGCTGCCTTTTTCACTGATTTTGTAATGCGTCCATTTACCTTCCTGCCGGCTTTCCACTATGCCCGACTCAACCAGTATCTTCATGTGGTAAGAGAGGGCCGACTGCCCCATGTCCATCTGTTCTATCAAAACGCAGGCACATTTTTCACCACCGCGCAATAATTCAAGTATTCGCAGGCGTTTATCGTCACAGAACGCCTTGAACACCTTCGCTTGTTCCTCATAAATCGTAGTCAAATTATCACCTCATATCAAAAACATTTGATATATTATTAGTATATGCATCAAATCAAATTTTGTCAATATGAAGCAAAAAAAACAAGCTGAAATAATTGTCAAACAGAGAATGCTTTCTGGAAGATGCTAGAATTAAAGGGTTTACCGTCAGTTCCGCTTATTAATCTTCTCTCCCCAAAAAGCACTTCCCCGGCTGCTATAAACTGCCAACCGGGGGAGCGTCTTACAATTATATTTTTAAGCTGCCGCTGTATAATAAATTATACCAGAGGACGTGGTAACGGTGCCTAATGTAGTGTTTTCCACTACAAAGGTTTCTTCATGTTCGGCCGCGATCGACCCGGTTTCAGCTACTGCGAAGGTATACTCCTCATCGTTTGTACCATCAGACAAACTTACATAATAATATGCGTTTGTTCCTGTTTCACATGGGATAATATTCGTATTTGTCACTGCAATAGACAATATGGAATTGCTGCTATCCGTATTAAAAGGGGTACCGCTTGTTACAGTAATATTAATTTCTGCCATAAAAACCCTCCTTCTTGTTTTTTTAAGTTTGAAAGCTAGTCCTTTCAATTCATATTATTCAAAAATAAAAGTTTTGTGCATGCTATCAGATAAAGACACCAAATTATTTTAAATATCATATTATTATAGTGGTGAGGTTATATGAGTTACGTGGATTTAATATGTCAAGAATCAATCAGTCTGATAAGCGGCGTCAAAAATTCAACATGTATAAATGATAAATTGTGCCTTGGAAACAATTTTGAAATTTATCTTTCTTTCGAGCTTCCCCCTGCCGCATTTTTTAACCATATCATAAAAGCAAGGCTTATTCTGTTTAAAATTCCTTTTAATTTTACAGATACCCATTCAAACCCGTGGAACAACCAATACAGTGTTTATCCGTTATTAGATTTCTTCAGTGCCTACAGCAATTGGTATGAACCTCCAAAAACTGATAACCGTTTGAAAATAAATTACGAAGACCAAGCTTCTATAAGCTACTCGGAAATAGATATCACCAAAATTGCAGAAGGTTGGATAAATAAAAAACCTGAAAACAAAGGGTTGCTTTTGAGAAGTACTCCAGATGCGCGGTGTCTCGTTTATGCATCCGCTCAAAATATGATAATTGGAATGCGCCCTTTTATTCGTTTAACATACAGAGGGTTTTCCAAACCTCTTAGTGCAGCACCATGTATAGTGAATGTTGAATAATAAAAATAGCACTGCAATATTTGACGTGGCTTTTTAAAATTCAACACATATTCTACAACAAGCATATCTCTTTTGCGAAATACCCTTAATGTATGCTTAAAATCGCGAATTTCTGGATAAAACAACAAAAATAGCGGTAAAAAAGCAACACCTCCTATTTTTATTATCCGGTGGTACAACAACATTATATTACCGCTAAACTCACCGCTTCTGCCATTGTCCCTTTGGAAATAAAAATACCGCTTAAAAAATAAATTTATTAAAAAAGCAATAAAAGCGCTCTGCTGTATAATATATTTTTATTGTAACAAAATCACTGTCTTTATTTATAAACCTCTTATAATTAAAGTATACATCATATTGATAAAAGGAGGTTTTATCCATAATTAAATACATCATCGGCGCTCTTATAGGCGCAACACTTGGATATTTATATTACCGTTTCATAGGCTGCTCCACAGGCTCCTGCCCTGTTACTTCTAACCCTTATGCGTCTTCAATATACGGTGCTGTTATCGGTTTCTTAATTTCAAGGGTTGTCTAGGCTTTTATACCTGACGCCATAAACTAATACGCTTATTTTCTATTGAATCTCTTTTGCTTAAGAAAAAGAACTTTCAAAACCCTTGACGAAAGCACACGACAAATAGTAAAATATTATAATTATTGTATTTAATATTAACTACTAATGAAAGCGGATTGATTTATGAGCTTATATGATTCAGAACCAATATTCAAAAATACAATCAATGAGATACTTAAGAAAATAAATAATGGCTACGGTGGAGACATGTGCAAAAGAATCGCTTTAAGATTTGAAGACGCTTCCCTTAAAGATATAGCTTTTACATCCTCAATTGAAACTGGTGCATGGGCAGCAAATCCAAATGGAACAATACACGGAGGGATTATTGCCGCAATATTGGATCAATCTATGGGGGTTTTATCAACCTGCCTGACAGGCGGAAAGATAACCCCAACCATAAGTATGAACATCTCCTATGCAAAACCAGTTCCCCTTGATAAAAGAATATTTATAAAATCACATATGATTTCCGGAAGCGTCACTATGTTTAATATGAGTTGCGAAGCTTGGGTTGAAGGAAAATCCGAAACAACCATAGCCTCCGCAACAGGTATATACCATATTCCGAAAAATAAACCATCTATTATTGCTTCTTTTAATAAATAAAAAGCATTAAACACACGCACCCTTTAGTCAAAAATAAAAAAAGACCGTACGGTCTTTTTTTATTTTCTATATATCAAATCAAGGAGGACAAAACGGAAGCTTTCGTAACTATTCCTTCAAACTGGTCTTTTTCATCAACTACAGCTATCGGAAATTTTGTTTCGACAGCCATTTGCATTATATCAATTAAAGCAGTATCCCTTGACGTCCTTATAAGCCCATTTATTATTACCTCGGATAGCGGCAGGTTTTCTTTTGTGGCTTTTATAGCGCTATCTATCGTTATAAGCCCTTCAAGCTTCATTTTCTCTCCCACAACATATGCGCTTGAAACATCGTTTTCTTTCATCTCACGCATGGCATGCCTTGGGTCGTCATGTATTCTTACTATGCAGCTTGGTGTTATCATAACATGGGAAACTTTTAAAACTTTGGTTTTATCTGCGCTGTCTATAAACTGCTTGACATAATCATCTTTAGGATTTGCAGACATCCTTTCAGGGGTATCTATCTGTATAATCTTTCCATCTTTCATAATTGCGATTCTGTCTCCCAGCTTAAAAGCCTCATTTATATCATGTGTTATAAAGACAACGGTTTTTTCAAGCTTTCTTTGTATCGAAAGAAGTTCAAACTGCATATCCCGCCTAACAAGCGGATCTAAAGCCGAAAAAGGCTCATCCATCAAAAGCACTTCGGGGTCGCTGGCTAAAGCTCTCGCAATTCCCACCCTTTGCTTCATTCCGCCGGAAAGGCTAGTTATAGGTTTATGTTCAAGTCCTTCTAAACCAACCATGTTTATCATTTGCATAGCTTTTTTTTCTCTGTCTATTTTAGGAATCTTCCTTACTTCAAGACCATAGGACACATTCCCTAAAACGTCTCTGTGCGACATAAGTCCGAAGCTTTGGAAAACCATTGATATTTTGTTTCTTCTGTATTCCATAAGATCATTTGAATTGAATTTTTCTATTTCACTGTGATCAAATATTACTTTGCCCGAAGTTGGTTTGTTAAGCATGTTAAGGCAGCGGATGATTGTAGATTTCCCCGAACCCGAAAGCCCTATTATAACAAATATTTCACCGCGTCTAACCTTAAAATTTATATTCCAAAGGGCAACTGTAACCCCTGTTTTTTTATAAACCTCATCTTTGTTGCTTCCCGCCTCCATCATGGCTGCAGCCTCCGCTTTATTTAACCCATAAAGCTTCGACACATTTTCAACGGAGATAATAACATCGTTTTCTTTCATTTTTTGTCACCTCCGTTTGTCCCTCTGCCATCGGTTCTTTGGAGCGCCTGAGTAAACCTGTCAAGAAGTATGGCTAAAATAACAACTGCTATCCCTGCAATAAGCCCTCTTCCTATTTCCATTCTGTTTACTCCTATAAGGACTTCCATACCAAGGCCGTTTGCCCCTATCATAGAACATGTAACGACCATTGCCATAGCCATCATAAGAGTTTGGTTAACCCCTGCCATTATAGTAGGCATGGCTTGAGGAATTTGAACCTTTATAAGAGTTTGAAATTTGGTTGAGCCAAAAGCCTTTGCAGCTTCCACAACTTCTTCGTCTACCTGTCGTATCCCATGGCTTGTAAGCCTTATAACCGGAACTATTGCGTATATAGTGGTGGCAACAACAGACGGAACCTTACCAAGACCGAAAAACAAAAGCGCCGGTATAAGGTAAACAAAAATAGGCATAGTCTGCATTGTATCAAGTATAGGGTGTACTATCATATCCGCCCTGTCGCTTCCTGAAATAAGCACACCTACAGGCAATCCAAGAATAAGTGATATTATTACAGAAGCTAATACTATTGCAAGCGTTTCGTTCATTTTGTCCCATAACCCGAATAAGCCTATTATTAAAAGCATAGCAGTATATACGAAAGCCTTGCTTAGTTTCTTTGATATTTTATACCCTCCTATAAAAACAATCAAAAGCAGCAGCCACCAAGGTATAAAATTCAAGAAATTCTCCAAAAAGCCTATAAATCCATTCAAACCGCCTTTTATGGCCGAAAAAAACGCTTCGTGTTTAATACTAAAATTCCTTACAGCCGAGTCTATGCTTGTTACGTCCACAGGCAAGGCATATGGGAAATCAAAAAAGTAATTCATAGCATCACCTCTTATTCAAGAGAAGCCCTTAAAATTTCAGCGTTTTCAGCATCCAGCCACTCGTCTATAAGCTCATCGTGAGTTTTTAAAAACCATATCGCAGTATCATTTGTTGAAGCTTTATTGTCCTGCATATAAGAAAGCGCTTCGCTTGTTAAAGCGCTTGAAGTTTTGTATTTAGATAAAAACTCGCAAAATTCAGGATCCTTCTCCACAAAGCTATTGCTTGCAGCTATAGTAACTCTAACCGGTGGGCATTCCGTTTCCCCTGCCTGGAAGCTTTCATCATCTACATAAGGCTCATCTTCAAGCAATACAAAATCATACTTGCCCATAAGCCATGTTGGTTCCCAATAATATCCAACTATTGCCTCCCCCTTGTCATAAGCAGATGTAAACGCAGCATCCATTGCGGCTTGTGACCCCGGCCTGAAATATACAAAATCCTCATCAAGGTTGTTATATTCATATTTATTGTACATTATTGTATCAATTTCCCAACCTGGGATTGCCCCATAAATCCTTCCTTTTTTAGGGTCTTCATCATCTTTAAAAACATCTTTGTATTTTGCCAGGTCTGCAACTGTTTTTAAATCAGGAGCCATGGGCTCTATTCCTCTTTCCGCATCTCCTTCTATAACATATCTGGGAACGTAAAATCCTTGGTTATTATCATCAAAGTTCACACCCAGTTCAACAATCTTACCGTCATCTACATCAGGCTGATAAGATACTATATTGTCTGTCCATTCTTCCATATGGGCATCTATTTCGCCTTTTATAAGGGCTTCATGCGCAATCGGTGTTGTGCTTGTAACCTCGCTCCAGCTCTTGTAGCCATATACGTTAACAGCAATATATCCGGCAACCGCATTATGGAACATTATGCTGTCCCATCCTGGGTTTGCAAACAAAATCTCGTCACGCGCACCTCCTGTTTCGCTATTTCCGCTATTTCCACTTTTGGCGCTTGGCGAACACCCGCTAAATATTACGATCACCATGGCCAATGCAAATATTTTACCGATTCTGTTCTTCATATTAACTCCTCCTTATTCTCCATTGTGACAACTTTATACTATCATGAAGTTGTCACTTAGTCAATATATTCTCTACGACAAAACAAGTCTATTTTAGAAATATATTTATCTTTAATGCAATATTTATACTTAAAAATTTCCATAAAAAATAAAAAAAGCTCCCAAATTGGGAGCAAAATTTAAACAGACTTATGAAAAAAGCTTTTTAACCCTTTCAAAACATCCGTTTGGACCTATAAAATATAATATGTCTTCTTCTTCAAAGCTTGTATACGGACCTGGAGAAATGATAAGCCTTGAGTTGTGATTAACAGCAATTATTGTTGCACCGGTATTATGCCAAAAATTAACTTCAGCGCTGGTTTTCCCGAGGTTTTTCATTTCAGGCGTAAGCTTCAACAAAAAAGGTTCCAGCGGATTCGACTGGGAAAACCTTTCTGACATTTCAATAAGCTGGTTAACGCTTTTAAGCATTGCCTCAGCATATTCCCTTTGTTTTTTACCGAATTCTATCACATCTTCTCTCACACTGTCTATTTCTTTTATTTCTTTATGCTGCTCAACAAATTTTTGGGCTTTTTCAAGAGATACAACAATAACTCCGGAATTTTTTGCAATTTCTAAAATTCCAAGATCCTGAAGCAAAAAAACGGAGCGTCTTATTGTTTCAGGTGAAACTTTATAGCAGCTTGCAAGCGTCGACCTGCCGGAAAGTTTTTCACCAACACTGTATTTCCCGTTTGCTATGTCATACGCAATTTTTATTGCAATCTTTTGGTATATAGGGGTTTCGATTTTGTTTTTCCAGTTCCCTGTATTCATAAATTCGCCTCTTAACCTCATATTGTAATATTATGGTAAATCCAAGTTCTGTTCCTATAGTAAATTTAATTATAGCTAAAGTCAATAGAAAAACCGCGTCTGTCAAATAAGCGGATTTTATTTTGAAATATTTTCCATAATTTAATTCCATAAATTTAAGAAAATTTCAGCAACGGTATAGATATTTATCCTGATCTAAAATCCAATATCTTTACGTTTTTATTTCAACAGAACTCCCGTATAGCCTTTCTTTCTTAACAACTATCTGCTTATCTATCTTTTCTTTCAGCTCTCCAACATGCGAGATTATACCTATTATACGGTTTCCCTGGGAAAGCTCGGCCAAAATTCTTATTGCCTGGTTTAATGTTTCATCATCTAAAGAGCCAAAGCCTTCGTCTACAAACATTGAATCTAATTTTATACCGCCCGCATGAGATTGTATCTCATCGGAAAGCCCCAGGGCAAGCGAAAGTGAAGCCATGAAGGATTCCCCACCCGAAAGCGTTTTAACGCTCCTTACAGTTCCGTTGTAATGATCCACCACATCAAGTTCAAGCCCACTTTGGCTCACTTTTGTACCCGAACCTATTTTTCTTAAAAGCTCATATTGTCCATCTGTCATAATCATAAAACGGATATTTGCTTTTGATATTATATTGTCAAAATAGGCCATTTGTATGTATGTTTCAAGCATTATTTTTTCTTTGCCCGGCATTTTCCCATTAGCTGTGTCTGAAAGTGATTTTATAACAACAAAATGCTTTTCAATTTTTTCGAGATCATCCCTTTGTTTGTTTATGCCTTCTCTTGCGTTTTTGTTTATGTTAAGCCTTACATTAAGCATATCGGATTCTATCCTTAACTTTTTTAAGGTTTCCAAATACCCATCCCGCTCATCATAAATTTTATTGGCGTCTATGCCTTCCATGTTCTCTAAACTGCCTGAAAGAGCCTCTATAGCTGCTTTTTTCTCGGCAATAATATTCTTACAGCTTTCAAAATCGTCTTTTGCTTTTGTAAAAGCGTTTTCCATTTCAAGCTTTTTATTTCTCATAAGCTTAATATTATTTAAGGCTTCTTCCTTACTTTTAAACGGAAGTGTTCCTATAAGCTTTGATATACCAGCTTTTTTTGAAACTAAATCGGCTTCTGTTTTAGAGTGGCTTGATGAATTGTTTTTTATTTTTTCTTCTATGGTTTCCTGCCTTTTTTCTGCTTCCGACAAAAACATATCTATTTCTTTCTTTTTCTTTGTTTTTTCTTCCGCCGTTCTTATTTTTATCCTTATCTCTTTATCTTCTCTATCAAGTGCAAAATACATTTCCCTGCCCTTCTCCGTGACGCTTTTCTCGCTTTCTTCAAATAGGGCTTCCGATTTTTGCAGTATACTTTTATGAGTTAAATCAAGCGAAACCTTAATGCTCCCTGCGTTTTCACTTAACGAAGCTATGCTTTCCGAAATATTCCCATAGCTTTCTTTTGCCCTTTCAAATTCTTCCTTTGTTGGGGCTTCTTTTTTCATCCTGGCAGGCAGCGGGTGTTCAAAAGAACCACATACCGGGCATCTTTCGCCTTCTTTTAGCTTCGATGAAAGTATCCCTGCCTGCTCGTCCAGAAAAAGCCGCTCTATTCTGTCATATTCAAGCTTTAATTCTTCCTTTTTCTTAAGCCCAAGTTCGTATCCTTTCTGAGCTTCTTTTAATTTATTGCTCAGGTCTTTATACTCTTGAACAAGTGAAAAAAGCTCATTAAGTTCTCTTTTTTTGCTTTCAACTTTTTCCTTATCCGATAAAAGCCTTATCTTTTCAATTTCAGCATCCGCTAAACTCAAAGACTCTTCTTTTGCCGTTTTAATATTGTTTAAAAGCCGGTCTTTTTCAAATTTTAAAGATTCGGATTTGCCTTCGCTTTCCCTTAATTTTTCTTCGAGAATATCCCTTCCTTTTTCTTCTGCTTCAAGTTCATCAAAAAGCAGAAGCTTTTCAGATTGTTTTTCTATATCAACAGCAATCTTTTCTCTCTCAGGAGCTTCTTTAAGCCTTGCTTCGTATTCTAAACTAAAAGCGTTAAGTTTTAGTTCGTTTTCTTTAAGAACAGCTTCCGCTTCTTTTATATCGTTCTTTGTTTTTTCGTTCCGCTCAAAGTTTGAAATTGTTTTGTTTGTTCCAGATAAATTGTTTTCCGCTTTAAAAATTAAATTTAAACATTCTTCCCGCCGTTTTTCATCGTCTGAAATGATATCCTCTATTATATCAAAAGCCTCTCCGCTTAAAGAAGTATATTGGCTCTGCTGGAAGTTTTTAAGCTTATCATTTAAAAACCCTCCCTCTGCGCAGACAACCCCGTTATAATATTGCCTTATGCTTTTTTGGGCATCGTTATACTTTGATTCATATTTCAAAGCCTCGGATTTCAGCCTGTTTTGAAGTTCTCTGTAAAGATATGTATCAAATATTTTTCTGAATATTTCTATTCTTTCTTCAGTTGTGGCTAAAAGCAGCTTTAAAAAATCGCCCTGGGCAATCATTGCTATCTGTGTAAACTGTTCCCTATTTATGCCTATTATGTCTTCTATTGCGTTTGTAACTGCTTTATATCCCGTAATAGCAGGATGCCCATCAAAAAAAACAAGCTCCGCATCCCCTTTTTCTTTTGCTTCTCCCGAGCCTCTTTTGGATATCCGCACATATTCCGGGTTTCTCTTTACTTTATATCTTTTGCCCCGGGATATAAACTCCATTTCAACAAAGGTTTTAACATCAGGTGTGGCATAATTACTTCTAAGCATATCATTTTCGCGGTTGTTTCCGCTTGCTTTGCCATAAAGGGCAAAAGTTATAGCATCGAAAATCGTTGTTTTGCCCGCTCCCGTTTCACCTGTTATAAGATATATTCCGCTATCGCCTAGCTTTGAAAAGTCTATTTCTACTTCTTTAGGAAACGGTACAAAAGCAGACATTACAAGCTTTAAAGGCTTCATTTGCCAACCTCCCAAACTTCTTCTATTATACCTGAAAGCAATTTCTTCTGTTCTTCGTCCATTTTAATATTGTTTTGTATGTAATAAAGCTCATCGAACAATTCAAGCGGCAGCTTTTCTTCTATATTTGCCGCGCCAAAGGTGTTTTGTTCCCTGCTTGTCCTTAAATTATCGTAATCCAGCTTCATAATATTTGGGTATATCGCAGAAAGCTTGCCTATCGCATCAGGCACATAATTTTCATCCGTAAGTGTTATATGAATATAATCATCAGTTTTTGTATCCTTATAGTTCTTAAGCAAAGCAAGTTCATTATATGAGCCTTTTATTTCCCTCATGTCGTGTTTTGGAATAAGAGGCACAGCAGTTATGTTAAAGTTGCCCTTTTCGTTTAAATCCAATATTGTAACGGATTTCCCCTGCTTTGCCTCTGAAAGTGAATATTTAAGCGGCGTCCCACAATATCTTATGTTTTCTTTTAATACCCATTGTTGTGTATGGATATGCCCTAAGGCAACATAATCAAAGCATCCAAAAACTTCCGCGTCAACATTATCAAGACCGCCTACCGAGATCTCCTCAGAGTCTGAGCGTATGGCTCCTGTGACAAATTGATGGGCAATCAAAACATTGCGTTTAGACAAGTCTGTTTTTAATGTTCCCATTACAGCTTTAAGCGCATCATTATATGTCTCGATTTTTTTATCAAGGAAAAAGTCCCTCACATTTGCAGGTTTTACAAAAGGGAGCATATAGATATTTATTTCACCAAAGGCATCGGAAAGACAAACCGGTTTTAGGCTCCCTTCAAATATGGAGGATATGTATATTCTTCTGCTTTTCATAATCCGCGAACCAAAAGAAAGTCTTTCAGAAGAATCATGGTTCCCGCTTATTATAAATACAGATTTATTTCTCTGTGCCATTGAAGTTAAAAAGTCGTCAAACAAACGCACGGCTTCGGACTGAGGCACGGATTTATCGTAAATATCTCCGGCAATCAAAATGGATTCTGGATTTTGGGAATCTATAATGTCAAGTATTTCATCAAGAATATATGCCTGCTCATCAAGCATGGAAATTTCATTAACGCGCTTTCCTATATGCAGATCCGACAAATGCAAAAATCTCATAGTATAATCCCCCAAAATAATACTTTAGCTTAAGTATATCATAAAAAAACATATTGAAAACATAAAAAATCTCCGTAAAAGCCAATGTTATAATGCATAAAATCATATAATCAGGCTTTAAAACGGAGATTTTGAAAATTAATTATTCACTTTTCATAAAATCCGGTTTTTCCATAAAAAATACTCTTTCACCGTTTAAACTGCTTTTTACAATATCCAAAGCCTCTCCAAACCTTTGAAAGTGTACTATTTCCCTTTCCCTGAGGAAATTTAAAACTTTTATAACGCTTTGGTCTGTCGCCATATTTATTAAATATTCATACATTGCCTTTGCTTTTTGCTCGGCGCTCATATCTTCGTATAAATCCGTAATCGGATTCCCTTTAGACTGCAACGCCGATGCCGTGAAAGCATCTCCTGATGCGCCTGCCGGATATACTCCAAGCCCGTGGCTAACATAATACGGTTTAAGGCTTGAAGCTTCTATTTCTTTGTCTGTAAGCCCGTTTGTAAGCTGTTCAAACATTGAACCGACTATTTCGAGATGCGCAAGCTCTTCCGTGCCGATATCATTCAAAGTTGCCTTCGCTTGCGGAGTAACCATCGTATACCTTTGGCTAAGATATCTAAGTGCCGCTCCGATTTCTCCGTCTCCTCCGCCATAGGCATCGAGTATTATTTTTGCCATGTTTGCGTCTGGTTTGGTAATTTTTACAGGGAATTCAAGCTTTTTCTCATAAATCCACATTTACATTACACCCCTCTACACTCATATCAAAATTAAAATCTTTCTGCCATGGCCATGGATTATTTATCCAATCCCATTTATTCTCATTTTGAGCATATGATCTGAAGGAACATAAAGGACCATAGCTTTTTTCATATTCTTCCCTTAGAGTATCGGCCATCATTATAATCCGGTTATAAAATTTTATAGCTTCCATTTTCTCAGGATGTGTATTCAAAAACAAAGCTATATCAACAGCCATAAAATCTAAAGCTGTTAATCTGCTCAACAAAAGATCCCTATCCATTTCCCAATCCTCCAATCAGATTTTAGACCCTTTCTTATATGGCATTGCAAGTGCTGGAAACACCGTTCCACAAACCAAGCTGTTTTCTTCACCCATAACAACAAACTCCTCCTGGAAAGGAACATACGCATTTGCAAGACCTATTCGCGTTCTAAGCCAATCCATGCACATCATTTCCTCCTCCGGTGTATCTACTTTACCCATGAAGGCAGGTTCATTTGATACATTGGCTGTGTTGGATTTATTAGAGGTCTTGGCTCCAGTAGACATCTTGGATGCATTAGGCGCATTGGATCCGCTTGACATCTCGGTTATATTTGACGCACTAAACGCGTTAGGTGTTTTAGGTGCTTTTTCCACGCAAGCTTCATTTATCTTGTTTAAACTATAGTATCTTTCAAACAATTCTTTCATTAAATAACCTCCTTGCTTTTCTTTAATAACATACTATTCTAAAAGCTTTTTTTAAGTTACCATGAGGACTATATAAATTCAAAGTTTTAAGTTGCTTAGCTGAGAACAAATAAACCTATGGTGGATAAAATTTCCTTAAATTTATTTATTTATTTTTTACTTTTTGTTCATAATGAGTTCAAAATTTTAGGTTACAATAAGCTTATAAAACAAAAAAGTAATGGGAATAACATCAACAGTATCTAATCCTGATTTTTAAGGAGGCATATATCATGGAAAATATGAATGATGATTTCAATAAAGATAAAGATTTAAGTTCTTCTAATAATTCATGGGAGGATGATCCCGGCAAAGAAAACCCGGTTTCTGAAATCAATGAAAAAAATGAAACAAGACAAGATGAACCTTCTCTTGAGCAAAATCCATCTGAAGAAAATTTTGCCAGCTCATATGAAAATGAAACCGAAGAAAACGAAAAGATAGATTCCCCTGAGAAATCCAATGAAAACAAGCAGGATGTGCACGCAAAAGAGGTTTATTACACCGAAACTATTAAAAAGAAAAAAGGTCATCCGTTTAAAAAATTTATCACTGCTTGTCTTATCATAAGCATTGTTGGCGGTTCTTTCATAGGCGGCTCTTTCTCTGTAGCGCAATATTACCTAAACAAAAATTCTTCATCTTCTGAAACAGCAGCCGAAGAAAACTCAGTTAAAGGTTTCTCAAGCGTATCTACTTCAAGCGCAATATCACAAACAGCCAGTACGCTTGGAAATTCAAGCGAAGAAACAGCTGTAAACATAATTAAAGCAGTTGCTCCTTCAATCGTAAGCATAACAACAAAAATTTCTGGAACAACAATGAGCTTTTTCGGAAACTATGTTCCATACGAGGGAAGCGGCGCCGGCTCTGGTGTTGTTTTTAACGAAGACGGAACAAAAGTTTTCATATGCACAAACGCTCACGTTATAGACGACGCAACTGAGGTTTACGTATCCTGGGACGATGAAACATCTATTGAAGCAAGCTTGGTAGGCAAAGATACAACGGCTGACCTTGCAGTTTTATCAGTATTAAAAACCGACCTATTGGATAAAGGAATATCCAAGGTGTCAATAGCAACCTTTGGCGACTCCAATAAACTTCAAATGGGCGAAAGCGTTATCGCAATAGGAAACGCACTTGGCGAAGGGAAATCTGCAACAGGCGGAATGATAAGTATACCGGACAAAACAATCCAAATAGATGGAAAAGAATTTGAAATGATACAGACAGACGCCGCAATAAATCCTGGAAATAGTGGCGGAGCCCTTGTAAACTATAAAGGCGAAGTTATAGGGATAAACTCGGCAAAATCATTTGAGCAGGCAGTTGAGGGAATGGGCTATGCAATACCAAGCAATATAGCTGTGCCCTACATTAACGAACTCCTTGAAAATGGCACTATAGCACGTCCTTATCTCGGAATATCAGGTGCAAGCGTAACAGATGATCTTGCTGAAATATATGGGCTCCCAATTGGCGTATATGTTGCAGGTGTTGTTGAAGGCGGAAGCGCAGAAAAAGCCGGATTGCAAAAAGGTGATGTTATAGTAGCTTTCAACGGAGAAACAATACTTGATATGGAAACATTACAAAAATCCATTGCAAAACAAGAAATTGGTGCAACGGTTGATATAAAAATCATTAGAAATAACTCCTCTATGACTTTAAAAGCAACAATACAAAACGCAAACGGCTAATAACTATCTAAGTAAAAAAAGCAAGCCGGACTGTTTTTACAGTCCGGCTTGCTTTTTTATCTGATAAATTATTTTATAAGGCTATTTTTAAATATATTGTAAAGGTCATCCCATGAAAGCTCAACTTTAAGCGTTGAAAGCTTTGCTTTGTTTTTAAAAACAGAATCTGTAAATATCTTTAAATCTTCTTCCGTATAAACTTCGTCGTTTATAAGCAATCCGTCTATAAAATCTCCAAAGGCGTCAACATCTTTAAACGCAAGCATTCCAAGCAATTTATCAAGCTTTGGATCTCCTATGTAAAGCTTTAAATATTCTCTTGCAAAAAGAGCATTTGCGCGTCCATGCGGAACACCTTTATAATACGTCGGCATATAGCCCATCCCGTGAGGAAGCGATGTGTCGCAATTTGAAATTACCATGCCTGCAATCGTTGAGGCGAGCAAAAGCTTCTCTCTTGTTTCAAAATCACATTCCCTTGATTTTAGCTTTGGAAGGCATTCGGCAATAAGCTTTAAAGCGTCTTCCGCAAGCATCTCCTGAAGTGAAAAAGAATGCTTATTCATATATGATTCAACAAGATGCATAAGCGCATCTATTGACGTGTTGTTCGTTACAACATCAGACATATTCATCATATATTTTGCATCTAAAAAAGATATTGCCGGGAACATGTTCCTTCCTGGGCTGACTTTTGTTTTAAGCTCATGAAAAGTTATAACTGCATAAGGCGTAGTTTCCGAGCCTGTCCCGGCAGTTGTTGGAACTGCAATGATAGGAATAAATGTTTTCATCTCGGAAGCCAAAAATTCGTTTGCGCCTTTATCCGGATTTTTAATAAAACATGCGGCTGCTTTTGCAGCGTCCATAGAAGAACCTCCGCCTATGCCTATTGCAAAATCAACCTTTTCGTCAAGCCCAAGCTTTCTCATTTCTAAAACAGTCTCGATTGTGGGATTTTCTTCAACCCGATCAAAAACAACATACCCTATCCCACACTTATCCAGTGCTGCTGTAACATCAGCCAAAGAGCCGTTTGCTTTTGCAGAATTTTTCCCTGTAACAATAAGCGCTTTAGTACCTACTGATTTAAACATTTCAGCATTATTTAAAATGCAATCCTTACCGAACACTATATGTGTAGGCATAAAAAATTTAAATGCTTTCATTTTTTGTCTCCTTAAAATAAATTGTTTTAACTTTCCACATATCTTTATTTTATAAGACTGGTTTTGAAAAGATTGTACATCTCATCTCTGGTTATCTCCCGCGGGAAACTTGAGAGCTTAGCTTTGTTTTTTATCATAACCTCATCTGTATAGCTTTCAATTTCATCTTCCGTATATTTTTCATCGTTTTTAAAGAGTTTATCAAAAAATGACTGGAGTTCCTGTATATCTGAAAATCCTATCAAGGATAAAAGCTTATTTACCTTTTCGTCTTCTCCGAAAAGTCTCAAATATCCAGACATAAAAAGCGAATTCGCGCGTCCGTGCGGAACATCTTTATAATATGTAGGCATATATCCCAGGGCATGCGGAAGGCTTGTTCCCGAGTTTGAAATGGCTATCCCTGCTAAAGTTGAAGCAAGCAAAAGCTTTTCCCTTACCTCATATGAATATTCATTATCTATAAGTGAAGATATACATTCCTTGAAAAGTTTTAAGCCGTTCTCAATTATCATATCATTTAAAAGATAAGCCTGCGAATGAACATATGCCTCTATAAGATGTGTAAGCGCATCCACAGCCGTATTTCTTGTTACTGTTCCCGGCATATTAACTGTATATTTGGCATCAATAAAAGAAATGTTCGGGAAAGCATTCCTGCATGGGCTAACCTTTGTATTTAATTCATGCATAGTGATGACCGTAAATTTAGTTGCTTCGGTTCCTGTTCCAGCAGTTGTCGGGACAGCAACCATAGGAAGAAATGTTTTTATATCCCCGGCTAAAAACTCCTTAGTGTCTTTATCAGTATTTTTAATAAATCCTGAAGCGGCTTTGGATGCATCAATTGCAGAACCTCCACCTATACCTATTACAAAATCAATCTTCTCTTTTAGCCCAAGCTCTTTAATTTTTAAAACTGTCTCAATCGTAGGGTTTTCCTCAACCTGGTCAAAAACAACATGCCCTACCCCGCATTTATCAAGCGCAGAAATAACGTCCGTCAAAGACCCGTTTGTTTTTGAAGAATGCTTTCCTGTTACAATAAGCGCTTTTTGTCCCATTGTTTTAAACATATCAGCATTATTTAAAATACAATCTTTGCCAAACACTATTTGTGTAGGCATAAAAAATTTAAATTCTTTCATTTTTGTCCTCCTTAAAAAACAATCTTTCTTAAACTTCACTGTAAAATTCTATTTCTTCATCGTCCGGGCCCTTAACAAAGGCAACATAAACTTTAAAAGGTTCTTCCGCCGGTATCTCTACACTAAAAGGTGGTTTGGAAGGTTTCGCTCCAGCTTTAATTGCCAAATCATAGGCATAATCTATATCCTGGGTATATATAGCAAAATGATTATATCTTGCGTTTAATTCACTCTCTTTGGTTCCTTTTGTAAACACCTCGAGCATACCTTCAGAGCCTATTTTTATCATGGCTCCGCCATTATCTTTATCTCCCCATTTGCGAAACAATGTAAGCCCAAGACCCTTCGTATAAAAATCAATAGTCTTATCAATATCCTTGGAATAAAGCGCAACATGGTGAAAATATGGGTTTTTAATACCTGGCATCATAACCACTCCTTATATTTTTTTATAAGTATATCATACATACAAATGTAGAGCCATATATCAGTAAAAAAATTTGTTCATTTTAAATTCTCCACAGCCTCTTTAGTATCCGAAATAACACAGCTAAAATAATGTTCAATCTTATAATCTATAAGGTCAAGACTTTCTTTAAGTTCTGATATTCGGAATATTATATTTTCTCTCTGCTCCTCAAGCAGCTTTTTTCTTGCCTCTGCTGTGGAATCTCCTTCTTTGGCAAGCTCTACATATTCTATTATTTTTTCAAGCGTCATACCTGCCCTTTTAAGCCTTAAAACAAAATTTATAAGCCTTATATCCGAATCGTTATAGCTTCTTATTCCGTTTTCATCTCTTCTTATTATGGGTATCATCCCTATTTTTTCATAATACCTTAAGGTGTCAGCAGTTAAGCCCGTATTTTTCGAAACCTCTTTTATTGTCAATTTAATCCCTCCGCAATTGATGGAAATAAAAAATAATCATCAATTCATAAAATAATCCTTTGCTGCCAAAAACAGCATACACCTTGGAGTTGACTCCAAGTCAAGATGTTTTTTCTTCTAAAAATAAAATAATCCTAATTTTTAGATTGGGTTAGCAAGTATATTCCATCATGCCCTTTTAATTGTGGCAATATTAACTTCGCTCGATATCTATCTAAACTATTTTCTATATTTTTTTTGCGGGGGCTTGCACTTAAAGCATTCATAAAATAATTCCCTCATAATTCAACTGAAAATGATATAATAAACATATATGGGGGTGCGTATGAGAAAAAAAATATTTGAGATAATAGAGCTATCAGATGGGCTGGATTTGTTTAGCAGCATTTATGACTATTTCATGATGATTACCATAATAGCAAGCCTTATTCCCTTGGCTTTTAAGCTGTACTACCGACAGAATAGCCGTATAAATATTTATAATTGACTATTTGTTACGCTTCTGTACATCTGATTTTAAGTATGGGAAAAAGTCAATCTCATCTTTTCTAAGGTACCCATTTTCCTTCATGGCAATAATTGACTTGATTTCGATTCTTCCATCCATAACCATTCTAAACAGCAGTTTTAAACTACTTAGAATTTTCCGTTTGATTCGTATGTTTAGAGTTCTCAGGGTTTTTAAAGTGCTACGCTACTCAAAAAGCTTTAAAATAATATCCGCCGTATTTAAGAAACAGAAAGAAGCATTGTTTGCTGTGGTAACTTTTGCAATCGCATACATAATTATTTCAGCGCTTATAATTTTTAATGTTGAACCGGATTCTTTTGCAACATTTTTTGATGCTGTATACTGGGCAACAGTATCTCTTACAACGATGGGATATGGTGATATCTACCCTATCACAACGGTTGGACGCATAGTAACCATGGTCTCATCCATATTCGGAATAGCAATAGTCGCTTTACCGTCCGGTATTATTACTGCTGGATACATGAATGAAATAAGTAAAAATGATAAAACAGTGTAATAAATATATTTAGCTATGCATCAAAGCACATATGTGAAAAAATATTAATCAGGTATACTCTGATAGCCGTGTCTTGCCATATTAATAGCAATTATTATTCTTTCGTTAAATCAAAAAACGCCGATAAAATTATCGGCGTTTTTAAGTTTGAAATTAATTTGCTTTTTTCTTGAAATATTCCCTTGTTTCCCTTTTCATTATAGGAGCTAAAGCAATAAGTGCAACAAGGTTTGGAAAAGCCATTAAACCGTTAAATATGTCTGCGGTTACCCAAACAGCCTTAACTGCCAAGTAAGGTCCAATGAAAACTGCGGCAACATAAAGCCAGCGGAAAACCGAAACCCAGCTTTTCTTTCCCTTTGCAAGATATTCAACACAACGCTCACTGTAATAGTCCCAGCCAAGAATGGTTGTGAAAGCAAAGAATATAAGGCAAATCATAAGTATAAATGAAGAAACCTCGTTTGAAAACGGAAGCCCTGTTTGGAAAGCATGGTTTGTTATCTCAACGCCTTCAAGCCCAAGATCTTTAACCCATGATCCGGCCAAAACAATTGAAAGACCTGTCATTGTACAAATGATTATAGTATCTATAAATGTTCCTGTCATCGTAACAAGCCCCTGACGAACAGGGTCTTTTGTTTGAGCTGCGGCTGCTGCTATGGGAGCCGAGCCAAGACCTGATTCGTTTGAAAATATACCCCGGGCAACGCCTTTTTGCATAGCTATAAACATTGTTCCTATTACGCCACCTGAAACAGCAGCAGGATTAAACGCTCCAACAAAAATCTGGTATATAGCGTTTGGAATCCTTGTTATGTTGCATATAAGAAGAATAATTGCAACTGAAACATATAAAATTGCCATAAACGGAACTATTACTTCCGAAACCTTTGCAATACGTTTAATTCCACCTATAATAACTAACCCGGCACATACCGTTACAATAACCCCCGATATTATTACCGCAATTGAAATGTTTGTTCCAAAAACAGAAATTGTATTTGCCTTTGAAGGATCAAAGAAACTCTGAACAGCCGATGTTATCCCATTCACCTGTGTAATTGTTCCTATGCCCATAAGCCCTGCAAGAGCACCAAAAAAAGCAAACATTTTAGCAAGCCAAATCCATTTTTTACCCATTCCGTTTTCTATGTAATAGAAAGGCCCGCCCAAAACGTGATTGTCTTTATCAATCTTACGGTATTTAACAGCAAAAAAACCTTCTGCAAATTTTGTTGCCATTCCAAGAAATGCTGCAACAAGCATCCAAAATAAGGCTCCCGGACCGCCCGCTGCAATTGCCGTTGCAACACCGACTATGTTTCCGGTTCCTATTGTTGCCGAAAGAGCTGTGCAAAGAGCTCCGAAGCTTGTTACTTCGCCTTCTCCGTCAACTTCGTTTTTAACCATGAATTTAAGCGCCTTGCCTAAATGCTTAACCTGAAGAAGACCTCCGCAATACGTTAAGTAAAGGCCTACTGCCATAACAAGAATTATAAGCGGTAACCCCCACACCAGGTCGTCAACCTTGTTTAGCATTTCTAAAAAACCCTCGCCCATAAACAAACCCCTTCCAATTTAAAATATTTTATAAGAACAAAAAAAGAAGAATGAACCCAAAGGTCATCCTCCCAAAACACAAGAAATAAGGAACACAATAAGAGTGCAACAATGTGCACAAAAAAATGTTCTCTGTCCTTTTGCCTGAGAGATTCGTAACATTACGTTGCACCTTCGGCCCCTGATAAAAACAGGTTTCTCCAGAGTGCTATCCGCATACAGTCTTCGCTCTGAACTCAGAGCACCTGAGAGTTTCACTCCTTCGGTGGATAAAAGGTGGTTTAAAATCGCTTTCCTGCATGCTTCACTTAGCGAATAAAATTATATCACCTGAAATTATATAAATCAATAATTTTATTAATATAATCTTAATTTCTTTGTACGTTTATAAGCCTTTTAATACTTTAAAGAAGCAAACCAAGAATAGGTAGTGTAATTATAGACAATAAAGCAGTCATAAAAATGCACTTTGACGCAAATGGTCCGTTTGCATTATATTTTTCAGCTAAAATGACAGTTGTGCTTCCCATAGGCATAGCAGTTAAAAGGACACTTACCCCATAAACAGCTCCTGATATCCCAAGAAACTTTAAGACAAATAAAACTATAACCGGCAACAACAAAAGCCTGACAAAAGAATACCATAACGCATCTTTATCAAAAACACTTTTAATATCCACTTCTGATAATATTGCCCCTATTATCATCATAGATATAGCAGTACAGCATGCGCTTACTGAAGACAGGGTGTTTGAAATTACACTTGGAAAGTGCAGATTAAAAACCATCATTAAAAATCCCAAGATAGCCGACAATATGCAAGGATGAGTAACTATTGTCCTTATCATGTTTTTTTTATTGCTGCTTGTGTAAAAAGAAAGGCCTATAGACCACATGAAAATCCTCATCGGTATAACTGCCAGAGATGTGTATATAACTCCTTCCGGTCCATATATCCCGCCTATAACAGGTATTCCTATAAACGAAGCATTGCTGGAAAGAGTGCCATGCTTTAAAACATTTATTTTGTCTGGAGGTGCTTTTCTATAAAGCAGATATGCAAGCGCAATGCTTAAAAGCTGTATCCCGACCGATATTATTATTACTTCCGCGGAATTTCTTATAACCTCAGGAGGCATCTCCTGGTTAAATGAAGCAAGTATATTGCAGGGTAAAATTATATAAACCAAAAGATCCGAAACATGCTTTTTTGTTTCTTCTGTAATAACTCCGCCCTTTGCCGAAGCATATCCTATACCCATAAGAAGAAAAAGCATTATCTGAAGGTCCACAATGGCTTTTATATCAACCAAATTTTTCGCCTCCGAATAAAAAATCATGTATACAATAATATTCCTAAAGTAAAAATATGTCAATAAGTGCGGTGGCAGATTCTTAAAACAGTATTTGACCTCAAAAAAAAATACCCCTGCTAAGCAGGGGTATTTTTAAAAATCAATCCATAAATAGTCCACCGTTTATATCAAGTGAATATCCCGTTATCCAGCTGGTAAAAGGAGAGGCTAAAAATAACACGCCTCCGGCTATTTCAAGAGGATCTGCAAAACGGTTAAACGGAAGTTCCTTTTTCAAAACGTCAAGTTCATCCTTGTTTCTGCTTTTTTCAGCTTCAATGTCCACTATGGATGGGCAAACTGAATTAACCGTTATATTATTCTCTGCAAGCTGCATTGCAAGCCCACGCGAAAGACCTAAAAGCCCTCCTTCGGCTGCGCAGTAATGAATGCCGGCTCCGACAACATAGCCTCCTGTTTTCGCGGAAAGAGAGCTTACGTTTATTATTTTGCCATAGCCAGCTTCTATCATTCCCGGTACAACAGCATGACAAAAACGGTATGCATTTGTAAGCTGAAGCTCTATCATACGGTTCCATTTTTCTTCATCTGTTTCTGTAAACGGTATATTTTCTTCAAAGTCACAATAATTAACAAGTATCTGTATTTCCCCAAGTTCCTTTTCCGCTTCCAAAACCATTTGCTTTATATTTTCAGCATCAAGACATGAGAAATTAAAAGCTTTACACCTTGCCCCCTGAGCCTCAACTGTTGATTTTACCTTTTCGGCCTGTTTAGAATCTTTGGCATTAAAAGCAACGGCAGCTCCTGCCATAGAAAAAAGCCGTATGACTTCTTCGGCTATACCTGCGGAAGCGTCTGAAACAAAGGCAACCTTACCGGAAAGCATTGATTTGTCTATACAATTAAGATCTATTTTCATCGTCCTGCCTCCTACATCATATATTTTCCGCCGTTTACATCCAACATTTCCCCCGTTATATAGCCTGCCCACTGGGAAGCAAGGAACAAAACAGCATATCCAATATCATCGGCAGTACCTAAGCGATGTATCGGGAATTGCTCTATTATCCATTTTATAGCTTCCGGTGAACGTTTGCTTATAAGCGGAGTTTTTATCGTGCCTGGAGCAACACAGTTTATAGTTATATTAAGACCTTTGCGGTATATTTGCTGCGCCAATTGCCTTGAAAATGCCATAACACCGCCCTTTCCCGCACAATAATGAGAGCCTGCCAAATAAATACCCTGCCTTGAACCAAGAGACGAAATATTTATGATACGCCCGTAGTTTTTTTCCGTCATAAAAGGTATAACGGCACGCGTGCATAAAAATGTGCCTTTAACATGTATGTCAAGCATTTTGTCCCATTCATCATCTGATATATCTGTTATATATTTATCCTGCAAAATTCCTGCGTTGTTTACAAGTATATCTATTCTACCCCAAAGCTTATGCACTGAGTTAATCATATCCAAAACCATTTCCGAATCAGATACATCGGCTTTAAATGCAACAACCTCCTTACCTTCGGAACAAAATTCCTCGGCTGTTTTTTTGGCTTCTTCCAGATTATAATCTGCAATGGCAACCTTCGCCCCGGCTCCGCTTAAAAACCCGGCCACAGACCTGCCTATTCCCATTGCTCCTCCGGTAACTATTGCAACCTGACCCGTTAAATCAAACATATCATCACACCCCTATATTAAGAGAGATTTTTTTAATGTTCATTTTGTAAATCCGTCATTTGGTTTATACCCATAAGCTCTTCATATTTATGAAGCTCCATAAGCTTATTGCCGTCAAAAAGGCTCAATGTGGTATGTGTATTTTTTATAATGTTCATAAGCTCCATCATGCTTAAAGCCGTGGATAAAACTGATGACAATGCAAATATGCAAATTTTCACTCCAAGTGCAGCAACTTCATCGGTTGTATAAATTAAATCCCTGCGTTCTTCCAAGATATCATACATCACGGGAGTGTTTGGGAAAGCTTTTATAATCTCTTTTATTTCATCCTTATTTTCAAGCTGTTCAAAGAATAAAACATCCGCTCCTGCTTTTTCAAACAAGCGTCCGCGTCGTATAGCCTCATCAAGGCTTCCCATCGCGCGTCTTGCATCAGTTCTTGCTATTATAACAAAATCAGGGTCTCTTCTTGCTTTAAGGGCTACTTTTATCCTTTTTACGGCATCTTCTTCGCTTACAAGGTTTACGCCCGCATAGCATCCGCATTTTTTTGGAAATCCCTGGTCTTCAATATGTATTGCGCTTATTCCTGCGTCTTCAAATGCGCGTACTGTACGCCACGTATTTGTTACATCTCCATAACCGTTATCGGAGTCACAAATTATAGGCACCTCAACACAAGAAGAAATATTGTTTGCCCAAGTTGCCATTTCCGTTTGGGTTGCAAGACCTATATCCGGAACCCCTATACGGCTTGCCGTCATACCGTTGCCTGTTAAATATCCAACTTTGAATCCCGCCATTTGAAGAGCCCTGGCGCCTATGGCGTCATGAACTCCTGGGGCTATAATCATACCCGGTTCATTAAGCATTTTCCTGAACATTCTGTTTTTCTCACTCATTTAATAATTTATCTCCTTTCACTGTAAAATATTTTATATAATATGGATTTCTGCCATATAAATACATATTTGGATTTTTGCTATACTGTTATTATACAGCAAATTTATATCAAGCCATAATAAAATATACTCAAACATAAACTGTATTTTAAATAATAAAAAAACACAGATTTCTCTGTGCAAAAATATTAATATTAGCTTGATTGTATTTTATCTAATTACTGAAAGAAAAATGCTTCTATAATTTCGGGAGATGAAGAATTGGAAACATTAATAGCCGTTACGCCAACAGCGGCTGCCATAATTGCAACAGAAAAAATAAATATTAAAGATAATTTCTTAACAATGTTTTTATCCACAATCCATTCCTCCAGGATTTATATATGACTCTTGCATTTAACCGAGCCGGCACAGACAAACTTACAAATCCGTCTTTACCTGCAAAAGCATTGGCAAAACATTTATTATATTTTGATATTATTATAACACATAAATTCATATCATAGAAGGTTTTGTTTAACAAAAAAATAACGAATTTTATTTATAAAAAATTTATACCCTTATTAATAGTTTTGTTCAAAATATTTATATAAAATTAATATGTTTTTGTTCATTTTAACACTTTATTTATTTATTTGTATACAGTCCACAATATTTATAGTGCCTTTTCTATACATTTTTCACATATTGTACCCCTTAAAATGCAAGGTCTGCACTTAGCAAAATCAGGGGACGTGTTTTCATTGCCTGTTTCAAGCATTTTTTTCATCCTGGAAATCATATTTCTAACTTTCTTTCTTATAAACACAGTATTCCGTATTTTAAAACTGCAATTCTTATACATAAGTATTCCGTATTTTGGTTTTTTCCCATATATGTCTTCTATAATAAGGAAGTATGCCGCAAGCTGCATAATGTCTCCTTCGTGCGGATAATCCTTTCCTTTTATATCTCCGCTTTTTATTTCCACGGGAATAATCCTGCCATTTATACTGTTTCTGAATATATAATCCGGTCGGCCCCTTAAATTATATTTTTCGGAATAAAGAACCCTGCCGAAAGCCGCTTCTTTTTTCTTCTTGGATTTTTGGTCAGCATATATTAATTTGCCAAACGGCATATTAAAATTTGCCGGCCTTTTTATGATTGTGTTTTCAGAAGATATTTTTATAAATATCAGAATTAATAAAAATAAAGCCGCCAATATTATTATATAGTCTATTTTTGTAAGCTCAAACATAAATATTCCTCTTAAAGCATTCCAAATTTAATAAGCAAAAAAGCAGCGGTAAAAACAATTACAACAAAAATGATAACATTTAAACATCTTGAAATTTTATAATTTACATATCTATAGCTATGATGCTTTGAACCCACCGAATAATTTTCAAGCATATTGGCGTTTGCTTCTTCATTTCTTATAGCAGCAAGACGCCTTATCTCTTTTCTGCCGTAAATTTTTTCATAATACCATTGATACGGGCAATATGTAAATTTATTTATCTCGTTTGCAGAAATGCTTTCTTTTTTCATTTCCCACCCCATACCAAAAAAGCCACCGGGTTTCCGGCGGCTTTTTAACTAACTCATTAATATTTCGCAGGCTTCCCTTAAGGTAGAGACATCTCCTACATTTCCCGGGAAAATAACATAAGGCATATTAGGAAATTTACTTTCTTCTCCCGTAAGCCAAACGGGTATGCCGGGTTTTATTTGACCCATCACGGTAGCTCTTTTAACTTTAAGAGATTTTGTGCCTATATCGCTGCTTGTTATCCCGCCTTTTGCTATTATAAACTTCGGACGGACATCCAAAAGGCTTATTATGCTTGAAACAGCATCTGAAATTTCAACCGAAACCTTAAGCTGTTTATCTTTATCATCGATATCAAGGTCAAAACGCTCACGCCTTGTGTATACAGCAACGGTTTCTCCGGCTGAAACTTTTTGCCTCACAACGGAAACAACCCTTTGAACTTCGTCTTTAAGACCGTTTTCTTCAATAACCCTATGCTGGTTAAATTCAACAAAAGAAATTGGATATTTACAGTTTTTAAGCTCTTCAAGCTGTTTCGTTGTTTTATTTACATGCGAACCCACAATAACTATGCCACCATTAGGATTTTTATCCGGAATAAGCTCTTCTTTTGTTAAAAGAGGTTTGTCCGCAACCTGGCCCAAAACCTTTGTTATTGCGGCAGCTCCTCTTATCATAAAGTTTTTGCCCTCTTTCATCGCCAAAGCAAATGCTGCAGCAAAAACCTTAACATCAAAATAGTCTATGGCGTTAACTATTATTTTGTTGAAATCAGAAACACTCAAAAGCTTTCCTTTTATGCCGTCAACATCAATCTTCCTAAGCTCGTTAAGAGAAATATAAACCATATCTTCCGCTTTATATTTACCGTTTGTCTTTTCCTCGCACCATTTTCCAAGATCGGAATTTTCATAGCCGAAAGTTTTATCTTTTGCAAATTCCGTCATTCCTGCGGGAACAAGCATGTCCCCTTCTTTAACATAGTGGATATTGTCTATGGTGTATCTTCCGCCTTCTTTGAAAAACGGGATTATAACTTCTCCGTCATACTTTATTTTAAGAAGGTCTTCGAGGTTATCCGCCAGCGTCTTTGTTTCCGTAGGATAATGCCCCCTAAGGGTTGAATCGCTGCGGCTTATTATAATAAATTTCCTGTTCGTTTTAACTGAGGCGGTAAAAGCATTATGCGCCATCTCGGTATGAGCAAGCTTAGTTTCTTCCAAAGAAAAACTTCTTGAATTTGTAAGGATAAAAAACATGCCGTTTTTCTCCGTAAGCCCCATTTCAAACGTGTCTTCCTTCCAATCGGTATAAACCGATATGTCATGCACCGTTTGAACTCCTGTCGGATCATCGTCCAAAACTATTATTTTGAAATCAAAATCCGAAAGAGCGTCGCTTAAAATTTTATCTACATAAGCTTCATCCGGTTTTGGGTATTTTAGAAGAATATCAACGCTTACAGGTTTATCTCTCATGTCTGCTCCTATTGAAATTTTATTTATCAGCTTTTTCTCTGAACCGTAACACCGGCAAGATCCTCATAGTATTGAACTATGCCGCTGTGGTCGTCATCCATATGTCCGTGAACCTTAAGATACTGGAATATCTCATAAAGCTGAGCTGTAAGCGGAAGAGGAACATCTATGGCGTGTGCCGTATTTATAACATTCATAATGTCTTTGCGGTTTATAGATATTTTCCCGCCCGGAACAAAGTTACGGTCTATCATCATAGTTCCTTTTGCGTCTAAAACTGTGCTTTGAGCAAACCCGCTGCGGATTGCTTTGTAAACCTTTTCAGGATCCGCACCTGCTTTTGTGGCCAAAACAAAAGCCTCCGAAACAGCAGCTATTGTAAGGTTAACAATGATTTGGTTCGCAAGCTTTGTAACAGCTCCGCTTCCCGTATCTCCAACCAAAAGAGCCGAGGTTCCCATAAGCTTAAAGAAAGGTAACACTCTATTGTATGCTTCTTCTTTTCCTCCGGACATGAAAGCAAGAGTTCCGTCGATAGCCTTAGGTTCTCCACCACTTACGGGAGAATCTATAAAGTCTACTCCAAGAGGAGCAAGCTTTTCTGCACATGCCTTAGATTCAACAGGGGTAACCGAGCTAAGGTCTGCAACAACGCTGCCGGCCTTAATAGTTTTTGCAACTCCGTTTTCTCCAAAAAGAACGTCTTGAACAATTGTTCCATTCGGCAATATGGTGAATATATATTCACAGTTTGCACCTATCTCTTCAAGGCTTGCAAGTTTTGCTCCTGGGATTGCTGTAACTTCTTTAACAACCACAGGGTTAACATCATAAACAAGCAGCTCGCAGCCGCCTTTCAAAAGATTTTTTGCCATGGGTTTACCCATGATTCCAAGGCCTATAAATCCGGCTTTCATAATAAAATCCCTCCTTAATTTAAAAATATATCTTTATTATACATCTAAAATTTGCCAATAACAATTAGAATATGTACTTAAAAAAGTACTTTGATTCTATTTTTATTATATATTTTTACTTCTGTTTAATTAAAAAACTCGTCCCCGCTTTTAAATCCGAGGGCAGGATGAAAATCAAACTTTACAGCGCCAACCGCAACATCTTTGCCAACAGCTTTCGCAATCATGGCTATGCCCTCATTCCCAAAGCCTGCACAAAGTTCTATTGCCGTAACTCCCATTTCTTTAAGCTTCACAGCTTCTTCGCATGCCTCTTTATAGCTCCCAACGCCTATGGCATGGAGATTCACTGTGCCTGTCTCAACAACAGCTCTGCTCATTTTCGTTGTTCCTCCTGCTAAAAATATAAAAGCCGCATTTAATTTGTCTTCCATAAAGTTTTCTCCTTTAAATTAGATATTAATCAAACACTTTTCAAGTATTTAATTTCTTCTTCTGTTAAATATCTATATTTCCCTTTTGGGAGATCCCCAAGCTTGAGCTCTCCTTCCGCAACCCTTTTAAGAGAAGAAACGGGATGCTTTATAGTTTCGCACATTTTTCTTACCTGTCTGTTTTTACCCTCATGTATCGTTATTTGGATGAAGGAGTATCTTTCTCCGCTTTCAAGAAGCAGAACTTTGGCAGACTCTGTTTTCACTCCATTAATATAAACTCCCATTTTAAGCTTTAGCATATCATTTGTATCAGGTGTTCCAAAAACCTTCGCAACATAAACCTTCTCGACATTATGCTTTGGATGGGTAAACTTATATGTGAGTTCTCCATCATTTGTCATCAGCAAAAGACCGGACGTATCATAATCAAGGCGTCCGACAGGCACAATCCTCTTTTCAACGCCTTTTATAAGAGACATAACCGTTGGACGATCAAATTGGTCTTTAACTGTGGTTACATAGCCTTCAGGTTTGTTAAGGATAATATAGACATGGTTTTTTTGAGGCTTAACAACCTTTCCATCAACAGTTATCAAATCAAGCTGGTCATCTATTTTAACTCCTTGTTCGGTTATAACTTCATTGTTAACCGAAACTCTGCCTTCGGCTATAAGCTCTTCGGATTTACGCCTTGAGGCGACACCGGCATCGGCTAAAAATTTTTGCAATCTTAGAATCATATTTTCCCCCTGACATATTCAAAAAAATAACTGTAGTTTATAGAAGTCCACGTGTTTATTATTTTGTCAAAATTTGTTCTAAAGTCATTTCTTTTTATGTCCGCATCTGCCACAAGGTCAACCGTCAAAAGGCTTTCTCCTTCGGTAAAAACCTCTGCATAGCCTAAAATTTGACCTTTATACACCGGAGAAACAATGTAATCCGGGTAGTTGTATTCAACCTCAAGCGCTGCTGTTTCTTCTGGATTTAAAATAGAATAGGCATCAGAATTAACAACCATTCCTACGCTGCCCTCCCTTGAAAGCTTAACAGGCAAGCTTAAAACAAATCTTCCTTTATCGATAACTTTAACTTTTTCATAGTTTTTAAAGCCAAAATCCAAAAGTTTTTTTGTGTCTCTCCATTTTTGCTCCTTACCTGTGCTTCCCCAGCCGCTTGCAAAAACGACTGATATAAGGGTTATGCCGTTTCTTTCGGCCGCTCCGACAAAGCAATGCCCTGCCTTGGTTGTAAACCCTGTTTTAACGCCTATTGCCCCCTCATATTCATTTAAAAGCCTATCCGCATTGTTTACGGAGATGCTTCTCCCTTTTTCTGAGGTTATTGTTGCTGATGGAGTTGCTATTATTTCTCTGAATTTTTCGTTTGCAAGCGCATATCTGGCTATAAGCGCCATGTCATATGCCGTTGAGTGATGCTCTCCTTTGTCTAGCCCGTTGGGAGTTTCAAAAACAGTATCTTTTGCGCCAAGTGTTTTTGCTTTTTTAGTCATTGCAATACAAAAATCCTCAACGGTAAGCCCAATGTGCTCAGCGACAGCAACCGCCGCATCGTTTGCGGATTTAAGCATTAAAGCGTAAAGCAAGTCCGACATTTTCCACCTTTCACCTTTTGAAAGGCCTAGCCTAACCTTAGGCGCGGAAGCAGCATTTGATGAAATTTCCACATATTCATCAAGCGTTCCTGATTCAATGGCCATTATAGCAGTCATAATTTTGGTTGTGCTGGCCATAGACATAGGTTCGTCACTGTTTTTTGACCATATGACTCGCCCTGTTTCATAATCCATTATTATGGCTCCCTGCGCTGACACAGAAGGAGCTTCAAGCGCAAATACGGGAACATTAAAAGAAAATATTATAATCAAAATAAGCATAAATAATTTCTTCATAAATTTCTCCTTAAACGATGTTATTTATACTTATTTTTTTTATTTTGAAAATAGTCTAGTTTAACTAAAAAATCAGGTCCTTTCAACCCTATATACGTCTGTTCGCCTTGCTGAAAGCAAAGGCAATTGCTTTCTTATTTTATCAACCAAAGCCATGTCTAAATCAACAAGCCCGGTTTCTTCATAAGCTCCCGCCCTGAACACAACCTTGCCCCAAGGGTCTGTTATCATTGAATTACCGTATGAAACATATTCGCCATTATCGTCTCTAGCAGGCGCTGCCGCTATTGTATAAAGCTGGGCGTCTATGGCTCTTTGCCTTAATGTAAGCTCCCAATGGGCAGGACCTGTGGTCATATTAAACGCGGCAGGAATTATAATGGCTCTTGCTCCTTCAAGCGTCATAACCCTGAAAATTTCCGGGAAACGCATGTCAAAGCATATACAAAGCCCTATTTTGCCAAATTCCGTATCAAAAAGAGTTATGCTGTTGCCCGGCGAAAGCGTGTCTGATTCATAAAAACGCTGTCCGCCTTCAACATTTATATCAAAAAGATGCATTTTCCTGTGCTTTGCAATTTTGTTGCCCTTGCGGTCGAAAACATAGGATGTGTTATATATTTTATCATCATCGTATTCAGGCATGGAGCCTCCCACAACATAAACATTATTTTCAGCAGCCGCCTTTGAAAGCTCCGTGAAAACATAACCGCCTTCAGGCTCCGAATAGCTTCTGAAGTATTTGTTTGAATACGGGCAGCAAAACATTTCAGGCAAAACTATCAAATCAGCGCCTTTGTCAGACAGTTTTTTGATGCTTTTAACGGCAAATTCAACGTCTTCAACTTTATCCATGAAAACTGGCATTTGAACAATTCCGACTTTCATACAAATCCCTCCATAATTATAAATTTATATTATAAATTTATAACATTTCCAACTAATAAACAAGTCAAAAAACCGAAAATTTTCCAAAACAAAAGAACTCTGCACATATTTTAAAAAACAGTGTGCAGCAAATAACCGGCACACTGTTTTTAAGCTTAAGAATTCACTGCGTTTTGTTATGAAGCAGAATCTTCTCTTTTTTGTTTTTTGATATGGGTCTTTTTAAGGGGTTGTCTGCTTTCGTTTATAACATATTCAGGCTTGGCATTATTTAAAACTGTGTCTTTAGTGATTATGCATTTTTCAACATTATTGTTTGAAGGTATGTCAAACATAATGTCATTTATAAATTCTTCAACAATTGCCCTTAAGCCTCTGGCGCCTGTTCTTCTCTTTACTGCAAGGTCTGCTATAGCTTCAATTGCCTCATCTGTAAATTCAAGGATAACGTCGTCAAGCTCAAAAAGATATTCATATTGCTTTATTAAAGCGTTTTTAGGCTCTTTCAATATTCTTATAAAAGCCTGCTTATCAAGGTTATCCAAAGTTGCAACAACAGGAAGCCTGCCTACAAACTCGGGAATAAGCCCATATTTCAAAAGATCCTGAGGTTCTATAAGCTTTAAAAGCTCGTCTTCCGATTTGTCCGTCTTTGATGTGGATTTTGCGCCAAAGCCTATAATCTTTTCACCTATACGGGCCTGGATCATTTTATCAATGCCTACAAAGGCTCCTCCGCATATGAAAAGAATATTCGTTGTATCTATCTGTATAAATTCCTGATGTGGATGCTTTCTTCCGCCCTGAGGAGGCACGGAAGCAACTGTTCCTTCCAATATTTTAAGAAGCGCCTGCTGCACGCCCTCGCCGCTTACATCTCTTGTTATAGACGGATTTTCTGATTTTCTCGTTATCTTATCTATCTCATCAATGTATATTATGCCTCTCTCGGCCTTTTCAATATCGTAGTTTGCAGCTTGTATAAGCTTCAAAAGTATATTTTCCACATCTTCGCCAACATATCCTGCTTCGGTAAGGCTTGTTGCATCCGCAATTGCAAACGGAACATTTAAAACCTTAGCAAGGGTTTGGGCAAGTAATGTTTTTCCTACACCTGTAGGTCCAACAATCAATATATTGCTTTTTTGCAGTTCAACATCATCTGTCTTGTCGTTATTAACTACTCTTTTATAGTGGTTGTAAACCGCAACAGATAATATCTTTTTTGCGTTTTCCTGACCTATAACATATTCGTCTAAAATATCCTTTATCTCTTTTGGCTTTGGAATATCCAAAAAATCGTCGTGTCCTATAAATGTATCTATCTCTTCATAAAGTATATTTGAGCACAGTTCTATGCATTCGTTGCAAATATATGCATCAGGTCCGGCTATAAGCTTTTTAACCTGTTCTTGGGTCTTACCGCAGAAAGAACATTTAAGCTGCTTTTTATCATCGTTTTTTACAGCCATCCTTCCATCTCCTTATATTATTTAACCGGCTTCGTTATTACGGAATCTATGAGCCCATATTCCAAAGCTTCCTGGGCCGACATAAAATTATCCCTTTCGGTGTCTCTTTCAATTTCCTCTATGGGTTTACCTGTATTCTCAGCAAGCATTTTATTTAAACGCTGCTTAATCTTAATTATATTTTCGGCTTGTATCTTAATATCGGTTGCCTGGCCTCTTGTTCCGCCTGAAGGCTGATGAATCATTATTTCCGAATTTGGAAGGGCGTATCTTTTGCCTTTTTGCCCGCCGGCTAGCAGAAAAGCACCCATACTTGCAGCCATACCTACACATATGGTTGAAACATCCGGGCTTATATACTGCATTGTGTCATAAATAGCAAGACCTGCCGTAACAGAGCCTCCAGGGCTATTTATGTATAAATTTATGTCTTTCTCAGGGTCTTCTGCGGCAAGGAAAAGAAGCTGGGCAACAACGAGGCTTGCCGTAATATCGTTTACTTCCTCGCCCAAAAAAATTATCCTGTCTTTAAGAAGTCTTGAATAGATATCGTATGACCGTTCTCCTCTGGAAGTCTGTTCTATTACATATGGGACTAAACTCATAAAAACACCTCCGTTTTATATTATCAATCTAAAGATTAGGGCATAAATATAAATATCTATGCCCTTTTTGTTTATATTATATTTCAACCGAAGTTTCTTCAATAAGCTCAAGAGCTTTTTGAACAAGCAAATCTTCTTTTATGGATTTTTTATCTTCTTCCGATACCAGCTCAAGCCATTTTTCGGCTGTTATTCCATAGTTTTCTCCTATTTTTGCAAGCTTCTCTTTAAATTCCTCTTCTTCTAAATCAAGGTTTTCATCTTTTGCAATCTGCTCAAGCACAAGCCTTGTTTTAACGCTCTTTTCAGCAGATACCTTTGAGCTTTCCTTAAGCGTATCCAAGGTTGCTCCGGTATACTGGCAATACATATCAAGAGAAATACCCTGCTGCTTCAAATTCATATCAAATTCACGCATCATCTGCTCAACCCTGCTGTCTATCATAACCTGGGGAACATCCATTTCGGTGTTTTCAATAACTTTCTCCACGAGCTTATCGCTTTTTTCTTTCTTTGCGATATCCTCTTTCCTTGATTTAATTTTATCCATTATGCTTGATTTGTATTCATCAAGCGTGTCAAAATCAGATACGTCCTGGGCGAATTCATCGTTAACCTCTGGAAGTTCTTTAACGCTGATGTCTTTAAGCTCAACCACGAAAACAACATTTGCTCCCGCAAGCGAAGGCTCATGATATTCATCGGGGAATTTAACATTAACGTCAAACTTATCGCCAATGCTATGTCCAACTACCTGGTCTTCAAATGTATCTATAAAAGAATGCGAACCTAAAGTAAGGTCATAGTTGTCTGCCTGGCCGCCCTCAAACGGAACGCCGTCTTTCGTGCCCAAATAGCTTATGTTAACTATATCGCCCATTTTTGCAGGTCTGTCTGAAACAGAAATGTTTCTTGCATTTTGCTCACGGATTCTTGAAATTTCCGCATCAATTTCTTCGTCGGAAACGGACATCTCCTGTTTCTCAATTTCAAGTCCTTTATATTTCCCAAGCTTGACTTCAGGCTTAACAGTTACTTCAATTTCAAAAGTAATTCCTTCTTCCTTGCTGAGCTTTGGAACATTTATGTCGGGTCTTGAAACAACCTCAAGACCAAGATCCTTTATAATGTTTTCATATTCCTTTGAAAGAACGTAGTTAACCGCATCATCATAAAAAACAGCTTCACCATACTGTGCCTCTATAATTTTCCTGGGAGCCTTTCCTTTTCTAAATCCTGGCAAAACGAATTTGTCTTTATTTGTTTTATATGAATATTGCATTCCTTCTTCAAGCATTTCAGGTGCCGAACTAAATGTAAATTTAACTATATTGCCTTCTTTTCCGATTACACTAGCGTTCATTCGTGTATCCCCCTTAAATCCGATAATTTTTATATTAAGTACGGCTCTTCTGTTATATATTCAGAATATGTCATTATTAATATCTTCGGCCACTTTTGACCGCATACCAAAAAGTATTATATCACATTGCGATTTTAAAATCCATAAAATATTATTTCTTTGGAAAAAATATTAAATTATTTCAACGGTTATACCCTGAAGGACTGCTTCCGTATTAAGCTCAATAAAATCTATGACATTATCAATAACACTGTTCGCATGCGCCTTTTCATTGCTTACACAGGCAATTCCTATTGTAGCGGTTTTTAAAATATCCTGATTGTCTACCTCCGCAGCAGAAATATTAAATTTATTTGTTATTTTAGACAGAAGGCTTTTTACAACCATTCTTTTGTCTTTAAGGGATTCCGACCATGGTATGCTTAGATCTATTATGCAGGTTCCTATTATCATCTTAAGTTCCTCCCGGCTGTTTTGAACAAATACAGCTATAAAAATTTACTATATCTTTTATTGTCTGATTAAAAAATCAATTATTTTCCATGTTTATAAAAATATACTTTTTATATTAACCATACCATACATTATTATAATATCAAGCATACAAAAAATGATACTATAAACCTCTTTCTTTATATTATTCGGAATAGATAGTATTTGTCCATAAAAAATTGAATTTAAACTGCTATAATTGGCAGTAAAAACATATATAAGCAAGCATCCCCCGCTTAAACGGGGGATGCTTGCTTATATATGTTTTTTTATAATTATTCTAAAATTTTTGAAAGCTCTTTAACTGCATCGGCTTCATCTTTGCCCTCTGCAAAAATATGAGCGACTTGCCCTTCGGACATTCCCAGAGAAATAGTACCCATTATGCTTTTTGCATTTATTTTCTTTTCATTTACGGAAACCTCGATTTTGCTTTCAAACTTTCCAGCCGTCTGGACAAAAAAAGCCGCTTGTCTTGCGTCCAGCATATGGCTTATTGTAACAGCTCTTTCTATCATACCTTCACACCCTTTCTCTTAATGCGTCTGCAATTTCGCCGATTTTACGTAGTCTATGGTTCACCCCCGATTTGCCAACCTCATTGCTTAGCATACTCCCAAGCTCCTTTAGGCTTGCATCCGGGAATTCCAGCCTTAAAAGCGCCATGCTTTTTAATTGCTCCGGCAACTTATCAAGACCCATTGTTTCTTTTATATAATTTATGTCCTCAATTTGTTTAACAGAAGCGGTTACAGTTTTGCTTAAATTTGCAGTTTCGCAGTTTACCATTCTGTTTACGTTGTTTCGCATATCTTTCAATATCCTTATGTTTTCAAGATTCATAAGGGCAACATACGCTTCCATTATGCTAAGCAGCTTTACTATCTGTTCGCCTTCTTTAATATATACTATATATTGACCTTTTCTTTTTGTTATTTTAGAACCCAGACTAAACGAATTTATAAGCTCCTTAAGCTCTTCGGCATGCTCATAGCTTGAGTTTACAAATTCAAGATGGTACGCTTTTTCAGGGTCGCTTATGGAGCCTCCTGCAAGATACGCTCCTCTTATGTATGCCCTGCGGCAGCATATACTGTTTACAATTAAAGGATATATCCCTGTTTTTATAAACGGGGTATTCCCTTCAGAGCGCATAATACCTGTTGCTGTAAGCACTCTTGTTGCGTTTTCCTTACCTTTTATAAAAATCATATATATCCTATTTTTCTTAAGCTGGCTGTTTCTGCGAACCAATATTTCACTATCTATATTAAAAGTTTTTTTGATTAATGTAAAGCATTTTCTAGCAACGGTAACATTCTCGGTCTGTATTTTTACACAAAATTTGCCGTCTGAAAACATTATAACACCACACATATTTATAATAGCGGCTATTTCAGCTAGGTTACAATGTCGCGCATTTCCAAAATGGTGAGACAATTCGCTTTTTACATTAGCTGAAAATGACAAACTTTACACCCCCAAGCCGAGATTATTTTTTGCCCTTAGTATCCCTATCAATGTTTATATGTTTTAAAACAACGCTATGGTTCTTTTCAAGAAGCTTCTTGTAAAGGTAATTTGCAACAGTAACGCTTCTATGCTTTCCGCCTGTGCAGCCTATGCTGACAACAAGCTGGTTTTTACCCTCTTTTATGTAAAGGGGTATTAGAAATTCCATCATGTCTGAAAGCTTGTCCAGAAAAACAGAATATTCCGGAAAACTTTTTACATAGCTTGAAACAGTTTTGTCGTTACCCGTCTTTTCTTTAAGCTCTGGAATGTAATACGGATTAGGCAAGAAGCGGACATCAAAAACAAGATCGCTCTCGGGAGGTATCCCATATTTATAACCAAAAGAGCATACCGTAATTATAAGGCTTTCAAAATTTTTGTCCTCAATAAAAATATTGTTTATCTGCTCCTTAAGGTCCCTTGAGAGCATATTTGTAGTATCTATAATAAATTTGGATCTTTCTTTAACGTCGTTTAAGGCCTGCCTTTCATTTTTCAGCCCTACTTCTATCGAGCCGTTTTTTGAAAGCGGATGGCTTCTTCTGCTTTCCTTGAAACGCTTTATCAGCGCTTTATCTTCCGCGTCTAAAAAAAGTATTTCATAATCGTATCCTTTTTCCTTAAGCTCATCAAGGCACTTAAAAAGGTCGTTAAAAAGTTTCCCGCCTCTTATGTCTATACCAAGCGCAACTTTATCTATCTCGTTTTCCTTTTCAAAGCAAAGCTCGGCAAATTTTGATATAAGCGCTGGCGGAATATTATCCACGCAGAAAAAATTTATATCCTCCAAATGTTTAAGCACAGTTGATTTTCCTGCACCGGACATGCCGGTTACAATTACAAACCTCATAAGCTCACCCCGATATTTCATAAATACTCGTCTATAACCTTAACTTCAGGAACAAGATGTACCCCAAATTTTTCAAAAACCACATCCTGACAATATTTTATAAGCTTTAATATGTCTTCGCTCGTTGCTTCTCCTGTATTAACGATAAATCCAGCATGTTTTTCACTGACGGCCGCTCCGCCTATAGCCTTTCCCTTAAGCCCGGCGTCTTCAATTAGCTTACCCGCAAAATACCCTTCCGGTCTTTTAAAAGTGCTGCCTGCGCTTGGAAAATTTAAGGGTTGCCTTTCTCTGCGTCTATTTCCAAAATCAATTATTTTTTCTTTTATTTCTTCTTTGTTTCCAGGTTTAAGCTTTAACCTCACGCTTAGAACAATATAATTTCTTTCGCTTAAAATGCTTTTTCTGTAGTCAAAACACATATCATCTTTGCTAAGGGTTATGACATCCCCACTTTCATCAAGCACTCTTGCCGAAACAAAGCAATCTTTTATCTCTCCATCATAAGCTCCGGCGTTCATATATACAGCCCCACCCAATGTTCCTGGAATACCCGAGGCAAATTCAAAGCCTGAAAGAGAAGCGTCCGCAACCATAACCGAAAGCGCAGACAAAAGAGCCCCCGAAGCCGCCAAAACCGTATCATCTTTTATGACAATGCTGTCTATGCCTCTTTGTATGTGCAAAACAGCGCCTCTTAAGCCCTTGTCGCTAAACAAAAGGTTTGTTCCGTTACCCATAACAAAATATGGTATATTGTTTTCATTCAAAAACCTATATGCCGAGATTATCTCTTCTTCGCACCTTGGTTTTATAAATATATCCGCTTTGCCGCCTGTTTTAAAAGAAGTATGATCTTTCAAAGGCTCGTCAAAACTCACTGCATCTCCAAAAGCCGAAACAAGCATTCCTTTATCATACATAAAAGTCAACTCCATAATATATTGAAAATTTCAGAAGGTCATTCAAATTTCATTGTCTCCTCTTAATCTTTTATCCAGCATGTAAGCAGCGTTATACCCTATCATCTTTTGCCTATGGTTTATGGCGGCAGCCTCGCATATAACGGCAAGGTTCCTGCCCGGTCTTATAGGTATCGAGTTACATACTATTTTATTACCCATTATTTCCATATATTCATCATTTAAACCGAGTCTGTCATGCTCGGCATCACCGTTCCACATTTCAAGTTTTATAACAAGGTCTATAGTTTGAGTTTCCTTTATGGAGCCTACTCCAAAAAGCTCCTTAACATTAACTATGCCTATACCTCTAAGCTCTATAAAATACCTTATAATCTCGGGACATGAACCTGTAAGTTTATTATGAGATATTTTTTTAATTTCAACGGCATCATCGGCAACAAGCCTGTGCCCTCTTTTTATAAGCTCAAGCGCCGTTTCGCTTTTACCGACTCCGCTCTCGCCTATTATAAGTATGCCTACGCCATAAACATCAACCAAAACCCCGTGTATCGTTATCCTTTCGGCAAGCTCGGAATTAAGCCATCTTATTGCTTCCGACATAAAATAAGATGTCCTGTTCGGGGTTGAAAATATCGGTATGGAATATTCCCTTGCATGCTTTATCATTTCAGGCACAGGCTGGGCATGGTTACAAAGAACAATACATGGTATATGTAAGCTGCATATACGTTCAAAAGCGCTGTCTCTAAGCTTTGGATCCATTTTAAGGAGATAGGAATATTCAACCTTACCTATGATTTGTATTCTGTCGCTGTCAAAATGCTCAAAAAAGCCCGTTATTTGCAAAGCCGGGCGATTTATTTCGCTTCGTATAAGCTTTTTATCTTCAATTTTTACATCGGGCAAAACTTCTGTAAGCTCAAACTCCCTAACAAATTTTTCCATTGATACGCTATACATATGGGTCTTCCTTTTAAAAAATATATTATTTTACTTTATCCATCAATGCCTATAATACATTAAAAAAAGAATTTTAGCAACAAAATACGCCTGTTTAATCATTTTCCCTGAAAAAATCATATACTTTCTTTGCGGACGCTTCATTCATTCCGCTAACCTTTTTAAGCTCTTCTATACCGGCTGATTTTATGGCATCAACTGTTTTAAACGCCTTTATAAGCTCCGTGCGTCTAACGTCGCCTATTCCCGAAATTTCATCCAGTATGGAATGGAGAGCGGTTTTCTGCCTTAGCTTCCTGTGATATCCTATGGCAAACCTATGGACTTCGTCCTGTATTCTTGTAACCATATGGAATCCGCTTGAATTTTTAGGCATATATATTTCCTTGCCTTTGTAATAAAGGGATTTTGTTCTGTGCCTCTCATCTTTAAGCATTCCGCAAACGGGAATTTCAAGGCCAAAATCAAAAAGCACGCCAAGAGCGGCATTAACCTGTATTTCTCCGCCATCCATGAATATTAAATCCGGAAGTTTATTGAATTTCAACCCATCCTTATTTTCTTTCTGCTCAATCAGATATCTGTTAAAACGACGGGTTAAAACTTCTTCCATAGAAGCATAGTCGTTTGCTCCGTCAACGGTTTTTATTTTAAACTTCCTGTAATCGCTCTTTTTTGGCATGCCGCCTTCAAAAACAATCATTGAGCCAACAGATTCAACTCCCTGTATATTTGATATATCATATGCCTCTATTCTTTGCATTTCTTTTTCTATTCCAAGCGCTGAAGCTATCTCGGAGATGGCTTTTTTTGTCCTCTCTTCTTCAATTTTAAGCTTTTCGCCAAAGCTTGAAAACATTATTTCCGCATTTTTAAGCGCAAGCTCAACAAGCTTTCTCTTGTCTCCAACCTTGGGGACAGTAAAAACAACCTTAGAGCCTTTAAGCCCGTTTAAAAGACTTTCTGTTTCATCCAGCTCCTCAGGAGTAAATTCTTCTTCAATAACAATTTCTTTTGGTATGAATGCCGTTCCGCTATAAAACTGTTTTATGAACCCGGAAACAACTTCACTTTTTTCAAGGCTCTCATGAGCATCCAAAACGAAGTTTTCCCGACCCGTCATTTTCCCGCCTCTTATAAAAAACACCTGAATTAAGGCTATCTCATTTTCTCTCGCAGCAACTATTATATCCATATCACCCAAAGCCTCATTAAAAAGCTTCTGACGCTTTGATATTCTTTCAAGCGACGTTATTTTATCTCTGAGTGCGGCGGCGCGTTCAAAATCCATTTTTTCGGCTGCCGCTTTCATATCTTTCTGCATTTTAACAACTATATCCTCGTGCTTGCCGTCTAAAAAATCTATAGCTTCGTTTATTGTTGCCATATAGTCTTCCCTGTTTATAAGTTTCGCACACGGGGCACTGCAAAGACCTATGTGATAATTAAGGCAGGGCCTTTCCTTTTTATCCCATTGGCTTATATTTTCCCCGCATTTCCTTACCTGCCACAGTTTATGTATGATATTTAAAGTTTCCTTGGCTGCGGAAACATCGGTCATGGGTCCGTAATATTTTGATTTATCCCTAACATAATTGCGCGTTAAAAAAATCCTTGGAAATTCCTCGGTTAATGTTATTTTTATATATGGATAGCTCTTGTCGTCTTTAAGCATTATGTTATATTTCGGGCTATATTTTTTTATGAGGCTGCATTCCAGAATGAGTGCTTCCATTTCCGAATCCGTGATTATATATTCAAACTCACTTATACTTAAAACCATACTTTTAACTTTTGCAGAATGGTTTGCAGAATTTTGAAAATATTGCCTGACACGGTTCTTAAGGTTTTTTGCCTTTCCGATATATATAATTTCACCTGCCGAGTTTTTCATTATATAAACGCCCGGCTTAGAGGGCAACGATTTAAGTTCTTCATCAAAATCAAACATGGCGCACCTCCCGTCTTTTACTATTTAAGTTGATTATACCAACTTTAAAGCTTATTTAAAACAATTTATAAAAATATACTGACAAAACACAGGTTACGGAATAACAGGTTTTTTTAGCTCATAGATTTATATTAAACCAGTTAAGGCGGTATATTATGGCAAAAAAAAGTATATTGGCAGGGGCTTTGATTCTTACTCTGGCAAACATAATAACCAGATTCATAGGCTTTTTCTACCGGATTTATATATCGGAAACCATAGGCACGGAAGGCATGGGACTTTATCAGCTTATAATGCCGGTATACCTTTTGGCATGGACAATAACCTCTTCCGGGTTTACAACAACCATTTCAAAGCTTACCGCCTCCGAAAACGCAAAGAAAAAGCATGGAAATATAAAAAACATTGTTGAAATATCGATAGTCATATGCGTTTTTATAAGTATTGCCTTAAGCTTTGTAATATTTACAAAATCTGATTTTATAGCCCTAAAAATAATAAAAGATGAAAGAACCGCTCTTTCCCTTCGTATACTCTCACTCTGTCTGCCTTTTATGTCGGTAGGCTCATGTATACGCGGATATTTTTTGGGGCTTCAAAATTCCGTTGTTCCTTCCATATCACAGGTTTTTGAGCAGCTTATTAGAATAGGTGCCGTACTTTCAATAACTCCTCTTCTCATGGACAAGGGCTTGGAATATGCCTGTGCTGCTGCCGTTATAGGTATTGCTTTAGGTGAATTTCTTTCTTTCGGGTTTGTTTTTATTTCATATCTTTGCTTAAAAGAAAGAAATTTGAAAAAATCAAGTTTTTCAATGACAAGAAGAAAAACAACCTCAACCATTCTTTCAATAGCCCTTCCTCTCACCTTCAGCCGTGTTATTGGTTCTTTGCTTGCAACAGCAGAAAATATACTTATACCTCAAAGGCTTGTTTTGTACGGTTTAAGCTCTGCCCAGGCAATAGCAGCCTATGGAAGCTTAACGGGTATGGCCATGCCTCTCTTACAGCTTCCATCGGCACTTTTAATCGCGTTTTCCATATCTCTCGTACCGGCAATATCTGAAGCCTCGGCAATAAAAAACAAACATATGATATCCCTTACTTCTTCAAAATCTATATTATTTACATTTGCCGCAGGGCTGGGTATATCGGGTATATTTTTCTTTTTCCCGAGGGAAATGGCTCTGGCGGTGTATAACAAAGGAGAGCTTGGGGACATAATATTTAAGCTTTCTATCGTATATCCGTTTGTATATCTTCAAATAACCCTTTCTGGGCTTTTAAACGGGCTTGGCAAACATAAATATTTGTTTATAAACAATGTTGTGTCATCAATTATAAACATATTTTTCATATATTTCTTAATGCCCAAATATGGCATTGATGTTTTTGTATTAAGCCTCGGAATAAGCCTTTTCATAACTGTGACACACAGCATACATATAGTTTTAAAGGAAACAGGCGGCCATATTAACTTTGTAAATTTCATTATAAAACCCTTTATATGTATATTTACGGCAGGAACCCTTTCAAAGTTTTTTATACTTGATTTTGCGACCTCCAGACCCATGTATATATTAGTTGCCGGCTTAACCTATCTTTTATACCTTATTTTTCTCATAATAACAGGAGCAATTAGCATGTCGGATATAAAGCTTATTTTAAAGCATTAACAAAGCAAACTTAGAATAAGCATAAAAGCCTCCTTATATACGGAGGCTTTTATTATATGGCTTTAAGTTTTTCGTTTATAAGATCATCTAAAAAAACGCCGAAATTTAAGCCCCTGCCTTCAAGAGATTTTGGTATAAGGCTTTTTGACGTCATCCCCGGAAGTGTATTTATCTCAAGCACATAAACCTGCTCTTCGGAAACTATCATATCAATTCTGGCATAACCGCTGCATTCAAGGCTTAGAAATGTTTTTTTAGCTATCTCCCTTATCATTTCTTTTTGATATTCCGGAAGAGTTGAAAATTCTATTTTTGTCCTGTCAACATCATAATATCTTGCGCTGTAATCATATACACCCGAGGTTATGCCTATATCCAGAACACTCATAACATCAAGCGCCCCGTCTTTTTCAACCACTCCGCATGTAACCTCGTTTCCAGGGATGAGCTTTTCTATAAGAATATCGTCGTTTAAATCCGCAACTTTTTTAACGGCTTCATAAAGCTTAGATTCATCATTCACAAATGATATTCCAACTCCTGAACCACCGCAGTTTGGCTTAACAACAACAGGATAACCCATAAGATTTACGCTTTCTGCATAATTAGTATTGATATCCTTTTTCTTTATAAACACATCATCGCAAACAGGAATAAAATTACTGCGCATAACCATTTTTGCAAAATGCTTATCCATTCCTATCGCACTGCCCAAAACATCACTCCCCAGATAAGAAAACCCAAGGCAATTTAAAAGACCTTGAACGCTTCCGTTTTCACCTATGCCTCCATGAAGCGCTATTATGGTTATATCCGGCTTTGAGTCTATAAGTTCTTTTATCCAATCTCCGGAAGGATTTATCGGCACTTCTATTTCATATATATTATATTTTGTTTTATCAAGATTTTCTTTTATCTTAGAAGAAGTCATAAAAGACACTTCTCTTTCATACGAGCTTCCGCCTGAAAGTATACACACGTTTAAACTCAAATCTAACCCCCCCCTTTTATGCGTTTCTATAGAACTCTGCCGCCATTTCGGGATAAATATGGTTTATATAGCTTCCCGTTGCAAATTCAAAGCCTGCAAAGCTGCCAAGACGCGGAACTATTCTTGCATACCAATGGCAATGCTCCTTGCCTTCACCGTTTGACGGCATATCCTGGAAGCAAATATTATAGCACGTGTCCTCGGTCAGTTTTGTTGTTTTTAGGAGCATAAGCTTTAAAACTTTTGCAAACTCAAGCATCAGTTCATCATTAAGTTCAGAAATAGACGATATATGAGCCTTGGGAATTATCCAAAATTCATATGTTATCCTCGAGGCATACGGAGCAAAGACAACAAAGTTATTTGATGTATAGATTATCCTTTTTTCAACCTTAAGCTCATATTTAAGCATATCACAATATATACAGCCTCCGCTTTCCTCTAAATATTTTTTGGCTACAAAATAAGCAAGCTGCTGCATTCTAGGAATAATAGGTATACCCATTATCTGCCAATGCGAATGCATTATAGAGGCCCCTGCCTCCGGACCCAGATTTTTAAAGATTTGAACATATCTTATTCCGTCTTGCTTTTTTATATATTCATATCTCATTTCAAGCACTTTTAATATATTAAATATATGCCCTATTTCAAAATCATGTATCTTTTGGGTGTGCAAAGGGGTATCAACAAGCACTTCATGTATTCCTGCGCCTTTATCTCCCATATAAAAATCTTCCTTATGGAATCGTGCGTTTTCATAATCAACTGCCGGATACATATTGGGGAAAACCCTTATCGTCCAATTTCCATCTTATCCGTTTTGGTATACGGGTTTTGGAGTTTTGTCTTCCTTCCCCGGACAAAACGAACAACTATCGGCTGAGGAAGCTTTCGGGGTAGTTTTTCTTATAAAATCATGCGGGCGCTTTTTTCTGTTCTCTGCAAAAACCACCCATTCGCCAGTTAATATATCCTGTCTTAACTCTGACATTGTAACACCTCATAATTAATTTGAAAGTATCCAGTTTTCAATATTATTGAAAACATTGCATTCATACGGCGAAACCCCTTCTTTTATCCTGCCGCTTACAAAAAGCCTTTTCTTAACAAAACCGATACTTATATAAGGGAGTTCATTTATTATATGCTCTTGCAGGCTATAAAAAGCATTTTCCTGAGCCTCACCATATGTATTTTGGGCATTTGCCAAAAGACTGTCCATCCGGCTGTCAGAATAAGAAACATAGTTCATGCTTCCGTTTGTAGCCAATATTTCGCTTAAATCGTTATCATAAGAAAATTTAAAACCGCCTATAAATATATCAAAAGATTTTTCTGATATCCTTTTCATATATTCGTCAAAATCAACCTCTGTGATTTCCGCTTTAAACCCTATTGAATTCAAGGATTCAACAAGACTTTTGGCAATCTGTATGCGGGCTTCGTTTTCTTTATTCACTAAAACAGAAACCATAAGCTTTTCCGAATATTCATTTATGCTCTTTTCTCTTAAGCCGTCTCCGTCCTTATCTTCCCAGCCCGAAAGCGAAAGAAACCTTTCAGCCTCTTTGGTATTGTATTCGTAATCACCCAGAGTATTGTTATAAAGTTTGCTTGAAGGAAAAATAGGCGCAGTCACATGAAAAATATCCTCAAGATATATGTTTTTAATAATCCCGGTTTTATTAATCGACATTGCAATGGCTTTTCTTATATTTAAGTCTTTAAAAATATATCTGTTAAAATTAAGCCCTATGAAATCATATGTGCTTGAAATATAACAAAAGCTTTCCGCATCCTTGTCATTATATTCTTGGAATATGCCTTTCTCTGAATCAACGCAATCAATAGAGCCTTTGTTAAAAAGATAAAGATCTGTTTCCTCATCCGGCGATATTATTACTTTTATATCGTTGACATGGTTTTCTTGCCTTTCGCCGGCTCTTTCAAGGCAAAGCTCCTTTGGGGGAGTATAGCTTTTGAATTTATACAGCCCGTCACCCATAGGGTCTTTTAACGCTTCGGCCGATTCATAATAATTTTTGCTTATTACGGGGAACGAAAGAGAATATATATTATTCCTGCTAGACTCGTTAAATGTTATTGAAACGGTTTCGCTATCAATTATTTTGCAATTTGATATGTTTTCTGCGCAGCTTTTATATACTCCGTTTAAAGGAGTGTCGTTTATAAGCGTATCTACAGAATATTTAACATCGGAAGCTGTAACCACGTTCCCGTCATGCCAGCTTAGATCCTTAATACGCAAAGTTATTGTTTCCCCATCTTCAGAATATTCATATGAATCCGCAACGGAAGGAACTATTGAAAAAGTATCATCAATTCTTAAAAGAGGCAAAAAAATTAAACCTAACACCCTGTCTACATAAGCATCTTCATTTAAAAGAGGATTAAATGTTGAAGCAGGACGCATTGTTATAGATATGCTTTCTGCGCTTTCCGTATTGGATGACACAGATTCCGTCTTGGGTTCTTGGGTTGTTTCCTCTTTGCTTTCAGTCTCCGTTTTGGGCACACAAGACGTTAAGAGCAAAAGAAAGACAAGGAGAAACGCTTTGTATCTCATAAATTTCCCCCATTAATAAATTATTTTATAAAGGATATAGTAGATTTTAACTTTTTTTACATATGATTTTGTTTCCGAATACGGAATGGAGCTTATTTTTATACCGTCTTTAGAATATTCCTTATCTGAAAGCCATTTGCTGACATTACCGTTTCCTGCGTTATACGCGGCAATAACCGTTTCCATATCATCAAAATTTTTGATTAGCCAGTTTAAATACCAGCAGCCAATCTCAATATTTGTTTCCGGAGTAAAAAGCATAGAAGTTTCAAAATTTTCAACGCCCAATTGATTTGCCGCCCATTTGGCTGTATTTTCGGTAATCTGCATAAGCCCCGCAGCACCTTTTTTTGAAACCGCATTTTCATCAAAATTACTTTCAGCTTTTATTACCGCATAAACAAGGTTTTCATCCAAATTATATTTTTCGGAATAAAGCTTGACATATTCTTTATAATCCCGTTGGCATATATATTCCGGCACAATAGCAAACCTTAAAAACATTAAAACCGCAGCTAAAAACCATACATAATATATTATATTTTTACGCGTATATTTTTTTGGAGACATGTTTTCCTCCTATAAATAACGTTCTACTTGTTTTTTTATTTCGGATATGTCACCGTTATTGTAAATAACAACATCGGCGGATTCTTTTATTTTGTCCCAGCTTTTTTGTGCCGAGAGCCTGCTTTTTGCATATTCTTCTGAAATGTTGTCCCTAGCCATTATCCTTTTCATCCTTATTCTTTCATCAGAATAAACTCCCCATATTTCATCACATATATATTTAATATTGCTCTCAAGCAAAAGAGGAGCGTCTATAACCAAAATAGTATATCCTTTTTCTTTGGCATATTCAACCTGTTCATTTACCTTAATACCGATATATCTATGTGTGCATTCATTTAGAAATGCACGTTTGCTTCCATCCGAAAAAACTATGTTACCAAGCTTTCCCCTCATTATTTCTCCGTTTTCATCAAGTATTTCAGTACCAAAGAAATTTACAAGCTCAATATATGCACATTTGCCTTTTTTTATTATCTCATGAGCTATCTCATCGCAATCCACGATGTATGCTCCTTTTTCTTTCAAAAAAGAGGAGACAAGCCCTTTCCCGCTGCCCGTTCCACCTGTTAAACCTATTACCCTCATTTCGGCACCTCTTTATTATTTAAGCTCAAACCACGAAGCGCCTGTATGCACATCAGCAATAAGCGGAACCTTCATGGAAACGGCATTTTCCATCTCATGCTTTAATATTTTCTTCACTTCTTCAATCTCGCTTTTAAGAGCCTCTATTAAAAGCTCATCGTGCACTTGAAGAATGAGCCTGGATTTAAGGTCGGATTTTTTAAGGCTTTCACTTACTCTAACCATAGCTATTTTTATTATGTCTGCCGCGGAGCCTTGTATAGGAGTATTCATTGCAATCCTTTCGCCAAAACCCCTTATATTAAAATTGTTTGAATTTATCTCCGGCACAATACGCCTGCGGCCCATCATCGTTAAAACGAATCCTGTTTCCTGAGCGTCTTTAATAGTCTTATCCATATATTCCTTTATCTTTGGATATTTTGCAAAATAGCTTTTTATATATCTTTCGGCTTCACGCATGGTTATGCCTAAATCCTGGCTTAGGCTAAAAGGCCCTATCCCATAGACTATTCCAAAATTAATAGCCTTTGCCGCGTTTCTCTGCGCGGGGGTTACATCCTCAAAAGGTATGTTTAAAACCTGTGAGGCCGTAAGCCTATGGATATCCTGATTCTCAAAAAATGCCTTTATAAGGTTCTCGTCGCCTGAAATATGAGCCAAAACTCTAAGCTCAATCTGGGAATAATCTGCATCGGCAAAAACATAATCCTCGTTTTCAGGCACAAAAACGCGCCTTAATTCCCTGCCAAGCTCAAGGCGTATAGGGATATTTTGAAGATTCGGCTCTGTGGAGCTTATTCTGCCGGTTGCGGTTATCGTTTGATTGAATGTGGAATAAACCCTGTTTGTTTTAGGGTCCATAACGCTTAAAAGACCGTCTGCATATGTGCTCTTAAGCTTGGCAAACTGCCTGTAGGTTAAAATTTTATCCACAATGGGATAGTCATATTTCAGCTTTTCAAGGACTTCAGCCGCAGTTGAAAAGCCGGTTTTTGTCTTTTTGCTGCCCTTTATGCCAAGCTTTTCAAAAAGTATCACTCCAAGCTGTTTGGGTGAATTTATATTGAATTCTTCACCTGAAAGCTCATATATTTCTTTAGTTATATCATCTATTTTTACAGACAGCATACCCTGATATTCAATAAGAGCTTCTTTATCTATTTTTATGCCGTATTTTTCCATATCCGCAAGAACATAAACAAGCGGCATTTCTATATCGTAAAAAAGCTTATCTTGCCCAAGGCTTGATATTCTTTCAGACATAACCGATTTCGCACGGTATATTATCTCTGCCTGGCCAACGCAGTATCCGGCAAGCTTTTCCTCTTCAAGCGAAGCATAGGAAGCTTTACCCTTTCCTTTGCCCAAAACTTCTTCTTCCGAGCTTACCATCTCGTTTAGATATTCCTTCGCTATTATATCAAAAGAATATCTTTCCGCCGTAGGATTTATAACATATGCCGCAATCTCTATATCAAAAGAGACTTTGGACATTTCTATTCCATATAGCCTTAAGATAGCAATATCCCTCTTTGTGTCATGGGTAATTTTTATATAGTCTCCGTCTTCAAAAAAGCTCTTGAAAGCAGAAACAATATCAGAAACCAAAAAATCTCCCGCAGACACAAAAACTCCGCCAATTTCGGCATTATAAAAAGCCAGTCCGAATATCTCACCATTTTCTTCAAACAAAGTATAAGCCGTCTCTTTATTTTTGCAAGCTTTGAGGATATCCGGTACATCTGATAAATTTTTTACGGTTTTATATTTGTTTGACGACCCTCTCTCAATAATCGGATTGTCAAACAGCTTTAAAAGGCTGTTAAATTCAAGCTCTTTTAAAATCTCATAAGCTTTTGGGTTAGCCATAGACATATTGCCCATATCTGAAAAATCAAACTCAAGCGGCACATCTTTTTTGATTGTGGCAAGCTTTTTGCTTAATATTGCGTCATCCTTAAATTCCGCTATTTTAGCTCCCGCACTTTTAGGCATTATTTTATCCGCGTTTTCTATAGCGGCTTCAATGGTTTTATATTCTCCGATTATCTTTGAGGCTGTCTTTTCACCTATGCCTTTAACTCCGGGTATATTATCCGAAGCATCACCCATGAGGGCTTTTAAATCTATGAATTCAATAGGGGTAACATTGTATTTTTCAATTACATCCTTAGCATAATAATCCTCTGTTTCCGTTCTTCCACCTTTTGTTTTGGGTATCCTTACTTTTATTTCATCGGTTGCAAGCTGCAAAAGATCCCTGTCCCCCGAAACTATAACGGGAAGTATGCCTGAATTATAGGCTTCCTCAGAAAGAGTTCCTAATATATCATCGGCTTCGTAGCCTTCGAGCGAACATTCGTATATATCCATTAAGGAAAGGACTTCTTTTAAAACAGGCATTTGCTGCCCAAGCTCGTTTGGCATGCCTTTTCTTGTGCCTTTATAATCAGAATACATTTTGTGTCTGAAGGTAGGGGCAGCTAAATCAAAGGCCACAGCAATATAACTAGGCTTCTCTTCTTCTATAAGCTTAAACAGTATGTTTAAAAAGCCATAAACCGCATTTGTATAAACTCCTTTTGAATTTGTCAAAAGAGGAACACCATAAAATGCCCTATTCACTATACTATTGCCATCTATAAGCATTATTTTTTCTTTCATGATATCCTCCCCGGGAAGAAAACTTTTTTATATTATACACCATTTACCCGCCAAACACATTAATATTTTAAAATTAAGACGTAAAAAATGCCCGGAAGCATTACGCCGCCGGGCAAAGATCTATATAAACGGGGAATTGCACCCCGGAGGTATAGCTATTTTATTGATGATACAGCTTTTTCGGCAAATTCCGTCGTTACTAAATCCTCATAAGGAACGCTGGCCTTGAGTTCTCCGCCCATATCCATTATTTTTTCTATAAGCTTTAAGCTTTCTTCCTCAAATATCGGATCCTCTTTCCAGGTGTCCTGAGATTTATAGCGTTCAATTATTTTTGTAAGCGTATCAATATCGCTTTCTGTAAAGTGCGGGGCTATAACCTCTGCTATCTCTTTTGAAGTGTGGTCTCTTACCCAAAGCTGGCCTTTATATATTGCATTTGTAAAGCTTTGAATTATCTCCGGGTTTTTCTCTATATATTCCTTCGTCGACATATATACCGTGTAAGGAACATATCCGCTGTCCTCGCCTAATGAAGCAACAACGTAGCCTTGGCCCTGCTCTTCTAATGCTGAAGCGGAAGGCTCGAACTCAACTGTATAATCTCCTACCTTGCCGGCAAATGCTCCCGCCGTTGAAGTAAACGCTATATTGTTTATGATTTCAACATCTTTCCCGGGTGTAATACCTCTTTCTTTGAGGATATATTCGAGGACCATTTGCGGCATCCCGCCTACTCTTCCTCCGATTACCGATTTCCCTTTAAGGTTATCCCAACTGAAATTTTCTTCTTTTTCACGTGAAACAAGAAAGTTGCCTGCTCTTTGCGTAAGCTGTGCAAAAGAAACGGCATAGTTTTCCTTGCCTTCATTGTATACATAAATGCCTGCCTCCGTACCTAAAAGTGCAATCTGTGCATCCCCTGAAATAAGGGCTGTCATAGATTTGTCCGCGCCCTGGCCAACAGAAAGCTCAATTTCAAGCCCTTCCTCTTCAAAAAATCCTTTCTCAAGCGCCACATACTGCGGAGCATAAAAAATAGAATGAACAACCTCGTTTAAGTTTATACGTGTTAACCCATCCTTTTCGCTGCAGCCTGTTGCTATTCCTAAAGTAAGTATAACTGCCATAATAGCTGAAACAAGTTTTGCATATTTTTTCATAATGCATCCCTCCAGAAATTTATACTTACACTATATTCAAAAGCTTTAAAAATGTTCCTTTGCCAAAAACAAAGTGTTTTTATGTAGTTTTTTAATCAAAGGCATATAATATCAAGCCTCAAATTGGTATGAAAGTTATATGTCCGTCAGCTATATTTTTTCTTATCTTATTTTTTTAATACAGACAAATATTTCAAAATGCTTTGCAACCAAAAAGCCGGAGGCAACATGGCTCCCGGCTTTTTGGTATAAATATTTTTTATCTGCAATCCTTAAAATACATAATTTGGCTTTTCAAAATATCAAGCTACAATTCAACTGCTTTTTTATCTGATTTGCTTTCAAAGAGATATATTACTTTTTCTTTGACTTTTTTGCCAAATATATTTTCAATGGCTTTTTGGTATATATCAAGCTGTTCCTTGTATCTTTCCGCTATTTTTTTTCCCATGTTTTCAGGAACATAATCCGTCTTATAATCTAAGAGTACAACCTTTCCCTCTTCTACGAAAAAACAGTCTATTATGCCGTGAACCAATATAAGCTCTTCGTTTCCGCATTCTTCCTCACCATATATATCAAAGGCGGAAAGCTCCAAAACAAACGGGGTTTCCTTATAAAGCCCGGAAGAAGCCCGACCCCTTTTAAATATATCCGAGGTTGTAAATTTATATATGCTTTCTGCTTTTACGCTTTTAGCTTCTTCCTCGGTCAAAATTTCATTTTCCACGCAAAGCTTAATAAGCTCTTTTATTTCGTCAATAGAATATTCTCTGCTAAAATCAAGCCTTTCCATAACACTGTGCAAAGCACTTCCCTTTTGGGCAGAAGAAAGCTTTAAGCCCTCCTGCATAAAGGCAGGGCTTTGGCATTGTTTTTTATACAGCTTTAAAGGTTCGCCCTGATTTATCCTTCTCTCCTGATTTATTCTCTTTATCTCGGACACGGATAAAGAAGCCGGAGTTCCTATTGATTTAATATACTTGTATTCATAGCCCATCCTGCGCTCTAATTCGTTTAAAATGCTTTCCGGGATATTTGCTTCTTCGCAAAAAATATCCGCAGTTTCTTTTTTTTCTTTATTAGAAGTTATATTACTTAAAACCAAGTTTTGGGAAACAACCGAAAGTTTCCATGAAGACGGGTCTATTGTATCAAGCTCTCTTCTTTCAAAATCGTCTAAAAGGCTTGAAAAATCCCTGTGGTTTAAAAGAGCCGGCATTATCCAATCCAAATAGCACTTCCCACTGTTTATAATTGTGCTTAAAAAGCCTTCTTTGCCGCCTATTCTAAGGCTTAGCCATTTCTGACGGCTTTTTTCCAGGTTTGAAACCCGGCCTGTTATTATAAGCTTTTCTTTAGCGCGGGTTAAGGCAACATAAAGTATCCTTTCTTCCTCGGCTATATTTTCCGCAATTATCTTTTTTTGTATTGCAGACCTTAAAAGCGTATTCTCACTGGTTCTTCTGTTATAGTCTATAAACATTGTGCCTATTCCAAGCTTATGATGCATTATGACTGCAGAAGAGCTTTCTCTTTTATTAAACATGCGTCCCATTCCCGCAGCTATAACAACAGGGAATTCCAAGCCCTTGCTTTTATGCACGCTCATTATACGCACGACGTTTTCGCTTCCTGAAAAGGCTCCCGCCGTGCTTATTTCGCTGCTGTTGTTTTTTATCTCCTCTATGTATTTTATAAAGTCAAAAAGACTTTTTGCTCCTGATTTTTCATATTCGCACGCCCTGTCTATAAGGGTTGAAACATTATTTTCGCGCAGCTTTCCTCCCGGGCATGAGCCTATATATTCAAGATAAGCGGTGTCTTTTATTATTTTCCATATAAGCTCATTTATTGAGGAAAAAACGGCAAAATCCCTAAGCTTTGATATATCCTCTAAAAACTCCGATAATTTTGACTTAAGCTTTTCATCTTCCCCGGTTTTTTCATATGCAATTATATCATCATAAAAATCTTCGCACTTGGAAAAAGCCTTTATTTCTGCAAGCTCATCTCCGGAAAAAGCATATACAGGGCTTCTTAAAACAGAAAGCAAAGGGATATCCTGTCTTGGGTTATCCACAAGCTTTAAAAAGTTAACCAAGAGCATGATTTCATAAGCGTCAAAAAAACCTGACTGTGCCTCGGCATAGGCAGGTATGCCTTTTGAAGCAAAAACCTCTATATACTCTTCGCTGACCGTTTTTAAAGACCTTAAAAGCACAACTATGTCCCTATATTCCACAGGGCGGTATGCTCCGCTTTGCTTATTGAAAACATGGAATTTTTCTTCGTTAACAAGGGAGTTTATCCTGTCTGCAACATACATTATTTCATATTTGCTGTTTTTAATTTCATCTTCATACTCGTCGGTGTCCGCTTCGCTGCTTCCGTCTATGATGGCAACTTCAGTTTCACCCCCGATGTTGCCGTTAAAAGACGGAAAAAAGCCTCCTGGCTTAAGTTCTTCGGCATCGGTATAATCTATATCCGAAACTGATTTTGACATTATCTGCCTGAATATATAATTTATGCAAAACAAAACATTTCCCCTGCTTCTAAAATTTTCATGCAGGTTTATGAGCCTTTCGTCCTGGTTTTCGCTTCGTATGTATAAGTCATATTTTTCCATAAAGATTTCGGGACGCGCCAGCCTGAAGCGGTATATGCTCTGCTTAACATCGCCTACCATAAACCTGTTTTTTTCTCCTGAAAAGTTTTTTGAAACCGCTTTTAATATTATCTCCTGTATGAAATTGCTGTCCTGATATTCATCGACCAAAACCTCAGCATATTTTTTGCTTAGCTCTTTTGCAGCTTCGGACGGGAATATGTTTTCTTCAGTGCTTCCGGGCGCAAGCAGAGCCTTAAGGCAATAATGCTCCAAATCCGAAAAATCAAGGATAAGCTCTTCTTTTTTAACAGCAGAAATCCTTTCGTCATAAAGCATAACCATTTCGGAAAGGGATTTTAAAATAGGATGCATAGACTTCATGTCTAAAACAAGCTTCTCCGGGTTTTTGAACAAAAATTCCTCTTTAAGCAGCTTTACGCGGCCTTTTGCCGCTTCCCTCAAGGCTTTTATTTTGCCTGAAACAACCTCGTCAGTATTCTTCTTCTTCGGGGAAAGCTTTTGAAACTCTATTTTCTCTATCTCTTTAAAAAACTCGAAAAAATTCTTCTCGGGCGTAAAACGGTCTAAAATCGAAGAAAGCGCCTCATAGTCCGACAAAAGAGCAGCATTATATTCTGTGGCTTCTCCGCTTTCTTTTATTATATCAAGCGCAATTTGGATTATATTAAGCGCTTCGGATATGTTTGTCACCGCGTATTTTTTTATTTCTTTCGTCCACTCCAAAGACGATATCTCGTTTTCCGTTACATCATATGCCGAAACAGCAGACTTAAGCCATTCATATGGAAAAGGACTCGCCATAACATAGTCATAAACGTCATTTATAAGCTCTTTCAGCTTCACATCCGTATTCCCTGTCCCATAAGTCTCGATTAAGGCTTCAAAGTCCGTGTTTCTTTCAACCAAATACATCTCTTCAAAAAGAGAATCCATAACCTTTGCCTTTATAAGCTTCATTTCAGCCTCGTCCGCTATGCGAAATGAAGGATCTATATTTAGCGATATATAGTTATCACGCACAACCTTACGGCAAAAAGCGTGGATTGTCATTATGTCGGCGGCATTTAAAAGAGTGATCTGTCTTCTTAAGCGCTCATCCTCCGGGTTGCCTTCAAGCTTTTTTTCTATAGCCTGTCTTATGCGTTCGCGCATCTCGCCTGCCGCAGCATTTGTGAAAGTAAGCACAAGAAGCCTGTCTATATCGACAGGCTCTTTTTCGTCAGTTATATGTTTTATTATTCTTTCAACCAAAACAGCCGTTTTGCCGCTGCCTGCCGAAGCCGCCACAAGAAGGTCGCAGCCTCTAAGCGATATGGCTTCTTCTTGTTCCTTTGTCCATGGCATAATATCACCTATTTCACAATCTTAAGTATCTTTTTAAATTCATCGCAATCAGAAGTTTCCGCAAGTTCAAAAAGCACAGCTTCAACGGTTGAAATCGCCGCGCCTTCATAAACGGCGCGTAAAACGGCCGCTTCTTTGTCTTCCGAACATCTTGAACCGCATGCATCTTTTATCAAAAAAACATCGTATCCGGCTTCCCTAAGGCTTATAAGGCTTAAAAGCACACAAACATGAGCCTCCGCGCCAAATATAATGATATTTTTCTTGTTTGATTTGTCTATATATTCTTTTATCTCCTTAGTTTTATATAAGCTAAAAGAGCTTTTTTCAAAATATTCTTTGCCCTTAAGCCCACTCTGCACTTCCTTGACTGTGTTTCCAAGACCCTTTGTATTGTGCTGGGTAACCAAAACGGAGACGCCTAATATATTAAACCCCGAAACAAGCCTTGATGCCGCTTTTAAAACTTTTTCACTTTCAAAAATAACGGGCATAAGTTTTTCCTGCAAATCCACAGCCACAGCCAAGGTGTTTTCTCTTTTGATCATAAAAAATTTATCCCCCGTATATTATACAACAGGCCTGATGAGTTTTTTAAGCCTGTCTGAAACAGTTATATATCTTGTAAAAGATGCCATAAACCTACTATATGAATTATAACAAAAATTTTCAATAAACGCCAGCATAAAAGGAGTAACTTCGTTTATACCAATAATATATTTCAAGAAGGCTTTTGAAAAAAGAAGATTGAATTGGTTTCTATAATCGTTCCATACATCATACATAAGCTCATACATCCGTTTCTCCCTGTCATTAAGTTCATAAACCAAAAATAAAAATTCCCTCATACTGCTTTCTTCAACCCTTTTGGTTTTTGAAAACCTTATTGTGTGATACATAGCCATAAGCTTCATAAATCTTTTAATATGCTCAAAATCCAAAATATCAAGGCTTTTTTCAAATAATATATTTTCACAGCCAAGCTCTATAAAATTTTCATAGGCATCGGAAATGGAGCTTTCAACGGAGTGTATATAAAAATCCTTTTGAAAGCAATCCTGCTGGCTGCATATAATATCCAAAAAATAAATCCTGCTGCATTCTATATATTCTTTAAGCCTTGTTTTTTTAGTCTTAAACCGGTCTAGAACAAGCTTCATGTTTATAACACCTCCCGTTTAATATGGATGTATATATTTTACAGCTAAAATGTCACAACATCAAATTTTTAATCCCCCAAAATACGAATTTTTCCGACAAAACCTCGTCTTTATGCTTTGTGGCTGATATGAAAGTTGTTTATCTTGATATTCTGGTTAAAACGGTTATTTCCGTGTTTATGTATAAACCGGCACATAAAAAAACAACAAAAAAAGCCATATATGGCTTTTTATTTCACATACAGGCTTTTTTATAAATTTATATTATTTGTTTATTATTATCTGGCTTTCAGAAACTCCAAGGGCATATGCTAAATCGGAAAGAGAGGCATGTATCCTTCCACCCGTTATAACGGCAGGCTTTTGCATATATACTGAAGTTCCGTTTATTATCATAACATTACTGTCTGCCTTAAAGAGAATAACTCTTTTCCCTGTTATAATACTTACCTGGCGTTTTTCGCTATCCCACGAGACAATGGTTTTGTCTGAAAAAGCGGAAGTAACCTCTCTTACCGGAAGCATAACCGCACCATCTTTATCAACATATGAATTCCCAACTGTGGCCGTTTGAGTTTCATAATCTTCTTTTTCAGCTATTTGAACAAAGTTTTCAATAAGCGTTATATATTTAACTTCATCCGAATCCCCTTCCGAAGAACCAAAAACATTGTCTTTATAAGTATCGTTTTCGGTTGCGGCAACTTTTAAGGAATAGACTCCCGAAGGCAAAGAGCTGTCCAAATAAAGGGAGACATTAGAAATAACTATCTTGGAAGCCTTGCTGCTTTCGGACTTTATCTTTATTTTTAAAACACTTCCCAAGGCGCTTACTTCGTCTATTTTTAAATCGCCTTCCTGAACACTTGCAGCCACTCCGTCTTCAAACGTAAGATGCTCTGCAAACAAATATATGTATTTATCCTTCTTGAAAATGCCGGCAGCGCTTTCGGATATAACAATATCTTTAACGCTCACGTGCCTGCTGCCCGGTGAAGCAATGTTTTCGGCGGCAAAAGCACCGGAAACAAGAAATAAGCTTAAAAATGCTGAGATAAAAACAGTTGAATATTTTTTAAACAATCTTATCACCTCTAATTAAAACAATAGCATCTTATGCTAAATAAATAAACCTACATTATCTGGATATTATTTTATCATATAACCCTTTTTTATGGATTCGGACAATACCTCTTCCAGATACTTGTTTATTACCTCAGGTCCGTTTTTAAAAATCGCGTCACGTTTTCTAACCTGTCCTGAAATTATGCCATGTTCAAGCCACGAGATTCCTTTTGCCGCATAATTAAGCATTAAAGGCTGAAGCCTGTCTAATATTGATGCAAAAACAGCTTCCTTGGTCTGCATATCTTCAAACTCGCGCCAAAGCTCAAAAAATTCTTTCTCCTGTCCCTCAGGCAAAAGGCCGAAAAGCTTTTTTGCGCTTTCAGTTTCCCGTTTTTCTTTGTCCTCATATCCTGATTCATCATAGCAATAAGTATCTCCTGCATAAATTTCGACAAGGTCGTGTATAAGAACCATTTTGATGGTTTTAAAAACGTCCGGCGAATCAAAATATTCGGCAAGCAAAAAAGCCATAACAGCCATATGCCATGAATGTTCGGCGTCGTTTTCCTGCCTTGAGGCGTCTGAAATATATGTCTGGCGCACTATTTTTTTTGCTTTATCTATCTCAAGCAGAAAATCCATCTGCTTTTTAAACTTTTCATAATCCATAATCTATTTCCTCTTTAATATTTTTTAATTCCTATGTCGTGCCTGAAATGCATATCCTTAAAGCTTATTTTAGAAACTCCTTCGTAAGCTTTTTTTATTGCCAGGTCAAGATTTTCATCAACTCCGGTAACTCCTAAAACTCTTCCTCCGTTTGTAACAAAATTCCCGTCTTTAAGTGCTGTGCCGGCATGATAAACCTTGATTCCATCTACTTCGTTTGCTTTGTCTATACCTGAAATAACAAAACCTTTCTCATAGCTTTCCGGATATCCTCCGCTGGCCAGCACAACACAAACAGCTGCGTTATCATACCATTCTATACTAAGCTTATCAAGCATTCCGTTTGTGCAGGCTAGCATAATATCAAGCAAATCCGTTTTAAGGCGAGGCAAAACAACCTGAGTCTCCGGGTCGCCAAAACGGGCATTATATTCTATAACTTTCATTCCGTCCTTAGTAAGCATAAGCCCAAAATAAAGCACCCCTTTAAAAGGTCTTCCTTCTTTTTCCATGGCTTTAACTGTTGGGATAAATATGCTTTTCATACATTCTTCGGCTATCTCAGGAGTATATATGCGGCTTGGAGAAAAAGTTCCCATTCCGCCTGTGTTTAAGCCTTTATCATTGTCAAAAGCCCTTTTATGATCCTGGGCGCTAACCATAGGCACAACTGTTTCTCCGTCGCAGAAAGAAAGCACAGAAACCTCGGGGCCTGTTAAAAATTCTTCTATAACAACACTTTTGCCCGCATCGCCGAATTTTTTATACAGCATTATAAGCTTTAAGGCGGAAATGGCTTCGTCTAACGTATTGCATATTAAAACGCCCTTCCCGAGAGCAAGTCCATCAGCTTTTATAACTATGGGCATTTCCTGAAGTTTAACATATTGAACGGCTTTCTCATAATCTGAAAAAACCTCGTATCCGGCAGTGGGTATTCCATATTTTTTCATGAGATTCTTGGCAAAAGACTTGCTTCCTTCTATCATCGCGGCTTTTTGCATAGGCCCGAAAGCTTTAAGCCCCACCGATTCAAAAGCGTCAACTATGCCTAAAACCAAAGGGTCATCCATCCCAACAACGGTATAGTCTATTTCTTTTCTAAGAGCAAAAGAAACCAAAGCCGGGATATCCGTTGGCTTTATCGGCACAAGCTCAGCCTCGTCCGAAATGCCTCCGTTTCCCGAAGCGCAATATATCTTAGAAACATTTTTGCTTTCAAGGAGCTTATGGATTATGGCATGCTCCCTTCCGCCATTCCCAACAACAAGAATTTTCATGTTATACTCTCCTAACTATATTCCCTGTTATTTTTATTTTACCGCCTGCAATAAGCCTTATCGCTTCAGGAAGTATAACCCATTCGGCCTCTTCCATAACACGCCTTTGCAGGCTTTTTGCATCGTCATCTTCATTAATATACACAGCCTTTTGAAGTATTATAGGTCCTGCATCCGTCTCCTTTGTAACAAAGTGGACAGTTGCTCCTGTAACCTTAACACCCTTTTCAAGAACGGCTTCATGCACTTTAAGCCCATAAAACCCATCACCGCAAAACGAAGGTATCAAAGCCGGATGTATGTTTATTATGCGGTTCTCGTAGGCATTTATAAAGGTTTCTCCCAAAACAACCAAAAAGCCTGCCAAAACTATAAGCTCCACATCAAAGCTTTGAAAATGCTTTATAAGAGCTTTTTCATATTTCGCTGAGCTTTCATAAGCCTTTTTCTCTATATAGGTTCCATTTATCCCGGCATTTTCGGCACGTTCAAGCGCATAAGCATCTTTTTTACTGCTTACAACCGTAGCTATCTCAACACCTGGAAGCTTCCCGCAATTTATTTCGTCTATAATCGCCTGAAGGTTTGTGCCTCCCCCTGAAACCAAAACCCCTATTTTAAACATATTTCTACCTCTTTATCACTCTTCACAACTTTGCCTATAACATAAACCTTTTCTCCAAACCCTGAAACCGCGGCGCTAAGCTTATCAAGCTCTTTAGAGTCTACAACCAAAACCATACCTATACCCATATTAAATGTGTTGTACATATGAAGCCTGTCCAAGCCCCCAAGCTTATACATAAGCTCGAATATAGGCAGAATATCCCATGTGCCTTCTGTTATTTGCGCGCAGAAACCTTTGTCTTTCGGAAAGCATCTTGGAATGTTCTCTATAAACCCACCGCCCGTTATGTTGCTTATGCCTTTTATGCGGACTTTTTTAATAAGCTCACTTATAAGCTTAACATATATCTTCGTCGGAGTTAAAAGAGCTTCTCCAAGCGTTGTCCCAAGTTCTTCAATATAGTCATTTATGTTTTCCTTGGACGGATTAAATATCTTCCTTACCAAGGAATAGCCGTTGCTATGGATTCCGCTTGAAGGAATACCAACTAAAATATCTCCTTCTTTTATATCGCTTCCATCTATTATATTGCTTTTTTCAACTATCCCAACAGCAAAACCGGCCATGTCATATTCGTCTTCAGGATAAAACCCGGGCATCTCCGCAGTTTCTCCGCCTATTAAGGCCGCACCTGATTGCCTGCAGCCTTCGGCCACCCCGCTTACTATATCAGCTATCTTCTCCGGGATATTTTTTCCGCATGCTATATAATCCAAAAAAAACAAGGGCATAGCTCCGCTGCATATAATATCATTAACACACATTGCAACACAGTCTATCCCCACAGTATTATGTTTATCTGTTAAAAAAGCTATTTTAAGCTTTGTTCCAACCCCATCTGTACCGGAAATAAGCACAGGCTCTTTAAGTGACATTTCAGCTAAAGAAAACATGCCGCCAAATCCGCCTATATCTGTGAGAACTTCCTTACGGAATGTGCTTTTAACGTGTTCTCCCATAAGCTTTACGGCCTTATATCCCGCCGTTACGTCTACTCCTGCGCTTTTATAATCAAGCCCCATTTTTATCCCTCTTTCTAAAAAACTATATAAAAAGTCAACTATATATTTATTTTTAACACAGCACTATATAAAAGTCAAGGCGAGTGTCTACTAAATAAACCTAATAAACATTTGACATTAGCAAAAAACCTCGTATAATTTTTATTATGAAAATTTTATTGACCGATTTGGGAGGCAAAGAAAGATGAAAATCCAATTTTCCGATAAAATATATGGCATAAAGCCTAATATTTTTGCAAGACTGCACGAAGTTACATGCTCACTCGAGGAGAAAGGCATAAAAACCTACAATTTTTCTGTTGGTCAGCCGGATTTTGAAACTGCGGAACACATAAGAAACGCCATTTCCGAAGCTGCGAAAAATTCTAAAAATTATGGATACCCTTTAAGGGATTTGCCTGAAATGAAAGAAGCCGTTATGGGTTGGTATAAACGAAGATATAATGTAAATCTCAAAGACACGGAAATAATGTCCGTTTTAGGTTCACAGGAAGGCATCTCAAAAATATCCCAGCTACTTCTTAATCCCGGAGACGTTATGCTTATCCCGAATCCGTTTTACACAGTATTTGAAATGGGTCCGATAATGGCTGGCGGACAAGCAGTTTCTTACCCGCTGCTTAGAAAAAACAATTATCTTCCTGATTTCGACGCTATACCTGAAGATGTTGCAAAGGCCGCAAAATGCATACTTGTTTCCTTCCCCTCAAACCCATTAGGCAAAATAGCAACAGACGAAATGTACTTAAAACTCATTGAATTTGCAAATAAACATAACATAGTTGTTGTACATGACAATGCTTATTCCGAAATAATATACGACGGGAAAAAAGGAAGATCCTTCCTTGAATTTGACGGTGCAAAGGAAATAGGCGTAGAGTTTAACTCTCTTTCAAAAACATATAATATGACAGGCTGCCGAATAGGCTTTTGTGTGGGAAACGAAGAAATAGTACAAAAGCTTTATCTTATGCGCATGCAGCTTGATTATTGCGATTTTTATCCGGTTCAGTTTGGGGCTATTGCCGCTTTAAACGGTCCTCAGGATGAAGTTGTTTCCCAAAGAGGAAAATATCAAAAAAGGCGCGACGTTATGTGCCGCGGCTTAAGAAAAATCGGATTTGATATGCCAGACAGTGAAGCCACGATGTTTGGCTGGGCGCCAATTCCAAGCGGATATTCTGATTCGGAAGAATTTTGCCTTGACCTTTTAAATAAAACAGGCGTCCTTTTCACCCCGGGTTCGAGCTTCGGAGAATATGGCGAAGGGTATTTCAGAGTATCGTTTACGCAGCCGACGGAAATTATGGAAGAAGCAATAGATATAATAGATAAAAGCGGATTGGCAAAAGGAAAATGATTATTATAAATCATGCTAATCATAGCCACCCGTTGGGTGGGTGGTTTGCTCCGACCCTATAAGGGTACGTTACCAGCCAGCGCCTAAAAACGCTGGCTTTCAATTTGTTCAAGCCCTCCAGCCTCAACTCTTAAAAATACCAGCCACCCCTGAAAGGGATCCTTATACTTTTTAATGCCCAATTTGTCCGGGGTTATATCATGACTTTCTTGTTCCTGGATGTACTCTTTTTTATTGTTGCTCCGTTTAGTCCAACCATTGATACATAATATCCTGCTTACCAAAAATGTCTGTCCCCATAAAGATATTTTAGGTTTACATGTTTATCAAACATCATTAATGAACTCTTTCACTTCAGATATCTCATGAAACTGGAAAGCCTATGCTTTGGGGTGAATACATATGGTATTTACACATCCATTTGGTATGAGATAAACTATGTTCCTTATTGGCCATTAAAATAGCCTTTCCTTTCGCTGTAAAGTGGCTTAAACACCTACATTATAGCGGAAAGGTGTTTTTTATAACAATCGACGCGCACTGCATAGCGAGCGGTTTTTTGACTTTTCACGCTTTGCGAGCTCAGTCTGGCTTCAAGCCATAATAGGAAAAGGCATGGGTTAAAAACCCATGCCTTTTCCTATTATTTATGTATTACTTTTTTGTCCCTCTAAGCTCTTGCCTGTTTTCAAATATAACTTCTATCGTCTCATTAAAGAAGGCATCCAAATTTGCTCCTTCTTCTTTTATTCTTCCATACATTTCCTTCAGGTTTTCCTCGGCAACCTGAAGCACGTTGTCAGCATATTCATTAGCCCCTATACGCATTTCTTTAGCTGTTTTCTTGCTTGCTTCTATAATTTCGGAGGCTTGCTCATATGCTCTTTTTGTAACTTCGTTTTCATCAACGAGCTTGCTTAAGCGTTCTTCGGCACTTTTAATTATTCCATCAGCCTCTTTTTGGGCATCTATGAGTATTTTATTACGCTCTTCTATTACCCATTTGGCTTGTTTTATCTCGTTCGGCATTTTAAGCCTTATTTCCGTGATAATATCATAAATTTCGTCCTTATCAACAGATACTTTACTTGAAAAAGGCACAGCCTTACTTTGATCAAGAATTCCCTCAAGCTCGTCTAAAAGTTTTAAAATTGTATCCATGAACAAGTCCTCACTTTCTGTATTTTTCTTCAACAAACTTAATTATTTCAGGAGGCACCATACAGTTTAAATTCCCACCGAAAACAGCAACCTCTTTAACTGCGCTGGAACTTAAAAACATATTCTTTTCACTGGCCGATATAAAAATCGTTTCTACTTCAGGGGCAAGCTTCCTGTTTATAAGAGCCCTTTGAAACTCTATTTCAAAATCCGTTACAGCTCGAAGACCTCTTATTACAAGGTTTGCATTTATACTTTTTGCAAAATCGACCATAAGACCATAAAATGAAGAAATTTCAACATTTGGCAGATGTGATGTGACCAGTTTTAAATGTTCTTTCCGTTCTTCTACAGTAAAAAGATAATCCTTATTAGGGTTTTCCAAAATACTTACAACAAGCTTATCCACAAGCTTGGACGATCTTTCTATTATATCCAGATGACCATTTGTGATGGGATCAAAACTCCCCGGATATATCGCTTTTAACATTTTTACTCCTCCAACGCAAGAAACACCATAGTTGTTGTTTTCCCATATGCTTTTTCCCTTATAACGCTAAAACCGTCAACATTTGAAAAATCGCGACCTTTTGGAGCCTCAATTATAACATAACCTGTTTTTTTGAGTATCCCGGCTTTTGAAATCTCTAAAAGAACTTTTGCGGCAATATTGCTTTTATATGGAGGATCCATAAAAATTATATCAAATTCAAAGTTTTTTTCTTTGAAATAATTTATGGCGTTTATGGCATCGCTCTTTATTATTGTTGCATTTTCAATAAGCTTTGTAAATTCAAGGTTCCTTTTTATATAAGGCTGGCATTCGTCTGAATTATCAACAAACACAGCCTTTTTCGCACCACGGCTTAAAGCTTCTATCCCAATGGCTCCCGAACCGCAAAAAAGGTCTAAAAAAGTTGAATCCTGCAAATTGGGAGCAATAATATTAAAAAGAGATTCTTTTATCCTGTCTGTCGTCGGGCGTGTATCCAAGCCCTCGGGAGCAAGAAGCTTATGCCCTCTGGCTTTTCCTGTGATAACCCGCATACAAGCCCTCCGATTAAAAAATATTCACATAAAGTATAACAAAAAACCTTCCAAAAAACAATTAATTTTACAATTTATTTCAAATAATACGGAATTTTAAGAAGTTTATAAACAACATACGGTCTAAATATTTATTTTAAAGCACAATTTCAACATTTTTAAACATTCTCTCGATTTCGCTACAAAGAAATTTATTGCCCGGCTCAGAAAGCGTCGGGTCCTTTTTTATAAGCTTCTCCGCAGCTTTTTGAGCCTCTTTTAATATGTCCATATCACTATAAAGATTGGCTATTTTCATTTCCGGTATGCCATGCTGCCTAGTTCCGAAAAAATCTCCCGGGCCGCGTATCTCAAGGTCTTTTTCAGAAATAATAAAACCGCTGTTCGTTTTGCACATAACTTCCATACGTTTTTTTGATTCTTCCGTTTCGCCTGAAGAAACCAATATGCAATAGGATTTTTCCGCTCCTCTGCCAACCCTGCCCCTAAGCTGATGAAGCTGGGCAAGACCAAAGCGTTCGGCATTTTCTATAAGCATAACAGTTGCGTTTGGAACATTTATGCCAACCTCTATGACGGTTGTTGAAACAAGGATATCCGTTAAACCCTCGGCAAAAGATTTCATAACGGAGTCTTTTTCTTTTGGTGGCATTTTGCCATAGATGCACTCTATACTTAAATGCCCAAAATATTCCTTTTTTATACGTTCTTTGTATTCTGTTACGGATTTAAGCTCGCTTTTTTCGTTTTCTTCAACAAGCGGACAAACTATATAAGCTTGTCTGCCTGATTTGATTTCTTTTTCAATGAAGCTTAATATCCTTTTTCTGTAGCTTTCACTTACACAAAATGTATCTATTTTTTTACGTCCCGGAGGCATTGTATTTATGAGCGAAATATCCATGTCGCCATAAAGCACTAATGCAAGGGTTCTAGGTATAGGTGTTGCCGTCATAACCAACATGTGTGGATTTTTGCCCTTTTGGGCAAAGCTTCCTCTCTGCCTCACGCCAAACCTGTGCTGTTCGTCTGTTATAACAAGCGCAAGCTTATCATAATCTACTGCCTTTTGTATAACGGCATGTGTTCCGATTACCATTGCCGCCTCACCTCCCGAAATCAATTCCAAGGCTTCTTTTTTTTCTTTTGCAGGCATTTTACCTGTTATAAGAACCGTGGTTATCCCAAGAGGTGCAAATATGGCTTTAAAGCTTTCATAATGCTGTGCAGCCAAAATCTCCGTAGGCGCCATAAGAGCAACCTGATACCCATTTTTGATAACCGTAAACGCGGCAAGCATAGCAACAGCGGTTTTTCCGCTTCCGACATCTCCTTGGACAAGCCTGTTCATAACCTTTTTTCCAGACATATCTTCGCATATCTCGGAGAACACTTTTTTTTGGTCCTCCGTAAGAGAAAAAGGCAGTTTTTCTAAAAGCTCTTTTGAAACGCTTGTATTTTTGATTTCATAACCGTCTTTTTTAGATGAAACTTCATTCTTTATTTTAAATAAGTACACCTGCAGCAAAAAAAGCTCTTCAAAAACGAGCCTGCGTCTTGCCAGCATAAAACCGTCCATATCGCTTGGAAAATGTATGTTTTTCACGGCAAAGCCTTTTTCGGAGAGCTTATATTCCTTCCTTAGCCAAAAAGGCAGAAAATCGGCCGGAATTTCATCAATATTATATATTGCGGTTTTTATAAGGCCTCTTAACTGTTTTTGTGTTATACCTTCTGTTTTCGGATATACAGGGACTATAGCTCCTTTTGCCTCTTTGCCTTCTAAAAGGTGCTGCATCTCTGGGGACAAAACCTCACGGCGTCCGTAATTCCTTTTATATTTACCGTAAAACAAAAATTTTTCGTCTTTTTTGAGCACGTTTTTTAAATAAGGCTGATTAAACCATAAAAGAGTTATTTTACCCGTATCATCGTAAACTCTGCAGCGTGTGGCAACCTTATTATTAAACCTGCTGTTTTTAGCGTCATCGCAGACAACGGCGCAAAACGTATTAAACTCATCTTCTTTTAAATCTGATATCTTCGTTATTTCACGCCTGTCTTCATAGCCTCTCGGATAATGCTCCAAGACGTCTCTAACCGTTACTATCCCAAGCCGCTTAAGAGCCTCAGCCTTTTTTTCGCCTATCCCTTTAAATTCAGATATCAAGCTGTTTTCATCCATAACAGCACCTGCCTAAAAAAGCCTGATACAATCAGGCTTTTAGTAATTTATTCTATTGAAATTATATAGTAATACAGAGGCTGACCTCCGTTATACACTTCTACTTCCGAACCTGGATATTTTTCGGAAATATATTCCGCAATCACGTTTGCGTCTTCTCCAGAAACATCTGCTCCGTAATATATGCTTATTATTTCATGGTTCTCATTTATTGTACAGTCTATAAGCTCTTTTGTGCATTCCTCGACAGATTTTGAAACTGTACATATATCATCATTGGAAATTCCTATTATATCGCCTTCCGATATTATCTTTTCACCAAACACTGTGTCCCTTATAGCAAAGGTTACCATTGCGGTATTCACAAGAGACATGGCTTCTTGCATAGCCTCTATGTTTGAATTCAAATCGGATTCGGCATTAAAAGCTACCATAGCTGAAATACCCTGAGGCACAGAAACTGTTTTAAGTACAACCACATTTTTATCTTTTAATAGCTCTGTGGCCTGCTCCGCGGCGAGAATAATATTTTTATTGTTTGGCAAAACAAATATATTCTCTGCGTTTATATTATCTATGGCAGTTAAAAAATCTTCCGTTGACGGGTTCATGGTTTGCCCGCCTTCTATAACCTCGTTAGCACCAAGGTTTTTAAATATTTCGGAAATTCCGCTACCCATTGATACGGAAATAAAAGCGTATTTCTCAGGAGTTTGGAAAGATCCCTCGTCTTTTGAATTTGCGGAGATATCATGGGCAAAATTTATTTTGCTTGTATGCTGCTCACGCATATTATCTATTTTCAAGTTGCTTAAGCTGCCATATGAAAGGGCTTTTTCAAGCACAAGGCCCGGATGATCCGTATGCACATGAATTTTAACTATATCTTCATCATTTACAAGAACAAGAGAGTCTCCCATTTTCAAGCAAAACTTCTTTAATTCATTAAGTTTTGACTCCGGTATGTCTTTAACATTTATAAAAAATTCCGTGCAATAGCCAAAAGTTATCTCAGTTTCTTCAAATCCCGCAAACTCATGATGAGTGCTGGTTGCAGCCGAAAAATCTTCAACTGTAACATTAGCTTCATTATATAAATTATTAAAGGCTCCTTCTAATATATATATAAGCCCTCTTCCGCCTGCGTCTATAAGATCGGCTTTCCTTAAAACATCAAGCATATACTTTGTTTTAAGGAGCATCTCATGCGCATCGGCAATAACTGTTTGCATAAAAACTTCAATATCCTCCGTATCCGCAGAAAGCTTTTCCGCAGATTCGGCAATTGCTCTTGCAACCGTAAGAATTGTTCCTTCTTTGGGCTTCATAACAGCCTTATACGCCGTTTCCACAGCTTTTGCAAAGGCTTTTGATATATCTTTTATATTTGCCTCTTCAATTCCTTCAAGGCCTTTTGCAAAACCCCTGAAAAGCTGAGACAATATAACTCCAGAATTTCCTCTGGCTCCCCTTAAAGAGCCGTTTGAAGCCATTTTCGCTATCTCGGAAACATTAAGCGAAGAACTTTTTTCAACTTCCCTTGCGGCAGCCAAAACAGTAAGAGACATATTTGTTCCGGTATCACCGTCCGGAACGGGAAATACATTTAAAGCGTCAACTTCACTTCTATTTTTATTGAGCTCGTTTGCCCCCGAAATAATCATCTTTTTGAGCAACGCTCCATTTATAGTCTTAAACCTCACCGAACCTTCCTCCTTAAATCAACTGTCAACTCTTACACCCTCCACAAATATGTTGATTTTATCAACATCAAGGCCTGCTATTTCTTCAACCCTGTATTTTACGGAGCTTATAATGTTGTCAGCTATCGCTGAAATGTTTGTGCCATATTCAACTATTATATGAAAATCAAGATTTATTCTGTTTTCTTCAATTATAAGCTTTATGCCTTTTGTTATACTTTCAAGCTTAAGAAGCTGAACCAAGCCATCTTTTACATTTTTTGCCGCCATACCGACAATGCCATAGCACTCCATGGCAGTATAGCCTGCAATTTTAGAAATTACTTCATTATCTATAGTAATAACACCATATTCGTTTTCAAGTTTAGCAGACATAGTTTACCTCCTGTTTTAGAATAATAATAACCGCATTTTATATTATACCACCCTTTTGATGTTTTTTAAAACATATATTTTCAAATAATTCATTTTTAAGGAAGATATCCCAATAAGTTTTTTAAAAACTTAAATTTAATATTGCAAAAGAAGTATTTATCTGCTAAAATATTTCTGTTATGTCATGGCAAATTGTATTAAGGAGGTGTACTGCAATGGCAAAATGCGAAATTTGTGAAAAAAGCATGCGTACAGGCCATAGAATCAGCATTAATCGTAGCCAAGTCAGCAGACGTGCTAACAGAACTTGGAAACCAAATGTTAAAAAAGTAAAAATAGTTGATAACGGTACAGTTAGATCTATTTATATCTGCACAAGGTGCTTGCGTTCAAATAAGGTTACGCGCGCAATCTGATTGTATACCATTAATATTGGTTCATAATCACAGGCTACCCGTTTGGGGTGCCTGTTTTTATGTTGTGGCTTGTTTTGATAAAAAGAGTCTTAGCTCCCGCCCTATATATGCATATATTGTAAAATTAATATTGTTTGTAATAAATCAATTCATATTTTATCCTCCGCTGAAGCTGGTTACTATATCACTCTTGAATTTTACATTAATTATATCAATTAAAACAAAATCTGAATTTTATATGTTCTTATAAGATTCCCATCCTATAGGCCCCGATAAACACAAAAAAATCCGCCTTCTAAAATCATCCCCTTAATTACACCTATAGAAAATGGGCAGGCAAACCCTTAATCCCCCAACATCTATTTCATTGACACTCTATACGATTAAACCTATAATATAGGTAATTTAATAGCAAAGGAGAATGACTTATACGTAAAATGGAATCTGTCCTTTATGCATAGCAAAGGCTATTGCAAAAGGCAAATAAAATGGTAGCCTTTGCCCAATCCTAATTTCAAATACAGGAGGAAGCATAAATGAGCTATAATAATTTAAAAAAATATGGGTTAAACGACTTCTTTGAAAAAGAATCCGTATTACACAATGGTTTGTACCTTGCAAGGGTTTCCGAGCAGCACCGCGACTTATACAAAGTAATCAGTGAAGAAGGAGAGCTTACTGCAAGCGTTTCAGGCAAATTCGTTTACAGTGCAGACGGGGTAATGGATTTCCCGGCTGTAGGCGATTGGGTAATTATTGACAGGATTGATAAAAATGCCGGGAACGCCACTATCAGCCACATCCTAAAACGCAAAAGCGTTTTCGTGCGAAAAGCGGCAGGCACAGCAAATACAACGCAAATTGTGGCTGCAAATATCGACATAATCTTTATTTGCATGTCATTAAACGCAGACTTCAATTTGCGGCGTTTGGAACGGTATTTGTCTATTGCCTGGGAAAGCATGGCTATGCCGGTAATTGTTTTGACAAAAACAGATTTGTGCAGCAATTTGCCGCAAAAGCTTGTTGAAATTGAATCTGTAAGCGTTGGAACTGACGTAATTCTCTGCTCGTGCAAGGAAGAAAACGGCTACAAAGGCGTCAACGCTTATATTTCCGAAGGCAAAACCATAGCTTTTATCGGTTCTTCGGGTGTTGGCAAATCAACCCTTATTAACCGGTTAATGGGGAAAGACGTCCTTGTTACAAAAGAAATACGTGAAGACGACGACAGGGGCAGGCACACCACAACACACCGTCAGCTTCTTTTGCTGCCCGGCGGAGGTATTGTGATTGATACGCCCGGCATGCGTGAATTGCAGCTTTATACAGGGAATCTTGAGAAAACCTTTGAAGATATTGAGGCGCTTGCTTTAAATTGCAAATATAAAAACTGTACCCATACTGCGGAACCGGGTTGCGCGGTTAAAGAAGCAATCGAAGCAGGAAAGCTTTCTAAAGAACGGTTACAAAATTATTTGAAGCTGCAAAGGGAAATATCATATGAAGGGTTAAATTCGCGTCAATTGGAACAGGCGAAAATCAACAAAATGTTTGGAAGCAAGGGCGAAATGAAAAAAGTAATGCGTCATGCCAAAAAAACAAGCAACAGATAAACTTCGGTTTCACATACATAAAACCCCTGAAATATAGGATTTCAGGGGTTTTATTGTATAATGAATACTACCGGCTATGCCGGTAGTTCCAAAGAGCTTTAGCGATGAACAGAAAAAGGCCTCCATTTGATATAATAGGTGAGGTTCCCCAACCGCACAAATTAAAAACAAATGGAGGTAGTCCAATGGACGAA
>JAYFRL010000017.1:0-96531 GCA_034925905.1 Lachnospiraceae bacterium | reverse complement strand
ATCTGCATCAGCATCAGCATCTGCGTCAGCATCAGCATCAGCATCCGCATCAGCGTCAGAATCCGCATCAGCGTCAGCATCGGCATCGGCATCAGCATCGGCATCAGCGTCAGCATCGGCGTCTGCATCGGCATCAGCATCGGCATCTGCGTCGGCATCGGCATCTGCGTCGGCATCAGCATCGGCATCAGCATCAGCATCAGCATCAGCGTCAGCATCAGCGTCAGCATCGGCATCAGCATCGGCGTCTGCATCAGCATCAGCATCGGCATCGGCATCAGCATCAGCATCGGCATCAGCATCAGCATCAGCGTCGGCATCGGCATCAGCATCTGCATCAGCATCAGCATCAGCATCTGCATCAGCGTCGGCATCAGCGTCAGCATCAGCGTCAGCATCGGCATCGGCATCGGCATCAGCATCAGCATCGGCATCAGCATCGGCGTCAGCGTCGGCATCAGCATCGGCATCAGCATCAGCATCGGCATCAGCATCAGCATCGGCATCGGCGTCAGCGTCGGCATCGGCATCAGCATCTGCATCTGCATCTGCATCTGCGTCAGCGTCGGCGTCTGCATCGGCGTCTGCGTCTGCATCGGCATCTGCGTCGGCATCTGCGTCAGCATCTGCATCAGAGTCAGCATCAGCATCGGCATCGGCATCAGCATCAGCATCGGCATCAGCATCTGCATCAGCGTCGGCGTCAGCATCTGCATCTGCATCTGCATCAGCGTCGGCATCAGCGTCGGCATCTGCATCAGCGTCGGCGTCAGCATCAGCATCGGCGTCGGCATCAGCATCTGCGTCGGCGTCTGCATCACCTTCATGCAACTCAAAACCTGTGCTGTTTCCATCTAAGCTTTTAAAAACAGCCGTACCGCATATATTTCCGTTATTACCGCTAAAATCTGCAAAAGGAGCCATGAACGAACCATATAAAGCGCTACCTGTAAAACTTATGGTTTCAGCATTCGGGAAGTTGAAGATTATATTACCCGCATAGCCGCGCATGTATAAATCATCACTGCTCCCATTTATCCTTGTATTTCCGTTTAAAAATGTTATATTTTCACCTGTGAAGTTTATAATTATTTTTTGTCCCGATTGTATGTTGAAATTAAGCTGGTATGAAACAAAAGAAGTTTCATCAACTTCATATACAATTGTATCAGCCGTTGAGTCTCCTTCAAAAGTATAGTGTCCCCAGCCCCCGTCAGTGAAAATTCCTGTAGCAGTTGTTCCTCCAAGCGTCAAACATCTGGCTTCAAGATCCGATTCCGCAGATGTAAAATACTGAGCGGCATCAATATCTATTTATTCTCCGTTCCCATTGCTGGTTCCGTCGGCTTTTGTGCTTGAAAGCCTAAATGTATGTTCATCTGTTTGATTATCTATACCAGTAACACCCATTACATTTCCATATCCTGTTTCTGCCCAGCCACCAACAATAAGAGCAAGGTCATCCGATCCAGTGTTTGTTCCTCCGTAAACTCCATGATTAACGGAAAATCCTCCTGAAGCGCTAAGGTTCCCGGAAATAGCAATTTTCCCTTCAACATCTATAACATCGTTGACATCTCCAAGAATAAATCCGCAAAATTCCGAAGCACCACCAAATATATTATTGGCTGTTGTTTGACGCCACATAAGAGTGGCAGCACAAACATTTGTTATATACAACATGGATATTACAAAAGAGGCAACAACACTTAATATCCTTTTGGTCTTTCTTTTCATATATTCACCCCCTTTCAATGAAAGATCTTTGCTTTTCAATGTTATATCATTTGAAAATAACTTTCAATAAACAAGTGGTAAATATATTAGAAAAATATTGGAATTAAGGCATTTGTAACCAATTGTGTAACTTAAATATAAAAAATCGACTTTTCTCACGTTTTCAAAAATAAAACCAAGGTCTTAAAAATTAAACCTTGGTTTTTATCCGGTATTATTTTCATTCACACACTTTTAAAATGCTTTTAAACAGCATAATACTCATTAGCTATTTATTCCATAGCCACCGCGCGAACCGGAGCCCCCTCCGAATATTTAAACTTCATTGGAAGTGCTGCAAACCAAACTGTTTTACCCCTTATGCCTGAAAGATTGCAAAGGTTTTCAATAATAATCTTATTGTTTTCAAAAACCTTAATGTGGTTTGTAAAATCATCATTCTCCATCTTATCGATACTCATAGTATCCATGCCTATTCCTTTAAGTTTTAACGTCATAAGATAATTGGTTGCATCAAGGCTAAGCACAGGAAAGCCCAAAAAATATTCTGCACAACCCCAATGTTTTTCCCACCCTGTTGATAATATTAAAAAATCAATTTCCGAAAGACCTTTGATCTCTTTAAGCATCGACAGGCTAATTTCCCCACCATGCTCAATAAAAGTACAATCCAATACATATGCGCTGCCACAAAAATTATCCGCAGGCATATCGTCCAAATAAACCGATTCATTAAGCATATGGGCAGGGGAATCCATATGCGTTCCCGTATGAGAGTATATTTCAATGAAAGTCTCTCGAAATCCGTCTTTTTCAATAGTGCTTACAGGAATAAGCTTAGCCGCTTCATCTCCCGGATATGGCATTGTCGTTTCGTCTATGCAATGCGTGAGGTCAAGCACTTTCATAAACACTCCTTCTTTTTCAATAAATTTATACCAAGCAGTACTTTTAAAAGCTGTTTTCAAAGGCCGGGCTTGTCAAACTTAAAATCCCAAGTTGCAATGCATCTTTTGAATCTGCTTTTTCTTAAAGTTTAACCCAATAAAAATTTTATGTAAATATAATTTTTTTATTGGGATGCCACAAGCTTTTAATCTTCTGGAAGACAATCTTTTTTAAGAAATTAAAAAAAACTTATAATACAGGATATTTTAAGCGCAGGCATCGCTGCGCTTAATAAAAAACCTGTCAAAATAAGTTTTTTTAATGGATATATATTTGGGCGCCTAAACTCTAACAATCTTGCAGCTAATCCCAGTTTAGGCTGTATTAATAACAGATACGCCATCTTTTCATTGGTCTTTAATTTTTAAAATCCTTTAATGGTTTTATTATTCCGATTTTCTATTTAAGTCTTTTTATGTGTTTTTTTATATAAAGAGCGGGCAAGCCATTATATATATACGCCATGCCTGCTGTTTGCTAATTCCTAGACGTTGCCCATTAAATCTTTTAACACATCCTCCAAAATTACTATCACCCCTACCCTGCTGCCTATGCCGCCTGTGCCCAGCTCCCACAGCTTATCAAAATGGGCTTGAAAGTCTCTTAACAGTATCAGCTGGTCTGAATGAATCATCACCGGCTCCGAACCTCTCCAGTGGTTAATGGCAAGGTGGTGGTTTTGCTTAAGCTGCCAGCAGTTATCCGAATGAAGGGTTGTTATATCGTCAAGTATGAGGATATGGAAATTAGGCACATTTTTGAGATAACGTATATATCCGTCTAAAATAGCCGCGCAGCCTTCTCGATTCAGCTTAATAAATCCTTTATTCATAAAATACAAACCTGGCATACGGCAAAACCCGTCTCTTGCAATCTGGTTAAGCCTTGAGAGCGACAAAATTTCACGGAAAACAGTGCCTCCCTTAAGCGTTTCGTCCATACCGGATTTAAAACGGATAAATTCTAAGCTGCGCCAAGAATATTCTTCTCCGATATGTCCGCTTTCATGCAAAATGCGGTTATAGGCATCCTCCGACATATACATGGGGTTTATGCTGTCTTTTACCACATCAAGCGCTCCCGGAGTGCAAAATTCCCAATAAAGTATTTCAAGTATATTGCGCGCAAAATTGTCGCCGTAAACCGTAAGCACAGGCTGGGCATAACGCAAAGCCCTCTCGAAGCTTTCTTGAATTTCTGCCACAAAGGATTCCTCCCTGATAACAACCGCCACCGGAGGCGACGCAGCACCAGGCGTTTCAGTCACTAAAACTGCGGCAATCCCTGGAACAATTAAATGCATCTGGTTGGTAACCGTCTGCGTCATTCCATGCACGACAGAAAGTTTAATATGCCCGGAAACAAGAGCCGCCATATATGCGTATATCAAGGCCGACACAGCCTTTGTATCCCCGGATATGCACACCACCATGTTGAATTTCAAATCACGCTTATCAATCATCTGCAATAAAAGATCGGCTATGTCTTCGTTTATTACCGTTGTAATCTGGTCGTTGGACAAAAATATGTTAACCTCGCTTTTATGAGGCAGATTTGCTAATATCGGCTCAAGCTCCATAACAATATCAAAGCACCCCAGCTTAACGGCATTGCCTAAGGGGTTTATTGCAGAACCCATTCTTTTTTGCAGCCCGTTTTTCACTGATTCCGGCGAATGCGAGCTGCTAAGGTTCCGTCTTAAATCCTCGCCGTCTGAAGCCAGCCACATAATCAGGTTTTGCTTTACACGGTAAACGGAGGAAAGCTCTGTGGGCAAGCCGGAAGCTTTAAATTTATCTTTTAACCATTCCATATCTCTTACCCGCTTGCAGCGCGCCAATATATATTCCGCAAGAGCATCCATGTGCCGGCTTGCCGCATGCAGTTTGCGTGTGCCGCTGAGCCATCGGCTGATAAGCGACGGGTCAATGCCAAGAGAACGGGCCATATCGTTTTTGCTTATCCCTAAATATTCAATTACGGTTTTTAAGTTTTCTGATGGGCTTGTCACAGGTCTTCCCCCCTTTCCAAGGATATTTTTTTAGAATCACGTTATATTTATTATCTCTTGTCGTTTACTGTTCCGCTTCCTGTTATGCCTGCTGTGTCCCCTGAAAAATATGAGACTATGTCCATTGTCCCGTCGTTTGCGATTTTACCTGTACCATTAAAGAGGCTTCCGCCGTTATCAATGTAAGTATAACCGTTGTTTTTTATATTGCCATAATTATGAAACTGTGTGCCGCGGTCAATTGAAAGATTCCCGCCGTTATCCGTGGAAATGGTGCCGTAGTTGTAAGTATCCGACATGCCCGATGCAAATGTGCCTCCGTTTTTAACCGTCACAGTCCCGTTGTTTGTAAAGTTGCTGATTCCCCGGTCAAATGTTCCGCTTATTGATATCGTGCCGTCGTTTGTAACAAAACATCCAACCGTTGTAAATTCTCCGCCTATTGTAAGCGTTACGCCTTCTTTAACATATATTAATGTTTCAGGCCCATTCTCGCGGTCAACAAAAAGCTCCCCAGGTATATCAATATCAGAAGCAATTTGTATTACTTTGACATTTTCATTGTTAACAGCCGTTTCAAATCCGGCAAAATCAGATACAACAACGCCGCCGTTTTCATCTGCAAATAATGTTGCAGCTTTATATTCTTCAGAATTAAACGCCCCCATATCCATAAGCTTCTCGGATAAAGTCTGGCTTCCATCTTTCATTTTGGCTTTAAGCGCTGCCCAAGACACAAGCACGGCATCTGCACGCATGAAATTTTGGCTATTTAATCCGCTTGGAAGGATACCGCAGGAAGAAGCAAGGGTATCAGGAGCGTCCCAGCTAAAGTCGCCTGCGGAATCGCTGTAACCAAGTGTACGGAGCATAAAAGTAAGATACATATCCGAATCGGCGTTTCCTGACCCATACTCGGTCGCGGACATACCTTTTGTAAGCCCGTTTTCATAGGCATAGCCTATATATTTGTCTGCCCACGATGCCACATCCGTAAACGGATGCGTCCAGCTGCCGTTTGCAGCCTTTGATTGCTGGCCAAGTATGCTTATAAGCATTATCATAGCCTCCGTACGCGTGGGCGCTCTGTCAAGGTCAAAATTATTTGCGGACACTCCTTTAAACAACCTAAGCTGCTTTAAGGCTGATGCTTGTATTTCCGCCTGCGTATTGCTTGACGCATAGGTAGGCATAAGCATTGTAAAACTTAAAACTAACGCCAAAACAAGGGTAAAAATATTCTTAGCTTTTTTCTTCATAACTTTATTCTCCTTTTTTTAAATTGTCATTTTGTCATTGACACAATCATTTTACAAAAAAGCGAAGGAAAAAAGGTGGGCTGTCAGCCCACCTTTTAAATTTTTTATATTTTATTCTTTGGCCGCCTCAAAAACCCTGTCAGCATTCGCCAGCAACACGGCTACCTCGCCTTTTGTTATGTCTTCCGGGCGCCCTACTCCTGTTAATATTCCCGCTTCTTCGGCAAAAGCAACCGCAACCCGTACGCCGGGGTAATATCCGTTGTCATCTTTAAGACTTGAATAATCTGAAACCTTGTCTATCCAATATATTTTTACAGCAACATACACCATAACATCCCTGGCAACATACTGTTCGTCCCCCATACCCCAGGGGAGGAAATTCTTGTCGCTTTCATGCGGAGGTCCTTCTTCAGGCAAGGCATAGACATAATTGCTGTCATATCCGTATACGTCGGTTAACACTGTTTTAACAAACCCGATATCGGCATAGCTTTCGGTATCGTCAAAAAGATTTGTGCCATATTTATCTTTCATATATGAAACTGCATCGGGAATCCTTTCCTCATCCGTTAAAACAGCGGGTATGTTCCCTTCGGCAAAAGGCTTGAAGGTTGCATATTCATACCATTTAACACCGGCAAACACGCACAAAGCAATAAAAGAAGCTACGCAAAGGCTTATAAGTGTTTTACGCATTATCTGCGCTTTCGGATTAGCCGACAGCAATGCTTTTTTTAATGCTTCAGCATTATTAAAGCGTTCTTTCGGAGCAAAAGCGGTGCATTTTTTTATAATTTTCTCCAGCGGCTTATATATTTGGATGTTAGGGTTTTCTCTCTCGCTCCCAGTTAGCATATAGCGCAGCAGCACTCCAAAGGAATAAATGTCCGCGCGTGAATCAGTCTGTGAAAAACCATACTGCTCTGGAGGTGCATATCCCTTTGTACCGAAAAACTGCGTATCCGATTCCGATTCGCCGTTATATACCCTCGCTATATCAAAATCAATAAGCACAATATTTCCGTCTGCTTTAATTATTATGTTCTGCGGCTTTATATCCCTATGGATAACGGGCGTTTTCTGATTGTGGAGATAAATAAGTATATCGCAAAGCTGGATGCTTATATCAATAATTTTTTCATTTGCAGGGTTGTTCTCCATTATATAAAGGTTTAACGGCTTGCCCTCAATATATTCACGCACAATGCAAATAATAGCATCGTTTTCAAATTCATCCTCAAAGGCCGGCAAACCGCTGTGATGCAGCGATTTTAAAATATTGCTTTCCTGCACAAAGGAATAGAAATCTTTATCATAGCATTTAGCCACATAAAAACTTTTACCTTCTTTTTTCTTTACTAAAAAGGTTTCCGTGCCATGGCTCCCCGCCAGATATTCCAACTGGTCATATTTTTTAAGGAAATCAGCAGGATAATGAAATCCGTCAAAAGCATCTTCAATATTGCTAACCGCCTCTTTTATATCACTCATCTTGCTTTACTCCCCCCAATTAACGGTAATTCCATTTCATGAAGCACATTTTGCGTTTCTATAATAGTAAAACAGTTATTAAGGCAATAAAGGATTGCAGCGTCTCGCTTCACCCGTGGATAAAGAGGGCTCATCCTCGCGTATTTTAAGAGTTCCTGAGCCGTATCAATATCGGTTTTGAACCCAAAGGCTAATTGCAAAACCGTATCCCTTGAAGGGTTCCTTGTCCCTTTAAAAAGCTGATGCCCAAATGAGCGTTCAATGTTTGCCCACTTTATTATCTGCTCCGGCACTTGCCCTTTTTTTTCACAAAGCTTTGTTATGTATTCGCTAAAAGGCGGAAGATTAATTTCTTCTTCATGTTTTTTCATAAACTGTTCCAGGTTTGATGCCTTAAAAAGCAGCTTAAATAATGCGCTGGTTCTGCTTTTATTTGTTTTTTCACCCATGCCGTCCACTTCCTTCTTTGCTTCAGGGTCTTATTATATTTTTAGGCACTATCTTCCCAATGCCTATTCGTTACCCACGCAAGATGTTTGTCCCATGCCTAAAATATACCAAAATAAAACAACATATATATTATATGTTGTTTTTCTCTTATTTTCAACAATGCAAACACCCAAATAAAACCGGGCTTCATTTAACTGATACGAATGTTCATAACGACAAACTCGGAAACCCCCATAAAATAAAAGTCTTTTGGCATCAGGCAAACGGATATTACGCCATTGTATAAGCCAATTATACTGATAAATTGAATTTTGCCAGATCTGCACTTTTTCAGTTCGGGCAAGAGGTAAGCTCCATTACAAATATTCGATGGGCTTCCTTCACGGCTTTGAATTTATCCGCCAACTTGAACATAATACGATACCCCAAAGGTAAATTTGGGATCGTGTTACTATCAGTTAGGTAAATAGTTTTTATGTGGACAATGCCGTTGCCGAACGACTCAATTGTCTTGAATGAATCAACCCCCCACTGGATATTGGCCCCCGTTTTTTTCAAAGAAGGATGCTTCTTTGCTTGTTTTGCAGTAAACTCCGAATACGCATCAAAAATAAAGGTGACATTTTTAAAGCTGTCACGTAAATTTATAAATAGCAACTTTATGTCCTGTTCATTTAGATACATCAGCAATCCCTCTGCAATAACGAGAACGGGGCGGCAGTTACATTCAACACGATCCAGCCAGTCCCAATTAGTTACCGTTGACGGAATATATTTATAATTTACCGTTTCAACATAGAACTGTTTCTTTATGTTTATGACTTGCGGATAATCTAAATCATACCATAATTTTGCGTAAACATTTAGCCTATGTGCTCTTGCATCCAACCCGCAGCCAAGGTAGACTACAGTGCTATCGGGATGCTCCCGGAGGTATTTTGCGGAATAATCATCTATTTGTGCGCTTCGGATTGAAAGCATCATTTGTGTTTTTTCTTGAATATTAAGTTTCGAAAAATCATAGTCAAGCTGCGTAATTGCATATTCTGCATCACGATCCTTAAATAAGCCCTTCTTGCTCATCTGGGCTCTGCCATACAGGGGAATTAATAGGGTTTCCATTTGCTCTGTCAACGATATCTTCATACTCGTTGCGCCTTAGTCCCAAAACATTTATTTATCTCGTTGACCGCCGTTTTTGTCAAAGATTCCATATCCTTATCTGTCAGGTGATAGCTCTCAACTGACTTTGGATTGATTTCAAGTTCCTTAGGCATGAGATCGGCGATGTACATGGCTACAAAGACCGACGGAGCGTTTCCTGCAAGCCTTGTAATGTTGTCTCGAAGCTTTGGATTCGGGTTCAGCGAGCCGCCACTGATCGTGACAAAGCCATATTTATGCGGGTGTGCTTTCAGAAATTTCAGGTATGCCCGCAATGGAAAAGCTGGTTGCCCCATCCATACGGGTGCCACAAAAATCACTTCATCGTATTGACTCAGCGTCTCAGGTCCGGGAAAAACCCGCGGCGTTCTTCGAAACAGCAGATCAAAGGTAATTGTACCGTAACCACGCTTTTTTGGTTCCGTTATTTTGACATGCTCAGTTGACAGCGCATTAGCTATCTTTGAAGCCAAGGTGTTATTGTTGCCAGTCATAGAATAGGAAATAATGGTAATGCTCATAAAGAATGCTCCTTTCATTATCTGGACTGTGCTTCGCTCAGCGCGTTCTCCACAGCCTTGAGATAGGATTTTGAGGTCAGAGTTGCGCCGCTGATGGCGTCTACGTTCAGCGTCTGGTTTTCCATTACGCTATTGAAAAGATTGTCAAGCGACTTGCCTCCGCTGATTTCGTTTGCTTGTTTGCCTTCTGCAAAAGCACCTCCGACTGCTTTAATCTGCACAAGATTGCCATCTGAGATGGTAATCTCTACCATAGTGTCCCTGGAATTGTCCTTAATGCCTTTGTATTCTCCGACATATGTCCCGTCGCTCAATTGAGCAAACTCAATGTTGGAAAAGGTTAAGCCAGCGACCTCGGCGCGACCCGGTGCCGTCGCAAGCAGAGCGATGCCCACAAGCCCTGTAAAAAAAGCGGTTATTCCAATCACTATATACCAAATTCGAACTTTTCTGCTACTATGCTTTCCGATCTTCATGCGATGTCAGTCCTTTCACCGTGAACTCCATCAGGTATTCAAGCACAACAGGAAAATAGTCAAGGCCGATTTCTTCCTTGTGTATATCTACATTGACCAGAGCTGTAAACATAGCCATGATCATTTCCGCACTTATATCTGAACGCATTTTCCCCTCAGCCTGCCATTTTCTGACGACTTCAATGAATTTATCATACAGAAAGTCCACATGAAGCAGACCGTTTTCCTGGCGGAAGCTTTGTTCGATCTTCTGAAAAACATCCTTATTGTACCATTCCCTCAATATGGGGTTTTCCATCATTCCACGGTAATTTTTCAAGATCACATCCTGTATGACGGCGAAGGGGCTGTCTTCCATGTTTAATGACGCTATTATCACTCTTTTGAGCTTTGCATTTTCTTGATTGTATATCTCCGCAAAAAGCGCGTCTTTAGACGTGTAGTAATTATAAAATGTCCCTGTCGCCATACCGGACTGTTTCATAATCTCGGCAACGCTTGTATCCTTATATCCCTTCCGTTCGAATAAATCCTTGCCGCAACGGAAAATAATTTCTTTTTTTTCGTTCAATAACGCAGCCTCCTTGCACAGATATGAATGAATAAAATATTATTCATTCATATTGTAGCGTAGAATCAGCGCGCAGTCAAGAATTAATTAAAACTATTTTATTGGCTTTACAGAGGTGTTTCCGCTGTTTCATCACAAAATACTAACGGTGTCAAAGCTGAGGTACAAGTAAAGCAGGCCGACATATCGTCAGCCTGCTTTTGTATTTATAAACATTTAAGAGTCTTTCGTGGTGTTACGAGCATTCATAACGACAAACTTGAAAACCCGCTTAAAATAAAAGCTTTTGGGCATCAAGCAAATAATACTATAATTCAACCGAGTTTATCGGCTCATCATTTGCCAAACTATAAATTCATACGTTCCATCACAAAGTCTGACTCCAATTTGACCAACGGCTTTTATGCCCGAAAGGTCATATAGGCCATATTAATGTGATACATTATTATGGGTTCTGGCTATCATCCGACCCGGGTGCAGAGGTAGCTTCACCGAATGGCATCGTTTCCTGATCCCCACGGGACGGCATGCCGCCTCCGCCGAAGCCGTCATTCCCACCCTGGTGATTCCCGCCTCCCATGGCGCCCAGTTCGGAAAGGTTAAGCACGGAAGCGTCGATCAGCGCGTCGCTGTCAGCCTGTTCTTCTTCCGTGGAAGGTATGCTGCCGTCGAGCTGACCCGAAACGCTTTCCGCCCGAAGGGAAGCGAAGGTTTTTAAAGCCTCTACGCCAGTTTTGAAGGCATCGTAGCCATCAAAGGAAGTTGTGTCGTTCTGGACATAGCTATCAATTACTGAGCTGACCGCATCGACCTTTTCATCGAACTGTCCTGATGTGACGTACTCGACCAACTCCGACAGATATTCGTGGTAATGTTCCAGATATTCTTCATTTTCCAGCAGAAGACCGATGATCGGGCGATCCTCGGCGCTCACTCCGCTGAAAACGGTGTCGATGGCGTAATTAATGGCGTCCGACGCGTTGGACGAGCTGTAGGTGCCAAAGGAAAGGTTGTAGTCCCACGGAATCATCGACAGTTGTCCGTCGTCTTCATAGAGGCAGTAGTTGTGTCCCATGTTGGAAAAATAACTGTCCAGATTGACGAGGAACACGTTGACCGCCGCATAGCGCAGCACCTCGTCAACATTGATATAGTCTTCGAGATTCTCCCCTTCACTGATTGCTTTCAGCGTCTCAATCAGACGCGTTTCGTCCTCCTCGTCCACATCGGTGATCGCATTATCGAAAATATTGGAGTAGCTAGATATTTCATCATCGGTATACACAAGGTTAACGCCCAAAGAACCGCCATCCATGCCTTTTCCGCCGTTACCGGGGTTTTGCATGCCGCCGCCGGCATTTTCACTGCCTTGTATCTGTGTAGCTTCGTTTCTATCATTGGTCTGTGAATCACCACTTGCCTGACCTCCGGGGCGCTGCATGCCGCCGTCCGCCTGCGGCATGTTCGCGGACATGCTAAGCGTGTACGCGCTAATATCGACAGTCACACCATTTTCATTCGTCAGAGCGGCAATACCCGACAGATCGGCGGACATGAGCTCTCTCATACTAAAATCTGTGGTGCTTCCGTCTGCATATGTAACGGTGGCAACGGCAGACGCATCAAATCCATCCGGCAGCACCGAAGACCATTCGATCTCGTTTCCGGTGGAGTCAGTCAAAGTGAACAGGCTTGTGATATCGAAGCTCATGTTGCCGATGTTTCCGCCCTTGACGTTATCCCCTCCGCCCATATCGCCGCCGTTATCCTCCATGTCCATGCTTTCAGGTTTGTACGCTTCGCCGGTATAATCCTCGCCGTAATTACGCTCAAGGAAGTTCTCATCTACATCTTCAAGGGCAAGAAAAAAGCCATAGTGTTCACCATTTACATAGATATCCGCAAAGGTATAGAGTGAGGACGGAATATCCATGTAGTCCATAAGGGTGTAGGACATATATTCCTTGAGATAGGTTGTGTCGCTATAAAGATTGTTGAGAACGAGGGAATCCAGACCATAGCAGTCCTGCCCGTCCACATATTTGTCAAAATTGATCTTCAGGCTATATCGGTCACTGCCCGAGTTGGCAACCTGAGTCAGCGAAGTGTTGCCCTTGGTTTTAATGCCTACGTCCTCATAGGTGAGGCCGTCAATTTCCACATCCGCGCTGATATAGGGCTTTGAGGTGGCGTTCTCTGTCAGATAGTCCCAGTCTTCCTCGCTGGTGGTTATATTGATGGTAATAACGTCTTTGCCGAAAATTTCGGTTGAATAATCAGCTTCAGCTGTGGACGTTTCCCCGTCGTTTGAGTTCACCGCGCAGCCAGCCAGCCCAAACGTCATTGTTAACGCTAATAAAATAGATAGAAGCTTTTTTTGCATATCGGTCATACCTCCGTCTTATTGTAGTGTGATTCAGAAAAATAAAAAAACATCAATTATATATAACTATATTACAGTAAAATTATTATAATCATATGAACAATAAGTAAACAAATTAAAAACATTGGCTAAAACACCGCAAATAACATCAATTCACAAGAGAGTTGCCGGATGATTCATTTATTTGCGTGTTTGATAAGTGCAAACAAAAACAGGCCGACATACCATCAGCCTGCTTTTGTCGTTATGAACATTCGAGAGCCTTTCGTAGTGGTCCGAGTGTTCATAAGGACAAACTCGGGAATCCGCATAGAATAAAGGTTTTGGCATCAGACAAACAATACTACACCACTATATGAGCTGAACGAACCTGCAAATTAGAAGTTGTAGTTTATCCTTATACCATTAAAGGAAACTCACTGTATAATAGAATGGCTGTGAATATAAAATTCTTCCTGGCTTGGCTGGTATTTTTTCTCCAGGCTTTCGAATCCCTCGTCAAAGCGCCCGGCTTCTTGTTCGTCTATCTCAAATACAGGACTTTGATAGTAAACCCATTTTCTTCCGTCCAAGATATCTGGTTTGAGCTCTTTTACTATCATTGCCGCCGGATATGTCCCATTCTCAAGACAGACATTGCACTTTTTACAACTCTTAAACCCACGGCTTACGTAATTGTTCGGGTTCCCAAATATTACTATCACATCATAACCAAGTGCGACCGCCTGCTTAAATGAATACTCCATTAATATTTTTCCATACCCCTTTCTCTGATATTCTGGCAAAATGCAAACCGGACCGAAAGTAAGGATGTCTTTTCCTTCTCCAGACTCATCAATTAGTTTTGTTTTCGTATACATGATGTTTCCGATAATTTGATTATCAACTTCAATTACCAGATCCAACTCCGGCAGAAAATCTTTGTGGGGTCGCATAACATGAACTAAATAGTGTTCAACACACCCTGGAATATATAAATTCCAAAAAGCTTTCCTTGTAATTTCTTCTACTTTCTCATAATCTGTTCCTTCTTCATTCCTAATCTTAATCAGTTTGTTCATTTATAAACCTCCGATAATTTACCTAAAACCAATTTTTGTATTTTCTATTATGGCTATCTGCTCAACAAATTTCTGGTTATCTATGTGTTTTGTCAATTAAATTATAGCAGACCGGTAAGCAAAATAAAATACGTGCAAACAAAAACAGACCGACATATCGTCAGCCTGTTTTTGTCGTTATAAACATTCGAGGTTCATTTAAGATGGTGCGAGTATTCATAACGACAAACTCGCAAAACCCGCATAAAATAATGGTTTTTTGGCATCAAGCAAACGGATATCACACCACTATATGCGTAAAACAAACCAATAAACAAGAATTTGATGAGTTCTTATATGCTCATAATCCCCGTAACAAACGACATCTTACTGCAGTTATTTAGACTCAATATATTTATCAACCGAATAATACAGCATAACGAGTGCCGAACTCAACAGCGCACCTCCAAGAATATCGGTAAACCAGTGAACACCTGAGAGTAACCGCCCCACTACAGCGACGGCAGCAAAAACGGTGCATACCTTGTTTACTGCAATTCTTGCCATCCTTTCCTTGATCAGACGGTTGAACTGCATGATTGCCGTGGGCATGACACACAGGACGAGCATTGTGGTTGAAGATGGATATGACGCTTCTAATACGTTCTGAATGAGAACTGGTCTGTAATTCACAATATTAAACTCAAAAAAAACATAAGCCACGATAACAAGCAGATAAAACGCGCCCAACACAAGAATACTGTAATCCACACGCAACAGACGCTTTCTCCCGATGAGTTGAACTAGTCCCAGTACAGCAAAGCCCAAGGCGAACAAAATGGCTATAACGCCAAGCCAATCAGTAATACGGCATAGGAGCATATTAACTCCCAGCAGTTCAGACACCCATCTGTTTACAGTTGCAAATCCAACATGAGAACCCTCTGGTCCTATAGGCTTCACATCCACATACATAAGCATTATTGTAAGCATGACAAAAAGAGAAAACAAGGCTCCTGTTACAATAAAATTGATTTTATTGCTTTTTTTCATTTTCTGATCCCCATTCATATTTGGTGTTATTCAGACTTCAAGTCTGATATCAGCCTATCATGAGGTTCAGAAAGTTGTAAGAATTGCAGCGTCACAATGGCGACACGATTCGTGTCACCGCTGTTTAATAAGCAAAACGCCTTTGATTATAAGCAAACAAAACACAAATACAGTTGCATAAGGTTGGCCAGTGAGTATAAAGGTAAGCACGTTCAAAATACTGAGCATGAGAGAAACCAGCAGTTTACTTTTCACCCATATACGATTATGAAAGCTTTGAAAAGCAAGGATCGCAATTCCAAACACAACAGTCAACGACACCAACACAATATACGGAATGCGAACATAGGCCGGAGCATCCGTGAGAGCAATGAGCGAAACCGTGTATATCATGCCATCTCCCTGCTGCCCAAAGAACGGCAAAAAAAACAACAACGCCATTGTACAGTCGAGTATTCCGAAAACCATATCAGAGAAGCTTTTTGCTTTTTCTTTGCTTTCCGTTTCAGCAAGGGATATCAGCTCCTCTCCGGAAAGCAGTCCGTCAACCGACACGGAAAAGAGTTTTGAAATTGCTTTGAGTGAATCAATGCTTGGATATCCACGCCCCGATTCCCATTTGGACACTGCCGTGCGGGAAACATACAGCGCTTCGGCAAGCTCTTCCTGTGTTAAGTTTTTTTGCTTTCGTAGTTGCTGCAATTTCTCGTTGAATTCCATCAAGCTTCGCCTCACTCCCAATTTGTGTATGAATTGCCCGAACAAAGATAAAAAAGTCTGAAGCGCTTATACAGTATAAACTTTACCATATAAAAACGAAAAAATCCATGTGTGGGTTTGAATCCTGACACATGGACTTTTTATGGTACGAGTGTTCACAAGGACAAATTCGGAAACCCGCAGAAAACAAAAGGTTTGTGCAGTGAGCAAACGAATATAACATTAACCATATATTCAGTGGATAACCCCAGTCAATCAACATGATCTTTCCTCGGCTTAACTTTTATATTCCCGGACAGGGATACCTTCGATGTAGCCGCGCGCTCCTATTGGAGCAAGCTGAAATCTGGGGCCATCTTCCGGTGCCCAATCCCAACCGAAATGCTTTGGATTGTAACGCTTGATAGCATCCCATACGATGCCGATAGCCTCACAAAAGTTTCCATCTTTAAACGGTTCGCTATGAAAAACCATGTACTTACAGGCAGGCAGCTTAATCATGTCAAAGCCGTCGGGAATATCGCCTGTAAAGTTAACGGGAACTTCAACCCCCTGACAGTATTCCGATGTGCCTGATTTCCGCATACTTACAGGAAGCCAGACGCCGATGGATTCGTACAAGGCCCCCTTAATGCTTTCGAGAATATCCCATATGTCGCACCCTACTTCTTCGCAATAAGCAAAATACTCCGTTGCTTTAATTCCTCTTTTCAAAATAAGATTGCGTTCCGGCCTTTCAATAACCTGTGTGAAAACAACTGTACTGGACATGGTTTCTTTTCTCCCTTCAAGTGATTTATAATAATGGCGGATTGGATAATAGGAAAAAAGCTGTATCGGCGGTGCCTCTTCGCGGTATTTTTGCGGAGATATGGCAAACATATGCGAAAAAGCTTTTGTAAATCCTTCGTGAGAGCCAAATGCAGATTCCAAAGCAATGTCAAGAACACTCATATTGGTATCCCGCAATTTTTTTGCTCCTACTGATAATCTGACCATGCGAAGGTACTCAAATGGTGTTTTCCCTATTGCTTCGGAAAAAGCGCGCAATGCGTACCAAGGGGAATACATTGCAGCCTTGGCCAAATCCTGTAATGTGATTTCCTCTTGATAATGCGCCATAATATAGTCCTGCATTCGCTGCACGGCATTTATTTTTCCCCAGTTTTCAACCATTCCTATCACCCGAAAAAAGTATATCATATCCAAACGTATGGTGTTAATTGCGGGTCAGCAGTCCGTTCCATTGCCGGAACGATCCTTGCAGTCTGAATCTGGAACGGAAGAGGATCGGGAAATAGCGCACAGCCATCCGGCGCTGCTGTTTCCTGCACAGAATTCTTCGGGAGCAAGCATTATACATACCGTGTTTTCTTTTGCCCACAAACTTAAGGCTTTACAGACAATCCTACAACAGTATTTACGTCCGGAATCGAAAAGATCGCCGAAGTTTAAGATCATTTTGTGACACCAGAATGCCGCTTTGCCATCGTCTGACGATGATTCCAATATGAATGAATATGTCGGCAGGATTTCAATAAAAGCTATAATCCGCTTAAAAAATTCCCGCATGTGTCAACACACTTATCTGCTTGATTCGGCATAAACTGAAAAGGGTATAAAATTTGAGAATATCAGTGCGTACGGAAGTCGCGTTAGACCCCTACGGCGCTCGAATTTGACACCCGCGTCGCTCGCTCATATTTCACTCCTTGTTTTATGTCGGGAGAGAGGGGCTCGGCGGAGACAACGCCTTGCCCCTCTCTCTCCGGTCAGCCCTTATGAATAGCGGCAGTCAAACCTTTGCGCTTGCGTATTGAGTCGTCCCCGGCGATAACGATGGTGTAGGAGTCATGGACGATCCTATCGCAGATGGCATCGGCTAGCGTCGGGTCGCCGATTTTCTCATGCCAGCCGCCGACATCGAACTACGAGCAAAATATCGTCGAGCCTCTTCTGTACCTGGCCTCGGCGATTTCGAGGAGTTCTTGCGATTCCGCGTCTCGGAGCGGAGACAGCATCGACTCATCCAAAATTAGCAGTTGAACGGTCTTGTAGGCCTTCATCAGCTTTCGATAGCTTCCTTCGGCGAGGGCGACGGCGAGTTCGCCAAGCATTTCCGGGAGTCTGGTATAGTCTGCCGCGTCGCACCCGAATTGTCGGCAATCTGTCTGTTGTTGAAGCCCAGGCTCTTTAGTCTCAGGATCTCTCTGTAGTTGGTCATCTCGTGACCTCCCTGAATTTATTCGTCCCGTTAAGAGCGTAAATTCAATTCTACAGCAGAAAATCCGAGTTTTTGCGGGGTGTCAAATCCCAGCAACGCGAGTGTCAATTTTGCGCGACGCTACTGTCAAATCGGTCGGCGCCGTATTCAATCAGCACGGATATGCAATTCCTGCCGCATGATTGCTCTTAATTCCAATATGAGAAAGGAACCCTGAACAATCATGTGTACTGCGATTACATTACAATCTGAACAACGAGAAATGTTTTTTGGCCGAACTATGGACTTTTCATACGATATCGATCCCCGTATTTATATCATACGTAAAAACCATATATGGACTAACATTTTAAACGGAAGACAAATTTCAGACCATTATTGTTTTATAGGGATCGGGCAGGAAACCGAAGGAGTCTTTGCCTTTTTTGATAGAGTGAACGAAAGAGGCTTTGGCGCTGCGGCACTATATTTTGCCGGTTATGTCCAATATGATCCACAAATTAATAACCCGTACAAGGAATCGATTTCATCTGTGGATTTTCTCAACTTCATCTTAGGACAATGCGAATCCGTCGGAGATCTTGAGAGATTGCTGCCTCATATCTCCATTGTCGGCTACCCGGATCCAGTAACAAGGACGGTGGCACCTCTGCATTGGATCGCGACGGATGTAAACGGTCGGTGTGTGGTTATTGAGCAAACGGCAAAAGGGATGGCATTATTTCAAAACACCATCGGTGTAATGGCTAACAGCCCCGATTTTTCATGGCATATGACAAATCTACGCAATTATATGGATGTATCACCAACGCAGAATCAGGAGACCTTTTGGGGAGGGGTGCGGTTAACGCCGTTTGGCCAGGGAGCGGGAACTATGGCGCTGCCAGGAGGATATACCTCGCCGGAACGCTTTGTCAAAACGACATACCAAAGGAACCACGTACTGATACCTAAAAACCGGATTGAAGCGATTCTGACATGTTTTCATATAGCGGAAGGGGTAACGATTCCCAAAGGCATTGTTATCACGGATCGAGGTACATATGATTATACCCGATATACAGTCATTGCGAACATGAACACCGGTGAATGCTTTTTCAAAACGTATGACAGTGCTCACATATCAGTTGCAAGTCTCTGGGAAAATGACCCAAACAGCATGGAACCTGTCTGCTTAGGGAAGCTGTCCCGTCCGGTCCGATTTGAACCAGTTTAACCGCACTGCCGTTCCTATGTGGAACTTTATTTTTTTCTCATATCATCCTGCTTTTTCATCTCTGGAAAATATATTTGTTTGCTTTTGGAGGTTCATTTATGCGTGCCAATTATTACAGCAATATACAAGATATTTTGTTGCTCATTGATAAATTACAGCCAGCATCGATTCTGGAAATAGGAATCCAGTCAGGAGCTCTTGGCATGCTAATCAGGGAGAGGCTTGAAATAACTGACAGTACTCAAAGTAATTTGATTCTGCATGGAGTTAACCTAGATAAAATTCGATTGCCGATTTATGAACATATTTATAATAAGGTATTTATTGATGATACTTTTAACATAATTGAAGTTTCTAATATTGAGTCCGGTATTTTCAGTCCCACCTTCGGCCTGGAAGAGATCAAGAGCGAGGTCAGCGCCATTGAGACTGCTGTGCTGAGCCCGACCTTTGGTCTGGAGGAGATCAAGAGCGAGGTCAGCGCCATTGAGTCCGCTGTCCTGAGCCCGACCTTCGGCCTGGAGGAAATCAAGTCCGAAGTCAGCAATATCGAGTCCGCAATATACAACTTTACCTTTGGCTTAGAGGAAATTAAAACTGAAATTTCTGATATTGAATCCGCTGTTCTGAGTCCGACCTTCGGTCTGGAGGAAATCAAGAGCGAAGTCAGCGCCATTGAGTCCGCTGTTCTGAGCCCGACTTTTGGCCTGGAGGAGATCAAGTCCGAAGTCAGCGCCATTGAATCCGCTGTGCTGAGCCCAACCTTCGGCCTGGAAGAGATCAAGAGCGAAGTCAGCGCCATCGAGACCGCTGTTCTCAGCCCAACCTTCGGCCTGGAAGAGATCAAGAGCGAAGTCAGCGCCATCGAAACCGCTGTCCTGAGCCCGACCTTTGGCTTAGAAGAAATCAAGAGCGAAGTCAGCGCTATTGAATCCGCTGTCCTGAGCCCAACCTTTGGCTTAGAAGAAATCAAGAGCGAGGTCAGCGCCATCGAGACCGCTGTTCTCAGCCCAACCTTCGGCCTGGAAGAAATCAAGTCTGAGGTCAGCGCCATTGAGACTGCTGTGCTGAGCCCAACCTTTGGCTTGGAAGAAATCAAGAGCGAAGTAAGTGCCATCGAGTCGGCTGTTTTCAACCCGTCGTTTGGCTTAGAGGAGATTAAAACAGAAATTATACAGATCACTTCAAAGCTAGGCAGCGAAACCTTCGGTCTACCGGAAATCAAGAGTGAAATTGCCGTAATAGAGGATATTGTAATCCAAATGCAATACCTGCTGGCAAATCCGATAATTGGCCTTCAGGAAATTAAATCTGAAATTCAATCAATTGAATCTTATGTTCGTGCAATCTACTCAAATACAATGCCTTAATGCAATAGGCCGCGTTTCCATATAAATCACACACTGAGAGGAGGGATATTCTCCCCCGTAGACCAAGCCGAGAGGTTTGGTCTATTTTTATGCCACGAAAAAGGAGGTTAGCAAATGGCAGATAACAAACAGACAACAAGCTCCATTGTTCTTATCGCGCCCGAGTTTAGCCAAAGTCATACAGGGAAATCCCGGCACTCAACTTTGCTTTCGAGTGTAATTATAGGACTTACATCTTATTTAGAGCCTGCAAACCCGCATGAATACAGGCGAAACAAAAGTCCGTCGATTCAAAATCGACGGACTTTTGTGGTCGGAGTGAAATTATAGGACTTGGAGAAATCCTGTAATATCAATGGTTTGTAGGCAACCGGCAAGCGGTATTTACGCCTAAAACTGGACTGCAATGTATGCAATTATCAAATTCGAAGGATAAGCAGAATAGCAAAACCTCCTGCAAAATAATAACATATACTAGGAGGCGAATTAAAATGCCCGAAGAGACATGCAATCAACCGCAAACAATCGAAGAATGGATTTTAGATATACTGGCGGACGAAGCGCAAATTGTTCGCTGTTTAAGGATATTTTTCTGCAAAACCCTACATGAGATATCAACCGAGAAATATATGACCTCCGAAAGAAAGGTAAAATTGGCTTCTGATCTGATTAACGCTGCCGCCCAAAAGGAGGCGGCGCTGGCGGCTGTCCTTGAAGCCATCAGCAAGATTATAGATGAGGAGCCGGACGATTATATAACGCTCGTCCCTGGGGCTTCATATCAGGTGACATCATCAAGTCCAACTATCACGACCATTACTTTTGAAGCTAAGATTGACCCTGGTGTTACAGGCGGTGAAATATCTGCGATATTTGTAGGGGAGGTAATAGGAACTGCACTAAATTTTAATGATGTACCAGCAAATTATACAATATCTCTAATTGGAGCCTTTGATCCATCTCAAGTAACCTTACAAAACACAGGTATCGTAACCGTTTATATAAGAAACGTCGTAGCAGGAGGAGGATGGACCATGCCCGAAGTATTTAGTCAACCGCAAACCATCGAAGAATGGGTTTTAGATATACTGGCGGACGAAGCGCAAATTGTTCGCTGCTTAAGGATATTTTTCTGCAAAACCCTGCAGGAGATCGGAGCAGATAAGTGTTTAAGCCCCGAAAGAAAAGTAAATGCGGCTAAGGACTTGATTAATGCCGCTGCCCAAAAGGAAGCGGCGCTGGCGGCCGTCCTTGAAGCTATCAGTAAATTTGAAGAAGAGCAACCCCCTGTAGTTTGTACCGAAATTGAACCGAATCAATCGATTTCACTAAGCAATCCCGAATCAATTACTTCTGTATCGTTTACAGCGTATACAGAGACAGGTACCACTACTGTGGAACTTTATGATATAGATGAATTAATCTTAAAATCTGTAGTAGTCGATGATACTCAAAGTACTGTCACATGGACTGTTTTAACAAATCCCGCCATTCTAAAAAATGCAGGTAATGCAACCGTATTTGTGTGTAATCTGATAGTTGAGTAACAGGAACATTATTAGAAAAGCATCGAAACAAGCTAAAAGCTGCTCCGATGCTTTGGTTTATAAATTATTTTATTAGATCATTGACGGGTACGATATTTCATAAATTACGGTCAAAAAAAGCGCTTGTGCACTAAATGTGCACTAAATCATTAAGCTGTGGTTTTGAAATGGCAAAAATAGTTATGAAAAAGCCCCGATTTGTTAAAAATCAGGGCTTTTTGTGGTGCGGACAACAGGACTTGAACCTGCACGGGTTTACCCCACCAGATTCTAAGTCTGGCGCGTCTACCAATTTCGCCATGTCCGCATTTTTTAAGATAAAAAAAAGCGTATCAGAAGGGATTCGAACCCCCGACCCACGGCTTAGAAGGCCGTTGCTCTATCCAACTGAGCTACTGATACACATGGATGCTTTATAAGCGGGTGATGAGAATCGAACTCACGTGTTCAGCTTGGAAGGCTGACGTTCTACCATTGAACTACACCCGCAAATCAACAATAGATATTATATGTTACAAAAAACTCTTCGTCAAGTATTTTTTGTATCAGCGCATTTATTTTTGTATCCCGGTATGCTATACTTTCTTCATAAGGAGGCGGAAAAGCTTGGCAGAATGGAATCCTTGGCACGGATGCCGAAAATTCAGCGCCGGATGCGAAAATTGTTACGTCTACAGGCGTGATAAAAAATATGATATAGACAGCAGCATAGTAAGAAAAAATTCTTCGTTTTCCCTTCCTGTAAAAAGAAAAAGGGATAAAAGCTATGCCATTCCTTCCGGTGAAACCGTTTTCACCTGTTTCACCTCTGATTTTTTTGTAGAGGAAGCGGATGAATGGCGTGCTGAAGCTTGGTCCATGATGAAAGAAAGAAGTGATTTAAAATTTTTGTTTTTAACAAAACGCATACACCGTTTTTTAAGCGTTGTTCCGCCCGACTGGGGTGACGGCTATGAAAACGTAAGCATAGGCTGCACCGTTGAAAACCAGGTGGCATGCGATTCAAGGCTGCCTTTATTCATAGAACTGCCGATAAAAGAAAAATTTATAATATGCGAGCCTTGCCTTAGCGCAATAGACCTTTCGCCATACCTTACACACGGCATAAAACAGGTTATAGCCGGCGGAGAATCCGGTAACGAGGCTCGGATATGCGATTATTCATGGATACTTGGCATAAGAGAGGCATGCAGGAAGGCAAATGTTTCTTTCCGCTTTAAACAAACCGGAGCACGCTTAGTTAAGGACGGAAAGCTATACCGCATAAAAAGAATATACCAGCATTCTCAGGCGCAAAAAGCAAAAATAGACCTTTTTTAAAAAAAATCTTTTAGCCTGTCCGTCATGGCTTTAAGGGCCTTCGCCCTGTGGCTTATTTTGTTTTTAAGCTCCGAGTCGATTTCTCCTGAAGTCATGTTGTATTCGGGAAGAAAAAATATCGGATCATAGCCAAAACCGTTTTTACCCTTAGGCTCATAGGCTATATAACCTTCAAAAACACCGCGGCAGACAAAGGTTTCCCTGTCCGGGAAGGCAACGGCAATGGCGCATATGAATCTTGCTTTTCTTTTTTCGCCCTTTGCGTCTTTAAGAAGCTCTATTATTTTTTTATTTTTTATTTCATATGGAGTTTCCTCACCCATGTACCTTGCTGAATAAACTCCCGGCTCTCCGTTAAGATAATCAACCTCAAGCCCCGAATCGTCTGCGATGGCCGCTTTACCGCTTTCACGCATAACGGCAACGGCTTTTATAATTGCGTTTTCTTCAAAGGTTTCCCCTGTTTCTTCTATATCAATATTTATCCCGGCTTCTTCCATAGTCCTTATGTCTATGTCAAAGCCACGCAGCATGGCGGAAACTTCTCTTGCCTTGCCTTTGTTTTTTGTAGCAAATATAATTTCTTTCATTATAACCAAGCGCCCCCGTATAACCATATACGTTAATTATAAACGCATATCCCGAAAGCGTACAGCTTTTTTAAAAAAACATGAAAAGTGCATAAACATACCGCGGTATAATCAAAAGCAATAAAAACAAAATGATGAGTATTTTAAGAGCTTTCAAGAAAGCACCTCCCAAGTCAATTTTAAGCTGAAAACAGGCGTTTTTCAATTATTTCCTTATTACATATTAGAGCATAACCCCTGTTTTTATTCCGGTAAAGGCTTAAAATATTATACTTATTATAAAAAATGCTTTAAATTTACAATATTATGCGTTATTAAATTAAAAAATAATCAGGGAGGCTTTTCGTTGCCGAAAGATATTTTTGTTCCATTCATAATATACATTTTTGCAAATGCCTTTTCGCCAGGTCCAAATAACATCCTTGCATTTAACAATACGTCCAGGTACGGGCTTAAAAAAGGCAAATACCTGCTCTTAGGCAACCTCTGCGGGGAGGTTCTAGTTATGTCTTTCTGTGCTCTGTTTACAATAAGCCTTTCAAAACTCATACCAAAAATAATGCCCTTTATGAAATATGCCGGGGCTTTATATATATTTTACATAGCCTATAAAGTTGTAAAAAACAAGCCCTCCAAAAATTATCAGGACAAGCCCTGCGGCTTTTTAACCGGTTTTCTGTTCCAGTTCATAAACATAAGATTTTCGCTTTACGGGCTTACAACGCTTTCAGCCTTTGTTTTGCCTTATTACAGCTCCTCAAAAACAATACTTGCCTTTGCAATGCTTCCGGCAATAGCCGCAAATTCTGCAAACTGGACATGGGCAAGCTGCGGGGTTTTGTTTTGCAGGTTTTTCGATAAATACAGCCGTGTTATAAACACGATTATGGCTGCATTTTTAATCTATTGCGCGCTTAAGCTTATGATAATATAACAAATAAAACGACCCCTCGAGGAGTACCTTGAGGGGTTGTAGCATAAAGCCTCAGTTTTTTAATTTTTTATTTCTCATTTCTTTTGAAAAGCTTAGAAAGATACCTAAGGCTTTCAGCCGTTATATCCCCAAGCATTCCTTCTTGCAGTCTAAACTCCCAGTTCCCTTTGGGCGTTCCCGGGATATTCATTCTGCATTCTTCTCCCAAACCTAAAACATCTTGAATTGGTATAATTGCAAACTGGGATACTGAAATAAAAGCAGCGCGCATAAGATCATACGCCGGGCTTTCTCCGCAGCTGTTTAAATATCTCCTAAAACGGTCCTTTGCTTCCTCTGGCAGGCCTTGATACCACGCAGCAGTTGTGTTGTTATCATGCGTTCCTGTGTATACAACGCTTTCTTTTTCGTGGTTATGCGGTAAATGGCAATTGTCTGAATCATCTTCGAAAGCAAACTGCAAAACCTCCATGCCAAAAAAACCAAACTCTTTTTTAAGTTTTACAACCTCGTCAGTTATTATCCCCAGGTCTTCGGTTATTATAAAATCCAAATCATTTTTTTTGGAAAAAGCTTCAAATATCTCTGCCTTAGGGCCTTCTTTCCATTTCCCGCCAAGCGCATCCTCGCTTCCGAAAGGAACCGCCCAAAAATCAACAAAGCCCCTAAAATGGTCTATTCGCACATAGTCCGTAAGTTTAAAAGCATGAGAAAGGCGGTTAACCCACCATTTATAGCCATCTTTTTTGTGTTCTTTCCAAACGTATAAAGGGTTGCCCCAAAGTTGTCCCTTTTCGCTGAAATAATCTGGCGGAACACCTGAAACCTCAACAGGGAAGCCTTTTGCATCCAAATCAAAGCCCTTTTGCCATGCCCAAACGTCTGCGCTGTCATAAGCAGGGAAAATAGGCATATCTCCTATTATCTCAATGCCTTTAAGGTTTGCATATTTTTTAATTTCATTCCACTCACTGAATAATTCAAACTGCAAAAATTTATTGAATTCCGTTTCTTTTCTAAGTAAATAAGAATATTCTTTTAAAGCTCCTGCTTCCCTTTGCCTTAAGTCTTTAGGAAAGCTGATCCATGCTCCGTTTAAATAATAATCCCTTTTTAGCTTTTCATCTTTGATATATGGCGTTTCTTCCAAAAAAGCTTTGTATTCGGAATTTTTCCCTTCTTCTTTTCTTTTTTTTATAAAGTATTCCTTAAGCGACATAAAAAGAGAATAATCTGAAAGCCAATAGTCGTTTTCAGCGCAAAATTCCAAATATTTTTGTTTCTCAGCCTCCGTTGCCCCTGTTGAAAAGCTGAAAAAAGCTTTTTCAAAAATACGTCCTTTCGCAGCCCTTACCTCGTCATAATCAACCTTGTAAAAATCTGCGGACTTCGCTTTTTTTAAATCTTTTTCGCTTATATACCCTTTTTCAAACAATATCCCCGGAGAGATAAAAAACACATTGCCTGCAAAAGAAGAAAAACATTGATATGGAGAATTCCCTAAGCCGGTCATTCCCATAGGCAACACCTGCCAGAGGCTTTGTTTGCTTCTTTCAAGAAAATCCACAAAATCATATGCACCGCTCCCGAAATCACCTATGCCGAAATCAGAAGGCAGGCTTGAAATATGGCAGAGTATTCCGCTTTTTCTTTTTTTCATTCTATTTTCTCCAAAATTCGCTAAAACAGCCTGTATATCTTTTCTTGCTGATTAACCGAAAAAAAATCGGCTGTTTTATTTTCATCCTTCGGTTGTAAACAAGCTTCCTTAAAACCCAGATATGCCTCTATGTTTCCGCTTGCTAAAAAAAGCCTCCAAAAAAAGTCCATACAAAACACCCTCATATAATTTTTATATATTTAGATTTTCCAAGGCATTTTTTTTGATACTGATTAATAATTCCATATTTGAAGGCCAAAGAATAAATATGCCGTAAAATCAACACTTTGCAGTAATCTGCAAAGTGTTGGTATTTTTTTCTATTTCGTTTCTTTAATAAACAAAATTTTGCCGGCTCCTTTTGGAATCTGCTCAAAAGCCTTTTCATAATCCGAAAAAGCAAATCTATGCGTAACAACGTCTAAAAGGTTTACTTTGCCGGATTCCACAAGTGAAGAAAGCTTCCACCATGTTTCCCATATGCGTCTTCCGAAAACACCCTTTATACGCGCACCCTTAAGGTTTATGCTTTGTGTTATGTTTATGGAAACGTTTTCTCCCGGATGCCCGACTGTAACCACTCTGCCTTCCGGACGAAGATAGCTGAAAAGCTTTTCATAAACCTTCGGTGACCCTGTCATTTCAAGAATGACATCCACTCCGCCTCTTTTTTCGGTAAGCTCGCTAACTATCCTGCCTAAATCTTCTTTAGCTGTATTAACGGCTATAGCGCCGAATTTTTTAGCCATATCAAGCCTATATGTATCTATATCGGCAGCAATAACCCTTGAAGCGCCGCAGGCAAGCAAAATTTTTACGGCAAAAAGGCCAACTGCTCCGCACCCCATAACAAGAACAGTGTCTCCAGGCATAAGCTCGGCTTTTTCAATGGCATGCATGGCAACGCCGGCAGGCTCAAAAAGGGCGCCTTCCTCAAACGAAACGGAATCCGGCAGTTTAAAGAGAATATTTTCAGGAGCAAGCGCATAATCCGCAAAACATCCCGGATAGCTTGCACCGTATATTTCCATATGCTGGCAGTTGTTTGCCATGTCATTTTGGCACTGGTAGCATTTGCCGCAATATATATGGGTTTCAAGAGACACTTTATCCCCAACCTTAAAGTTTTTAACATCGCTTCCCACCTCGGCTATAACTCCGCCGCATTCGTGCCCGACAATAAAAGGAAAGCCCACATTGAAATTTGCAACAAAGTTTTTCGCAGCCTGGTTCCAATGGTAATAATGGATATCCGTTCCACATATTGCCGCAGCCTTAACGTCTATAAGCACTTCATTTGCCTTTGGGGACGGCTTTTCTATTTCTTCATAAGAAAACCCTACGCCTTCTCCTGTTTTTAAAATAGCTTTCACAATTATCCCTCCGTTTTTATTGAGCTTTTTTATTGAGCTTTTTATATATTTTTTTTATCATAGCCAAAATTTTTAAGCAGAAAATCATTGTCCCGCCAGTCTTTTTTAACCTTAACCCAAAGTTTAAGATTTGTATGCGAACCTAAGAGGCCTTCAATATCAGCTCTTGCCCATGTGCCTATCTTTTTAAGCACGGAGCCCTGCTTGCCTATTATTATGCCTTTATGCGAATCTTTTTCGCAAAATATGGTTGCCTCAATATCTATAATATCAGAATCATCCCTTTTTCTCATATGGGTTATTTCAACGGCTGTGCCGTGCGGAATTTCCTCGTTTAAGCAGCGCAGTATTTTTTCCCTTATTATTTCTGATATTATCTGCCTTTCAGGCTGGTCGGTTATCATTGTGTCCGGAAAATACATGGGACCTTCCGGCAGGTATTTTTTAATGACATTTAAGAGAAGATCTATATTTTCACCTTTAAGCGAAGATATGGGCACATACTCTTTAAATTCATAAATTTTCTTATACTTTTCTATTGTTTTAAGGAGTTTCCCCTTATCAACTGTGTCTATCTTGTTTATAACGAGTATAACCGGAGCTTTTTGGGTTTTAAACCTCTCGATTATATATTCGTCTATTTCGGGAACTTCTTCTTTAGGTTCCGTAAGCATAAGAATAATATCAACATCCCTCATGCTGCTTTCAGCCGCCTTAACCATGTATTGCCCAAGCTTATGCTTTGGAGCATGTATCCCCGGTGTATCTATGAAAACGGCTTGAAATTCATCTGTTGTTAAAATGCATTGTATTTTATTGCGTGTTGTCTGCGGCTTGTTTGAAACAATGGCTATTTTTTCGCCTATAAGCTTGTTCATGAGCGTAGACTTACCAACATTTGGTCTGCCTAAAAGTGAAACAAAGCCCGAATGAAATTTTTTTGCCAAAACCATACCCCTATTCTTTAAGTTCTTCATATTTCGTTTTTATAAGTTTAAAATCCTCCCATGTGGGTCTTTTTTTTGTTTCATCCCTTAAAAGCGCCGATGGGTGGTAAGTAGCTATTATGTAATAACCTTTGCGTTCTATAAACACGCCCCGGTCTCTTGTTATTTTAAAATCCTCGGCTATTATAGCCTTTGCGGCTATGCGCCCCAAGCAAACTATTATCTTTGGCTTAACTAACAAAAGCTGATACCTGAGATAATTCATACAGGCTTCCTGCTCATTGTCATGCGGGTCTCTGTTGCCCGGAGGACGGCATTTAACTATGTTTGCTATATAAACATCCTTGCGGCTTAAATTCACAGACTCAAGAATTTTATCAAGCAGCTGCCCTGCCGCCCCCACAAAAGGAATGCCTGTCTCATCCTCTTTTGCTCCGGGTCCTTCGCCTATAAGCATTATATCCGCATTTTTATTTCCGCCGCCAATAACAACATTCGTCCGCATTTCCCAAAGCCTGCACTTCTTGCAGTTTTTGCAGGCGCCATAAAGCGTTTCCCAGCTTAACTCAGGCATAAACATCACTCCTGTATATCAGACATCTTTCCTCGAAAATGCTCTCGGCAAAAAATCGGAAAAAGGATATTCCAATATCTTGCCTCCGCCTTCCAAAACAATTTCCCCCGAAGACATAAATTCACTCAAAACCTGAAGGCATATGCCGCAAGGGCTTATTTCCTTGCCGGATGAAGAAACAATAGCTATTTTTAAAAATTCCTTTTCACCTTCAGAAACGGCTTTGAAAACAGCCGTTCTTTCAGCGCAATTTGTAGCTCCAAAAGAAGCGTTTTCAACATTGCAGCCTGTGTACACCTTTCCGCTTTTGCATAAAAGGGCAGCTCCCACCTTAAAATCGGAATAAGGCGCATATGCGTTTTCCATTGCTTCTTTTGCCATTTTCACAAGAACCGTATTTTCCATAGCTCTCACCCCGCAACATCTATTCCCAAAGTTGTAGGAACAACAAGCACGTTCGTCTTCCCCGGGTTTAAAAGAAGCTCCTTCCCGTCCGCTTCAAAACTTGTCGGGACGTTATATGCTGTTTTTTTCCATGTTGCTTCCTTCATTTTTCCGTTCGTTATATATATTGCCCTACCGCTGCCCACAAGGTCAATATCCCTGCGGCCAACGTCGTCTACTATAGAAGTGTTTGCAAATTGTATTATAATATTCTTACATGTAAGGGCTTCACCCGTAAGCTCGTCTATATGGGGGCTTCCCGATTCATACCTTACATAAAGCTTGTTTCCCTCATCATATTCAAAGGATGTATAATATGTGTTTGAAAACGGCACCGTAAACTCGATTACGTCTTCTCCTGAAATATCCGTGTCACCTTCGTTAAACGAGAAAAGCTTAACGCCCGGGTCGTCCATGCTGTATCCATAGCTTTCGGCTCCTGAAAGTATCTCTTTTGCTCCCGTGTATGAGCTGTGTTCATACATTCCGGCCTGGTTAATCCTTGCAGGGTCGCGCCAGAAGGTTTTAACGTCCGTCATTCCGTCTATATTGTTTATTCCTCTTGCCTTTATGGATTCATAGCCTGACGGGCTCCCCCCGTGGTGTATGAATATAGCTCCGTTATCCAGCGCAAAATATGTGAAATAACTTCTTGCGCTTCTAACCGGACCTATTTTTTCGGCATCAAAATCTTTAAATATAGCCACAAGACGTGTTATTTCACCCTCCGCCAAAACTTCATAAAGAATGTCTGCCTGTGCTATTCCGCTTTGCGGCAAAGCCTTATGATGATTATTTATAACAACGGCAACAGGGCGGCGATTTGCAATTTCTTCATCTATGTATAGTCCCGTTAAAGGATTTATAGCAAGCCCCGCAAGCTCAGGTTCTTCTTTAATTTCACCCTTTTGGGAATTCTCCTTGGTAGCAACAGGTTCAGATACGGGAACCGAAGTTTCTTCGGTTTCTTTTTCTTTGCCGCAACCGCTTAAAATAAGAACCAAACACAATAAAAAAAACACCGTTTTTTTCATATATTTCCCCCCTGCTTTTATTATAATCAGCAATCAACGTAAAAATCCCGCTTCCTCAAGGATTTTTTTCTGTTTTTGCCTCATCGCAAGCTCTTCTTTTTCGGATATATGATCATAACCCAAAAGATGCAAAAGGCTGTGTACAGACAAAAAAGCTATTTCGCGCTCTATGGAATGTCCGTATACAAAAGCCTGTTCCTTTGCCTTTTCAAGAGATATTATTATATCGCCCAAAATCGCCTCTCCATCCTCGTTTTTGCCTATAGGTTCGTTTTTCCCAAAATCTATCTGCGGGAAAGACAAAACATCGGTTGCGGCGTCTATTTTCCTGAATTCTTTGTTTATATCCCTTATTTCATCGTTTGTTACAAACGAAAGGCTTATTTCAACATCTTCTCCGAAGCCTTCGGATTTAAGCCCCGTTTTTAGCACAGCTTCGATTATATCCGCATAATCGGCAGGTTCTTCTGTTCTGTTATCTATCAAAAGCTTCAAGGCTTATCCTCCTCTGCTTTTTCGTCCTTAGGATAAGATACCCTTTCATGATACATTCCTTGAAAAATCTTGAGGAAAGCCTTCCTCATAACTGAAAGGTCTTTTATTGTAAGATCACAATCGTCAAGCTGGCCATCGTCAAGCTTATCTTTTATGAGGGTTTTTATGATTTCTTCAATATCGGCTGCGTTTTTCCCTTCGGAAAAAATACTCCTAACGGCAGCTTCGCAGGTATCGGCAAGCATAACTATGGCTGTTTCCCTGGATTTTGGGGTAACTCCGGGGTATCTGTAGTCCTCTTCTTTAACTTCTTCTCTGCCGTATTGCTTAACAGCCTTTAAATAAAAATATTTAACAAGCGTTGTTCCATGGTGTTCTTTTATCATGTTTTTTATTGCCTTAGGCAGCTTGTATTCGTCAGCCAACTCACGACCGTATTTAACATGATCCATTATAACTTTGGCGCTTCTTTCCGGCTCCATAAAATCATGCGGGTTTTCGCCCATCTGGTTTTCTGAAAAATAGGCGGGGTTTCTAAGCTTACCTATATCATGATAATAAGCCCCAACTCTTGCTATGGTTGCATTTGCACCAAGTTCTATTGCGGCGGCTTCAGCCATATTTGCAACTATAAGGCTGTGATGGTATGTGCCCGGAGCCTCTATCATAAGCCGGCGCATAAGATAGTTGTCCGGCCTTATAAGCTCAAGCAGCTTTAAGGAAGAATTCACTTCAAAAACCGATTCCCAGAAAGGAAGGCTTCCTATAACAACAATAACTGTTATAATTCCCACAAGCATGCCGTAAAGCCCCGTTTTTACAAGCCCTAAGGAATAAGCATTGTCTGCAATCATACCTAGCGCAAAGGCGCATATGAAGTTTGTAATCCCTATCCCTACGGCAACGGCAAGTATCTGCTGTCTTTTTTCGGTATGCTTAACAAGATATGCGGCTATCGTACCAGTAATCAGAAAATATATGATAAAATCAGCATTGCCGTTAAACACGAAATAACTCGCTATTGTTACCAATATATTCAATATAATCGCCATTCTGGTGCTTATAAGCACAGAAACAAGCATTGCAAAAAGAGAAAGCGGTATAAATATATAGCTTGTAACCTTGTACATAAGTTTAATTATAAGCAAAGTTATGATATAGGCTGTAAACAATATTAAAAGCTCGTTTATTTTAACCGGCCTTCTGCCGGACTGCTCTTTTATAAAAAAAACTGCGCCTATCATCAAAAGGGTAACAATGGCCATGCAGCCCAAAAGCGAAACCGTGTTTTTGCTTTCTTCGTTGTTTATAAGATCAAGGCTTAAAAGCACATCATATATCTCCTGGGTTATAACCTCGCCTTCATCAACGATTTTTTGATTTTTCATTATCATAACGGGCTTAACCTCTGAGGCCTTAAGCTGTTTTGCCGCCTCAATGGCTTCCTCATCTATTATCATGTTTGGGGAAAGGATTTTTGATATAACAGAATAACCCATGTTTTTTAAGTTATAGTTCCACTGGGTTTCTTCTATCTTATCTTCAACTGATTTAAGCGCTGTTGCTAAATATTCCTCGGTTATGCCCTGTTCAAAAACATAGGTGGCTATATTTCTTATCTCGGATTTATATTCAGTCTTCCCGTTTGTTGAAAGCTCAGCATAATCCTTATACTGTGAATTGCTTAAAGCCACAGGTATTTCAAATGTTGCTCCGTCAGACACGTTTTCTTCGGAATCAGAATTAAGCATGTCCACATATTTATCAAGTGTATCAAAAAACGAATCCAGCTTTGAAAGAGAAGCCTCCTGAGCCTCGGCATCATATTTATAAAGCGAACCTACCAGTGCCTCGGCATTCTCTTTAAGCTTTCCAGTTGCCGCTTCGTCGATTATATCTTTCGTTGCAACATAGCGCTCAGGCGAAACTCCTCCAACTTCAACGGTCTTTTTATCATCCACATAATAGCTGGTAAAAACAGCGGCATAGGTTATAACAGCAACCACGGCAATCATGAATATTTTTAAAAGCCCATATTTTTGAGGGTTCATCTTTTGTATTCTCATATCCTCACTTCCGCTTCCTGTTGTCCCGGACATCTCTTGTTCCATGGCTATCGGCTTTTTCATAAGCGCCTATTATCTTCTGAACCAGAGGATGGCGCACAACGTCTTTATTTGTAAGTGTTATAGTTCCTATGTCTTCTATGCCTGAAAGTATTCTGACAGCTTCAGCAAGCCCGCTTTTTTTGCCGTCCAGATCTATCTGGGTAAGATCTCCCGTTATAACGGCTTTTGAACCATAGCCTATACGGGTTAAAAACATTTTCATCTGCTCATGCGTTGTGTTTTGAGCTTCATCAAGCACTATAAAAGAATTATCCAATGTGCGACCCCTCATATAAGCCAAAGGGGCAACTTCGATAAGGCCTTTTTCCATATTTGCCAAAAACTTTTCAGACCCCATAACCTCATAAAGCACATCATAAAGAGGCCTTAAATAAGGGTCTACCTTTTGTTGAAGATCACCTGGGAGGAACCCCAGCTTTTCGCCCGCCTCTATAGCCGGACGTGTTAATATTATCCTGGATTGCTCGGAATTTTTAAATGCCGTTATGGCCATTGCCATGGCAAGGTATGTTTTACCCGTCCCGGCAGGACCTATGCCGAAAACTATAGTGTTGTTTTTAATAAGCTCAACATATTTTTTTTGACCTAAAGTTTTAGGCTTAACAGGTCTGCCATAAGCCGTAAGGCATATGCTTTCGCCGAAACCTTTTTCAAACTCCGCTATATCATCCACATTTGAAGCTAAAATGTAGTTAATTGTCTGTTCATTTATTTCTTCGCCCTTTGCAGATATTGCACCCAATGAAAGGATAACCTTTTCCGCTTTTAATACGGCTGGCTCATCGCCTGTTATTTTTATGCTTTCGCCGCGATTCACAAGTGAAACCTTAAGACGATCCTCAATTTTTTTGACATTTGAATCAAGCTGGCCGAAAACATTTAAAATATGGCCGTTATCAAGCGAAACAAACCTTTCAGTTAACCCCATGGGCATTTCCTCCTTCTGAATTTATAAACCGTTCTTCTCCTATGTTTTCCAAAACAGTAAGCTTTAGGTTTGCAAAAATATCGGATCCGTTCCTTTCAAAAGAAAGGCTTGATTCCTTAACTTCACCGTAAACCCCCAGCAGTTCGTCTGTTTTCAAATACATTCCAGACTCAAGCAAAGCCTTTGCTTCGTCTTCGCTTCTTTCTTTCAAAACCGTATCATAAAACTTGATTTTTTCTTTTATTATAGTTAAAGGCAAGGCAAAATCGCCTATTTTAATAGTATATTCAAATATCTTTTCTTTGTCGCATTCTCTTTCACCCGTGTCGGGGCTTATTATATTTATATTCCGGTTAAAAGCAATAAACCTTATATCTTCTTTTTCCTTTTCATCATATACTTTTTCAGTATATTTAAGCGGCACACTCTCGTTAAATTCATAAAACACCCTTGCTGATATTTTTGCGTTCGAACGGACATATTCACTTGATTTGACGGTTTCCCCGTCCATTAAAAAAAGCTCGCCCGAAACCAGAACATCCCCTGCCGAAACAACATCTCCTGCCAAAACCATTGGGCTTCCCGAAAGAGTTGCTATGCTTTCTATTATACCGTCTTTTTTGGCTATTATGTCCGAAGGCACAGAAGTGTCAACTATTTTGGTCTCAGGTATTGTTTCAACTATTTTTATGTATGCGCTTGTTCCTTTTATGCCCACGCTTATCCATGATATATCTTTAAAATCCTCAATAAGCCTTTCTCCAATCTCACCCGTATCAACATTTTTTTTAACGCCTCCGGGATAAAGCCCTAGCTCCTTCGCCGCAGAAAGAATGTCTTCCCTTGCTATTCTTTTATTGCCCGAAACATCAACAACCCAGACAAAAGAAGAAAGTATGTATAACCCGGCAAGAAAAACCAAAGCACCGGAGCTTAATACTTCTCTGCCTTTAAATTTGGCAGACCTAAAAGGCAAACCGCATCTTTTTATTATTTTTATTTTACACTTCGTTTTACGGGCGGGAATCTTAAGCTCATAAAAGCCCTTTATTCCGACTTTCATGCTGACCCCATTTCCATAAGGTACTATATCCCATATATAAACGCCCCTGCGGACAGCCATATTTACGAAGCGCTCCACAGAAAAACCAGTCACATTTATAATAACATATCCTTTCAAATAATTCCACAATCCTATAAACATTCTTATCCCCCAACTTTAACTAGTCCATGAATTCTATTTTGCTTATTTTACCCTTTATTTCCAGGCTTTCATCGGAAACAGATTTTAGAACCATGCCGCTTCCTTCAATTTTTAATATTCCCGAGTTGGTTTTAAGCCTTATCTTTTCTTCAGTATATTCTATTATCCCTTTAAGATTTTCTATAAAAAATTCCTCTCTGCCTGTTATGGATATAAGTGGCAAAGAAAGAACAACTTCTTTGGGAAGTTTGAGTGTTTCAGCTATGCCGCGCTTTATAATGTCTCCCATTTGAAGACCTCCGCAATATTGCTACATAAAATTAATATGCTAAAATCCACTTTAAAATACATTTACACTTTTTTAGGTCGCATAATTAAAAATATAAATAATATCTTAGTATATAGAAAGATAGGGTGATGCGGATGAAAATAAGAAAACTTCAGTTGGTATCTTTTGCATTCTTATTTGTGATTGTTTCAATATTCGGAATTTTACACATCTATAAAGCAATTAATGTCTATAGGCTCGACAGCCCTGCCTATCTCGCAATAGTTATAGATGATTTCGGATATGGCGGGGAAGGCACGGACGAAATGCTTGCTCTTCCCATAAAATTTACGGCGGCTATTTTACCGTTTTCAGAATCTTCCAAAGAAGATGGGCAAAAAGCAGTCGATGCAGGAAAAGAAGTTATAATACATATGCCTATGGAGCCTAAGCTGGGAACCTCATCATTTTTTGGGGAAAATATAATTAAAACCACTATGACCCAGGAAGAAATAAGCAACCTTATACACAGGGCTTTGGAAATATTGCCGGAATCAACAGGTATAAATAACCATATGGGTTCTAAAGTTACGGAAGATGAAAAAACTTTGGCTTCTATAATTGAAATCGCCAATAGCTTAGGGCTTATATTTTTAGACAGCAAAACAACTCAAAACACAAAAGTTCCAGAGGTATGCGAGGAGCTGAACACTCTCTGCCTGCAAAGAGATATATTCATAGACAGCACAAATAATATAGAAGTTGTCAAAAAAAATTTGAGAGACGCGGCAAATTTGGCATTAGAAAAAGGCCATGCACTGGTCATAGGCCATGTTGGTCCCGAAGGAGGACTTGTAACAGTAAACGCCATAGCCGAGCTTGCCCCCGAATTTATGGCGGAGGGTATAGAATTTGTCACGCTTTCAGAGTATGCTGAGATAGTTAAAAACGAAAAAGACGGTATATTTGCATTTCTTAACATATAGATATTCGCCTATAAGGAATACATCACTGCATATATTTTTTTATAAGCTCTTCCGTTTTAAATGCTATAAAGCTTACTATGCACTTACAGTCGCAATATTTTTCCGTAAGTTTACTGCAATTTAAAGTTTTAAATTTTTCCTCAAACTCGCATAAAAGCTTAATGCGGATATTTCTGGCCTCTTCGGGCTCAAAAACAATGCCCAAAACGAACATTGCTCCCGCGATAGCGCTGCAAAGACCTCCATAACCAAAACCTCCCGTTATTGCTTCGGTAGATTTTTCAAGGCTTTGGGAGCTTTTTATATATCCTTTGCTTTCGGCAGCTTTTATAATACACAAAGCGCAGTTTGCGCCTTCTTCATAAAAACGCATAGCTTCATTAACCATAAAAAAACCTCCTTCACGTCATAATATGATGTAAAAGAGGTTTTTGTGACATATAGCTCCAAATTTCAATATATTAATGGGGAAGCTTTATCTTGTACCCAAAATATATTTTGTCGGGGTCCTCAATATTGTTAAGCTCCATTATTTCCTTCATCTTTGAGCGGTCGCCATAAAATTTACGGCTTATATACTCAAGGCTGTCTCCTGCTTCAACAACATAATATTCAGGGAGGGTCGCCTCTTTAAATATGCCTGGGCTTGTTTCCTCCAGCACAGCCTTTGTTTCATTATTAACAGCTTCCGCCGCATCATATGAATTTTCCGCAGAATCTTCAGACGCCCCTGAAGGCTCTGTTTCGCCTGAAGCATTATTCGTATTTGCGGAAACCATAGTGCTTTCCCCTGCTGATGACGACACATTGTTTACATTGTAATCGTTGCTCTGCGGAGAATATACTGAAGCAAGGGTCTTACCTTCTGCAATCTGGATCATTGTACCATATGAGCTTTTTATTGCACTTATATCGTTTTCAAGTTTTTTTATTTTGAACATGCTATTTAAAAGTCCTACAAAAAGAAAAACGCTTAGCATAACAAGAGCAGTTTTCGTGCCAAACACGTAGCCTTCTGACGAGCTTGAAGGCTTAGCCTTGCTTTTGATTATGTCGCGCATTTTAGACACAACATCTTCGTCCTCTTTTGTTTCCTCTTTTCTTTCGCAAATAGGAATATCTCCTGCTTCTTCGTCCTCCGGTTCTTTATTGCTTTTTAAATTCATCATATAATCCTGCATGTTTCTGTTTTTGTCATAATATATATAATATCCTCTTGCCGGAACAATGGCTGTTTTTTCGGCATTATAGGCATAAAAAGCATTCATTTTTTCCAGAGGGTCTATAATATATAGTATCTGCCAGCTATATTTAAAACAGCTTTTATGAAAGCCTTCGTCCCTTGAGGAAATAAACGCCCCAAACCCCGGTTGGCTGCGCATCCAGCCTACTATACTCAAATCCTTAAAGTATGTGTCTATCTGGGAATTTATAAAATTATAACTATCATCCGTGAATTCTTCAACATCACCGGTAAAAACCGTGTCTTTGCCTTCAACCGCCCCGCTTATAACTATTATCTCCTGATTTTGAACATCTATATGTTTGCCAACTAAAACAGCCAGCCTTTCCCTATTGCCTCCGGACTTTGAAAATTCATTTAAGTATGTATAAACATAATCTTCTATATATATTTTAACCCTGTCGTCAAGCATACCTATCTGCTTTATATTAGGCGGCACGTTAAAACTTTCGGAAATTACACCTTCTTCTTTTTTTAACTCATACTCCTCACTTGTATTTTCCATAAACGTCCTCCTCTTTCGTAAAAAAATGGTTTATAGAAAATATAACACCTTGTCCGTTTATATTTTTGTAAAAATGTGTCGCCGACAAACCACATTTTATATAAAAATAAATGCAAATTGCGACAAACTTCAAAAAATCAAGTGCATATAAAAACGGCACAGCTAAAAGCCATGCCGTAAATACAAGTTTTATGTCGGATAAAGTTTATTTAAGCCTTATTTTTTATTTCATTTTTTGACCGCCCATTTTTCCCGTTCCGTTCATTCCTCCTTGGGCTGTACCAAGCGTTGTAACGGATGCTTCAACGGTAAAACTATATGCTTCGTTTTCATCTGTATACACCGTATAGCTTTCTCCCGTTACAAGGTCTGCGGAAGAAAACACAAGACTGGCGACATCCTTTGCAGTTGTGTGGGACATTATAGCCTCGTCTGAGGAATTTTTAATTTCTATAACCGTTCCTGCCGGAAGAACACTCTCAAAGGTTATCTTAACTGAATTTTGTTCGGATGCGGAATTTGGCGCCTGAGCCATGCCGCTGCTGCCTGCTGCTATAATCGTTCCGCCTGACACAAGTATTTCACCGTCAGCGTCTATTGCTCCGTTTCCGTTATTTGTCGGTCCGTCAATTATAATCGTTCCGCCTGTAACGGTGAGCTTTCCGTTTATATCAATTCCATCCCCTGCGGCATTAATATATATATCTCCACCGTTAATATAAATCCCCTTTGCCTGGGTTTCTGTATCTGTGGCCGCTTCCTCATCCTCGGTATTTGCTTCTTCCTGCAAAGGAGCTTGAGTGTTGTTTTGATTTTGCTCGACTGCCGGAGCCTCTTTCGTTTCGGCTTCAGAATTTATTTCACTCTGTGCTGGCGTTTGAGCGTCTGCTGGTGTTTGTCCGTCCGGCGGTGTTTGTCCGTCCGGCGGTGTTTGTCCGTCTGGGGGTGTTTGTCCGTCTGGGGGTGTTTGTCCGTCTGGGGGTGTTTGTCCGCCCATCCCGCCTCTTTGGTCGCCCATTCCGCCTTCGGGAGGAGTTTGCAAAGTTTCATCTGTTGTTGTTTCCGAAACATTAACTACGCTTAAAAACATATTTTGGAAACCGGTCCCTGCATTTGTGTTTGATGCATCCTCGCTTTGAGTTTCTGTTCCTTCCAAAGTAGGAGCTGTATTCTGACGTATGCCGCCTCCGGGCATTCCCTGGCCCATTTGCGTTTCCCCGTCTTCGTTTCCAATGTTAAGCCCGTCATCTGTTGCATATATATTGACGTTACCGTCATTTATAGTAAGAGCTCCCTTGCTTTCTATTCCTTCTGTTGAGTTTTCTATGTTAATGTTTCCTTTGTTTATAGTAACATCACCATAGCCGCTTATTCCTTTGCCTGAAACGGAATTAAGCGTTAAGTTTCCGCCATCTATTATTATATCCCCTGAAGAATGAAGCGCATGGTCTGAAGAATTAACGGTTATTTCTCCGTCTGTTATGTTAAGCGTTGTGCCTGCTTTTATGCCTTTGCAGCTTAAATCTTCATCCTCTTCTTCTTCGGAAAAAACTCCTGTTACTTCAACATTTATGTTTCCTCCGTTTATATTAAGCAAAGCGTCCGAAGATATACCGTCTCCTTTTGAGACGATAGTTACATCGGCTGATTCAACGGTTACCCCGTCATTTGCATGAACTCCGTCGTTAACCGAGTTTATGGTTATTGTCCCGCTTGAAAGGATTACGCTGTCGTCCCCGGCTATACCGTGTTTGTATGCCGCATTTATAACAACGCTTCCGCTTCCCGTAATTGTTAAATCATCATTTGAAAAAACTGTGCCTTTTGCGTCAACGCTATATTCGACACCATCTGAAAGCTCATTTTCTGTGCCTTCGGCAAGCTTAATTGTTCCGCTTTCAGAGTTCTCAAAAAATATGGCCGGCCCTTCTGGGTTTGCTATATTAGCTCCGTTTAAAATTAAAGTGACAGCTTTTCCTGTGTCAACATGTATCATAGCATTTTCGGACGTCCCGCTTATATCAAAGTTTCCGCCAGAGGTTATATTAACAATATTTTCCGAAATAGAGATCCCACTGCCAGAAGCAGACATTTCCGTTAAGTTAACGCTTCCCGTCAAGTTTTCCGAATCTGTTGAAGCATTCTCTTTTTTACCACATCCTGAAAGCAAAAAAACTGCCATGCCTACACACATGGCTTTACAAATAAATTTTTTCATAACACCACTCCTATCCTAACCAACCTACAAGTTCTTTATTGTCTTTTATTACCATAATTTATGGCATACGCCAATTTTTTACAAGTATTTTAGTTTTTCTCTTTTATTTTAAATCCTTTTTTATGCTGTTTAAAAAAAGCCTTTAAAAAAAATCCCTGCCTCTCCTCAATTTAAAAAACACAAGCAAACTTTTTGTTTCCAAACTTTTTATCTGCTTTTCGAATATAGTTTAAAGCCCATAGCTTAAATCAACCTTAAAAACACAAAAAAAATTTATAATTTTTGGAAATCCACCGAATACTAGAACATATATGTTTGACATTTATAAGCCAAGGATATTATAATATTTTTTGCATGGCAATATATTGAAATTTTAAACCCCTTGATATAAGCCAGAAATAAAATATACAGGAGATGTTGAAAAAATGAGCGAAGAATGCACACATGATTGCGATACCTGCGAAGCAAACTGCAGCAGCCGCCAAAACACAGAAAGCCTTTTAGTTGAGCCAAATGAGCTTAGCAGCATTAAAAAAGTTATAGGAATTGTAAGCGGAAAGGGCGGGGTTGGAAAATCACTTATAACCTCAATGCTTGCCGTTTTAATGAACAGAAGAGGCCACCGCACAGCCATACTTGATGCCGATATAACAGGTCCTTCAATACCTAAGGCTTTTGGTCTTAAAAAAAGGGCAACCGGAAACGAAACATATATAATCCCCGTTAAAAGCAAAACCGGAATAGACATAATATCCGTTAATCTGCTCCTTGAAAACGATACGGATCCTGTAGTTTGGAGGGGTCCTGTTATTGCGGAAACAGTTAAGCAGTTCTGGAGCGACACAATTTGGGAAGATATTGACTATATGTTTGTTGATATGCCTCCGGGAACGGGTGATGTTCCACTTACTGTTTTCCAGTCTATGCCCATTGACGGCATAATAGTTGTAACCTCTCCTCAGGAGCTTGTTTCAATGATAGTTGAAAAAGCCGTTAAAATGGCAAAGCTTATGAATATCCCTGTGCTGGGCATAGTTGAAAACATGTCTTATTTTGAATGCCCGGATTGCGGGAAACGCCATTCTATATTCGGAGAAAGCAATATTGAAGAAGTAGCTAAGCGTTTAGACGTTAAAAACATTTACAAATTACCTGTGAATCCTAAAGTTGCTGCCGCATGCGACAGCGGGCTCATAGAGCTTTTTGAAGGCAATGAGCTTGATGCGGCTGCCGAAATGCTTGAAAATATATAATTATTAATCATAACCCCCGTTTAGGGATGGTTTGCACGAGCCCTAGAATGGCACAATGTCGGCTCACTAAAGAGGCATTGATAATTCACTGCGCATCACACACACTGCAACTGCTAAGGCAGTTAAGGCTTACTATTTACCGGAATCCAATGAACGGATTTTTTTGTCAATCGCTTCTCTTAATTCTAAGAGCTAAAGCTTTTGATTCTCACCGGCAAAGCCGGAGGTTTATTTTTGCTGAAGCTACAAAAAAGGTCTCATTTGCATATGCAAATGAGGCCTTTTTATCATATTATAAAAAATCTTTCCTTGCCGGGGTAAAGCTGTCTACAACCCAAGAATCTTCAAGCGCTGTAACCTTATGCGGGACATTTCTGCCCATCAGTATTGCTTCGCCCGCCGAACATTCCCTGGCGTTTCCTTCCATTTCCATCTTAAGCTTTCCCGAAACAATATATGTATTTTGGATGTGCTCATGATGATGTTCAGGAACTCCGGACCCTTTTTTAAGCTTAAATTCACAAACCATAAGTTCGTCATTATAAGTTAAAATTTTTCTTGTTACTCCCGGAGCAATTTCCCTTGCTTCCATCTTGCTTTCAGAACTAAACATATAAAAACCCCCTTTTATTTAAAAATAGAGCATAAAACCAAAAGAACAGCCAAAAAAAGAATATTCCATAGTGTGAAAGTCTTTATATAATCACCTTTCTCTGAAGCATATGCATTTGCATAATATTTATAAGATATGAGGCTTGCCATGGACGCTATCAAAGTGCCCAGACCTCCTATATTAACGCCCAAAAGAAGAGCCTTATAATCCGAAGTAAACCCCGATAAAAGCATTGCCGAGGGTACATTGCTCATAAACTGGCTGCTTAAAACAGAAATTAAAATTTCTCTCCCTGATATAAGAAGCTTAAGTAAATCTTTAATCCATTCAATCCTGCTTATATTCCCTATAAAAACAAAAAAACAAACAAAGGTCAGCAAAAGAGGATAGTCGGCTTTTAAAAGCAATTTCTTATCCAAAAACAAAACCGTTATGCCCACTATTACAAACATAGCCTGATATGGAATAAGCCTAAAGACGTTTCCAAGGCATATTAAAAACAAAGCCGAATATACCCAGAATTCTTTTGTTTTTAATATACAGATCTTTTCTTCACAAGCATCTTTATTATACCGGAAAGAAGAATCCTTTAAAAACAGCACGGATATCATAAGCATAGCAAAGGATACCGCTGTAAGAGGAAGCATAAACAATATAAACTCTGAAGCATCCATTTTGCTAAGTGAAAAAAGATAAAGGTTTTGCGGGTTGCCCATTGGGGTAAGCATACTTCCAAGATTAGCCGCTATGGTTTCAAAAACCACAGTTTTTATTACATATTCCGTTTTTTGCGCTTTAGATAAAACAGAAATTGTAAATGGCACAAAAGTTATAAGCGCAATATCGTTTGTAATCACCATGGATGAAAAAAAGCAAAGGGCTACCAAAACAAGTATAAGGGCTCTCATGCTTTTAACACGTCCGGCCATAAAAAACCCAATATCATTAAAAAATCCCGTCTTCTGCCAGCCCAAAACAATAACCATAAAACAAAAAAGCAAAGCAAGAACTCTGAAATCTATGTATGAAATGTATTGTACATCAGGTTTTACGACAAATAGAGAGGCTAACGCCAGCACAAAGGAAATGGTTAGCATGGCTTCCTTCTTAATAAAATCCACTATTTTTTTCATATGCGGTTATAGAATATCCCTTCCGGCAGGTCAATTATTTAAGCGGGGTTAATATGCTGGTTGTTTTTATTATATTATAAATTTTATACATTTTAAAAAAACTTTTTGCTTTTTCGTGTTTGAAATATGCAAACATACAAAAAATACTAACTTTATAGCAAAATCGGTAAAAATAATTTAAAATTTATATTGTTTTAAAAAAATCCATATACACCCTTTAATCAAAAACTTTATTCATCAAAATATACACAAACATGGCAAGAATGGCACCAAAGAAAAGGTCAACAATATAATGATATTTTGAAGCAACCGCAACAATCAATATAAAAATAAAGGCAGGAATATATAAAACAAAAAGGAGCGGCTGAGACCTTTTTGCACAAAGCAAAAAATACAAACTGTTTGCCGTATGCAAGCTCGGCATTGCCGCAAGAGATAATCCAAAATAGCCTTCAGGCACTATTCCTGTATTTTTCAAAATCAAATACATATTATACATCCCTTCTTGCTCTTCTGAAAAACCCAAAAGTTTGCTCTTTTCAAAAATAAACGGTCCCACAGCAGGCATCACCCAATATAAAACCCCTCCAAGCAATAGAATAATGCATGTGCCTGTAACAACCTTCCTAAAATTTAAAAAAGTGTCCATTGCAGAATGAAAAATAAATGAAATCATAAACATAGCGAAAAAAATAAAAAAATAAAGCTCGCTGAAAAAAGATCCTTTATCAAAGGCATTTGCTGCTAATTCAAGAAATGAAGCTAAAGGTGTAAGGTTATCTAAATAATAAAATATGCTGTCATATGAAAGACTGTTAACCAACGGCATCCATGCTTTAAAATTAAAATGCAGAAAAAAAACAGCGCATATATAAGGTATATAGAGCAGTGAAACAAAAGTTTCTTTAAGGGTTATGCCTTGTTTGGCTTTACCTAGTAATCTAAACAAAACCATAGCAATAACATGAACAACTGTTGCAAAAAGAAGCGGAAAAACATAGTGCAGGAATCCCGACCCAAACCCATTTTCTCCAAATTTTATAACAGGCATCCCTGCAAACAAAACCATTACAATCCATAATAAAATAAACGGTAAAATAACAAAAAGTTCAAAATATCTCTTTAAAAATGTTTTATCTTTTTCCCTCATATCTTTTACAATGTTCCATTGATTTTTAGACATTTTTGTCCTCTTTTTATCTTAACCCTAATAGGCAGCAAATCTAAAAAGCAACAGCCCTTCCAAAAGAAAAGCTGCTATTTTAGAACATAGGTTGCCTTGTTTATTTATATTTTTCAAAATTTATACCTAAATCCGGGGAACGAATATTAGCTCAAGGCAACTTCCCGCCACCAGTCGGTATTGAGATAATCATTTACATATCTCATATATGGAAAAAATACATATATCTTGTCATCCACAAGCTTTAAATCTCCGGCAGATGTCTCTGGTCCGGGTGTCTTAAATCCCGAATAATCTATCTTAACGCCATAATTTGAAACAAATGAAGGAATGTTTGTGCTTTTCATAAAACATTGATTATCCCTGAACAAATAATAATCGCCTTGATAATAAAAAACTGTTCCGTTTGGTATATCCGTTCCCGGTTGACCGTCCTGCTCAGGATTGAAAGTTTCAATGTTTCCCCATGTGGACACTTTATAATTGCCGTCTCCTCCAATGTAAAAACACTCTGTGGTATTAGCAATTCCATCGCTTTCTTCTTGACCGTTTTTTCCGCCGGTTTCACTTTCGGCCATATCTCCATGGATAGAGCAGATTATAGTTCCATTTTCATCATCCGCCGTATACTCCCCACCTGCCGGACACGAAAGCGCCGCAACTTCATCGGCGCATATTTCATATTTGCCCGCTAAAACATCTGAAAGCTTAACGTCTCTTCCTTCGGCAGATTCAATAGCCTTAATGTCATGGTAATGCAATAATATTTGTTTTCTGTTTATAAAACATGCTTTTTCATTTGCGTTATCTATCCAGTCAGTTAACGAAGGAAAAAATATCGAGGCAAGAATAGTAAGAATAACAAGTACAACTATAACTTCTATAAGAGTAAAGCCCTTCGAGGTTTTTATTTTATTCATGATTATGCCCCTCACAAACAGATTGCACAACGACATTTTAATTTTAACGGACTTGCCTAATTTTGTCAACTTGAGAAGAAAAATGCCATTAAAAAGTATTTTTATTAACATGTACAAAACGCAGTTAAAATTTAAAAGAAGCGCCCAGTCTTCATATATGGAATTTATGTTTGAAAATTATATTAAAAATAAAAAGCCTGATTTTAATCAGGCTTTTTATTAATATTCTTCATCAATTAAAATATTGCTTCATTTGTCTAAACATTAATATACTATACTTTGTTCTTATTCCGCGCATTCATCGGCATGCTTATGCTCATGGCAAACAGAGCCCGTTGATTTAAGCTCGCCTTTAAGATAGCTGTTTACCACAGTTTCAGCATCTCCCGATGCCCCTGTTACAACTTCCACTCCTTTTTCATTAAAAATATCAATGGCTCCGCCGCCCATTCCGCCGGATATTATTACTTTGACACCCTTTTCATGCAAAAAAACAGGCAAAAATCCGGGTTTATGCCCTGGGTTTTGTATAAATTCCATACTTTTTATTTTGTTGTTTTCAGTATCAAATATAGTAAATCCTTCGCAATGCCCAAAATGTTCAGTAACTTTTTTCCCTTCGCTTGCAACTGCTATTTTCATGTTTGTTTTCCCTCCGTTTTGCTTTTATATTATTATAATTAACATCTGCAACTTTCTTATAACCAGCTTTTCAGTCTAAAATATAGTCTGCGCAAAGCTTTTCCCATATCAATGCTATTGCCCGCCCTGCCGGGCTGTCAGGATAAGAGGCAATGCTTCTGCAGCAATTAACTGCTTTTATAACCGTTTCGTCAAACGGTATTTCCCCTATAACGGGAATTTGAAGCTCAGCACAATAGTCCTCGATTCTTTTTGTGTTACTAAGATTAACGTCAAATTTATTTATGCATACGGCAAAACTAACGCCAAAATGCGCTAAGGTTTCGGCAATCCTTTTCATATCGTGGATTCCTGATATTGTAGGCTCGGCAACTATAAGCGCGATATCAACCCCGCTTATTGACGCGATAACAGGGCAGCCTATCCCCGGCGACCCGTCTATAACAGCCAGCTTTAAAGGCGGGGCATTTTCCAAAAGCTGCTTCTTAACCTCCGAAACCAGTTTGCCTGAAGCTCCGCTACCCATTTTAAGACATGCTGTGGAAAAAATGCTGTCATTTTGCTTATAAAGCATAAGGCTTCCTGAAGAATGGCTTTTCATCTCTATGGCAGAGACAGGGCAAATATTGGCGCATACGCCGCAGCCTTCACATTCATAAATCGATACTTTTCCATTTGAAATTGCGCCAAAGCGGCAGTTTTTTTCACATAGACCGCAGCCAATACATTTCAAAGCATCAATATGAGCCTTCTCAAAACCGTAATAATCCGTTTTTATAGGGTTTTCCGTACCGGAAACAACCAAATGAAGGTTTGGCGCGTCCACATCGCAATCCGCAAAAGCCTTGATTTTGCCAAACTCTATAAATGCGCTTGACACAGTGGTTTTGCCTGTCCCTCCTTTACCGCTTAATATAAGGAGTTGTTTCATGATAACGCCTCCTTTTTAATGGTTTTTAAAAGCCCTTTGAAAAGCTCAAAATAATGTTTATCCTCCAATGAGACTATTTTACCTTCAGAATTTAGTCTGCCCAAATGCTCGCTGAAAGGAATCTTCTCAAGAATCTTAATGTTGCTTTCTGCGCAAAATTGATCCACCGGGCTTGTTTCCGGCATATTTTTATTTATAACCACTCCAAACGGCTTGCCAAATAATAAAATTAAATCATACACCATTTTTAGATTATGCGCCCCAAAAAGCGTAGGCTCGGTAACTAAAACGCAGAAATCCGCTTTGCGTATACTTTCCATAACTGTGCACGCACTTCCCGGAGGGCAATCTATCAAAACATCGCCTTTTTCCGGCAACATTTTGATAAGCTTTTTTATAATAGGTACTCCTGAAACCTCGCCTGTGTTTAACCGTCCGGTTAGAATTTTAACACCGCTTGAAAAACCTTCTTCAATTTCTCCTATTTGTCTTTCTTTTTCGGAAAGAGCTTTTTCGGGGCAGAAAAGAACACAGCCACCGCATGAATGGCAAATCTCATGAAAAATCAAAAGCTTGTTTTTTACTATGGCAAGAGCGTTATACTTACAAAAATCAACGCATTTTCTGCAGGATACACACTTATCTGTATCAACTTTGGGAACGCTTACGCTAATGGGAAATTTGTTTTTTATCTCAGGTTTAAAAAACAGGTGTCCGTTCGGCTCCTCAACATCACAATCCACATATACAGCATTTTCTCCCACACAAGCAAGATTAACGGACACAAAAGTTTTCCCTGTGCCGCCTTTTCCGCTTAGAACAGCGATTTTCATTTATTTGCACCTCCGTGGTTATGAAACCCCGGATGAATTTCCGCAAGAAATGAAAGCTTTCCCCCTTTGCATTTTTCTATATTTTCCGCAACAGAACCGTCCTCGGCTTTATAAATTTTAATATCGGCGGCATTTAATACATTTGCCGCATTTTCACCGCATCTATAAGTTATGAGAAAATCAGCTCCGCTGTCTGCAAGCATCTGCGCTGCTTTTATCCCTGCGCCTCCTTGGCTTGCGCTGGCAGAGTTATCAATAAATTTATGCTCCCCGTTTTCAGTGTTATAAATAACAAAGAAAGGCGCCCTCCCAAAAGAAGGACATACAGGAACATCTAAAGCTTTGTTCTCCACAGGTATGACTAATTTCATATCCTTTACCTCCGATTCATCGATTAATTTTTCTATAATTTCCGCTGCACATTTCACAAATTCCGTACATAAAAGCTCCCGATCCTTTGATCCCGAAGCCGACTCTGCCACTCCGTTTTCAAGCCCCAAAAGCTCCCTGCATATAATCGAATTGTTTTTGGCTTTAAATTCATCGGCAAGCTTTTGTACCATTTTATAATGCTTTGCCTTTGCCTGCGGATCCTTAAAGTCTGTATACCCATATTTCATGCCGGCAACGGCAAACATCCCGCTTACCGCTCCGCAAACCTCACGCATGCCGCCCATTCCACCGCCAAAAGGAGCCAAAAACTTAACGGCCGTTTCAAAATCCATTCCTAAATCTTCACTAAACGCCGCAAAAACAGCTTGACTACAGTTATAACCCTGCAAAAAAAGTTCTGTTGCTTTCTCAGCTTTTTTACTCAAGCTATACCTCCGCCTTTAACAAATATTTCTTCGATTTTTTCGGCTGCATTTTTTAAATAATCATTATTTAATTTTTCAAATTCGCCTTTATCCGAAAGCTCTGCCATTGCCGGATCAACGGGAACCCTTCCAAGTATGCTTATTCCAAGCTCTGTTGCAGTGTTTAAAAGATTGCTTTCACCGAAAAGCTTTATCTCATTTCCGCAATCCGGGCATTTAATATAGCTCATGTTTTCCACAACACCTAAAACAGGGATATTCATCTGCTTTGCCATTTTATATGCCTTTTTTACAATCATGGAAACAAGCTCCTGAGGAGAAGTTACAATAACAATACCGTCAAGAGGTATGGACTGGAAAACAGTAAGCGGAATATCACCCGTTCCCGGAGGCATATCTATGAATAAAAAATCCAGGTCTCCCCAAATAACGTCCGTCCAAAATTGTTTAACGGCTCCCGCAACCAAAGGTCCTCTCCAAATAACGGGCGAATCAGCTTGGTCAAGCAAAAGGTTTATGGACATAATACTTATATTATTTTTAGTTCTTTCAGGATATATTCCTTCATCGGTTATTTTGGCCTTTTTATTTATCCCAAACATTTTAGGTATTGAAGGTCCTGTAATATCGGCGTCCAAAATACCTGTCTGGTAGCCTTTCCTGCTTGTAAGCACAGCAAGCATAGCTGTGACGAGCGATTTTCCTACGCCACCTTTTCCGCTTACAACTCCTATAACTTTTTTTATAGAATTTAATTCATTTGTTTCTTCAATAAAATTTTTTGTATTCTTCTCACATCCTTCACAGGACTCCTTGCTGCACCCGCTGTCTGAACAGGCTCTGCTTTTATCAGACATTAAAATTTCACTCCTTTATTTATGGCATTCAATTTTTTCAAATATCAGCCGCTTATTATTTTAAAATACACCTTCGTCTGCGTTTTGCTTTTATTTATGGCTCCTTTCCGAATATTTATTATAAAATTTTCAACTCGCAAAATGCTTAAAATACCATTATATATCATTTAAAATTGTGAGCCTATGCTCATAAAGTTATTTTAATACCGTTATGGGCATATGTCAATATCTATTGAAAATATCCGAAAAATAAAAAAGACAAATATTTATCTGCCTTTCCCCTCAATTATTCGTGATTTTAAAGAGGATTTTATAAAACAAAAGACTGCGGTAATTAAAAAAATTAAAGCCCATATCTATTTATAAAATCCTTATTTTTGTTTTTTGACATTATTTATCAAGATATCTTACAAGCACATGGGCGGCGTCGCAAAACGGTTTGTTCCTTGATTTTCCGCAACGGCAGAGCACAACACGGTTTCTTGTTTCATAGATTGTTCCGTCAGAAGACTCTATGGGTATGCCACCTTTAACGAATATTCCTCCACTTACGCCTTTGCTCAGGATCCTGCAATATATCTATCGACGGGTCATAAAAAGGTTCATGCTCCGTTCCGTCTTTATCAACAGCCAAAAGCCTCCCCGCAGGACAATCGTTTGCTGCTATAATTGCTTCTTCCCGGTTTTTTTCAATTCCAGACTTATTCACAAGCTCCCATGCATTTCCGTTTTTTCTGTGGCAAAAGCGTGCAAAAGCACAACGTCCGTCATCCATAAGATCTACGCTATAACCCCTCATAAGCTCTGCTCTAAGACGGTATTCTTTTTTAGAAGCTGTTTCATCGCCGTTAAAATTTATTTTAGCATGAGTTCCGTCGCAAAACGGTGGCATTTTCGATTTCCCGCAGCGGCAAAGAGCGTAATTTTCTGACTGAGGAAGCTTATCCCCCTCTTTAAACTCATATTCCCTGCCCTGCGGAACAATAATTTTTTCCGCAATAGGTATATTCCCCGAAACTATGTATGGTCCATTCTTTATAATTTTTATTTTGCCGTTGGATTTCGCGTTGTCCGTTAAATCACGCCTTTCGTTTGGTTTCATAAGCATATTGATTTTATACTGTTACTATATAATCCATTTGTAAAGTAGAGAATATTTAAAGCTGTCCTTTTGTTTAAAAATAACAGCTTAAAATTACCCAATTGTTTATAACAATCAAAAAATCTATAAAAACCAAGTGTCCCCACAACATTTTAAAATGCCATAAGGACACCCGGTTTGTAAAATTATAGAGGATTTGAAAAACTAAGCTATTAGCCCGAAAAAGAAGAGCCTAAATTTTAAATTTATTTATCATACATTGCTGCTTATATATTCTTTTACGCTTGTAACCCCGGGGAACTTTTCGGCTCCCTTATCAGTTAACACAACAAGAGTCGGCGCCTGACGTATTTCATATTTTTCAACCAAATCCTGATGCTCACCGGCATCCATAACGCTATAATCTATTCCAGCGTCTGATAATGCTTTTTTAGTCATTAAACAATTTGCACAGGTCGGAGTAGTAAAGAGCAATAATTTCTTTTGATGGTCTATGGGAGCGGCAGGAACAAAACCATTGCCTCCCACATCATAAACCTTTCGGTCTTTAAACTCCTGGGCTTTTCCTTCGTTCCAGTTTTTAACCGGACGGTAGTATCCGGTTATACGGCTATAAACCTCAGCTTCCTCGCCGCATTCCGGGCATATGAAATGCTTCCCGCTTATATAACCATGGGTTCTGCAAACAGAATATGTCGGAGAAAGCGTATAATATGGAAGCTTATAATTTTCGGCAATCTTTTTTATGAGATTGGCCGTAGCCTTCCAATCCGGCAGTTTCTCGCCGAGATACGCATGGAACACCGTTCCTGATGTATATAAAACCTGAAGGTCATCCTGAGCCGATAAAGCTTCAAACAAATCATCCGTAGCCCCAACCGGAAGATGCGAGCTGTTTGTGTAATATGGTGTGTCTCCCTGCTTTGCAGCCGTTATTATATCGGGATATTTTTTCACATCATGCTTTGCAAGACGGTAACTTGTGGATTCTGCCGGAGTTGCTTCAAGGTTGAACAAAACACCGTATTTCTCCTGGTATTTTACAAGCCTTTCCCTCATATGCTCCAAAACATTCTTTGCAAACTGATGGGTTTCTTTATGCATAAGGTCTGCTTTAAGCCAATTTGCATTAAGCCCAACCTCGTTCATCCCAATAAGGCCTATTGTTGAAAAATGGTTTTCAAAAGTTCCTAAATATTTCTTTGTGTAAGGGTAAAGCCCTGCGTGCATAAGCTTTGTGATAACGGTTCGTTTTGTATCAAGCGAACGGGCAGCCACATCCATAAGATTATCCAGGCGTTTATAGAAATCAGCCTCGTCTTTCGCAAGATAAGCTATACGCGGAAGGTTTATGGTAACAACACCTATCGAGCCTGTGCTTTCTCCGCTGCCGAAGAAACCACCGCCCTTTTTGCGCAGCTCACGCAAATCAAGGCGCAGACGGCAACACATGCTGCGAACGTCACTGGGTTGCATATCGCTGTTTATATAGTTTGAAAAATATGGGGTTCCGTATTTTGCTATCATTCCAAAAAGCAAACGGTTGTTTTCCGTGTCACTCCAGTCGAAGTCTTTTGTTATGGAATATGTCGGTATGGGATACTGGAAGCCCCTGCCATTTGCGTCACCTTCAAGCATTATTTCTATAAACGCTTTATTTACCATGTCCATTTCTTTTTTACAGTCTTTATATTTGAAATCCAGTTCTTTTCCGCCGACTATGGCTGGCATGTCTGCAAGGTCGTCCGGGACTGTCCAATCAAGCGTTACATTTGTAAACGGAGCCTGTGTGCCCCACCTGCTGGGTGTGTTTACGCCATATATAAAAGATTGGATGCATTGTTTAACTTCTTTGTAGCTAAGGTCGTCAATCTTCACAAAAGGCGCAAGATACGTATCAAAGGATGAAAATGCCTGAGCGCCTGCCCATTCGTTTTGAAGAATTCCAAGGAAGTTTACCATTTGATTGCACAAAGTGGAAAGATGGCTAGCCGGCGAAGACGTTATTTTGCCCTCTATGCCACCCAAGCCTTCAAGAATAAGCTGTTTAAGCGACCAACCTGCACAATATCCCGTAAGCATTGAAAGGTCATGGATATGGATATCAGCATCGCGGTGAGCGTTTGATATTTCCTCATCGTAAACCTCGGAAAGCCAATAATTCGCTGTGATAGCTCCTGAATTGCTTAATATAAGCCCGCCCACGGAATATGTAACCGTGGAATTTTCCTTAACGCGCCAGTCATCTATGTTTACATAGCTATTAACAAGCTCCCTGTAATCCAGAAAAGTGGATTTCATGTTCCTAATTTTTTCTCTTTGCTTACGGTATAAAATATATGCCTTGGCAACATCGGCATATCCTGCCTGAACCAAAACCTGCTCAACGCTATCTTGAATATTTTCAACGCTTATAAGATCGTTTTCGATTTTATCCTGATAATCAGCAGTTACTTTAAGTGCAAGAAAATCTATAATATCGGCATTATATTGCTTTTTCTGCGCGTCAAAAGCCTTTGTTATAGCATTTGTGATTTTGCTTATATCAAATTCCGCTATTTTCCCGTCTCTTTTAATCACCTTGTACATTATATAACCCCCTTTATTGTAAAAAAACAGCGAAATCCACGCTATTTTTAATCTATTTAGATTTATCCCCAAGCACATAAACCTCGGGAATAATCCTATTTTATTACTACGGTTATATTTTGTCAAGAAGAATTTACAAGATATTGTGTTCAATTTTAGAATAATTTCAACATGTAGATTATACGCCTCTTATGCCAACCTCCGGAACATAGCCACGAACTATGTCGGCAAATGCCTCCATTTCCGATTTTTCGACACTTTTAAGCCCCGGCTGTATCAAATCTCCCGAATCCACAAAATATTGAAGGAAATATCTTTTTGCGCCTTTAATCAATTTCCCTATTTCAATAAAGTCCTCTTTCGTATGGAAATCCTTCACAACGGTAGTGCGGAATTCATAATCTATATTGCTTTTAAGCAAAATTCCCACGCTTTCTTTTATCCTTGGAAGAATTTCTTCGCCTGTGCCCGCCGTTTTGGCATAGGACGCGGGTGAATTTTTTATATCCATAGCCACATAGTCTATAAGCCCGTCCTTAAGGAGTTCTTTAAGCTTATCGGGAAAACTGCCGTTTGTATCAAGCTTAACCAAAAAACCCATGTTTTTAATTTTATGGATAAATCCGCTTATTTCTTTTTGAAGGAGCGGTTCTCCTCCCGAAATGCATACCCCGTCTAAAAGTCCCTTCCTTTTAATAAGGAATTCAAAAAAAGCTTCCTCGGAAATGTTTCCTTCATTATTTGGATTAATAACAAAAGAAGCGTTATGGCAAAACGGGCAACGAAAATTACAGCCGCCCGTAAAAACTGTTGTAGCGACTTTTTCAGGATAATCAAGCAGTGTCATTTTTTGCAGTCCAGATATATTCACGTTTTTTTACCTCACAAAATAAAATGATATTTCTTATGCTTACCTCTCTGTAAAACTTTAAGAAAACAATGCTTTTATTCCTCTTCGCTTCCATGGCACATACAATGCCTTCTGCAAAATCTTCCTTTGCAATTTTGCCCGCATACAACTCTTATGGATCCGCAGGAAGGACACGCATATTCCAATTTTTTTATGGCTTCCATATTTTCATAGCTTTCCATCCATTCCTTACCACAGTCCATGCACTTAACCGGGCAAATATTCCTGGTGGAATTTCCGCCTTCTATACGGATAACTTTCCCGTTTACAAGGCTATCGGCAATCTTTTCCCTTGCTGATAAAAGAATCCTCTGGAAAGTCGGGCGTGAAACCTCCATTTTTTTTGCACATTCGCCCTGTTCAAACCCTTCAAGGTCTTTAAGGCGTATTGCTTCCAATTCCTCAAGCTTCAATATGTTTTCGGGAAGGCTTGAAGTAGCTTCTTCCGAAGGTATGAAATAAGGTATAACCGGAACATTTTCAATTTTTCTCCATTTGGTTGGTCTTGCCATTTTATCAACTCCGTTATACTTTTTTATAAAAATAATTTTCCAAACACAGTTTATATATTCCCGATAAATATTCCAATATTTCTTTTTATATCAATTCTGCTTAAACCGGTTGGTTTGCTCTTTGCTTTTATTGACAGCTTTTATAAACCCATAAGCATATTACACATGCTATATTTACAGTTGATTATATAAGCATTATTGGCATATGTCAATAATTAACCGACAATCAAAAAAGGCAGATAAATCTGCCTTTTTTGATTGCCGGTTAATGTCACTCTTCGTCCTTTTTTAAGGTTAAAAGGCGACTTTTAACAAGCTTCAGCCGGTTTTCCAAAAACTCGGCCTGGTTTTCTAAAAGTTCTTTTTCATCAAAACCTTGGTCTCTTAAAAGGCCGTATCCTTTTCCAAAACCATATCCAAAACCGTCTGCGGACGCATATTTGTTTGCGTAAAATCCTGTACAGCAGCCAACTCCTCGTCCCATTCCGGCAAATCCCAATCCTCTGGGGCCTGTTCCGTCTCCTCTTGGCATAGTTTTCACCTCCTTCCAAAAGATTTCTTCTGATAATTAAATTAGTTATTAGCATATGCTTATAACTATATTAATCCCATTATGAGCATATGTCAATAACTATTTTGAATTTTATATATCCAGGCTTATGCTTCTGTTTCCCGCGTAGCCAAGGCTTATATTTAAGCCGGAGATACTTCTGCCTGTCAAAAAACCCAATAAAAACAGCCCTGTCACATGACGGGGCTGTTTTTATTGGGTTTTTACAGTAAAATAATCTATGCTTTTTTCTATTTGAGGGGGTATTTTTATTTCTTTAAAAATTAAGGGTTACATGTATATAGCTTTGCATTTTCTTCGGCAAGGCCATAGCCTGTGCTATAATCCCGCCAGTATATATTAAGTGCTTTCACCACAATTTGTTATAAATTATAACCAAATCTTCCCTGGTTACCTCTCTGATAACTTTAGACGGGCTTCCGCTGTCCATAGCGTCTTTTGACATTTTTTCTATGGCAGCATCAAACTCTTTTTTGTCTATTCCATATTCGGCCAATGTAGGTATTTCACATTTCTTGCAGATATCATCAAGCTCCTTTAAAAAAATCCCGGCAGCTTCCTCGTCGCTTGCGCCTTCGTCGGCTGCGCCCATAGCTCTTGCAATATCCGCAAATTTAACATAGCAGCCGTCAAATACATATTTCATACATTCGTTTATAAGCATGGCGTTTGAAATCCCATGAGGAACATGAAACAAAGCTCCTATAGGCCTGCTCATACCGTGAACCAACGTGGTTGAGGCGTTATTGATGCATATCCCTGCTTCAAAAGCAGCCATGGACATTTCTTCCCTTGCTTTATTGTCGTTTCCGTTTTTGTAAGCTATAGGCAGGTATTTAAAAATACGCTTAATTGCTGAAAGAGCAAACATATCGGTTATCGGATTCGCACCCTTTGCTATATATGATTCCACAGCATGGGTTAAAGCATCCATGCCCGTTGCGGCTGTAATACTCTTGGGCGAAGTTTTTGTAAATTCAGGGTCCACAATTGCAAGGTCAGGTAAAATGGAATCACCCAGCAAAAGCATCTTTATCTCTTTTTCAGAATCCGTTATAACGGAGATTTTAGTTGTTTCAGAGCCTGTTCCTGCCGTTGTGGGTATAAGGGCAATAGGAGGAAAGTCTCCAACCAGCTCTTTACCTAAATAATCCGAAATTTTACCCTCAAGCACAGTCATGGCAGAAATTGCTTTTGCGCTGTCAAGCGGACTCCCTCCGCCTATTCCGATAACAAAGTCACAGCAGGTATCTTTATATATTTTTACTCCGGCCTCAATCATTTTATCGTTCGGCTCTCCGATAATATCATTAAACACTTCGTATTTTATTCCCCAGCCATCAAGACAACCCGTAAGTATCTTTACCAGACCGGTCTTTGTCACTATCTTCCCCGTAACAATAAGTGCTTTTTTACCCAGCCTTTTCATAGCTGTTTCGCTTAATTTTAAAGCATTTGAACCAATTACAGCTTGCCCGGCCACTGAAAATTTATATGCCATTTTAGCTTCACCTTCCTATTTTATGCATTCTTTTATAGCGTTTTCAAGTATTTCAAAGCCTGCGTCCAGTTGTTCGCCAGTTATAACAAGCGGAGCAAGGAATCTTACAACATTTCCATATATTCCGGCATTTTCTATTATCAATCCATGGCTTGCACAAATTTGAACCAATTTACTTACCATTTCGGGATAAGGCTCCTTTGAAGCTTTATCCTTGACAAATTCAATGCCAAGCATTGCGCCTAAGCCACGCACGTCTCCAACAACCTCATATTTGTCTTTCCATAAATTAAAGACCTTAAAACATTTTTCGCCTATTTCGGTTGAACGCTTAACAAGCCCTTCGTTTTCTATAACTTCCAAAACCTTTAAGCCTGCGGCGCAGGCCAAAGCGTTCCCGCCGAAGGTGCCTCCTAATGTTCCCACCGGCGCCCCGTCCATAACCTCTGTCCTTGCGATAACCGCACTTAAGGGAATCCCGCCGGCAATGGATTTTGCCGCCGTTATAATATCCGGAGCGCAGCCTGCCTCGGCCCAATATTCAGATGCAAAAAGCTTGCCTGTGCGCCCAAACCCGGACTGAACCTCATCCGCAACCAAAAGTATGCCTTTTTCATCACAGATTTTGCGTACAGCCTTAACCCATTCAATAGGCGCCGGTATAAATCCGCCTTCGCCCTGCAAAGGCTCTAAAACAATGGCTGCAACATATTCGGCCGGCGATGCGTTTTCAAACACCATTTTTAAGCTGTTTATGTAATAATCAATGGCGTCTTCATCCGTCATGCCGCTTGGCTTGCGGTATAAATAAGGGTATTCCGCACGGTAAACCCCGTCGGGGAAGGGTCCCATCCCAACCGAATAAGCCTTTTTTGAGGTCATCGTCATAGTAAGCATTGTCCTACCGTGGAAAGCTCCTGAAAAAACAATGATATTAGGGCGCTTTGTATAGCCCTTTGCTATTTTAACAGCGTTTTCGTCAGCTTCGGCTCCGCTGTTTGCAAACATAACTTTTTTTGATCCGCCTTTAACCGGTGTAAGCTTCGCAAGCTTTTCCGCCAATTCGATATATCCTTCATGCGTTACAATATTAAACATACAGTGGAAATATTTATTTGCCTGTTCGCTTACAGCGGCAGCCAACTGAGGATGTGCGTGCCCTACGTTAAGAACGCCTACGCCTCCTACCCAATCCAAAAAAATATTTCCATCCACGTCTTCTATCATAGCGCCTTCGGCCCTCTTTATAACACAGGGATAGATGCAGCGAATCGAATTTGGAACTATGTTTTCCCTACGTTTGATAATTTCGGCGGCTTTTGGGCCCGGAAGCTTATCTGTTGATATTTTTGGCAAAGCATATTTAAGCATAATATATCCTCCTTTTTATTTGTCATCTTCCGCAAACATAATATGGATAGCTTCGTACATCAAATCAACGCTGCCTTTTACGCCATAAGCGCTGACGTCAAACATAACATGCTTGCCCGATCTGTCCCCGCGGTTTCTGCCTGTTACATACTTATAATAATTATGGCGCTGGTTATCAATGCGTTTTACCATTTTCTCTGCGTTTTTTTCTGACAATTCATAGGTGCTAGCTATATGTTCAATCCTTTTTTCAAGAGGTGCGTATAAAAAGAAATTAATGACATTGGAATGTTCTCTTAAAATGTAATCCGCACAGCGTCCAAACATTACACAGCTCTTCCTTTTGTTAGCTATATCTCTTATAACAAAAGCCTGAGCCTCAATCGCCTTTTCTGAATAAAAAGAACTTGAAGAACCATATATAAATTCAGAAAACAAACGGTTTTGATTATTTATAACTTCATCAGATTCTTTAACTATCTCTAAATTTATACCCGCCTTCCTAGCCGTTAAATCAACGAGATCCTTATCATAAAACGGAACCCCCAGCCTGCTGGCAAGGGTGCGTCCTATTTCACGCGCATTACATCCAAATTCCCTGCTTATGGTAACTATATAATTTTTCATAATCGGATTCCTCCTGCATTAAAAGAAGGCATAATAAAGGAATTAAATCCTGCCTCTTTTTAATCTTCTTTCTAAATATTTAATAATAAAAGCTAACGGAATACAAATAATCAAATATACCCCAGCCAAAATCGTATATGATTCTATTGTTAAAAATGTTTGGGCAGTGTATGCTTTTGTTGTCATCAAAAATTCCTGTGCGGTAATGTAAGCCATTAAAGAAGTATCCTTGACCATCATTACAAGATAATTCCCGAATACGGGTATTGAGTTTCTGAAAGCCTGTGGAATTATTATCCTAAACATTGCCTGGAAATTAGAAAATCCCAAGGCCAGAGCCGCTTCCATTTGCCCATGGTCTATCGCAATAATAGCCGAACGTATAACTTCTGATATATATGTTCCATAATTAATCGTAAGACCTATGATTCCCGCCATGGTAGAACCTATTTTAAGGGAAAAATTATCTATCCCCATAATTCCGGCTATAATTTCTATAACTAAAGGAATTACATAATAAATATATACCCTCTGAACCAAAAGAGGCGTTCCTCTAATGATCTCCTGAAAAACTATTATTATATGATTAAGAGTTTTGTTTCTTGAAACCCTGCCAAGCGCAAGGATAAACCCAAAAATAATAGCAAAGAAGAAGCCCACTAAGGTTGCTATAATAACAATGCTTAAAGCATTCCCTAACAATTTTGGAAGCAATTCCGAAACAGCTTTAGAAAAATTCAAGTTTTGTAACACTTTCATCGACTTCACCTCCCAATTGTTATTTGTTTAATACTCTTGATAAAAACGCTTTTGTTCTTTCATTCTTTGGATTTGTAAACATTTCCGCAGGCGGGCTTTCTTCAACAATATAACCCCCGTCCATAAAAATAGCCCTGTCCGCAACTTCTTTTGCAAAGCCCATCTCATGAGTGACAACAGCCATGGTCATGCCTTCGTTTGCCAATTCTCTCATTACATTTAAAACATCGCCTACCAATTCCGGGTCAAGCGCAGAAGTAGGCTCGTCAAACAACATGATTTTAGGCTCCATGGCCAAAGCCCGAGCTATGGCAACCCTTTGCTGCTGTCCTCCGGATAATGTTTCAGGGAATACCTTCGCTTTGTCTAAAAGACCGACCTTTTTCAAAAGCTCCATAGATTTTTCCTGAACTTCCGCTTTGTTCTTTTTCAAAATGTGAATAGGAGAATATGTGACATTATCAAGCACAGTCATAAAAGGAAATAAATTAAACCGCTGAAAAACCATACCTACTCTTTGCCTATATTGTCTTACATTAAATTTTGGTTTTAAAATATTTTCGCCGTTATAAATAATTTCCCCTCCCGTGGGAGTCTCAAGCAGGTTAAGGCATCTTAAAAATGTGCTTTTCCCTGAACCGGAAGGCCCTATAATAACAAGAACTTCTCTTTCCTCAATGGAAATGTTTATATTTTTTAACACTTCAAGATCCCCAAATTTTTTTTGTAATTCTTTAACTTTCAAAAGCGGCATTATAGTCACCTTCTTCCACTTTATAGATTTAGCCTGAAAATAAGCTTTAAATTAAATACTGCAGGTATTCATGAATATGGTACCTGCAGCACATAATATCAGTTGAATACGGTTTTATTAATTACTCTGTTCTTGTGTTTACATCATGAGTGCGCTCGTCATTTGTAATCATATGAAGATCCGGGTTCAACTTATAGTCTTCAAACACTTTAGCGATAAAGCCTTCTTCTCTAAGCTCGGCAACAACAGTGTCAACTTCTTTCATGAATGCTATATCATCGAAATTAACAGCCGCTGCAATCCTTCCGATTGCATCTGCGGTATCCTCATAGTTTTCAGCCATTTTTAAACCATCTACCGTATCAGGGAAATTTGCAAAAAGGTTTTCAAGAACGGTTGAGTCTGTTAAGAAACCGTCTATTTTACCATTCTGAAGTGCTACGATTGATTCTGACTGGTCTCCTGTCGCACGGGATTCTTTTATAAGCCCTTCTGCCTGCCATCCGTCAACTAACGTCTGCCATACGGTTCCCGGTGTGTATCCAATTATAGATGAGCTTGGATCAAAATCTTCTATGCTGCTGATACCGCTGTCTTGGGAAACTAACAATCCGCCGCCCTGTGTATACCATATCTCGCCAAAATATACCTTCTTGGCACGGTCTTGCCTTATGTACATACAGTCTGTAATAATATCAATGTTGTCAGAGTTAAGATTTAAAATGAGCTCTGAGAAAGGAATGAGCGCCATTTCAACCTTTTCGATTCCAAGTCTCTTTGCAACTTCTTTTATTATTTCAGCGTCTACTCCTGAAAATTCTCCTGTTGCCTGATCAATATAAGCAAACGGAGCGTCTCCCGAAGAACCTGCTATTAAAGTTCCTTTTTCTCTGAGTTCGGTAAGCTTTGCGCTTGGAACCCCGCCTTCGGAATATGAATTGTTATATTCACTTTCTTCCGCTTCGCTTGTTTTTTCTTCTGTACCGCTTGCCTCTTTAGAAGTAGCTGGCGCTGCTTCTTCTTTCTTTGTACCACATCCGCTTAAAAGCGCAATTGACATAAGCAGCGCTAACACCAACATTAACACCTTATTTTTTCTAAAATCAATTCTCGTCATATTCTCTTCTCCTCCTTGTTAGCTATAATGCGAAAAGGCACATACTTATTTAAGTATGCGCCTTTGCATTTATACATTATTTAGTTTTGAAGCTTTTAAGGCAATGGCAGAAAATATAAATACATGAAATTTTGTGCTATAGAATAAAAGTTGAATTTATAAGTTCTGCTCTTTATTATGTGTGTCATTATAACAAAGGCAATTTCATTTGACAATAGGCAATGAAACATAAATTTGTGTGCATCTGCACAATAAAAATAATTTACATACCCTTTTTTTCATGTTATCATAATCAACATATTGCGGTTATGGCATAAACAATATTTATTTAACATAATTTATAAATTAAAAATATAAAAGGCCGTGGCAGAATGAAAATTGTAGATTTTAAAAAAACTAAAGAAAAACAGGATTTATCTTTCTTAGATATTTTATCTGCCGAAAGAGCAAAAAAATTCCACCAAGGCTTCCCCGTATACAAAAAAACACCTCTGGCACTTATGGCTAAAAGCGCCGAAACCTTTGGCGTTAAAAAAATCTATGTCAAAGACGAATCCTTCCGTTTCGGGCTTAACGCTTTCAAGGTTCTTGGAGGCAGCTTTGCAATCGGAAATTATATAGCCCAAAGACTTGGGCTTGAAATAGAAGAGCTTACATACCAAAAGATGATTCCTGACGAAGTAAGAAAAAAGTTGGGCGATCTAACTTTTGTAACTGCGACAGACGGAAACCATGGCAGAGGTGTGGCATGGGCAGCAAAAATCCTTAAGCAAAGCTCTGTTATATATATGCCTAAGGGAAGCTCATTGGAACGTTTAAACGCCATAAAAGCCGAAGGCGCTAAAGCTTATATAACAGAATACAATTATGATGGTTCCGTAGCCCTGGCAAACCAAATGGCCGAAGAAAACGGCTGGATTATGATTCAGGACACAGCCTGGGAAGGATATACCCAAATACCGACATGGATTATCGAAGGCTATTCAACCATGGCGCTTGAAGCTTATGAAGAAATGAACGAACGCCCCACACATATTTTTATTCAGGCTGGAGTTGGCTCTCTTGCGGCTGCCATAACCGGATTTTTTTCATCCGTTTACAAAAAAAATAAGCCTATAATTGTAATTGTTGAACCCTATGAGGCTGCCTGCATATTTAAAAGCGCCAAGGCAAAAGACGGGCAGCGTCATTTTGTAAAAGGTGATATGAACACAATTATGGCTGGCTTAGCTTGCGGAGAACCCTGTAGCATAGGCTGGGATGTGTTAAAAAGCTATGCGGATTACGCCTTGACCTGCTCCGACGATATCGCAAAAAAGGGGATGCGGCTTTTGGCTAATCCTATATATCCAGACCAAAAAATAATATCCGGAGAAAGCGGCGCCGTTTGCTACGGCTGTGTAGCCGAGATTTTAACCAACCCTAAGCTTCTTGAAATCAAAAGCCGCCTGGGGCTTACCAACGATTCCGTTATACTTACCTTCAGCACAGAAGGCGCAACAGACATGGAAAGCTACCGGAATATTGTCGGCTAAGAGCTAAAGGTTTTAATAAAATACAGAGCAAAAATATAAAAGGGCAAAGCTGGTATACCGTCTTTGCCCTTTTAATAAAATAGATGCTTTTATGTTGGTCTGTTAAACATTTAAAACCGTTTATCAGATAAATTCCTTATCCACAATAGTAAGCACTTCATCCAGCTTAATAAGCTCTTCTTTTAACTGTTCTTCCGTAATTATAAGAGGCGGGCACACTAAAACCATGTTTTCATGGGAATATGTCATAAAGCTCTTTTCTTTGAGCTTACCAATAATCTTGCCCATAATCCCTTCTGTGTCTTTTCCGTAAGGAACAAGAGGTTCTTTTGTAACCTTATCCTTAACCAGCTCAACTGCAGAAAACAAGCCTATGTACCTGACATCTCCAACACAAGGGTGAGCCTCTTTCATTTCCTCCAGCTTTTCGCCTAAAACTTTGCTAACCTTGCTTACGTTTTCAAGTATGTTTGCTTCTTTATAATAATCCACGCAAGCAACACCGGCAGCGCAAGCCAGAGGATGTCCGCTGTATGTTAACCCGCAGGATAAAAGATTATCGTCAAAATATTCCGCTATTTTTTTGCTTACTACCACTCCGCCTAAAGGCACATACCCGCAGGTTACGCCCTTTGCAAAGGTTACAATGTCTGGTTTAACGTCAAAATTTTGAAACGCAAACATTTTGCCCGTTCTTCCCCATCCGGCCATAACCTCATCACATATCATCATAATGCCAAACTCGTCACAAATCTTTCTTACTCCGGGCAAATAGCCTTTCGGAGGGATAATAATACCATTTGAGCCTGTAACGGTTTCCATTACGATGACTGCAACGCTGCTTGCTCCTTCATAAATAACCTGCTCCCTAAGCTTTGCAAGGTAATATTTTGTAGCCGCTTCTTCAGATTCAAATTCGATCGCCTCCCTGTATATATAAGGGTCGAAAAACTTAATAAACCCCGGTATCCCCGGTTCCAATGTATATCTTCTTGGTTCGCCCGTTAAATTTCCGGCGCCAAAAGAAGAACCATGGTAGCTGCGGTATCTGCTAAATACCTTTGTCCTGCCTGTAAACATGCGCGCTATTTTAATAGCGTTTTCATTAGATTCGGCCCCCGCATTTGTAAAAAACACCTTGCCCATATTATCAGGCATTAATTCGATTATTTTCTTGGCCAGCTTTGCTCTTGGCTCCGATGCGTAAGAAGGAGCCACATAACAATATTTATCAACCTGTTCTTTTATGGCCTCCGCTATTGCTTTGTTTCCAAACCCCACGTTCATATTTACAAGCTGCGATGACATATCCGTATAGCGGTTACCATTGTAGTCCCAAAAATAAATCCCTTCGGCCTTTTCAACAGGTATAGGATTAAGTCCTTTTTGTTTGCTCCAGGATTGCAGGTTGTATTGCTTCAATGTGCTTTTTATTTCTTCACCAGTCATGTTCTTCATCTCCTTATAAGTTGATAAAAAAACAAAGGGGTTATTCGGTAATGAATAAGCCCCTTTGCTTTTTTCACTTTATGGTACTAATTATAAGGAATAATTTTTTTATATTCAATAATTCAATGAACACATTTTATTGTGCATATGCACATCTAAATACAATATCCGTTTGTGTTTATAAAATATCCTTGATTAAAAAGCAAACCTTGCATTTTAGCTTTTCGTCCAGGTTTAAAAGGTTATATCCCGTGATTTTTTCTATCTTTTTAATCTGGTTATTAACCGTGTTCCTATGGACAAAATGCTGCTCGGCAACCAGCTGCGGGCTTCCGTTGTTTTCCAGATAGGATTCCAGGAAGCCTATTAAATCCGTCCCGTTTTCCATGTCATACTGCTCCAGCTTTCCAAGCATGCTTTGATAAAATTCATTGAGGACCTTTTTATCTTTAACGGCAAAAAGCACTTTATATATATCCAAATCATCATAATAATTAACAAGGACATTCTTTCTTTTCGCCATTTTATTTGCGTCAATGGCTTTTTCCAAATTGATATCCTGGTTAACGAAGTCCTGCATTATGGAGCTTACGCCCACATGTATATTAAATCCTGGCTTTTCTATACGCACCAGGTTCATAAGCTCGTCTACAAATTTATGGACATTGTCCATCTCCATTTCCGATAAAACAACCACAAGGTTAGACTGGTAAGTAAATGAAATAAACAGATTTTGCCTTGTTCTTGCGATTTTTTCAACGTAAAGCTTTAATTTTTCCATGCTTACGCTTTCGTGCTCGCCTTTAAAGCTGTCCAGCGAGATATCTACGATGCAAAAATAGTTTTCCCTTGTAAAGCCGTGCCTCTCCATATGCTGAATCTGGCTTTCCAAATCACCCATTTTGAAAATAATATCCTTGATCGTTGTGGATATGGTTAACTCCATGTTTTGATTATAGACTATCCTGCCGCAGAAATCTCTCGTCATGTCGACCATTCTTGTTTTCCACGGGATTGTAAAAAGCGGGAGGCTAACCTCATTGCAAAAATCTATTACCTCGTTTGGAACGCTTTTTATATAAGGACCTATATTAATTATAAACGCGCTGGCCTTCATTTCATAAAGCTGTTTGGTAAATTCCAGCAGCCATTCCTTGCCCTTGCACATATATCCCGCAGTAAAAATCAACTCGTGTCCGTGCAAAAATGTCGATACTTCCAAATCCTCAACAATATGCACCCAGTCCACAAAGTTGTTCAATCCGCTGTCCCCGGCTAAAATCTTCATTTGATAAAGCGCTCTGCTGTTGCTGTAAAGCTTGCTTACTGTTATTGGCATTAAATCACCCGCTTTATTAGCTTTAATACTATTAATTTTATCATACAAGCCGTTTTTACTCTATGGTTATTTTTTTAATAAGGCATCTGCTGTTTTTTTATGCCTGGGTTCTCCTGTGCAGATGTTTTTTACAGTATACCCTCAATGATAAAATCTATAAACACATATATCAAACAATAAAAGCACTGATACCTGACCTTAATCAAGTTGTTCCTAATGTGGGTTGAATCCCGTCAATTGCCCTTGCTGTGCTCAACAAATTGGATTTTAAGCCCGTTTGGGTCTATAACATAAAAGAACCTGGTTTTGGGATTCGGTTGGAAGGGACCGCTGTGGATATTAACGTCTTTTCCTTTTACAAACTCCATAAATCTATCAACAGAATCTACTTCAAAGCCCCATGAGATATCTTCACCGACATTAATTTCAGTTTTTTCCTTATTGCATATCAGCTCGATTTTTGTTTCTCCGTCGCCCAAAAAAGCAATTTCCACCCTTGGCCCGGCATTAAACCTGCTCTCTAGTTTAAGCCCTGCTATTTCCTGATAAAAATCCAAGGATTCCTCCATATTTTTAACCATTAACGTGCTCCAGCAAAATTTCATAGATATCATCCCTCTGATAAAATATATATATCCTTACAGATTTGTTTCTCTATTTAATAAAAATACAGCTTTACAAAATATGCTATATCTAATGTACCACCCCTTTTATTTACCGGATTAATCACCTTGGTTTATTAAGCAATATACTTTTGTTTACTTTAGCTTTTTGTATTATATTTTCCAACTAAAATTTTAGCAATGCTCCTTGCCCTCGCTAATATTAAAGCTTATCTTGCTATAAACTGCTTCTAATGTATCCGCGGACACGTCCGTAGTCGCTGCCGGAATGCCCGGAAACTGGCGGCACGGTGAAGGTGTAATTGGCAATGGTCGCACCAGAGATACCCTGCTCCAGAATAACTGATTCAGGACCTGTCAGTGTCATGCCACCGCCGCGATTCGGATCGGCTACAAAGAAAACGATTGCTGCCCAGGGAGATTCGGCGCCGGTGGAATCCACGGCTTTCACGCGAACCACGTTCTTGCCCAACGGGTAGGCAGTGCTTGTTTGTGCGGGACGTCCTTCCCAAATGTAGGTAATGGCATCTCCATCCGGATCACTGCTGGAAGCGGTAATGGTGATGGACACGCCCGGCGCTATGCTGTTGCCGTTTGGTGTGCGGGTAATCACCGGAGTGCTGGGTGCAGAATTGCTTACAGTGAAGGTGATATTCGTCCAGTCAGAATATAACCCCCATGCATCCTTGGCACGGACCTTCACTGTGTGGGTTCCCACGGCATAATAGCCGTCGGCGGTGTTGCCGGAGTATTCCAGTGTGACAGCATCTCCATCCGGGTCGGTAGCCGATGCAGTAATATTCACCCGCAGCTTGCCGTTTTGAGCCGTGCGGGTAACGGAAGCGCTTCCGGTCGGTTTGTTCGGTGCATTGTTGGTAATGGCGACATTTTGAGCATAACTAAAGACGCGCCCTGTGCTGTCTGTGGTGCTGGCAGTCAGCACATAGCTGCCGGTGGCACTGATGGTGATATTGCCGCCACTATTGGTGAGACTTCCGGTGTAAGTTGCCGGACTGCCGCCCTTAGTCAGCGCCCACACAAGGTTTCTGCCATCCAGTCCGGTGGCTGCCGGCAGGGATACATTAAAACCAGAGCCAATATGAACGGAGGACGGGACGGTAAACGGGAAGCTGGCAAGAGGCTTGATTGTTCCTGCATTTGAAACAAAAGTAAACTTGCGGCCGTTTGTATCTGTTGCTTCTGCAATCAGCTTTACGGAGATCGTCTTATTGGTCGAGATATGCAGATTTCCTCCATTAGACGATAGGGTCCCTGATGCATATTCAGCATATGGTCTGGCGGTGCCACCATCGGAAGAAAGAAGCCATGCCATGCCCATTTCCGCAAGCTCAGAGCCCGAAGCTGTAACTGCCATGGAGTCCCCGCTGTAGGTCAATTCAGGAACGCTGATGCTCATGGTCGGGATAGGATATACAGTAAAGTCCCGGCTTTTTTCATAGGTGCGGCCGGCAGGGTCTGTCATGGTCAGATTCAGCTTATAGGTTCCCTTTGCTGAAAAAGTGAGAGAGCCTCCTTCTTCTGTCAGGATACCGGAAGCATAGGCAGCATAAGGCTTGGTTTCGCCTGCATCCTTTCTGACTGTCCAGTTGGCTGTGAGGTTTTCCAGATCGGTACCAGTGACACTGACCACTCCGGCTTCCCCTGAATACCACACCTGCGGCGCACTCAGCGAAACAGAAGGTACCGGGTAGACGGTTGTAACCGCACTATACGAAAATACACGGTCAAGAGCATCCGTCATGGAGGCAGTCAGGGTGTAGGTTCCGACATCCTTAAAGCGGATTCTCCCGCCGTAAGCATTCAGACTGCCTTCCAGCGCTTCAGTAAGCTCCACCGGCTCCCCATCTTTTGTAAGTACCCATTCAACCGGCAGTGTATTGTTGTTACCACGGGTACGCAGGTCAATGGTGCGGTCGGTATGGGTGGAGTCCGGCAACTCAAAGGAAAGGGTCAGCACTGGCAGGACTTCAATTTTTCCGCCGTCCTCATACAGGAACACACGGCCGGTTTCGTCGGTGATCCTAGCAATAAGCTCATAGATTCCTGCATGCTTGAACCGGATGGTGCCGCCGCCGTTTGTAAGCGTACCGTCAAGATAAGTCGCAAGATTCTGGAATCCGAAGCTGTTCTCCAACAGCCACTCCACCTTTAGATCCCCCAATTCCAAGGTTTCTGGAATAATGGATATGGGGGTATCCGTATGGGCAGTTTCCGGCAATTTGTAGGTGATACCCGGTACCGGATAGACCTTAATGGGTGCAGTATAGCTGTAGCTTCTGCCCGCAGGGTCTGTAAAGGCGGCTTTCAGCACATATTCGCCTTCTTCCTTAAAACGGACAATGCTGTCGGTGTCAGTCAGAGTTCCTTCTACATAATCCGAAAGCGTGACCACTTCACCGTTTCGGGTTAATGACCACTGGATCTCAGCAGTTCCAAGATATTGGAATGATGCTTGTACCTGAACACTTTTGTCGGTATGAGTGATTTCAGGAAGGTAGAAGCCAACAGAGCCTACCGGGTAAATCGTAACAGCCTGCGATGCTTCAAAGGTTCTGCCTGTTTCATCTGTCAGCGTTCCGGTAAGGCGGTACACGCCTTTGTCCTTGAAACGGACTTTGCCGCCTTCATCGGTCAGGGAGCCTTCCAGTTCCTCTGCGATTTCAGCCGCCTCTCCATTCTTCATAAGGCTCCAAACCACAGGCATGTTATCTGCATTCAACAGTGTGGTGGAGATCCCCAGCTCCGTATCAGTATGGGCTGCTTCAGGAAGTGCAAAGGTAATCTCTGCAACGGGATAGACTGTTGTGCTTTCCGTATGGATAAAGCTGCGGCCAGTCTCATCAGTCAGGGATGCTGTAAGTGTCTGTTGTCCGGAACTCTTGAACACAAAGGTACCGCCCTCATTTCCCAGCGTACCATCCAGTATGTCGGTAATGGGTGCCTCTTCTCCGCCTTTTTCTGCCGTCCACATGATGTCATGCCCATAAAGAGCTTCCAGCGCATAGGACAGCGTCACCGATTTGTCTGTGTGAGTGGTTTCCGGCAGGGCGAAGGTCAGGTCAATCACCGGATAGACCGTCACCGTTTTGGACAGTACAGTTTCCTTTCCTCTGACATTTTTAGCAGTTGCGGTCAGGGTATATTTACCCGGCTCCTTAAACTGGAGTATACCGCCCTCCAGACTGAGCGTGCCGGCATCTATCAGTTCTGCCGTCTGTTCGGAGCCGTCCACGGCAGTTTTACTCAACGCCCATGTAAAGCTCTGCATATATTTCCATACCGGCATGACCTTGATTTCAGTATCGGTATGTGCGGTTTCGGGAAGTTCAAAACGCACCTGCGCATCCGGGTAGGAATAGGAGCCTCCCCCAGAACTACCACCGGAGCCGCCGGAGCTTCCTGAAGCATCATCGTCATCCGAATTTCCGCCGGGTGTCGGTGTCGGTTTCACAGGTGTCGGCTTCACAGGATCGGGCGTATTAGGCGCGGGTGTTGGCTTGGGTATTTCCGGTGTGGGGGTAGGTGTCGGAAGAGGTTTCGTCTTATCAATCAGATCCTTGGCCTCGCCTTTGGTAACCGGATCGTTCGGCTTCAATTTTCCGTCAGAATCTTCTCCGGAAATACCTTCCTCCTTGCCGATGATGATATAACCCTTATCGCCATCCTTGATGTCCTTGTCATCGTCATAGCCACTGTGTCCCTGAGTGTTTTTCGCTTCCTCATCCTTTCCGCTGATGCGTACCAGCATCTTAATGATTTCAGCACGGGTGATCGGATCATCGGGATGGAAGCCGTCCGGATAGTCAGCAGGATCAATGATGCCTGCATCAATCAGCGCCTCAATGTACTTTTCCGACCAATGTCCGTCAATATCAGGGAAACTGGCCGGGTCTTTCTCCACATCCTTTGTATCCAGCGGAATATCCCGTACCATAATAGTGGCGAATTCACCACGGGTGAGAATCTCATCCTCCGGGATAAACAAATCGGGGTGCTGTTCCATAAAAACAAAAATCCCGCCGCCGATCAGCAGCAGGAGGAGAATAAGGATGGCGATTACGCCAACCCTTCTCTTTTTCTTTTCTACCATGAGAATACCTTCCTTTCAATTTTTTTATTAAAGGAGCCAAAGTCTGCAATGCGTTACAGCTTCAGCTCCATGCCGCCATTTTGTTCCTGTTCTTTGCGATGTGCATCCAGTATTTCCTGCGTTGGATAGATGAGTTTACCATCCACCATTTCAAAAACGCAGAAATCATCCCTGTCACAGATCATGATTCGATGCTGATATTCCTTCTGCAGGTCGATGTAGTCCTGCACCTCCTTGGGGCTGCAAAGCCACACACCAGAGGTATAGCGGCCATCCGGCAGAAAGCAATAACCGCTGTACTGAGGCTCATGATTTTTCAAGTCCAGCGCTCCTGCCGGACGAATCTGTGACAGCTGGAGTCTGGCATGATCCGTAAGAATTTCAGGCTTCGCAATGCCGAGAATGTCACTGCGGTTCCAGCGTATCTGTTCGCCATCTGCCAGGGATACGGCAAAGACCGCACGTCCACTGGGAGTGGGCTTGCTGCCAAAGCCACCGGTACAGAAATATAACTGCTGCTCTGCACTACGATGGGATTCAGGCAGTACGGCCGCTCTCAATACAACCACCTTTCCCTCTAGTGAAATATCATACCCCGTCTGCAGGCAGCTTTCCTGTGTCAGCAATACCGGTTCTGACATATCAAATCAACTCCTTTTCTAATGAAATAAAAAAGAACTGAGCCTGTATCTGTTCACAGCTTCAGTTCCATATCTCCAGATGCTTCCTGCTCTCTCTGCCATGCATCCATCCCTTCTCCGGGTGAAGAAACCGACTTACCCTCTGCAAATTCCCTCACCCAACAGTCAGCCTGATCGCAAATCACGACACGGTGCTGGCAGGCTCGTTGTATATCTATATACTCCCGCACTTCCATCTCATCAAGAAGCGGAACGCTTGCAGTACGCTGTCCATCCGACAGAAAACAGTAGCCGAAAAATTCCGGTACGGCAGGAATCTCAGAATCCAGCGGACGAATTTGAGACAGCTGTAGCAGCGCATGATCCGTGAGGATTTCCGGCTTTGCAATGCCGAGAATATGCTCCCGGTCCCAGCTGGCAAGCGATCCATCAAAAAGTGACACGGCTCGCAAGCTACCTCCGATACCAATCGGCAGGCTTCCCGGCCCCCCGGTGCAGAAGTACATCTGATGCACAGGACTACGGTGATTTTCCGGCAATACCGATGCATCCAATAAAACAACCCTGCCTGCAAAATATCCGCCTTCTGCTTCCGACAGACAGCTTTCCTTGGTTAACAATTTCTCTCCTGCCATATTAAATCAGATCCTTTTTCTGCCGGAGAAGTTCAGTTAAGTCACTCATCAGACTCAGCTGGGTGTCGTCCGGCATTCGTTTAATAGCGGCACGAACATAGGCTTCCATCGCTTCGGGGGACTGGTCGCCCACCTCGATAAGCTCCACCTTTTGAATATTGACTGCACCCTGACGGACATTCAGCTTTACTATGTCGCCGTAGTCCAGTCCGGATGCTGAGCGTATGTCCTTGGGAATTAACACTCTGCCTTTACTGTCGATAATGCGGTATGTGTTTTTTGCATTCATGCAAAGTAGCCCTCCTTTCTCATAACCTCCCGAACGGTATCGGGGTGAATGCCAAGCTCCTGGAAAAATTCGGTCAGTTCCTCCGGCAGACAATTTAAAATATCTGAGGCCAAAATGACAATGGCACCGTCACCGCAGATGATTTCCAGATCGCTGTCGGCGGAAATCCCCGCATCCTCCAGCAGCTCTCCGGGCAGATTCAGACCTTCCTCGTCATCTGCTTCTTCGTCCTCTTCCGGAGCATCCGATTCCGTCAGAGCGCACAATGGTAAGGCAACCTCAATGCCGGTTTGAGTAAGCAAAAGCAGGGGAGCTGATTCCTCCCCCTGGGATGCAAGAATGACATTGACCTGATCACCGGGCGTAAGCCCTGCGGGGATCGCAGGGAGAATTAGAAGCCCGTGGGTATCGACAACCGCTTTTGTTTTCATGATTTTCATAGAATAGTTCCTCCTTCATAGTTGCCCCTTATGGGGTTAAATTTGCCCGAAGAAAAGTTCGGGATCGAAAAGATTCATTTGCGCTGGTCTATCCCGCAGCCGTTCCCCGGTATCGTAGTTGGAAATCAGCACCTCTGCATACTCGCAGCCGTTGTCATAGCGCTGTGCCAGATTGTTGAGGCGACTGACCGATTCAATCTGAAAGTCTTTATACAGCTCCCGAATGAATTCGCAGTCATTGTAGCTGACCAGAAACTTACCCTTGCTGGCTGTCAGCGTGTCCCGCAAACGATAGTGATCTTCCTTTCTGAATTCCACAGCATAATGTCCTTCTGTCTGGTAATAGGGAGGATCACAATAAATGAATGCATTCTCCCTGTCGTACTGTCGGATAAGATCTTCAAAGTCCTTGTTCTCTATGACTGTATCCTTTAAACGAATGTTGGCCTGCCAGAGCAGATGAAAGGTTTTCCGGATATCAAAGGGCTGGCAACCGAAGCTGGTGCAGCCGCTTCCGTAGCTGTAGCGAATGAGTTTGAAAAAAGCAGCGGCACGCTTGACATCATTCATGACCGCTTTCTCTGTGAGAATCTGCCGGATGTCCTCATACTCAAGTGGGGAGAAATGTCGCTCGGCAAGCTCTAACTCCTCCGAGAGATACTCGCTGGTGAATTCTTGCTTTTCCAGATACCTGCGAAGCACACCAAACTCATCCCGACCGTTCAGCGGCAGGAAATTTAGCTCCTGGATGAGTGCAAGGGTTTGTTCCTTTGCACACCGGAACAGATTCGTAAGGTCGGAGTTAAAATCGTTATACACCTCCATAACAGCATCCGTCGGTCGGCCGAAAAGCACCCACCCCCCGCCGCCGAAAACCTCAATGTACCGCCCGAACTCTTTGGGCATCCGCAGATAGATTAACTCCCGCAGTGCTTTTTTGCCGCCTACCCAGCTGATGATGCTGTTCATTTTTTCACCTGCCTTTACTGCGGCAGTTGATAGCATCAACGTCCGTTTTCATACAGGTTCCATCCGGACTCCAGCAGATGAAACCGACACGGGGATACGGGCAGCCCTCGCAGCGAGAACGGTCATTTGGCAGCGGCACGCAATATTTCTTGGGAGGTCCGGTTGTCTCTGCTCCTGTTTTTTCTTCTGCTCTTAATTCATGATGCATGATATCCACTCCTTTCCATGGAAGCAAAAAAGGCGCTGCCTTTTTGCAAAGACAGCGCCCTGTTTGTTTCCCTTATGTGATTCTTTATTTATCCGGTGATAATCCATTTAATCTTCGGAAATGAAAAAAGCGCCCTCTGATTTCATTTGAAATCAAAAGGCGCTGCATAAAATAAAATCTATTTACGATTGTGTAAGCTCCGGTCCGGCTTGTGAAAGCTCAGGAAAGAAATATTCCACTGTTGCCGCATACTGATCCTGTGCCGAGAGGCAGGTATCCGTTAGATATCCTTTTTCGGAGCTGTATTCTTTCAGTCCGCGGTAATAAAACAGCTTATGTTCTTCATCAATAATGAAAGGCATAATGTCATGCTGCAGACATTCCTTAAACATGATGATACGTCCGACCCGGCCGTTTCCGTCCTGAAAAGGATGGATACTTTCAAATCGATGGTGAAATTCTATAATATCATTCACGGTGATGTGAGCTTTCGCATGATAATCATCAAGCAGGCTGCGCATTTCACCGGCAACCTTCGCAGGCGCCGCTGTTTTCATATCACCCACCACATTGGCTCGCGCTTTGTAGTCACCGACGCGGAACCATTCCTTACGCTCATCAGAAGTACCCCGTTTTAAAAACTTGTGGAATTCCTTGACCATATCCTCTGTCAGTTCCTCATCTGCGTGGGTCAGCATATAATCAAAACAGGCAAAATGATTCACTGTTTCTACGATATCATCCACATCGGCAGCTTCTTCCGGATCTGTATTGATCGTGTTGGTTTCATAAATGTACCGGGTCTGATCCTCAGAAAGGCGGCTGCCTTCAATCCGGTTAGAGTTATAGGCAAGTTTAATCTGCGTCTGATGGTACAGACCGCCTTTGAGCTTCATAACTTTTTCTTCCTGCAAAAGCTCCAACAAACGTTGTTTCATAAGCAGACCTCCTTTTTATTGTTTTTTATTATTATACCACATTTTAACTATATAATCATCTCCTTTTTGTTGGCTGACACAGTCACATCGGGCCTTTCACAAATTCATCTGCATTCCCTGAATCGGGATAAACAATGGCAAAGCGGATCGTCTGTAATTCATTCACTTCACTAGTTTCTATAATCTTTGGATGTATAGAGATAAAACTCAACTCTGCCGCCTTGGCAGGTTTGGGAGGTCCGTGACCATACCTGAATGATTTAACAATCACCATAATATACTCTGTACCGCCACAGTCCTCAACCAGTTCCTTATATACCTGTGAGTTTTGGATGTCCTCCAGTTCTGGTATCCCGCTGATAATTCCAATATCACGGATGCCGGTGTTTGTTTCCAGTCCTATGAGTGAGAATATCTTGCTCAACGAATCACCTCATTTCCATACCCTGTGCAGGGCGGTTCAGGCACTGTTGCACCGTCTGACCATTCTGTGAAATAAGAATACCGTATTCGGTCGGGACAGCCTGGTTGCGTTCCATGAGTTTTTCTCCGTAATGTTTGAGTTCCGTGCCGACAAACAATTCCTCTCTCAAAGGGATGGAGCACTTGGCGAGCTCCATTCTTGCATAATCTGTCGGGGTAGCGGCTTCCCGTAAAAGCAAGAATTCATCGGTCTGATAAGCAAAATCGAGAGCTTCCTCCAAGGTGATATCTTCCGGTGCTTCCGTAAGCATTGCTTTGCAGATAGAGATTCCACCCTCGCGGTTAAGTCGACTAAGCTGGCCTGCCAGCTCATTGACCACGCCATAGCAGTCGCCGTTTGTGGCTTCCAGCTCATCTGTGATTTTCTCAGTCAGCCGGGGGATTATACAATCGACGGCAGTGAATGCACATTCTTCTGGCGACGCGGCACCCACTTCTTCCACTGCATGAGAAAGCTCCTTATCGCTGGCGGGCAGCTTAAGGAGCGTTGAGAGGTCATTGTCATAATCCGGGTCATTAAAATATCCCTTGGTCACCTGGAGAAGCACCGTATATTCTGGCTTTTGTCCCGGGATGGCATCGCCGATTTGATAGTTCTGCGTAATTTCACCGTTCTGCACCACATAGCCATGGGTGGTAAAGGCTCCGCCTTCGCCCTCACGCATTTCCTTGCCGATCTTATCGAAGTCCAACCACTCATAAACACTTTGCGGAAGATTTTCAAGCTGTGGGACAAAGTCGTTGTCTGCATAGAACTTTCCAAGGGAAATATCGTCTGCTGCCTCGTAAACCACCTGACAATGTTCCATGCTGTTGGTCATATTGATGAGCCGGTCCACAGGGATTGGTGCATATGATGTCTGAGTGGCGTCCATTATCACCATCCCTTCAAAGCAATCCAGTTCCCACTCACTGAGGGTTGCCAGCCGCTGTGCCAGATAATTCAGTTCATAAAGGTTGGTACTTGAACCGATAAACCGAGGCAGATAGTTTGGGTTGCATTTCATAATTTCCATAGAGTAGATGACTCTCTCATCAATGATACGCGCTCTATCCAGTGCATCTGCCAGCTCATAAGGAGTCGCGGGGAGTGATAGAGATGCAGACGTTTCCGAACCAAACGAACCGGGACGGCTGATTTCCAATTCGATAATCTCATTTGACTGAACGTGGACGTTGTCTATCAGATGCACAAATTCCCATCCAATCACCGCACCTGTTTGCATTGCTTTTTCCTGTTCTGGCGTTATGCCGCCGATCTCCTTATTTTTCTCATCCGCAATAGTACGATTTTTCTGTCGGTCATCCTGGTTCAGTGGTGACAGGGAATATCCCGGTTTCCCTTGGGTTATGGTAACCAGCCTGCCATCAAAAGGGAGTACAGTGTAGCACTGCTGTGGCAGCCCATTATTTTTTCTGCTCTTATCCAAGATGCATTCCTCCCATCTGCTGTCCCTGCTCCAGCTCATCCTGAGTCATAATGCTCCAGCTTTTTTCACTGCTCCAGAGGCTGACACAAATTTCACCGTCCGCTATTTTAATTGGACGCTGTTCAAAACCTTCCCCAAACCCATCGGATGCCTGACCGGAAATCTCGTCCTTCAGCCGTTCCAGTTCCTCGACAGTCAGCTCACCCTTTATGCGGCATTCTGCCACGCCCATTAGCTTATCGTCAACCTGCTCCACGGTAAAAAAATAGGACTGCACCTTTTGATTCACACTATCGTTCCCATGGTAATACTTCATGAGGCCGCGTTCGGCTTCCTCCGGCATCCTCTCTTTCAGGATTGCTGCAAGAATACTATCCTGATGTTCTAAAACTTCATAGCGACCAAACTCCACAGCATCATTATCCAAATCACCGTATTCGTTGCGCAGGTAAGCGTTGACGGTCAACGGCATATATAGCTTCAGTGTCTGAAGCGGCAGCGGGATAACCGAAAAATGATCGACTCCCGGTATGAGTGCCAGCGTTCTGCCATTATCCCATTTCATATGAAGCTGCGCCAGATCATCAACATGAACAACAACACCTTCCGTGCCGGGAGGCACCGGAGCATAAGGATCTTCCATCTCGGCAAGCCGGATTCTTGTGCCCGGCGGGTACTGCTCTTTCATATATTTAATCCAATCAGGATTTCGGTTCATTTTACATACCTCCCATTTTCATTCCCTGTTCGGGTGTCTGTTCTGTAATTTCATTCCGCAGTGTTTCCACGGCGAGGACTATTACGGGGTCACTTGAAAAACTGGCAAGCTGTGTGTAATCTTTTGAAAATTTCTGCTCACCGTTTAAAGTAATTACTATATCCACCGTGGCGATATCATCTTTGGTAACACCTAACCGCTTGTTACCGCTGTCCATTTCGTTAAACAGGTGGATTGCTTCCTGCAGTGTGAGACCTCTTGTAAGTTTTTCACCAGCAACATTGTAATCCTGATACACAAACCAGGCGTAGCTATGCGAGAGCGTAGGATCAGCAGCGTTTTTCAGCTTTTGCTTTCCCGCTTCAGTAAGACCAAGATTCTGCGTTGTAGCTTCGTTCTTCATGTTCAGCTCTTGCTGACGCAGATCAAAGACAGTCAGGTATGCCTGATAATCTCCAGGACCGGGATTACATCGCAGGCAGTAACGGTAATGCTCTGTTTCTACAATGTAGCCATAGTTCTGTCGCCAGCCGCCTTCAATTTCTCCGCCATGACTGGTGCAATATAATGACATGGCAGGAAGATTTTCCAACGGTCCATCCTCACGAAGTGCATCTACCACTCTTTTCAGCTCTGATTCAAACGCTGAACCATGAAACTTCTCATAATCGCGGGGCCACCATGTATGCCAGAACTCATGCCCATTACTTCCGAAATCAACTCGCAGGTGCCCTATGGTTGCAAGCTTTGCATCCTGCTCCTTCGACAGTGCAAAAAAAAGACCTGCCTTATCAGAAGAGGCAGGCCGTAAATTTAATTTTCCATTGTCAACCTTGAGTTCGAGTCCATGTTCTTCACAAAATTCCGATAACGTCAGGCACTCCCCAAGAAAATTCAGCTTACCACGCAATCGGCGGAACCCCTCTTTGGGAATGGTGACTGGCTCAGTTGTCAGCACCGTACCGGCATGATTAACGACAACCTGATTTTCTAGCGCTACTGGTTTTCCAGGGTCACGGTCGTAACCACGCAGGTCATAGCAGTAAAATCCTGTTGGCACAGTGCTCCGGTCAATTCGTGAATCGGTAAAGAGCGCTGGTTTACCAAATAACTTTACGTGCTCATACTGTTCTTCTCTGGCGTTTACACTCATCTAAGTACCTCCTTTAAATTTTTACAGTTCCTTTTTCAATCACACAAGATACCACAAACGAAAACAAAAAGCTATTACTCATGTGCTGTTATTCCATTTTCAATTCAGGCTGATTCGGCTGACACCCATTTAATAAATCAATTACTTTTTCCGGCACGTTGTCAAAATCTACATGATGATCACGTTCCAGCATGATGGTGTACCAGTAATCGTAAGGCGCATAGTTGTCTTTTAAATATTGCGAATGCGGTTTTGGCATATCCCCACCACCCTGATCAATCACACCTCTGGGCGTCAAAAAGAAAGTTCCCTGATGTTCTCCGGAAGATTGAATATCAAGAGTAACGATACCGAGACCGATATGCCCGGTACTTCGCCCTTGGATAACAGCAGGAAGCTCCACAAATTCATAACCGCTGTCAAGATAATCAGTACCATAAATCTCAACAAACGCATCGTACATTTTCTTCAATGTTTCTTTTGCATAACCATCTTCGTCCGAATTGCAGGACACATCCAGTTTTGCAAAATCAATGTCTGTAAGTATCTCATTGAGATTTTTGATAAAAGCCTCCTGTAGATTTTTATTGTCCATGATCATTTCCTCCTTTTTCTGTGCCGAGAGAATCGACAGCATTTTGATTTTAGATTTTTTCAAAATAAAAAAGGCCATGCTTTTCATTTTGAAAAACATAGCCCCTAATATATTTTATTTAGGAAATTTAATTTTGCTGTCTGCAAGTTTTCACGACAGACCTCCCATCACCGGTCCGTTCTGTCCAAGGTCAAGCCTCAACTCCTGTTCCGTCTGAATGATGTAACTGCCGCTGTTGCAGAAGCTGATGTAAAGTTCGCAATCTCTTGTGTTGATGGGATGCTGCTTGAAGTCAGCCCCCCAGCCTTCTTTATTTTGTCCTTCAATCTGCGAGATCAACTCTACTGTTTCCTCTGGCGTGAGAGCGGTGCTTAACTGAGCGGTCATCACGCACCAGAGCTCGCCGCGGAGAACCTCCACAGAGGGATGAAGGCTTTGGACCTTTTCCTTTAAAGTTCCCGTATCAAGATACTCCGCCAGCCCGCGTTCGTTTTCAAAATGGCAGTTATTCTTTTCGATAGTTGTGAGGATTAGCTCCTTATATTCCACCGCTTCCTCCGGTGAGATTTCATCCCGGTCATCCTCTGAAGGGTCAAACTGCGGATAGCTGACAATCTTCAGCGGGAAGAAAATGCGTATGGTTTCATTTAACATTGTGATGTCCTCCTTTTTATTTGTGTGGTCTGTACTTTTTTCTTAGCTGAAAAGCATAGCCCAATATCTTTATTCGTGGTCGTAGATTCACGTTATTTTTGGTGAGTATATAGAAACTAAGGGCATCAAGATTTTGATTTCCTGATGCCCTTGTTTTTTTCTTAAATTTTTAATTTTGAAGGTTTCATACTCTAAATAACCTTTTGTCATCTATGAAAACGGGTCAAAAAATGGGTCAAAATTTGCACTTTTCGGCTTCAAAATTTGCCTGATTTTTGCCAAAAAACCACAACATCTTGTGGTCAAATCCCTTATTTTTCATTTCGACCACATTTCTGCATCATTATTATACACTCAACGTGCCTTGAGGATACAAAAAAGATGTCGTACCCCTCTGGTACCCCCTTGGCGGGAAGGCATGTCTTAAAAACAGTCACCTGGATAGACCATTTTTTTGTTGATTTGGTGCCTGATTTTGCTTAACATTTCTAGTAAATTGTAAGCAATAAAACCTTCAAAAATCATTTGACCTCTTGAAGGCTTTATTCTATACAATTTCTTATCATCAAAATAATTCCTGTAAACGCTGCCGGCAGAGCAGGGAAGTGCATCGTTCTTTACTCTTGCTCAATTCCTTTTATGTACTGAGATTTACTCGTATTATATTCCTCGAAAACAACCTCTGTAATTCCTTCACATTCTTCACATTGTAAGAACAACTTCTTAACTATTCCATCTTCGGTTGTTTCGTCGTTGACTATCTTCAGCTTTTTACTTTTACATGACCTACATTTATATTGAGATATTGGATCAAAAACCTTTTGCCGAATATTCTCATAAACACCTACTAAAGATGTACAGAGAGTAACACACGTCGATGTCTCATAAAAAGTCGCACTGATAGAATGTGTAATTTTACAAGCATAGTCCCATGTCGCTTCTGTAAGTTTCTTAATGATGCTTCTATAGTCACTATTTTCAGAACCAACTAAATAAAACTGGACAAACAATTCTGCTTTTCTTTTGAAATTTGATGCTTGTGGTTGTTCACCATCACCAGCCATATCTGCAGAATAAATAGAATTTCCCAATTCTATTAGAATCTCTCTGCATTGAACTCCTATTGACTGAAAATCTTCAATTTCAACGGCAGAATCAATCAATGTGGCTACGCTTTTTAACTTCCTGAATAATTGAGGAGCTATGTCACTATTTAAGGTGATAGCTTCAACAAATTCCTCTGGTTTATAATCAATCGAGGCATTCATTTTTTCCATTAAGCCCATGTGAAAGGAGTAAACTTCATCTGCCGAAAAATAATAAGCTTCTTGTGGGTACAAATTCATGGGAACAGAGTCCCCTTCCACAACCCACCAAGCGCCATCCGAATCTGTTTTAACATTCCAAACTCGTACTTCTGTACCTAAATCATTAAAAGTATGTTCCGATTTGGCACTTAAAACTTTACATTTATTTTGACTCTGCCATTCAACATATTGAGCAACTTCTTCAAAACTTCTTTCGGCCATCTCAATTGTATCCTCCTATATATCAACCGTATCTACAAATGCAGATAATACTTTAACATTTACGCTTAGCTATAAAACCTAGAGAAGTCTTTTGCTAGATAGTTGTCGAACTGCGATTTTGCGTATTCTTTTGGTTCACCCGTTATAGGATCTTTTTTCTTTCCATTAAACCATATACTACGTTTCCCGGCATTTTTGCCGGTCTTATTTGTTACACATTCTTTTAAAAACTCTTCCGACGACATGATCCACATTGTCTCTAAGCGTTCTGAATAAAATATAAAGTAATAATTATGCCTATACTCATGAGTCATTGCGGCAAATAATGCCGCATCGCCATCTGTAACATTCTTAGATCTTGCTTTGATCTGGACTTCAATAAAACTTCCGTCCTGTTTACGAATAACAACATCAATTCCATCGTCATCTACTAAAGGAACATAACAATCAATGCCTTCTTTCAGCATTAAACCTATTATGTAATACTCCATCCTTTTGCCGAATCCCGCACTATGCCTGAATGAAATTGCCATACAGCTCACCGCCCCACTATTCTAATCGCTCTCATCTTCTATTAGCTCGAATATATGCTTACTTTTACCTAAGAGTTCGTCATCCTTTTCAGTAAGAGGATCAATCCAATCCACCTTATCACGAGCCCATTTCAACCATTTAGAGAGCAGTTCTCTTTTTCCCATATCGGAAACATCGCTTATTTCTCTTTCCATACAGTCAGCAAATCTTCTTATTTTTTCGGCCTTGTCCCAATCTGAAGCAGCCTGCTCCAGAAGTTTTATCTCTTCTAATTCGCCCTTTCGCATTTGCTCAAGACGACGCTGCCTTTCTCGTTCATCCCGCTCTTTTTTTTCTTCTCGTTCCTTCAACTCGTCTATAGATAAATGCTTATTTGCGACAACAAACATATCATAGATAATTTTCCCCACTTGGTTTTCCAAGGGTTCGTTATCATTATCTTTATAATCCATATTGCAATGTCCACTATTTGTAAACCAACTCTCCGCAGACATAGATAACGTCAAGTATGTCTGAGCTTCAGAGTCATTTTGAGTGCCGCGTTTTTTTCTTGATTCTTCTTTTACCACAAAATAAAAGGCGGAACGCATAATAACGAAATAGGCTCTGTCCTTACCGGCTTCTATATTAACACGAGTATATCCTTCCATCTCTTCAAGCGTACTAACAATTGCATCCAAGATTCTATACGCTCTGTTTATATTAGATTCAGAAACATTTATTGGAAGGATGGGATTATTTTCTCTGTATTTGCTTTTCACGTTGGCATAGTAGGTTGAACTGAAATTAGCCTGTTTTAGTGCCTTGTCCCTCTTTTTTCTATAAGTTACTTCTTCCTTATGCTCTGTAATTAAATGATGAGGACTTCTAAGCTGGCCCTTCACCTGAACTTGAGAGCATATATCCTTTACAAATTTTTTTGTCTCATCTTTTAGTAAACTTAATTCTTCTTCAGCCATTAACTCTTCATCTGTTAATTGTTCAATGTCTGTCCTATACTTTATAGCATAATTACGGATATGCTTCTTAAGTTCGCCTGTTACCTTTGGTAAAGCTGGTTTTGACACTTTTTGTCCTGATTTAATTTTTGCCCAATAGCCACTTGGTGGCAGTGGAATTCCGAGCCTCTTGCAATGCTTACGTAGCCCGTTATCGGACATGCCATATCTTTTCGCAACAGTAATTACAGGCTCAGACCATATTTCATTATATAAAGCTTCTCTTTCATCTGCAGTTATATATTTAAAATCCACAAAACCACCTTCAATATAGATGTCATCAGTATATTTCAAGTAATCGACGGCTTGTTTCAGCAATGCGTGTCGATACTTCATTTCCCTTTATTATAGCTAACTCATTAAGGCAATACGTTAACTTTTGTTTGAGCTGATCAACCGTCTTTATATCTGAAATGAACGGAGCATCAGATTCTAATAATAATCGGTCGGCAGGAACTTTCTGTATTATCGACCGTCCATTTGGAGAATTAAGCATATACTCATTGACCGAGAAAAAGCAGCCAAGTTCTATGGCTCTATCGAGTTGTTTTAATGTTCCTGAATACCAATGCAAAATACAATTATTATGTTTAGTACAATCGTATTTTTCCAAAATATCCAGTACTTTTTTATCTGACCGGACAGAATGGATTGAAATAATTTTCATTGGTGATCTTTGACACCACCCGATAATTTGTGAAAAAACATCAATCTGATGTTCTTTGGAGTGATAAAACTGCTTGTTGAAATCAAGTCCAATCTCACCAATAAATCTGGTTGTGCTTATATATTTTTCAATTAAAGCGAGTTCCTGGATTCTTTCAAAGACAAGCTGCGGATGTAATCCCAGAGCAACTTGGACATTTGAGAAACCACTGAGCTTTTCCTTTTCAATTTCATACGCCTTTGGCGTTGTTGTCATTGCAAATAGATTGATTCGTTCTTCCAAGGCTGATTTGCTGAATTCAACCATGGATTGCATCAAATCTACATGGCAATGCATATCATAAGTATCCATAACTAGTCACCACACAATATAAGCTTTATTATATCTGCCTCTCGCTATCGGTACTTTTTATTATAAAACCATCAACCTCCAACAGCCCTCTCAGGTATACATCCGATAATTCCTGCAGATATGCGCTATCTCCAGAAAGAGGACCGCTCTTATGTATCAGAATTTTAGCCCGTTGCGGCTGTTCCTTGATTTTATTAATAGCAATTTGAAAAGAACGGAGTTGTACTCCTTTTCCTTTTTCATGGCTGGCAGCTATTTCTGAAACGCTGTCTATTAAATAAGGGGTGCTGTCTCCTTCTTCCCTAAATGCTTTGTTCATTGCCGCTCTACGGATGATACACGGAACACAATACCCGCAATGCTGAGGAGCGGCACCGCTCCAACGAGCTTTCTGCGGGGAAGAACATGAAATTGAATCTTGAATCACTTGCAAAAGAAATTCCTTGTTCAAACACTCGTCAGCCATTTCTCCTTTTGTTTTATTCCAATACGGATTTTGAATGGAAAACTCAATTCCTAAGCCTCGCAACACCAGATTCCATGAGTCCAAGTAAAAGGGATGTGTTGTCCGTGTGCTGTGCGAGCCAATGCGCAGTTCATCCAACGGTACATTTAATGCTATCAAACCATTTTCGGGAACTTCCAGGGTCGATACTCCTTTCATTCCACTCATCGCAAAGATACCAAGCGCTATGAATAGAAACGACCGGCTCCTCGTTGTGTTTTCATTCCCTCCACCTGGAATCAGGTTCTTCTCAAATACCATCCATAAATCGAGATATAGCGGAGCAAGATCTGGGTATTTACCTTGTAGATGAGCTAATAGCTTACTTTGGGCACTTTTTGTATGCGCGTCACCCGCATGGCTTATAAGAGCCACTTTATTATGGTTTTCCAAGTGATTGATCGTCCCAATCAAGCTATCCATTCCACCAGAAAAAAGGGTAACCACTTCAAATATCGTTGGGGGAGTTTCATCTTCAGGTTTTTCCGAAAGTTCCTCATCTCTTTTTCTGAAAGATATTGTCCATCTGTCTCCCGTCAGGAAATTAAGCATCCTTGTAAATAATCCTCCAAGAGGCGTCCATTTTTCAAGGTTATAAACAGGTATTTCAATGGCGATTTCTCTTGTCCAGCTGTCTTCTGAGTGGAGGCTTCGAGAAATGCGTGTATCAGCAAGATAGACTAAGCCTGCAAGGCTGAGAATATCGATCCCATCTTCGGTCGGATATACACCATTCTCATTCAGCTTTTTCATGGCATGACTTATCCCATATTTAAGGGTGTCATCATTACCCTTTAAAGGTACGGTAACCGCTATGCAATCCGCCCTGTTCGTCGATGTGACTTCTTTGTGAACATAATCACCGACAAGAAGATACTTATTCATACGCTATTCCTCCAGTTCTGATAAAATATCATAAGCTGTGCGATAGATTGAATCCACTATGGCTTTTGTTTGCGATGTATCTATGGAACGGATATCTATATTCAGCTTGGAAACCGAGTCCGAAACCGCTCCCTTTATGTAGTCCTTAAGTTGCCCTTGAAGGCTCTCGACTTGAGCAACATTATCTGGCAAGGAAAATAATTTGTTTCCAATGTCATTTACAAGCCTTTCCTCAATAACATTAGCCATATAAATTTCCGTAAAAGCGAGAAACTCAGGAGGAGTGAGAGATTCAATCGCTTTGTCCTCCCATTCAGGCAATGTGGAAAGAACTTCGATGTAAGAATTTCTGGCAATTCCTTCATCAGTACTCCCGCCGTCAGGACAAACAAAGTCCATTATACGGAGCAAAACATCAGACGCGCTTTTTCCGATAATATCCCCAAGCTTATAATCTCTGCTTGTTTCCGCTATGCCGCGATTTACGAAACTGCTGAATACGGAAACCAGGCGGGCAGTGCTGTTTCGTGCCGAACCCAACCGGGTAGTCGCGTTTTGCGATCCCCCCAATGAGTGCCGAACGTAATTAGACGTAGCCCGATGTAAATTTCCGCCTCCACTACCACCGCTATTTACATATCGTGTAAAATTACTGCGAGGAGCTGAAAAACGTTTGGGGTCAGCTAGCTGAGGTTGTTCCGGTTGAGGCTGTGCTGGTTGAGGTTGCCCTGGCTGTTGATCGCCATCATTATCACCCAACCACGAAGGTACCAGCGGCGTATTGCCGTTTTGTCCACGGTTACTTGTTGATGTTCCCATTTTTCACCCCCCTCACTTCCGCGTATTATTCAAAGCCGCTTTCACCAAGCCATTACCCTCTTTTGAAAGGCTTTCATAATACTTATCTAAACGTGATTTGGGATTTTCAGCGGTTATGCATTTATCCCATCCGCTGCAAATCCAAACTCCAACTCTCTTACAATCAAACGTTTCAATTAATGCGATTAAGGATGGCTCTAAATCGCTATGCTGTGAAACAAGTGCCTTAATGCCTTCAATACCTTTCGGCATCATAGCAATATCGCCATTCTTAAGTATCTTTGATGATAGAACCTCAAAGACTTTCCTGGCATCTGCGGGAGACAATGCCTTAATCTCATCATTGGCACTAGCTATATTCATTGTGCCGCCCATAAGTTTACTGATGAGAATCCGTAGCTGATCAGATTTAACCTGATCAAAGAAAAAGTCTTCTTTTTCTTTACTGGCGAAAAAGTATGGACGTAAGTCAATTTCACCCAATAAGGGTTCACTGGACACCCATGCGGTAAAATCCGCATTATTTTCCCATAGTTCTAAGTCTTTGTTTTTTTCAGGCTTAGGGACCACAGCCAGAGTTTTCAGTTTTTCTGATTTTGCCTTTTCCTCAGTCGATGGTTCCGCTTCTTTTGTAGGTTTCAGTAGCTGTGTTTCAAAGACGTTAAGCAAATCACACTTTCCATTATCATCTGTTAAAGTAGCTATCTTCTTATATTCGTCGACGAAGAAATATTCCGCGAGCATCATTTTCGCCAAAATAGGGATTTGAATGGAATCTCCAAAACCTCTTGCTCCGGCAATTTTATGCCGAAGCAAGAGCATGTTAATGAAACGTTTGATTTTTCGCGGATTCCCTTGGGTGTTCTTAGCTAATACATCCGCTATCTGATTCGAAACAGTTATTTCATTTATTACAGATGTGTATTTATCACCGAGAGCTTCCTTAAGCTGTTCAATCGTGAAGCCTAAATTCTCCCATGGCTTCTTCATTTTATTAATCGCAACCGTCAGGAGCTTATCAAATTCCGGACTATCCTCTTTTAAACATGACCCAATCAGAAGCAAGGTTATGTACATTCCGGACTCAATTTCACCCAATGCGGGAATACGAAACGGCACTTGAATCAACTTTTCTAAGTAACGCTTCGAGTATTCAAATCCTGTCCGGATGTCGCCATCATCAGGCAAATCAGGAAAGTGATTGCGAACTGCGTACTCAATCATAGCCTCATCTGCGGCTATTACGAAGGCAGTAGACTTGGAAAACATAAACAAGCGAACAGCTTCCAAGGTTTCAATTGTGACCTTGGGCAGGCATCTGTCTAAATCATCTATAAGCACCACAAGTTTTTTGATCTTTGATTCTTCTAACAGTTCTTCAAAAGATTTCTGAAATTCGGAGAATTCTTTTGCCAGAGAATTGTCTTCAAATATCTTGGCATCTGAGAGATATTCGCCCACGCTTTCAATAGCGGTCGTTACTTTTTCTTTATCGCTCACTGAACCTTTTAGGTTCTCTAGCAAGTTGCTTAATAAACCAATTGGAGGGATACCAGTAGCGGCAGAAAAAGCTACATTGCCTGCGGCCTTTGCTACACTAAGCCAATTAATGTTCTTCCAGAGCTTTTTCAATACGACCTTTGCATCTGCAGAAGGTTTCCGTTTTTCTACCAATTCAGAAACAATTGCACTCATCAAAGCAATCTTAGCATCTTCAAAACCTTGATGCTTCCAGCCGTTGAATCGAATGCACTCTATATCGTCTTTTCGCGCTGATAGATCATCCTCGACCATTGCTAAAATGCTTGATTTTCCGGCACCCCAATCCCCATGGACCCCTATAGAAATGGGTCGCTCATCACACCCTATAATGAGTTCAGCAACTGTCTTCGCTATAGCTCGATTGTTTAGCATATCAATTTTTGTTTCATTGTCTGATAGAATCATACTAATACCCCCAACACCTTAGCACTTAATGCCAGGAAACCGCTGCTTGAATCGCCGCTTTGCCTTGGCATATATCTTTGTCAATCCGTCAATATCCTCACGACTTTCCATTAATACTATATCTACACATTCTTCAGGCTTAAAAAGATGTAAGGGTGCGCTCAAGTGGTTCATGCGGTCAAGCATTATTGTTTTAAGATCTTCGTCCGAAAGATTTAGTTCTTCTTGGCAATGGATAACCGCACTTGTGATACCAGGCGCCATTGTAACTGTGGAATCTTTGTAAGGGAAAAAATGTTCAGCAAAAATGTCCAGATACTGTGGATCGTAGTTGTTACCAAGGCTGCTCAAATCATAAAACACCACTTCTGATATCATGCCCAGAGCATCATTTATCTTCTTTTCTTCCATCAGAAAATCATACATATGATATCGGCAGTTTCTATATAGGCCAAAGTTACCGGCTGCAAAGTGTTCCATACTACGCTTATTTAGATAACCCCATATTTTATCTCGATATGGCATGTAGGGCGGTTCATGTATTATTCGGTTTAGCGACCATATATCCAGATCTTCAAGAGCATGCCGGTGTATGTATGGTACATAGTCTTCTTCTTCAAGTGCTTGCTTTCCGAGTTCAGTTAATTGGTAGGTTCTTTTCGCAAAACGGGAGTTAAGTTCATCATGGGATACCTCTGCCATCAGACGCTGCACCAATTCATCTTTTTTGCCGCTCATTTTAAGCCCGTATTTTTTCAATTCTTCCTTAAGGACTGCTACGGTTTCTTTTCCAATAGCACTCTGCAGGTTTCCAACTTGTAGGAAACCCCGATCAAGCAGCGAATGAAGGCATTTATCAACATCCCTCACACCATACCTGTACCACCAAAAGCCTTGAAAAGAATTGCCTTCCGTATAATACGAACTGGCATAATCAAGAACCAGTACCTCATGAGGATATAGTCCGTGCTTGCTGGCGATAGCGTTTTGGATTCTCTTTTCAGCCTGAACAATTTCTTCTGCCACAGAGGGTATAATTTCCGTTGTCACCTTTATAAATGACGATATATTTGCTTTGGGCTGTTTTACATCTGCAGTCGTCACTTTGTTCTGCAAAAATGACTTTTTGTTTTGAACTGATTTTGGTTTTCTTCTGAAAAAATCAAGGAATGACACGGTATACCCCCTCTCTATTACCACTCCTGCCTTTAAATCAGTCGCTTATTTTTGATAATTCAATCAGTATCTGGCTGTTATTTGTATAATCCTCTTCACTGAGCAGCTCGTATTTTGCATTATCGAGATAAATCACTTTATCAAACTGTACTCCATCAAAATCATCAGTATTAAATCCTATCCCTGATAAGATGAGCTGGTTTTTATCGTCGATGTTTTTGGCCAGGTACTCATATACCCGAACTCTCTTGGTTTTATCAGTTTCAGCATTATTGGGACTGTCAAAAACAACAGGGAAATTAATTGCATTAGGATTAAACTGATTTTTTAGCTTAATCAGATTAGTGTACCATATGACTGTTGAAATTGGTTTGTTGCTTCCACCGGCAGAAAACGAATTAGTTATTTTCTCAAACCCTTTGGCATCTATTTCTTCGAGTCCAAACTTGATTTTATCAGCAAGCATCAGCTCATAGTACCTTTGGTTTATTTCTTTTTTACGGTCATTATACAAGCGAATATTCTTTTTCAGTTCCTTCTCAGATGCCTCTTTCTCTTCAATGGCTTGTTTTGCAGTCATCAGATCTGATGTAATGCTATCACGGACTTCAATCAGGCCCTGATGCTTCAGAACATCATTGACCTCTGCTGTTTTACTGCCCAGCGATTCTTCATAGGCACTTAATTTTGAAAGCACATCTTTGTATTCAGCTTCCAACTGAGCTATTTTTTTATCTGTCTGACTGATTGAAATCTGTAGATCACTACTGAGTAAAATAATGTCATCGTTAGTATTGTATTTCATAATTCTCAAGTTGAGCGTATCAGCAACCTCTGAGTCACACAAAGGACATCTATGTATTAGCAAAGATGAAATATGATTTTCATTCAATTTTCCAAGATGTTCAAGAGAATGCAAACTTCTTTGCAGCTCATCTTTTTCATTTCTAAGTTCAATAAGTTTCGTCCTTGTTTCACTAAGCGTTTTAGCAATTGAAGAATACTTTTGCTTTGACCTTTCTATATCATGGCGTAATAGTTCTATACTCTTTGAATAGGAAACGTCCTTAATGCTTACAAAGACTTTTTCAAGCATAGATTCAGACAGTTCCTTTTCCTTCTGTAAGTGAGCGATTTCGTCCCTAAGAGACTCCAGTTTACGCATGATTTCATAATAGGTATCATCAAAGGCCCCAAAATGATAAAAAAGGACATTTTCCTTATAGTTAGGGTATTGTGCAAGTTTCTCAAACGATGCAAAATTGGAGCCATCCAGCTTATCCTGGTCAATAAAATATAGCAAATAGTTATATGCAGGAGGCGTTATCTCCAACTTATCGTCAGTCCTATTGGGAAGTTTGACCGCAAAATCGAAAATGGCATCCAATGATGCAGCCAATTCACGCCTGTCTATCGTTTTGAACAGGAGACGTTTTTTACTGTCAAACACCTTAAAAAGGCGGTTACACCTGAAGATATAGTATTCTTCATTTGCAATCGAAAAGTTGATAATATATGCTTTGTCATCGTCTTGCCACTTGTCGTCAAAGTAGCAATCCGCACCAAGGGCATGATAAAGAGACTTCATAATAACTGACTTGCCACGATCAGTCCCATCAATAGGACTCGATGTGATAATGTTTTTGCCAGCTGCAAATTCAACGACTTTTGCCTTCTTCTCAGAGCTGGAGAAGATGTATAATTTCCTGAAAACCATTTTACGCATTTTTCCCATCCTCCCATCGCTTTAAGACCAATATCAGGAACACATAAATCTGTTCCTGAGTATATTCGATTGAAAAAGAATTGCTAAAATTCTGAACCAAGGCATCTATAATACCTTCAAAGTCATCCGGCAGATCCTCAATATTGTTATCAATATATGATGAAATCTCTTTTTCTTTGCCTTTTAGTTCATTTGACTTTACTGACGCTTCTAAAATATGAACAAGTGCGGTTTTTAACTTTTTCCGTTTTTTTGTGGAATATTTTTCCTCTATGTATTCCTGTGTTTGCTTTACTCCGTTGTCTGTATTGTCAACATAATGATCCAGCATCATATCTAGCTGGGCTTTGGTTATACCTTTGTTCGCAATAAGCTCATCGTAGTCGTCCGATCTCAATTCATAGCAAGCCTTTGCATCAACGGTGTCTCGAATTAGCCTATACAGTGCATTAGGCTTAATCGGCTCGCAATCTTTGATTTTTTCAAAGCACCCTGTGATTTTTCCTTTTATATCATTCTCTGGTTCCAACAAATTCATTGAGGTATATATGTAATGGACATTAGATATATCTACTTCATCTTGCTGTAATTCTGATTTAAGGGCGGTACATATCTTTTTTTGTGTGGCATCATCCAAATCGGAAAACTTTAGAGTTTCCACGTCAGAATAAACTTTCTTTTCGATTTGAAAGAAAGCATTTGACACCAGCGCAACCTTCATATTGACGTGTTTGTCGGATATATTTTTCAGTAGATATAATCTTCCTATAATAGATTTACCAGTATTTTTGTCCGGCTTTGAAATAACGGTAAACTTATACGGTTTCTGGACTTTATGAGTTTTTATTTGATAAAACTCCAAGGAATCCTTAAAATGTATTTCAACGTCGCATTTATAATCAAACACAACACAAAAGTCTGGCTTATCATATAAGTCGAACATTTTGCTAATTCCCCATAGCATTTCAAGGCGGAAACGATTTTTACTCGCCGCCCCAGATAGATCATGCGGTATTGAATTGTAAGCATTTCTCACATCCAAGATAGTCACCGCCTAAATGCTAATATTTAAGGTATATTTCTATAGCTTTCCTTCAATTATTATCGTTTTCATTCTTTACCAACCTTTGTGTCTGATCAGGGAACTTTTTCACCAACCATTCCAATGCTCTAATCTGATCGGCACCTGTCGCTCTCCTGATTTGTATCAGCAATTTCTCATAAGAAGGCCTGTCCAATGTCAAATTAGAGGCACCTTCATTGCAAACACTGCAAATAGCACGAAGATTAGCGGGATCGTCAGTCCCGCCCATGCTTTTGTCAATTATATGTCCGATATGTAACCGGGTTTTTCTCGTTGGGTCATATGGATGAGGTTCACCTGCAACAGCTCCACACATCTGGCATGTAAAACCATTACGGTCAAGCACATAAGCACGGGTTTCCTTACTGATTTCCCGTGCAAATGCTGGCTGCGGTTTAGGGTTTTCAAGAATATATTGACCAGGTTTAAGATCAGAACGGTCATGGTGAGTTAAAATTTGATAGCCTTCTTCGTTGCGAAGCTCACGAACACGACGAGCCCATTCACTGATTCCAGCAACTTCTCTTAATGTATCCGAATCTAATACCTCACCAAGATGATCTAAAAAATACTTACGCAGTTTATCGCGCGCTCCGGGATTCTTCATATACGCATTCCTCCAAATTAATTTCTTTGTCACCTTGCAATAGAGCTTTCTTTATAGCTTTACCTATTGCTTTAGCAACAGGCGGAGGGAACGCATTCCCAACTTGTCGGTATGCAGGCGTTTTCTTCCCAACAAAAACCCACTCAGGAGGGAACCCCTGAATTAAGGCTGCCATTTTCACTGTTAATTTGGGCATACCTGTGAACCCTTTTGGAGGAGGTATTTCATCAAGCCCATGACCATTTACACCAAGTTTAGACCAGGCAAGTTTTGAACGTGTAGGCCCTAAATCTGCGCCTCCATGTTTTTTGCTTCCGCCAACAATGGTAGGTGCTATATCATTTGCACGTTCAGCCCATCCCCTTGCACCTTCCCATCCATTACTGGCCATCTCCTGATAAAGTGCCTGCCCTACAGTAGGGGGTGGAGCAACGACACCTAAAGGCCATGTAAAGTAACCTGCATATTTCTCTTTTAGTGCGACGAGTATGGTTCTTGGCCTTAACTGAGGAACACCGTAGTGATTTGCCTGCACCAATTCCCAGAAGCATATGTAGCCCATCTGTTCTAATTCTTCCTTTATATGATTACGATAATCGCTAAATTTAGGATTAAATAGTCCCCGAACATTTTCCAGCATCACTGCTTTGGGATTACATTCTCGCACAATTCGGAGAGCCTCCGGGAATAAGTCTCGGTCATCCTCATTGCCTAATTGCTTGCCCGCAACAGAAAACGGAGGACAGGGGACACCTCCTGCAACCAAATCTATATTTTCATAATCGTTTGCTTTAAACTCTCGAACATCACCTTCTAATACCTTCCATTTGGGGCGGTTTGTCCTTAAGGTTTCACAAGCTGCCTTTTCTATTTCCACTAAAACAACATGATTAAATCCAGCCTGTTCTAATCCTAACGCTTGACCGCCAGCACCGGCACAAATTTCAATTGAACGCATCAGACAATTTCCCCTCCTTTATCTATACTATTTTTATGCAGTGTACGTCCATCACGAGGCTTTTCAGAATTTATGGGTATTGCCCAAGCATTACCTAATCGCCAGGCACCAGGTATACGACCTTCTGCACATAGGACTTGCACACGCCGAGGAGTAATTCCCCATTTTTCCGCAGCTTCTTTAGCTGTCATAAATTCCATAGCATCGACTCCTAAAGAATACATTTATACAAGATAATTATATTCGCAACTGCGAAGCAATGCAAGTATAACTTTATCAATCTTTCATCTTTCCTGCCTTGTGCTAATCAAAGTATGAGACCCACCGACTCACCACCTATTCATCCCTCATTCCATTCTCATGCCGAATTGCTCATCCACACCACTCGATTGCTCCGGCTGATCTACCTCAGCGAAATTGACGTATTCACCGATGATATTCAGTGCTTCCTCGTAGCTACCGGAAGCAGTGATCCTTTGATACATTTGATTAGCCTGCCCCCTCATGCCTGCCGCTTTTAATGTGCGTGAGGCAATCCCCGCCAAATTGAAGATGTTTCCGTTGGCTCCGATGAGCGGAGCATCCGGCTTTTCAGTCAGTGCCTGTATCAGCTCTGTCTGTGAGACAGCAGAGAAGCTGTCCTCACCAGGAACAAGAGCAAGGGTTCTGCCATTGTCCCAGGTCATCTGAAGCTGACCGATGTCATCTACAAAATCCACTGTCCCCATCAGCCCTGGAGCCATATCCGGTTCTCCGGACATTGCAGCTAATCGAATTCGTGTTCCTTTAGGATACATATCCTTAAGCCGTTCAACCTTATTAGGCTCATTTAGCATGTTCCATTCCCTCCTTTATTTTTTTATAAAAGAACAGGGATGACTTTTTAGCCGTCCCTGCCTTGTATTAATCAAAGTATGAAACCCGCTGATTCATTACAATTCCGGATTTGAACTGGATCTCTATCAGATCGTCTTTGACGGCCTTGATGCTTTGCAGGAGCCTCCGGACCAGATCGTTGTCAAACTCCCCGATGTCGCAGGTAGTTTTCTTCAGACAGGCATCCATGTCCTCAATTCTCTGCTGAAAATTCTCCGCCATTTTCTGCTCCCGCACCAACTCCAGCTTTTTCTGCTTCAGATCGTTGATCCGCTCCGCGATCCTATGATACTGCTCGTCAAAATCCTCTGTTATAGAACCCTGCTTAGCGTTTTCCTCTATCAAGGCCAGCATCTCAGCCTGCAGCTTTTCAATCTGTCCGTCATATTCGGTGGGTACATTTTTGGTAGAGTAGCTGCCGATGACTCGTATTACGTTCTCGCGAAAGGCACCGACAAACTCGCCGCGATTCTCCACGACGCTGTTTATGGCGGTCATTATTGCTTCATGGAGGACATCCTCTTTGAGTGTAGGCGAGTGCTTACAGTTCTTTGTTCCGTTCTTCAGGCGGTTCTCACACCGCCACACAGCAGTTTTCTGTCCGTATTTAGACCATATCTGCCTGCGATATGGCTTGCCGCATTCCTTGCATACCATAATGTCGGTTAAGGCGAATTTGGAGCTGTATTTGCTTTTCTCCTTCTTTTCCTTTCTGGCGACTGAGGGTTTATGGAGGCTTGCCCGCCTCGCTTTTTCCTCCTGCACCTGATAATAAAGCTCCTTAGGGATAATGGCTTCATGGTCATCCTCTATGTAATATTGGGGGACGATGCCTTTGTTCAGTACCCGCTTTTTGGTGAGGAAATCGATGGTATAGGTTTTCTGCTGGAGGACGTCGCCCATGTATTTTTCGTTGCTCAGCATTTTATTAATGGTGCCGGGGCACCATTTGTCCAGACCTGTGACGGTGGTGATACCTTCCGACTCTAATATCTTGGTGATCTGCACAATACTGCTTCCTTCGAGGTAAAGCCGGAAAATCCGTCTGACAAGCTCCGCCTCCTCCGGTACAATGACCAGCTCATTATTCTTATCCTTGGTGTAGCCTAAAAACTTATTGTGGTTAACCGAGACGATGCCATTCTCAAATCGTCTGACTAAGCCCCACCGGGTATTCTCACTGAGGTTCCGGCTTTCCTCCTGCGCCTGACTGCTCAGGATGGTTATTAAAAGCTCGCCGTTACCATCCAGCGTATTCACTCCCTCTTTTTCAAAAAATACGGCAACGTTCTTTTCCTTAAGCTTGCGTATGTTCTGGAGGCTGTCCACTGTATTTCTAGCAAAGCGGCTGACCGACTTGGTGATGACCATGTCAATTTTTCCGGCCATACAGTCCTCGATCATGGCATTGAAGTCATCGCGCTTTTTAGTGTTAGTTGCGCTTTTGCCGTCATCGGCAAAGATTCCGGCAAGCTTCCAGTTTGGGTTGCTCTTTATTTTTTCGGTATAGTAGGAAACCTGAGCTTCATAGCTGGTTTCCTGCTGCTCCAGCGTGGTGCTGACGCGGCAGTATGCTGCCACCCTAAGTGCTTTAAACTGGGGCTTTATGCTCCTGTCATACTCCGGC
>JAYFRL010000001.1:0-87966 GCA_034925905.1 Lachnospiraceae bacterium | reverse complement strand
CAGTTAGAATTAGTAACCCCAAGCCACCCTAAATCGTTTCAATCCACGCGCCCCGCGTGGGGCGCGACAAAGTCCCCTAATTCAACCTTGCCGTACCGTTCGTTTCAATCCACGCGCCCCGCGTGGGGCGCGACTTTGAATTGTGTCGGATAAATCGTCAATCCCTAGTTTCAATCCACGCGCCCCGCGTGGGGCGCGACTGTTGAAACTTCGTGTCGTTCTCATAGAATTCAGGTTTCAATCCACGCGCCCCGCGTGGGGCGCGACCGTTGCCTCTATTAGCTGAAATTTATACCGCGTGAGTTTCAATCCACGCGCCCCGCGTGGGGCGCGACTAATAAGAATGAAACTAATAAAAGCAAGAGAAAGGTTTCAATCCACGCGCCCCGCGTGGGGCGCGACTTATAAACTTGGGTTTACTACAGCGACAAAGATTAGTTTCAATCCACGCGCCCCGCGTGGGGCGCGACTATGCTACATAACAGGGGCAGACGGAGTATTAGAAGTTTCAATCCACGCGCCCCGCGTGGGGCGCGACCCTAAAAATGTTTAAAAATAAACACTTCTAGCAATAGTCCCACGTTGAGCGGACATTAAAAAAATTTATTAAAAAGGCGTTATTAAGCCGTTTTTAATTTTTAAAAAACGCTGTTCACTTGAGGTTCGCAGCTAAATAATCAGAGTTCCAGTTGGATTATATCCAGTTTTTGCACCCACATGCTCGATTTTGCACTCCCATTTATTACCAAGCATGTAATATCTTATACTATCAAGCTCTTTATTCATAATGCTTTCTAATTTCTTTCTTAATGTTAAAAAAGTTCCATAATCAATCAGGCACTCAAAAACAGAGTTTTGGACTCTTTGACCATAATCTTGACAGGCCTTGGCAACCTTTCGCAGCCGTTTTGCACCGCCTTCAGACTCGGTGTTAATATCATATGTAATAATGACCATCATGCTATCACCTACTATAAAATATATTACGTTATTTGCATAAAAAGTTTGGATATTCCCCAATATCTCCCCTTATGTATCTGGCAAGCAATTGAGCTTGAACATAGGGCAGTAAGCCTATTTCTATTTTTTCCTCTATCACTTGATGGAAGATGACTTCTTTCTTTTTTTCTTGCCAGGCTGTTAAGATTTTCTTACGCCCATCTTCAGTAAATAAAACAGCGCCGCCTTCTTTTGTAATGAAATCTTTTTCTGTTACTTTTTTTAGATTTATTAGGGATAAGACTAGCCTGTCAACTAAATAAGCGCGCAGTTCTTCCAACAAATCTACGGCAAGCGAGGCTCTGCCCGAGCGTAGCTCATGCATAAAACCAACATATGGGTCTAAGCCGACAGTCTCTAAAGCAGATGTTATTTCTAATGATAAAATTGTGTATAAGTAGGATAGCATACAGTTAGTATTATCAAGAGGTGGCCGTTTGTTTCTTCCACAAAAGCTAAAGTGCTTTTTTTGGTGCAATATTAAATGATCGTAAACGCTAAAGTATGCTTTTGCATGAGCCCCTTCAAAACCCCTCAATTCTTCCTTATCGGAAATATTGTAAATCATTTGTATATTATTTTTTAGTTGAGATGAAATGCTTGCAATCTCTTCTCTGGCGCTAATCGTATCGTTGTCTCTTAATGAGCGTTCCAACAAGTAACGGCTGTTGTGTAACTTTGCTGCTACAAGATTCTGAGAAAAGGTCAGGCAAAAGTTATTATCCTCAGATAATAGGTACTGCTTTTTTCTTAAAAAAACGCTCCCCTTGGTTTTGCCTGAAACTCGGGCCATAAATTCACCGTTCGGCATTAAAAAGGACAAGCCAATATTGTTTTCCACGCATTTTCCCATGAGCGCCGGACTACAGCCCATATAACCAAAGCATACAATTGCTTCCAGATTCACAAACGGCATACGAAACTTTTCGTTTTCTTCTAATAAAATAACAATGTTTTCGCCATCCAATGATAAATAGGAGAGAGGTGTTGTAATATATAATGTATTTAGTAATTTTCTTATAACAACGCCCCCTTTTTGAGTTTAGCCATTGTTTTTTCAATACTTAAGGTATTATCAAATATTTTTGGCATACAGATATCTTGCAGGGAACATAAGCTGCAATTTTGGCCTTCCGGTTTTGAAGGTATCTGTTGGCTTTGTATTATTTCAGCAATGTTATCAATTGCCCAAACCACTTTATTCCTTAATGAATCAGAAAATTCTATAGTTTGCCTTCGCTTGAGTTTCCCATAATAGATGTCTCCTGTTTTAATCGTGGTATGAAACATTTCTTCTAAGCACATGGCAGCGGCGCAGAGCTGGCAAAAATCCGCTTCGCTTTCCTCCGGCTTTCCGTTTTTATATTCAATCGGATTTATGAGCCAAAGACCTCTTTTGTTACCAATTTTGACGCCATCGTCGCACTTTGTAAATTCAATAATGTCACACACGCCCTGTATGTTAAACCGATCAGAATATACCGGCACACTTCTGCTGCGGAACAGATCGCCTCTTGACTCCTTTAGAAAGGGATTGTCTGCTTTTTGATGCAGCAAATCCCCCTCTACGATTTTGTAGTTGTTTTTCCACTGGGCATCAACAAACATAAGGGCAAAGCGCCGTTTACAATAAATAAACTGTTTAATAGAAGATATAGGTATGCGTTCAGTTTCTTCCATTATATTTTTTCTTCAATTGTAACGCTGTCGGGCAAGGCTTCTTTATTAATAAAGACTTTGTAGTCTTCATATTTCCTTGCAGGTTCGTTTTCCGAAAGCTTTTTAACAACTACTCTTTCCAATAATTTATGAGAAGGCGCATTGCCTAAAGGGCTATCATGCTTAAATACTACCAATTTTCTCACAATCATTTTCCCGCGGGCGGCAGAATGGTCATGTTCAAACATATTTATAATAGCTTCCCAGAATAAAGACAGGTCTTCTTCCGAAAATCCGGTGCTGTTTTGTGCCAATACAGCCGAAATAAAACCTTCCATTTTGTATAATCCGTAAGGCACAAAGCTTTTTTTGCCCATTTCTGTTTCTTTGGATTCCGAATCTTTCGCATTTGTAACAGCCATGCGGGTAATGGTAATTTCTTGGGCTGCGATTGGGTCAATACTTTTGGCAAAATTAAGTTGCACAGGACCTCTGACAACACCGCAGGGACAATCACCTGTACTCATCACTGCGCCAAAAGTGCGTATATCATAATAATTCTTGCACATAAATCTTTGAGCCTGCTTTATTTCTTCCGTCTTCTTTGTTTTTTTGGTGATGCCTTCGTTTTTATAGGCGTCCTCCAGCTTATCGTTTAAAATTTCTTTAATAAAAATCTTAAACGGCGGTTCATCGCATTTAAGCATTTGTATGTAGTTCCTTATTTTGCGTTTAATGCAGACATCGGTAACTAATCCGTGTCCGGTTTCCGCATCTACCCTTGGCATGTTGCCGGCATCAGGGTCGCCGTTGGGATTGCCGTTTTCAACATCAAACAAAATAACAAATTCATAGCGGTTTTTAATTGGGTTTTCCATTATATATTTTCCTCCTTAGAATTGTTTTGTTCTCTTTTTGTGTAAAGGTTTTGGTTTTGCTGATAATATCCTAAAATGAATCGGCCTTGGTTTTCCATGTTTAGCGTACTAGGGAAAACGTCTCCTTCAATTAATGAAAGGCATTTGCCTAATAGAATGTTTAAATATGTACCGTCAAGTTTAGCGATGTGATGTTGTGCCAGTTTTAACAGGTTTGGAAATACGAGAGAAGGATTTGAGCAGGCGGATGCAAAATACTTATCTTTAATCGTAGAATTAATATCACCCAAAGCATCTTTTTGTATTTTCTCCAATATTGCGAATGTTCTGCCCAATACATAAGCGGTATTTGTAGATTCCTCATTTAAACTCATAAAAATATTTTCCCCCTTTTTAATCATTCTGCTTTTTCTTACCAAAAAGCCTTTTATGGCAGCGGCTCTGGCTTGCGTAACCATAGCTTCTGTTTTTGAACGCAATATAACTTGATTCAGTAAAATCCGCGGGTACATTTCTCCGGTTAGAATAGCCCTTACTACGGCTCCTCCCAGCAATGGATTAAAGCTCTTGTCTTTGCTTTTGCTGCTGATTGTGGCATATAGTAAATTGTCAACTTTGATATACGGAAGCTTTCCGACAATACGCATATCATCGTAATGTTGTTTAATTTTGCCGCAAAAATATCTAAATGAATTACGATAAAAGTACCGCACCGATATACGGCCTGCGTTTGGCGAAAGGCCTAAAACACAAAAGCTAACATCCTGATCTGCCCCGGGTAATTCTTGATAAACGCCTTTTTGGCTGTCGCTTAAAACTGCTTTTATCCATTCTTCGGTTGTTCTGTCAACCTTGCGTTCATTTTTATCTTCCTTTTTATCATTTTCATCAGGAGGGTTAAACATTAAATAAAAAGCATCCGCAAATGTTGGATTTGAGCTGCTTGCCCAAAAAACCGTTGTATCATCACCAACAAACATTCTTTGCTTGTTCCCCGCCAGCATATATCTAAGGGCTGTTGAATATTTAAACGAAGCTTTCTGAGAAACAGCCGCATTAAAGCTTTGTTCAAGATTATAGGACATATCCGCGTCTTTGTTAAAGCACACTAACGAAGCGCCGGTTGGGTTTGCCCCTTTAACTCCGCTAAATTGCGGATGCAACTGTGCAATCGGTAAAAATTCGCCGGTAATGGAGCATTGGCGGACATCCTTATTTTTTAAATTATTTTTTGCTTCATTTTCTCTTAACCATATTTCTTTTATTTCCTCTGTGTCATGGAAATACTGTACTTTGCCAGAAACTAATTTCCCTGACAATCGGAAAACAACATTGCCGTTAAAAGCGTTGCCCTTTTCATTGTAAACGCTTAGGATATGTTCGTTTTCCCAGGCTTTATCAATATCCCACTGTTCAAAAAACCGGGCAATAGCAATCGCTTCTTCGCTTTTGGCTTGTCCGAACATTGACAGGTGCAGCTCTTTAGCTGCTTTAAACTTTATTTTTTCTGTTTTTTTATCACCGTTTTTTCCGCCAACGCCGAAAACATACTCAAAGTTGTCAAGCACTGGCGAAGCGGCAATGCCTTTTTTTTTCATTTTAATAGGCGTCATAAAGCTCATTTTGGCAGGCTTACCGTCTTCTGTCATAAAAGCCTTTAATCCAACTAAAACGCCTTCTTTAGATAAAAGCGCTTCGTAAGAGGCCAAGGCCATTTCAAAGCCATAGGGGCTTATGCCTGTATCGCCGCTGGTTGCCAAAATATCGTAATAATCATACAGCTCCTTTAAAATCATGACACAACTTCACCAGCCTTTGTTAAATCCACAATTCCATTAATGGCAACGGCTCTGAAAAACGTCGGGGATACGCTTATTTTTTCTTTTTTGGAATCAAGCTGGTAATTGATATCACACAGCATATACCCAAAATCCTGCTCGCCAACCAGCCGGCTTTTTGGGATATCTTCTTCTTTTTCAATTATTTCAAAATTTGCGGGAAACTCTCTTGTTCCTAAAAAGGGCTTTTGAAAATATTGTCCCTGCCTTAACCGTCTTATAGCTATGTTGTAATGTTTTTCGGGCGTATCCGTTTCGCCCGCGTTTTTTATGTTAATATCAAAATGAGCTTCTATAACGTATTCAACATTTCTTAAAATCATTGCAGCACGTTGATGTCTCATGTCAGGTGCAGAAATATCATAGCACACAGACTTTTCCATTGATTTTTTTATGTTAGGTAATTTTGCTACTTCTTGCACTTCGTTGCGGCGCATGTTTGTAAATTTGATAGGGTTTATGATGTGTATTTTGTCGATTTGCCACTTGATGGCGGGTTTCCAGTAAATTGCCTCTAAAATGCCTTTTGCGGCGGAAGGGGTAATAAAATCGTAACTAACACGCTCCACTTTCAATTCCGGGCGGGAAAAACAAGCGTAATCGCCCCAAACCTTAACCTTTATACCGTACCCCATTTAATCCCTCCTTAGTATATAAATCTAATTATTTCCTTATAAAAACATACTTTCTGCGTTCAGGTTTTCTCCTGAAAAAACTTCTAAACCCGTATCATTTTTATAATAGTGCAAATTGTTCAGCACATAAGAGCCATTTATATTTTCTATTACATTTTCTTTTTGGAGTTTTAAAAATTCTCCTGAGTAAACAGAGACGCTGTAATGCGACAGTTTTCTTATTGTCATTCGATTAAAGGTATTTTCTCTTAATTGCGCCACAAGGGTTTTTGCCTCCTCGTCAAGAGGAATAATGATATTGCTGCTATTGTCATCAATGATTTTAAACTTATCTGATACTGTTTTAAAATTCAATTTTTTTGCTTCAAGCTCAAATTCATCCAATATATTTTTTTCATCTAAAAAGCCATTTTCCGAAGATGAAGAATATAAAATATCAAAATATTTTTCTATTCCTTCAAGTTCAAAAGCTCTATCCCCAAGATTATCTATAACTTCCTTTGCAATTTTTGCCGTATTTCCTAAGGAGCGGGGCGTTTTCCCGCTTTCACTTGTAGATTCAAAAACGTAAACGCAGCCCAGGCTGTGCTTTCCTTCTCTGTTTGCGCGGCCGCCTGCTTGAATAATAGAATCAATACCTGAAATACACCGAAAAACAATTGGGAAATCAATATCAACGCCGGCCTCTATTAACTGGGTTGAAATCACATAAACACGTTCGCCATTTTGCAATTTTTCTTTTATGGCGCTTATTTTTTTACTTCGCTCAATTGGTGGAATAAGCGTGCTCAGGCAGAATAAATTAACAGCTTGGTTATCAAAGCGGCTCTTTAGCTCTTGCTGCAAAGTATAGGCATGTCTGCGGGAATTTACGATTAAAAGCCCGCTTTCATGCTGCAAAAGCAAAGAAATAATTTCTTCATTACTTTTTCCCCCAATGTTTTGGTAGCGGACACGTTTTAATTTTTGTGCTAGTTCCAGAGGATTCTCAATAATTTCCTTTAAAGGCAAATCTTTATAAATATAATTTGTGATTCGAGGTTGTGTTGCGCTGCACAGCACAGCCGTAACTTTGTAATTAACAACCAGTTCGCTGATTGCATAAAGAGAAGGGGACAAGTATTGTTTAGGCAACATCTGGGCTTCATCAAAAATTATGACGCTATTTGCTATATTATGTAATTTTCGGTTTTGGGAAGGCCGATTTGAAAAAATAGATTCAAAAAACTGTACATTTGTTGTTACGGTGATTGGAATATCCCAGTTTTCTGTTGCCCATCTGCTTCTAAAATCTTCGCTATCATGTAAAATATTGCTATGATGTTCAAGTACGTAATCTTCTCCGATTAATTCTTTAAACACTTTTGCATTTTGTTCAATTATGCTGGTGTATGGGATTACATAAATAATTCTTGATAAATTATGATTTTTGGCATGCTTAAGAGCAAAGGCTAATGAAGAAATCGTTTTGCCTCCCCCTGTTGGAACAGTGAGGGAAAATAATCCTTGTGGGTCTTCTGCACGCTCAAGGCAGTTTTTCAAAATACCTGCTCTGATGTTGTTTATATATTTTCCGTCATTTTGGGGCATCCTGCCGGATAATAATTCGTATAAATGATCGATGGAATAAGGAATCGGCTGTCGTTTTATACCGGAACAAAATTCTTCAGTATCTGTGTAGTCAGCATCAACCAATGAAGAAAAGAGCATTTTCAAGTAAAGAGCAATGGCGAAGGAGATTTGTTTTTTATGTTTGGTAGGTTTGAAGCATTTATGTGAAACTTGAGAAGGTATAAGTTGTAAAATACTCGTGTCCGGTTCATGAAATGGTCCCGGTTGGAACATTTTTAATTTGGAATCGTAGCCATTTTCACTTGGATTAAAATCATACATGCCAGTATGATGGCTGGCTATAAGAAGGCCGTAGAAATGCCTTATAAAATCTTTTGAACCGTTTTTATCGTTTAAATAAGCACCAGCCATTGCATGAGAAGTCTTTATGGTTTTCCCTCTTATTTTTTCCTGGAAAGCTTCACTGTATTTACCGTAGTCATGCAATAAGCCTATAAGCCTTCCGGCCTCTTTTGCGCCGAAATCTTCGGCATAGCATTCGGCATATGTTGCCACGTTTAAAAGATGGGTTTCAAGGGTTTGAGATTCTTCTTCGCTTATAAAGTTTTGACCGTCTTTTGTATGCGCAATACATATCATAAATATCTCTCCATACATGTATAAAATAGGGAATATGATGATTTTTTGACAAGACTGTTAGGAATGAACATTCCACAATATGTTTATTATTATACCATATTTTTACAAAAATATTTTGGTTTCGAAAATATTTTTTCATTGAAAAATACGGGATTACGCCATAACGCAGTGTGCTTGGCATAAGAAAAGACCTCCAAATTAACGGAGGTCTTTAAATTGTATGCCTATTTTAAGAGATAATTATATTGTTTATAATTTTTATTAATTATTCAATCAATTCATACTTAAATAAATCACCAATAATTTCATTTTCATAATAATCCTTCACAAAGACGATCAAGTTTATTTACAGTTGCATAGATATACATACGCCTGTTAGCCCAACAGTAATACTTGCAAATGTAATAAATACACTCAAATTTCCAAATATTAAAAAAAAAGCTAATTAGTGCAATTAACTCTTCAAATGCTTTAAATCTATCAGATGAAGTATCTAAGTACTGTTTTGATTCTTTACTAATTAATTTTTCTAGTGGTACATTGCATGTATTGCATACATCAGATTTATTAGGGGATATTTTTTCACATATAGGACATATCTTCATAATATCAGCTTTTTTTTAAAAAATAATTAGAAGGTAATAAACCAAATAGTAACCACTACAACCGCAATAACACCTACAATCTGCATTAAACACCCGCTTTTTGGCGGACGCTTACCCCCACCGCTTTTCCCAAAGTTATCATTAAAAGATTGCATATAATGAACATAACCGTCTATTCCTTTGCCAAAGTAACCGTAATCATCGTTCATAATGCTCTCCCCTCCAAACAGGTATAACATCATTTGTTATTTATTAACGTAAATCTGCATAGATTGATAACAATTAGATACAACTGTGTCTGCTGAATTAAAGTTACTAAAATATGCCTGTAAACTTCCGGTTGGGTTTATTGCAAGATTCGTTAATGTAAGGCAGGCATCATAATATTCTTTAAGAGAAGCATAGGCATATTACAGTTTTATGCGTGTTTAGAAGGAACAATTATATCATTCCGGCTTCACGCAGCAATTGTTTTCCATAAGCAGATATGACAGCATCATTGCCAAACTTTATGACCGATCCTTAGTAAAGTTATAACTACTGTATTCAATTGCGGATATGGTTTTTAGCTTTTCAATAATTTCTTTTAATTCATCAGTGGTTGACACTCCATAGTTTTTCTTCTCACTATACATACCCCCACCTTTGTAATAAGCATATAATACTTTCAATTCAGCATTCGTTAATTGCACAGCAACATTATACTTTTTTCTAATATTTCCCTTTATTTTACATCTAATTTCAGCCATTGACAATGCAATAATTATCAAAATGATAAAGCCCCACCATCAGACGGAGCTTATTTTTTTGTGCTTTAATTTTTGTGTTAAAACTTTTCAAATTTTATTCTAGGTAAGCCAGGTAATCTGAAAAGCATTAAACAGGTAACCGACATTGCATAAACCAAATCGTAATTTATCCAGATGAGGCGAAGGTTCAATTCAACTTTTTTCCTGAACTGTCAGTAAAATTTGATGATGATAGCCAACAATCAAATATTTTACATATAGTAGGATTTGATTTTGACTTTTCAACATATAAACATGGGTAAAATATGAGCCATAAGAATTAGAGTATAGAAATCGCCCTCCTTTTGAAGGGCTTTTTAATTTGCAAGAGTCGACACCCTTTTTGACATCTTTTTATTTAATATATTTTAAATCGAAAAAGCATAAAAAAGCCTTGAATTTACTGGGGAACCCAGCATTTTCAAAGCTTACGCAGAAAACGGAGAAGGAGGGATTTGAACCCTCGCGCCGCGTTAACGACCTACACCCTTAGCAGGGGCGCCTCTTCAGCCACTTGAGTACTTCTCCAAAGGCTTACTGCAAGGAACAGTATATCATCTGAATAAAGGTGTGTCAATTATTTTTCGCCGCGTTTAAGGTTTTCTTTGTTAAACAGGAGTATCCCGGATAAGATTATGCTTCCGCCTATTATTGTTTCCTTGCCGGGAATTTCTTTACCTACAATAAATCCTATAAGGGTAGCAAAAAACGGAGTTGTAAACATATAATTTGTTACATAAGGCGTTTTTTCGGCAAGAGAAAAAGCTTTTGCCCATGAAAGGTAAGCCAAAACGCTCGGAAATATGCTAAGTAAAATTACGTATAATATATGCGAAGGCTGGGCAACTCTCATTTCTGAAATTGCGTTGGGCGCAAAAACGGCAAGGAGTATTGTTCCTGCAACTATGGTATATGTTGTTGTGGCTATAGAGCTATATTTATTTACGATTTTTTTCTGGGTAACATTAAAAAGCCCCAAAAGAATTGCGGCTGATATCATCCACAAAACGCCTTTGTTTATGGAAAAAACTCCGTTTAAAAGCGTAAGTGCCAATATGCCGGCAAATTCTATGCCTATGGATATCCATTGATAGGTTTTAAGCTTGTCTTTATAAGCTATCCTTGCAAAAACGGCTGCCAAAATAGGGGCTATCGCAAGGATTATGCTTGCTGTGGCGGAAGAAACAAGGGAATTGCCTATGTTAAAGGCTATCATGTATGTAAAAAAGCCTGTAAACCCTGAAAAAAATATAACAGGCAGGTCTTTTTTATCCGGCAGACCTATTTTGTTTTTTATTGCAATGGCGATGAGTATAAGGGAAGCAAAGAAATACCTTAAAAAACCTAATGAATATGCTGAAAAACTTTTCATTGAAAGCTTTGAGAGCATAAAAGCGGAAGACCATAAAATTATGGTCGTTAGAGCATAAACATGATAGCTTTTTATTGGTTTCATTGTATCTCTCCTTATACATTGGTATGTTAAAAGAATTCTATCATTTTATAATTGATATGTCTAACAAATGTTTTTAAAATAAGACAAAATAATGAATAAAGTTTTGGCTTAAATTTCTATTTTTTACACATATTGCTAAAATCCCAAAAAATCGGTCCGGGTTATTAACCCGGACCGATTTTTTAAAGGTATGGGATTTTTATATACTTTTGGGAGGAAAGTATGTAAAAAGTTACTGCCTTAAATTTTAAAGCTTTAAGGCATTGACACATGCTCAAGTATGCCGCTTAAATGCGCTATAACCACGCCGTAGTTGGACATAGGCACGCCTTGCGTCTTTGCGCGGTCTATCCTTGAAATAACATATTTTCTGTTGAACATGCACGCTCCGCATTGGATTATCAAATCATATTTTTTAAGATCCTCAGGGAAATCTGTGCCGCTTACAACGTCAACCTTCAGGTTTCCAAAGCGCGAGCGCAGCATATTAGGGATTTTTTCGCGACCTATGTCTTCCGCAAGCGGGGCATGTGAACAGCATTCTGCTATAAGCACCCTTGAATTTTCGTTTAAGGAATCGATAGCTTTTGCGCTTTCGGCATAGTATGGGAGGTCGCCCTTATGCGCGGCAAAGAGAACCGAAAACGAGGTAAGCATGCTTTCTTTTGGCTTTTGGTCGTATACCTTTCTAAAAACCTGTGAATCCGTTATTATAAGCTTCGGCGGAGCTTTAAGCGAAGCTAAGGCTTCCGGCAGAGCATTTGTTGTACAGCTTAAAATAAGGCATTTGTTGTCCAACAGATCGCGGATTGTCTGCACCTGCGGCAGGATAAGCCTTCCCTCGGGAGCTTGAATATCCTGCGGCATAACCAAAAGCACCATGTCCCCTTCGGAAACAAGAGCGCCTGTTATGCTGTGTTTTCCATAGCCTTCGGGTATGCTTCTTATAAGAGCCTCTTTAAGAGAGCTTATGCCTGTTTTGTCAAGAGCGTTTGTTATAATGGGTTCTATGCCTGTTTTTTTGGTTATAAGGTTTTTAAGCAGTTCTAAATCCTTTATTTCGTCGCTTTTTGCTATAACCGTTACAATTGCGGTACTTTTATCCTTGAAGTGCTTATACCATAAAAGCTCTTTTTCAATATCGGTATCCGAGAAAACTATAACCGCAATATCTGATTTTTGGGCTGCAAGCTTTGTTCTTTCAACCCTTATAAGCCCAAGCTCACCTATATCGTCAAAGCCTGCTGTGTCTATAAGCACGCATGCGCCGATACCATGAATTTCCATAGCTTTATACACCGGATCTGTTGTTGTTCCGGCTATATCCGAAACAATAGAAACATTTTGCCCCGTGAAAGCGTTTATAAGTGAGGATTTGCCACTGTTGCGCTTGCCAAAAAAGCCTATGTGCAGCCTGTTTGCGTTCGGGGTTTCGTTTAATGTTTTAGTCAATAATTCCATCTCCTTAAAATCTCAAATCTATTTTGCCGGATTTAATTGTCTTTAATATGCCGGGTATTTTTGCCTGCATAGGCTTCAAGAATTTTTAAGCGCCGCAAGTGTATTTGGGCAAGGGCAGGCTTATTAATAATGGTTTTTATATTTTATACCTTGGAGTATACGGTTTTAACGCTTACCTCCGAAACAAGTCCTATTTTGCCCGAAAGCGCGCCAATAACGTCGTTTGGCGCATCTAAAACAATGCTTATTACAAATATGTTTTTATTTTTATACGGAATGCCCATCCTGCCTACGATATAGCTTCCATATTCATGCAAAAGGGCGTTTATTTTCGTTGCCGCCTCATTGTTGTATATTATTATTGCCATAACAGCTATCCTTGTTTCCACAAAAACACCTCCAACAAAAAAAGTCCTTTTGCAAACGGCAAAAGGACAATAAAAAACACGCAAAAAACACATATTTTACATTGACCTTCCGGGTTAGGGAACCCCTTTGCCGTTTGGTATATATTTTAAGGGCACCTGCGGTTGGAAATCCTCCCGCTCATGCTTATTAAGTTAATTATATCAAACATTTGTTATTAATCAACAGTTATTATTAAAAACAGCTGTTTTTTTATGTTTAAAAGAGCTGCCGCATTTGCGTCAGCTCTTTAGTGCATCAGTTCGTTTTTTCTGTTATTTCCTTTAATATTCTTTCTATAACTTCGGAAAGATCCATTTGGCCTTCTTCTCCGTTTACCCTGCTTCTTAGCGAAACTTTTCCGGCTTCAAGGTCTTTTTCGCCTACGATTATCATATAAGGAACTCTCTCGTTTCTTGCTTCCCTTATTTTATAGCCTATCTTTTCAGCCCGGAGGTCTTTTTCAGCTCTTATGCCCGCATTGTCAAGTTTTTTATAGATTTCATCGGCATAATCCTCAAATTTTTCGGATATCGGAAGCACCTTAACCTGAACGGGTGCAAGCCATGTGGGGAATTGACCGGCAAAATGCTCTATGAGTATTCCGATGAATCTTTCTATTGAACCGAAAGCAACCCGGTGTATCATAACAGGGCGTTTTTTTGAACCGTCCTTATCAGTATATTCAAGGTTAAACCTTTCGGGCATCTGCATATCAAGCTGGATTGTTCCGCATTGCCATGTTCTGCCTATCGAGTCTTCAAGATGGAAGTCTATCTTAGGCCCATAGAAAGCTCCGTCGCCTTCGTTTACAACATAGCTTAAGCCATATTCGTCCAAAGCGCCTTTAAGCCCGTTTGTGGCCAGTTCCCATGCTTCGTCGCTGCCCATGCTGTTTTCCGGGCGTGTTGAAAGCTCAACATGGTATTTAAAGCCAAACTGTTTATAAATGCTGTCTATAAGGTCGATAACTCCTTTAATTTCGCTCTTTATCTGGTCTTCTGTCATGAATATATGGGCGTCGTCCTGATTAAAGCAGCGCACGCGCATAAGGCCGTGCAGGGCGCCAGATTTTTCATGCCTGTGGACAAGACCTATTTCGCCTACCCTTAAAGGAAGGTCTCTATAAGAATGGAGCTCCTGCTTATACACAAGCATGCCCCCTGGGCAGTTCATGGGTTTTATGGCAAAATCCTCACCGTCTATAACCGTTGTATACATGTTGTCTTTATAATGATCCCAGTGTCCGCTGTTTTCCCAAAGCGTCCTTGAAAGGATTATAGGCGTTGAAATTTCAACATAGCCTGCTTTTTTATGCAGCTCGCGCCAATAATCTAAAAGGATGTTCTTAATTATCATGCCGTTTGGCAGGAAAAACGGGAAGCCCGGACCTTCGTCCAAAAGGGCGAAAAGCTTAAGCTCTTTGCCGAGCTTTCTATGGTCGCGCTTTTTGGCCTCTTCAAGCATAGTTACATAAGCTTCGAGGTCTGCTGCTTTTGGATAGGCCGTGCCATATATCCTTGAGAGCATTTTATTTTTCTCGCTTCCGCGCCAATATGCTCCGGCAACGGACATAAGCTTAAAGGCCTTAACATATTTTGTGCTCATAAGATGTGGGCCTGCGCAAAGATCTGTAAACTCAGCTTGCTTATAGAAAGATATTACGGCGTCTTCAGGGAGGTCGAGTATAAGCTCAACCTTATAAGGCTCGCCTTTTTCTTCCATAAATTTTATTGCTTCGGCCCTTGGAAGCTCGGATCTTTCAATGTCGTAATTTTCCTTAACTATTTTTTTCATTTCACCTTCTATTTCAATAAGCTCCTCGGGAGAAAAGGGCTTTTCCCTGTCAAAATCGTAATAAAAGCCGTCATCTATTGAAGGGCCTATGGCGAGCTTTGTCTCGGGATAAAGCCTTTTTATTGCCTGGGCCATTATGTGTGAAGCTGTATGGCGGAAGGCTTTTTTTCCGTCCGGGTCGTCGAAAGTTAAAATTTCAAGCTTGCAGTCGGAACCGACCTTTGTCCTTAAATCCACAATGCTTCCGTTAAGCCTGCCGCAGCAGGCGTTTCTTGCAAGGCCTTCGCTTATTCCAAGAGCTATTTCATATACAGTTATGCCTGCGGCGTATTCGTTTACCACTCCGCTTTTAAGAGTTACTTTAATCATTAAAAAAATCCCCTTTCAGATGACATTTTTTTAAATAAAAAAAGCCCTCATCCCTTAAAAAAGGGACGAAAGCTTAAAAACCTCCGCGGTTCCACCCTGATTGAAAAAACCACTTAATTTAACGCTTTTAACGCGGCTTGCGTGCATCATCTAATGCCCCTTGGGGGTGGTTTTCCTTTGCTCAGGCTAAAAATGCTCTCACCCGGTAAAAATAACAAGCCGGCATTTTTTCTCTGAAGACCCGGTGAGCAAAATACTGTCCCCGTCAACGGTTTATTTTATTATAAAACACATTATAATATCATAAGTTTACCCTGTCAATCGAAAAAAAACAACATTTTGATTATTTTAAAAAAATAATGTTGACTAAATAGGGAATATCTAATATAATAACATAAGAATAAAGCAGAAGGATCCACTTCTCACCTTACCACAAAGGGTGTTTAAGGTTAATAATTTGCATACATTTGTTTCTTGTGTGTTTGTTAGAGTGGATAGCCTGCTATCTGCTTTTTTATTTTGTTTAAATATTCTAGGAGGTGCCTGTTATAACTGAGTTAATGATCAATGAGCAAATAAGAGACAAAGAAGTGAGGCTTATAAGCGAAACGGGTGAGCAGCTCGGTATAGTTTCGTCTAAAGAAGCCCAAAAGATGGCTGACGAAAGAAAGCTTGACCTTGTTAAAATTTCGCCGACAGCAAAGCCGCCGGTATGCCGTATTATGGATTATGGCAAATACAGGTTTGACCAAGCTAAGAAAGAAAAGGAAGCCAAGAAGAAACAAAAAACAATAGATATTAAAGAATTACGTTTGTCTCCTAGCATTGACACGCATGATATTCAGGTTAAGGTTAAAAAAGCTATTGAGTTTTTGAAAGACGGGGACAAGGTTAAAGTCAGCATCCGTTTCAGAGGCCGTGAGATAGGTCATTCAAAAACCTCAGCCGTTATTCTTGAAGATTTTGCAAAAGATGTTTCGGAATATGGAATAGTTGAAAAGCCGCCTAAAATGGAAGCGAAGAGCATGGTTATGTTTTTGGCTCCAAAGCTTAGTTAATTACTTATATTTTTAAGGAGGAAATACCATAATGCCAAAATTAAAGACAAAAAAAGCAGCAGCAAAGCGCTTTAAAATTACAGGAAGCGGCCAGCTTAAAAGACATAAATCAAATACACAGCATATTCTCGGCAAAAAATCAACCAAGAGAAAAAGGAAGTTAAGGCAGGCTACATTGGTTGATAAGACAGTTTTAACAAGCATAAAGAAAAAACTGTTACCTTATTTATAATTGTCCGCAGAGAATAGGAGGAAAGCAAAATGGCAAGAGTTAAAGGCGCACTTAATGCGAGAAAAAGACATAAAAAAGTATTAAAGCTGGCAAGAGGATATAACGGCGCAAGAAGCAAACAATATAGGGCTGCAAAGCAGGCCGTTATGAAAGCAATGGCTTACGCTTTTGCAGGCAGGAAACAAACAAAGAGAGATTACAGAAAGCTTTGGATAACAAGAATTAATGCAGCCGCAAGAACAAACGATATTTCTTACAGCAAACTTATGTATGGTCTTAAGCTTGCAGATGTTAATATAAATAGAAAAATGCTTGCAGAGCTTGCAATTAGCGATGCATCAGGATTTACAAAGCTTGTTGAAACGGCAAAAGCAAAACTGTAAAAATGTTTAAAAGTGGAGGATTAAAGGCTGGCAGTCATAAAGCCAAATTGTGATTCTCACCATTGGTAAACTAATATGAAAAGAATTAAGCAGAGGACCTACCGGTATTTTTATCCGTGGGTCCTCTGCTTTTTGAAGGCAGACCGGTTTGCCTGCTGCAACACCAAATATCCCGCAAGGCTATGGAAACCGGCGGAAGCGTTTAAACATGCTTTGCCGGTTAGACATGCCTTTTGGCTGCGTAACTAAGGTATACAAGATAGAGGTGTGCGATCAGAGCCATTCCTTCCAATATTACTGATGATATTACGGGAGGAGCATCAGAAACCTTTGTAGATATTTAATCAGCAATAAATTCAGCGGGTAATGGCGAAAGGCTTCTTTTAGAAGCAAGAATATTTATCATTACCACTACAATTATTTCAAACGAAGCTCTCACAACCGTTATCACAACAACGCTTTCTGTTGTCAGCGTGTTTGATGTTTCTGTCGGCGATGGGGTATTCCTTAATATGACAATTAAGCAAAACTATATGCACTATATGTGAAGTGCGGTTATTTTTAAGTAGCTGTTAAAAAGGATTTTTGACTGGTTTGGGTTTGAGCCAATATGTGTTCGTGGTTAGCCTCGTATCTTGCCGAAAAAGGCGATATAATCTGCCGTTTTGAGGGCAACAGGCTTTTATGGGGCGGAAAATCTCTTTGAGGTTTAATCATAAAGAAAAATAAATTTAGTATTTATAAACTATAATTAGAAAGGGCATCTGTTTAACGGGCGCTCTTTTGTTTTTTATCAGAAATTGGAACGATTTAAAGAAAAACCCTGATTTAAGGGAATAAATGAGAACGATATAAAAGATTGATGGGAAATTTTGGTGCATCAAAATTTAAACAAATATAAAAAAGTTTAATAAAGAAAAACTTTTTGTTTAAAACTATTGAAATTATTTTTGGAATATGTATAATGATATTTGTCGGTTTTTTAATAGGTATTTTGAAAAAGAGGAATTAATATGGATATAGGTTATAAAGTTAAAAAATTAAGAGTTCAAAAAGGGCTTACGCTTGAAGAGCTTGCTTCCAGAAGCGAGCTTACAAAGGGCTTTTTATCCCAGCTTGAAAGAGATTTAACTTCGCCCTCGATTTCCACTTTAGTTGATATTCTTGAAGCCTTAGGCACTTCTCTTTCGGATTTTTTTAAGGAAGAAAAGGAAGAGCAGGTTGTTTTCAGAAAAGGAGATTTCTTTGTTGACGAAAAAAGCGGCTATACAATAAACTGGATAGTTCCAAATACTCAAAAAAACTCTATGGAACCCATACTTATAGAGCTTTTACCGGGTGAATCCTCTTTCGAGGTTAATCCGCATGGAGGAGAAGAATTTGGATACGTTATTGAAGGCTCGGTTGTTTTGGTTTCCGGGGAAGAGGAATACAGAGTTAAAAAAGGTGAAACATTCTATATGGACGGAAAAAATTTTCATTTCCTTAAAAACATTAATAAAGCAGCTGCAAAGGTATTGTGGGTGTCAACACCGCCTTTGTTCTAGGAGGCAGAAATGGAAAAGATAATACAGCTTAAAAATATAGTTAAAGAATTCGACGGTCAGCTTGTGCTTAAAGGTATAAACCTTGATATATATGAAAATGAGTTTGTAACCCTGCTTGGTCCGTCGGGCTGCGGGAAAACAACTATTTTGCGTATAATAGGTGGGTTTCTTTCCGAATATGAAGGTCAGCTGATTTTTGAAAACAAGGACATAAGGGAGGTTCCGCCGTATAAAAGGGAAGTTAACACGGTGTTCCAGAAATATGCCCTTTTTCCGCATATGGACGTTTATGAGAATATAGCCTTTGGGCTTACAATAAAAAAAGAACCCAAGGATATCATAGAGCAAAAGGTTATGCGTATGCTTAAGCTTGTAGGTCTTGAGGAATACCGCAAAAGGCGGGTTAATGAAATGTCCGGCGGACAGCAGCAGAGGGTTGCCATTGCCCGTGCTTTGGTAAACGAGCCTAAGGTGCTTCTTTTGGATGAGCCACTGGGCGCGTTGGATCTTAAACTTCGCAAGGGAATGCAGCGTGAGCTTAAAAAAATACAGCAGGAGGTTGGTATAACCTTTATATATGTTACCCATGACCAGGAAGAAGCCATAACCATGTCCGATAAAATAGTCATCATGCGCGACGGTGAGATTCAACAGGTAGGAACCCCGACAGACATATATAACGAACCGGTAAACAGGTTCGTTGCGAGGTTTATAGGCGAAAGCAACATTATAGATGGCGTTATGGTTGAGGATTATAAGGTTGTTTTTGAAGATAAAAAATTTGACTGCGTTGATTTGGGTTTTGATAAAAACGAAGAGGTTGACGTTATTATACGCCCGGAGGACTTAAGCATAGTTGATAAAAGCAAGGGCAAGCTTAGGGGCGTGGTTAAATCCGTGCTTTTTAAAGGTGTGCATTACGAAACGATAGTGGAGACTAAATCAGGAACCTCAATAACGGTTAAAATGAAGGTTTCGGATGAAAAACCCGTTATAAACGAAGAAGCAAACGAAATGATGAGCGCAAACGATTTTTATTTGGACGTTGTTGATGTTAAGGAAGAACTTACCGAGGCTGACATAATAGCAAGGGCTGATGCCCAGGCTTGGGATCCGGATACGGACGAAAGAATTTCAATAAGCGGTGTGGAATATGAAATAGAGGCTAAAAACGGTGTATACCCAGTAACATTTAGAACCTCTGCGGGAACAAGCGTTACTGTTAATATGACGGTACAGGATGAAAATAATGTTGTGAACGAGGAGTATGAAGAGGTAATATCTGCGGTTAATTTCTTTAAGACCGTTGACGAGATAAAAGAAAGCATCGCCCTTGAAACAGACCTTAAAACATGGGCAAATGCCTTTGCATGGGATATTATTGATAAAACCAATGTTGAAATAAACGATGTGTTGTATGATTTTGATCCGGAGGACATAAGACCCGGAGTTTATGATGTTACCTTCAGAACAGAAGGGCACGAATATATTGTGGATACCACGGATAAATATTCCGAAGGGGATATTGTCGGGCTTATGTTTGATTCCGAGGATATACATATAATGTCCAAGCAGGGAGGTTTTTAATTTGAAACAGTTTAAAACCATGGCATATCCCTATATAATTTGGATGAGTGCGATGATTGTCCTGCCTATGTTCCTGATAGTTTTATATGCGTTTACCACAAAGGGCAATAATGTTGCCACATTTAAGTTTACGCTTATGAACTTTGCCAAATTTTTCAGTGACCAGATTTTCATAAACGTCATGCTGCTTTCAATCAAGATTGCGGTAATAACAACTGTTATATGTGTGTTTCTGGGTTATCCCGCGGCTTATATAATAGCAAATTCAAAAGAAAAATCAAGGGCTTATCTTGTGCTTTTAATAACCCTGCCTATGTGGATAAACATGCTTGTGCGCACATATGCATGGATGGGCATACTTCAGGATGACGGAATTATAAACAGTTTGCTTATGTTTTTTGGAATAAACGGAGTAAAGCTTTTGCACACGGATTTTGCCGTTGTGCTTGGTATGGTTTATAATTTTATACCTTTTATGATACTTCAAATATATACCTCGCTCACTAAAATGGATAAAAGCTATATCGAAGCCGCAAGCGATTTGGGAGCGAATAAGCTGCATTGCTTTTTGAGGATAACCTTGCCTCTTTCTTTGCCGGGAGTTATAAGCGGAATAACCCTTGTTTTCCTGCCTGCCGTTTCAAGCTTTTTTATACCTAAGCTCTTGGGCGGAGGACAATATGTGCTTATAGGGACGGTTATAGAAAGCCAGTTTTTAACTTCGGGCAACTGGAATTTCGGCAGCGCGCTTTCGCTTATTATGGCGGTTATAATAATGATATCAATGTATATAACCAAGAAAATAGACAGGTCTGAAGAACCCGTTAAGGTTGAGGGAGGTCGTCCGGCATGAAGAAAAAGCCTAAGATTTTCCCAAAGGTGTATATGTTTTTGCTCTTGGTGTTTTTTTATATGCCTATAATATACACTGTTATATTTTCTTTTAACGATACCAGGTCGCTTACGCATTTAACCGGGTTTTCGCTGCGCTGGTATGAAAAAATGTTAAATGATTCTTCAATGACCTCGGCTATAGTTTATACTATTCTAATAGCCGTGATATCAACTGTTATTTCTACAATTGTAGGCACGATAACGGCAATAAGCCTTTCAAAGACGAACAAAATTATTAAAGGTATTGTTGAGCAGGTAAATAATCTTCCTATAATGAACCCGGAGATAGTTACGGCGATAGGTCTGCTTATGCTTTTTTCTTCGCTTAACATAAGAAAAGGATTTATTACACTGCTTATGGCTCATGTAATGTTTTGCATACCCTATGTGATATTAAGCATAATGCCAAAACTGCGCTCTTTGGATTCAAACATAGCCGACGCTGCCTTAGACCTTGGCGCAACACCCTGGCAGGCCCTTATTAAAGTTATAGTGCCTCAAATAATGCCCGGAATATTTTCGGGCGCTTTGATAGCATTTACCATGTCTTTCGATGATTTTGTTATTTCTTATTTTGTAACCGGAAACGGGATAAACAATATTTCAATATTGGTATACACGATGTCTAAGAGGATAAACCCCTCAATAAACGCGTTGTCTACGGTAATTATAGTGATAATCACGGTTGTTTTGCTTATCGTGAATATTATACCTATTTTAAAAGAAAGAAAGGAGAAGGTAAGTTGAAAAAAATAATTGCTTTTGTTTTATCTGTATCATTGCTTTTAACGGGCTGCGCAGGCAGCAGCAAAACCGCTTCATCCGGAGAAAGCAAAAACAATACCCTTAAACTTTTTATATGGGGTGAATATCTCGGAACGGATGTTATTTCTAATTTTGAAGATGAGTATGACGCAAAGGTCATAATAGAATATTTCGATTCAAACGAAATGATGTATACCAAGTTCCAGGCCGGAGATTCCTATGATATTTTGGTTCCGTCAGACTATATGATAGAGCGTCTTATAAAGGAAGATTTGCTTCAGCCACTTAATAAGGAAGAAATACCAAATTTAACTAGCCTCCGAGATGCGTTTAAAGGCTTAAGCTATGACCCGGACAACACATATTCGGTTCCTTATTTTGGGGGTTCTGTGGGAATAACCTATAACAAAAACGAGGTTCCGCTTTCGCTTTTGGAAAAAGAAGGCTTTTCAATAATGAAAAATACAGATTATAAGGGTAAGATATATATGTATGATTCGGAAAGGGATTCGTTCATGATAGCGCTTAAAGCTCTTGGCTATTCAGTGAACACCGAAAACGAAGACGAAATAAATGAGGCTTACGGATGGCTTAAAGAGCTAAACGACACAATGGACCCCATATATGTTACCGACGAGGTTATAGACAATATGCTTAATGGTGCTAAGGATATGGCTATAATGTATAGCGGCGATGCTGCATATGTTATTTCGGAGAATGAAGATATGGGATATTATACACCGCTTGAAGGCACAAACATATGGACAGATGCCATGGTTATCCCGGCAAATGCAGAAAATCCTGAGCTTGCAAACAAATTTATAAACTATATGCTCACATATGACGCGGCTTATGATAACACCGAAACCGTTGGATATACGACAATGAACAAAGAGGTTTTCGATGAGATTACGGGTAAAGGCGGAATTTTTGAGGATAACGAAGCTTATGTTCCCAGAGAAGGCTATGATAAGGACGAAATATTTCATGACAATGAAAACTTAAGAAAAATTATTTCCGAACTCTGGATAAAAGTTAAAGCTTCTTAAATAAATCAATTACAAAAACAAAAGACGTCCTTAGGGCGTCTTTTGTTTTTATAATTGTATGGGTAAAGAAATTTAAAATGGAACACCCCGGGCTAAAAGTATATGAAAAACATTTCTTTTAAAACTGTATTATTAAAAATAAATTTTTCATAATTATGCTTAAAATTATGTTTAAGCAAGTCAATAAAAAAGATTTTTTGAATGAAATTTACACTAATAAAAACGGGTGGTTTTTAGCTATTTGCTGAATTTACACAGAGCATAAGGGGCGAAGATTGGCGTAATACACAATAAATTCACAAAAATAGCACGTAATTTTACAAAAATAGATATAGTTATGTACAGCGGTTAGAACAAGACAAATATTTCATTGACAAAGAATGGTATACGAATTATAATATCACTTAGGCAAGGCGGTTTGTATAAAATTGTACATGGTCTTTGACCATGAGAAAAACTGCACCTTGTTTATGCTTTTTTCTATTAAGTTTTGGAGCGATTGAAAAAAAGTATAAGAGCAATCGATCCGTAAAAAAATGAGGAGGGAAAAAATGAAAAAGTTATTGGCATTAGCACTTTGTGCAGCAATGGTTCTTTCTGTTGCAGCGTGCGGAAACAAGGAGACAACAACTCCATCGAACACTACAGAAAAAACAGAGGAAAAAACAGAGGAAAAGACAGAGGAAAAGACAGAGGAAAAGGCAGCGGTTGAACCGACTGTTTTAAAGATGAATGTTACTCCTGCTGAAACTTCCAACATCTACAAATCTGCAGTTGTTTTATCAGACAAAGTATTAGAGTACACTGAAGGAAGATATAAAATTGAAGTTTACGCTAATGAGCAGCTCGCTGGCGGCGACCTTCAAAAGGGCGTTGAAATGATCTTCACAGGCGTTGTAGACGTTGATGGCCATTCTGTTATCAATATGACAGGTTTCGAGCCTAAACTTACAATCTCCATGATGCCTTGGATTTACACAGGCGGACTTGACGAAGTTGACTCCGTTCTTCGTAACGGTGGAGCCGGCGGTGCAAAATATGAAGAACTTATAGCTGCTAAAGGCGCTAAAGTTATTGGTATGGCTGAAAACGGATTCCGTCAGTTAACAAACAATGTAAGACCTGTTTATGAACCAGCTGACATGGAAAGACTTAAGATCCGTGTTCCTCCAATCACAATGTATGTTGACCTTTTCAAATTATTTGGTTCAGACCCTGTAACAATGAACTTTGGTGAAGTTTTCACAGCTTTACAGCAGGGAACAATCGATGGACAGGAAAACCCAATTGATACAATCCGTTCAGGACAGATCAATGAAGTTCAGAAATATATGACAATGTGGAACTATTCATATGACCCATATATGCTTACAGTTAGCCAGAAGGTTTGGGATTCATTAAGTGATGCTGATAAAGAAGCATTCCTTAAGGCAGGAGAAGAAGCTGCATGGTATAACTGTGATCTTAACCGTACAAACGACACCACTACTCTTGAGAACTTCAAGAAGGGCGGAACGGAAGTTAATGATCTTACAACAGAGCAGGCAGCTGCATTCCAGGAAGCAGCAGCTCCTATCTATGATATGTACAGAGAAAAGATCGGCGACGATGTATTTGCAGCTTTCGGATATACATTTGAATAATTCCAGAAACATAGTTTTTGTGTAGGTATAGTTACATAAAGGCTGTCAGGGAGGGGATTTCTTTTCCCTCCCTGTTTTAATAAATATTTTTGTATTAATTAGTTATAAAGAAATCGCATTACGGCATAAATTATATATTTTTTATAATGGAACGTGAAATTTAGGTATTTTTCAATTATAAAAGTATTTCAGGAGGTAAGAACGAGTGAGAACTTTAGTTAAAATTCTCGACAAATTTGAAGAAGCTGTTCTCGTTATAGGTATGTTTTTCATGTCTATAATGAACTTTATAAACGTTTTCAGCCGCTATCTTCTTGCAAACTCTTTTTCATTCACAGAAGAGCTTACAATGATAGTTTTCGTTTGGATGACAATGCTTGGTATTGCAGTTGGCTTCAAAAGATATGCACACCTTGGAATGAGCTTTGTTTCGGATCATGTTCCGGGTAAGGCTCGCGCAATAATGGCGCTCTTTTGGACAACTTGTAGCTTTATAGCAATTGCTGTTATGATTAAATATGGTATTACAATGTGCCAAGGCCTTATTAAACTTGGAGCAAGAACACCCGCTCTTAATATCCCGTCAACAACTCAAGGGCTTGCAATTCCTGTTGGTGGAGTATTTATTTGCATAAGAATACTTCAGGCAGGTATTTTGGAAATTATTAAATACTGGAATGAAGACAAGACAAAGACTGCGGAGGTGGCAAAATAATGAACACAGGAGTATTGCTTTTAATTATTTTCTTCCTTTTCATATTTGCAAACGTGCCAATCGCCGTATCTCTTTCTTTATCGGCAATAATAGGGTTAAAGATTGCAGGCTTTTCTCTTGATATGTACCCGTCCATAATGTATACGGCCGTATCAAAATACGTTCTCCTTGCTATTCCGTTCTTCATTCTTGCAGGAACAATTATGGAATATGCAGGTATTTCAAAAAGGCTTATAAAATTTGCTATGGCTTGCGTTGGCCATACAAAGAGCGGTCTTATAAGCGTTGTTGTTGTTACATCATGCTTCTTTGCAGCTATATCAGGCTCAGGTCCTGCAACTGTTGCAGCTCTTGGCGGTATCCTCATACCTGCAATGGACGAAGCCGGATATGACAAAGCAGTTGCTGCAGCTCTTATGGCTTCCGCAGGAGCTATTGGTATTATTATACCTCCAAGCATCGCATTTGTTGTTTACGCTTCAATAGCAGAAGTTTCAGTTGGTATGCTTTTCCTTGCAGGATTCCTTCCTGGCATCTGTGTTGGTATAGCATACGTAGTTGCTGCTGTTTGGTCTGAAAGAAAGAATAAGAACATAATCCGTATGCCTAAGGCTAGCGGAAAAGAAAGATGGCTTGCTTTTAAAGATGCTTTCTGGGGAATTATGACACCTGTTATCATCCTTGGCGGTATCTACGGCGGTATCTTCACACCGACGGAAGCAGCAGGCGTTGCTGTTATCTATGGTCTTATTGTTGGTATATTTATTTATAGAGAAGTTAAAATCAAAGAGTTCTGGAGCATATTTGTTGATGCCGGAGTTAGCTCCGCAACAGTTATGTTTATTATCGCAGGCGCAGCAATTTTCGGCTGGCTTTTAAATGCGGACAACATTGCAACTTCTGCTTCAAACGGACTTATTGCCCTTGCAGGCGATAACAAGTTCCTCATACTTTTAATAATCGACATTATCTTCCTTATTGCCGGCTGCTTCCTCGATGGAAACTCTGCAATATACGTTATAGTGCCTATTATGATTCCTGTTGCAAGAGCATTTAATATTGACCTTATCCACTTTGGTTTGTTCTTAACAGTTAATATAGCTATCGGTCTTATTACACCACCTGTTGGAATCGACCTCTATGTTGCATGCAGCATAGCGGATATCACTGTCGCGGACATTTGCAGGAAGATAGTACCGTTCGTTATATGCGGTGTTATTGCTCTTCTTCTCCTCACATACATTCCGGAGATTGCTCTCTTCTTGCCTAGGCTTGCAGGATACACAGGATGATAATTTTTTAAAGCTAAGACGCTTTGTGAATGCATAAGAATATTTAGGAGGTCTTATAAAAATGAAAGTAGGATTTATCGGCCTAGGAATCATGGGCTTTAATATGGCTAAAAACATGGTTAAAGGCGGCTTTGATGTTTTAGGGCTTGACGTTTTCGAAGAAGTTAAACAAAAATTCGTTGGCGTTGGCGGCAAAGCAGCAAAGAACGTTGAACAGGTTTATAATGAATGCGATGTAGTTTTCTTTTCACTGCCTACAAACAAAATAGTTATAGAAAACCTTGAAATAGCAGAAAAGCTTGCAAAACCCGGCACAATAGTTGCTGATATGAGCTCATCGGCTCCTTCCTTCATTAAGCCGGCTTATGAAAAGCTTAAAGCAAAAGGCGTTCATCTCTTGGATTCTCCTGTTAGTGGCGGACAATCCGGTGCTGAAGCAGGAACGCTTTCTATAATGGTTGGCGGAGACAAAGAAATATTTGACAAAGTTAAACCGATTCTCGATGCTGCCGGTAGAAACGTTAGATTTATGGGACCCTCCGGTTGTGGCGATGTTGCAAAGCTTGTAAATAATATGATAGTTGGAATCAATATTGCAGCTTTAGGCGAATCTATGGCATTTGCCGCAAAAGCAGGCATTGATACCGAAGAAATGTATAAAGTTATGATTGGCGGAGCTGCCACCAGCTATGTACTTGAAAGCAAGGGGCCTATGCTTGTTGCGAACAATTACAAAGCTACCGGCAGGCTTGCAACCCATATTAAAGACCTTGGCAACGCAGAAGAAGTTGCAAAGGATCTTGGAGTAGATATCCCGTTCTCAATGATGACATATAAAATCATGAAGGATCTCGGAGAGCAAGGTCATGCAGATGAAGACCACTGTGTTGTTGCCAAATACTTCGAAGAAAAAATGGGGACACATATCTACAAATAGTAAAAAAATTAAAAGCAGGGTATTTTTACCCTGCTTTTTTTGTGCGCTTTAGCTTGATAAAACCACCTGTTCTTTAGGTGGAAGGAATGATTTTAAGGTATTTGCCCTTTATGCTAGCAAAGAAAAGCTTCAGTAATCAGTAAGCTAATAAATGATTTTGCTGTTTTAAAGGCGAGGAGGCAAGGAGATATATGAGAGATGTACTTTTTAATGTGCCTGCTCAGCCCCTTATAGGGTCAGTGCAAACCACCGGCTAAGCCGGTGGTCATGATATGCCTGAATTTATGTTTATAAAACAAAGAACGCTTCCATATGGAAGCGTTCTTTGCTTTGTATTTATTTATTTTGGAAGTAATAGTTTATTCTTGGATTTCTTGCAGCGCCAACCTCGTCAAGCCTTCCGACAGGAGTGGTAATAGGAGCCTTGAGGAGTTCCTCTGGGTTTTCCTTAGCCGCGTTATAAAGCTTTATGAGCGCATCACAGGCAAAATCCAAGGTTTCTTTGGATTCCGTTTCAGTAGGCTCTATCATGAGGGCTTCATGAACTATAAGCGGGAAATACATTGTCGGCGGATGGATTCCCATATCCTGAAGACCTTTTGCTATATCAAGGGCGCTAACTCCTGTTTCCGATTTAAGACGGTTTAAACTGAGCACAAACTCATGCATGCAGGTTACATTATAAGCGACGTCATAATACTCAGAAAGACGCTTCATCATATAATTTGCGTTTAAAACAGCGCCCTTAGCTGCGTTTGGAATTCCCTCTGCTCCAAGTGAGAGTATATATGAAAGAGCTTTAACCACAACAAGGAAATTGCCGTAAAATGATTTAACCTTGCCTATCGATTCAGGAGAAGACTCAAATTTTGGCTCGTTTTCATATACAACGCAAGGTTTGGGAAGAAACTTTGAAAGCAGTTTTTTGCAGCCGACAGGTCCGCTACCGGGTCCGCCGCCGCCATGAGGTGTTGAAAAGCTTTTGTGCAGGTTAAGATGAACAACGTCAAAGCCCATGTCTCCGGGGCGCACAATGCCTAAAATAGCGTTTAGGTTTGCCCCGTCGTAATAGTTTAAGCCTCCGGCGTTATGAACTATTTTTGTTATTTCAAGTATGTTTTTATCAAACAGGCCGAGAGTGTTTGGGTTTGTAAGCATAAGACCGGCCGTGTCGTTTCCTACGGCGGCTTTAAGCTTTTTGATATCAACAAGACCGTTTGCGTCTGATTCTATTGAAATAACCTCAAAGCCTGCCATTGTTGCGCTTGCCGGGTTTGTTCCGTGTGCGGAATCAGGGATAATTATTTTTGTCCTTGCAGTGTCGCCTCTTGAAACATGGTATGCTTTTATTAAGAGAAGGCCTGTGAACTCTCCATGTGAGCCTGCGGCCGGCTGAAATGTTATATTGTCCATTCCGGTTATCTCACAAAGATATTTTTCGGACGTATGGATAAGCTCAAGAGCGCCCAAAACGGTATTTTCGCTTTGAAGAGGATGGATACCGGTAAAGCCTTTCAAGGAAGCGGTTTTCTCATTTATTTTAGGATTATATTTCATTGTGCAGGAACCGAGAGGATAAAAACCGTCGTTAACGCCAAAGGTTCTTTTCATAAGCTCTGTGTAATGTCTGCTTAAGTCATTTTCGGAAATTTCAGGTAACCTGAGTTCTTTCTTCCTCAGGTTTTTTTCGTCCGGCATAACTATATCCACATCACATGGCGGAAGTATTGCCTGGAAATGAGACTCCTTGCTTTTTTCAAATATAAGCTTCATCACAATACCTCCTTTATAAGCTTTGCGGTCATATCTATTTTTTCCCGGCTGACTTTTTCGGTTGCGCACCATAATATGTCTCCGTTTTGAAGCGGAAGCCCACCCAATATATCATTTTCCTCAAGCTTTTTGAGTATTATGTCTGTTTTGCCGTTTGCCTTGGTAACAAATTCATTGAAAAACGGTTTGTTATATTTAAGAGTAAGCCCTGCGGCTGCAAAAGCATCAGCCATATAATGAGCCTTGGACATAGACTGAATGGCAGCCTCACGTATACCTTTTTTGCCCATTGCGGACATATATATTGTGGCGCGGAGTGCACAATTTGCCTGGTTTGAACAGATATTGCTCGAAGCTTTTTCACGCCTTATATGCTGTTCCCTTGCCTGAAGGGTAAGCACAAAGCCACGGTTTCCGTTTTTATCAGTTGTTTCACCGACTATTCTTCCCGGAAGCTTTCTTAAGAGAGAAGCCTTGCATGTCATAAATCCGAGATATGGACCTCCGAAGCCTAAATGCATGCCTAAGGGCTGACCTTCGCCGACGGCTATATCGGCGTCTATCTCGGCAGGGGTTTTCAAAACACCTAGGGATATGGGGTTAACGCCCATAATGAGATGGGTCTTCTCATCCAAGGAAGCTTTAATTGCCTCGGAATCCTCTATAATTCCGAATAAATTCGGTTGTTCATAATAGAATGAGGCAGCTTCCCCGGAAAGCTTTTTAAGGACGGATACGTCTGTTTCACCGTCTTTTTCGGGAACAACCACAACTTCCGTTCCGCTGCCGAAGCAGTATGTTTTTATAACCTCAAGGATATCAGGCTTTATTGCTGCCGAAACCAAAGCCTTTGTGCGCTTTTTGTCAACGCACATATTAACTGCCTCGGCTGCGGCTGTTGCGCCGTCGTAAACAGAGGCGTTTGAAGAGTCAAGCCCGGTTAAAGAGCATATCATAGATTGGAATTCATATATTGATTGCAGTACCCCTTGGCTTATTTCGGCCTGATATGGCGTATAAGCCGTTACAAATTCTTCTTTGTTTGCAATAGCGTCAACAACTGCGGGTATATAATGGTCATATGCGCCCGCTCCGCGCAAAATTGTTTTAAAAACGTGGTTTTTCTCCGACATTTCTGTCATTTTATTTAAAAGCTCAAGCTCTGAAATCCCTTTTGGAAGATTTAAGGGTTTATTTAAAATTATACTTTGGGGGATATCCTTAAAAAGTTCCTCCTCGGAGCTTATACCTAAAAAATCCAGCATTTCCAGTCTTTCTTTTTGGGACATTGGTATATATTCGCCCATTTTATTTTCCCTCCGTTAAAAATCGCTTTTTTCCTCCTCGGCTTTAACAAACGCTTCATATTCATCAGCTGTTAAAAGCTCGGAATAACCTGTTATATCTGAAACCTCTACAAACCATGCACCATAAGGTGCTTCGTTTATTTTTTCAGGGCTGTCTAAAAGCTCCGAATTAACAGCGGTTATATTTCCTGATACGGGAGAAAAAACGCCGGAAACCGCTTTGACCGATTCAACGTCTGAAAATTCTTCGCCTGCGGTTGTCGTGTCGCCTTTTTCCGGGAGGTTAACGAAAACAAGGTCTCCAAGGCTGTGCTGTGCATGGTCCGTAAGACCTATTTGCGCCTTAGCCTCACCTGTCATGCGAAGCCATTCATGTGTTTTTGTATACTTTAATTCTGCAGGGTTATTCATAATAAATTCCTCCTAAAATTAATGTTTTTTATAAAAAGGAAGCGCGGTAACCTGGCAGGCTATTTTTCTGCCTCTAACCTCTGCTTCAAGCTCTGTGCCTAAGTCTGCGTATTTCTTATCTATAAGGGCCATGGCAACTGGGCGCCCCAGATATGGGCAATGTGTTCCCGAAGTGGAATGACCGATTTTTTTGTCGCCCAGATAAATATCCGTATGCTCCCTAACTATTCCTCTGCCTGTAACGTCTAAGCCCACGCGGGTGATTGTTGGCTCACCTTTTTTAAGGAGAGCCTCTTTGCCTATGAAATCAGGTTTATTCATTTTAACGGCAAAGCCAAGTCCTGTTTCAAAGGGCGTTATACTATCGTCCATTTCATGACCGTAAAGAGGCATAGCTGCTTCAAGCCTTAAAGTATCTCTTGCTCCAAGACCGCATGGGATAAGGCCGTATTCCTTGCCTGCTTCCATAAGCATTTCCCAGAGAGTTTCGCCAAAAGCAGCGTCAAGATATATTTCGAAGCCGTCTTCTCCTGTGTAACCTGTTCTTGATATGATACATTTCATGTCTGAAATATATGCGTTAAAAATGGCATGATAATATTTCTCGGGTATATATTTTTCATCTGTTATTTTTTTTAATATTTCATATGACTTAGGGCCCTGAAGCGCAAGCTGGGCTATGCCTGAGGAGATATCCTCCGCGGTAACCTCGCCTTTTATGTTTGAGGATATCCATTCAAAATCCTTATCCTTGTTTGAAGCGTTTACAACAATAAAATATGTTTCGTCGTCTTCCTTATACACTATAAGGTCGTCCACAAAGCCACCCTCGAAATTAAGCATAGGGCTATACCTTGCCTGATATTTTTCCATGTTTGAAAAATCGTTCGACATAAGGCGCTGAAGGTTAGAAAAAGCGTCCTTTCCCTTAAGGAGTATTTCGCCCATATGAGAGACGTCAAAAAGGCCGGCAGCTTTCCTGACAGCCATGTGTTCCGCAATGACGCCGCTTTCATACTGAACCGGAAGAAGGTAGCCTCCGAAGGGCACTATTTTCCCCTTATACTTTACATGTGTTTCGTATAGCGGTGTTTTTTTCTCCAAAAAATTATCCCCTTTCATATAATACAAAAAAGCAGACTTTTGAGCTTTTACTTTACGTCTGCTTGTTGCCACCTTTTATATTTAATTATAACAGCCGTCATGTGATAGGTCAATATAAGTGAGGCTTAAATATCAAAAGAATACAAGAAGGGAAAGGTCTTTTAAGCATTATTTTTCCATACGTTTTCCGCTTGAAAAATCCCGTCAACTGCTGAAGAAATTATTCCGCCTGCATAGCCGGCGCCTTCGCCTGCCGGATAAAGCCCTTTTATATTGCTTAAGCCGAAGTTATCTCTTAATATGCGCACAGAGCATGAGCTTCTGGATTCTATGGCTGTTAATATTGCGGAATCCGAATCAAAGCCTCTAAGATGCCTACCCATTTCAGGGATTGTTTCTTTAAGCGCACGGCATATGAAAGGCGGGAGAAACTCATCTAAATTAGTGTATCGCACACAAGGAGCGTAGCTTGGCAAAACATCCTCCGGTTCGTTTTTTTTGCCTTTTAAGAAGCTTCCAACGGTTTGCGCCGGAGCGGCATATGTTTTTCCGCCTGCGGCAAAGGCTTTTTGCTCCAGGTCGCGCTGGAAAAGCATTCCGGAAAGGGGATGACTATCCTCAAAATCCTCTGGATATATCTGAACTAAAAGGGCGGAATTTGCGTTTTCGCCGCTTCTTGAATGAAAGCTCATACCGTTTGTAACCACTCCGCCTTCTTCGGACGAAGCGGCAACAACGCTTCCGCCGGGGCACATGCAGAAGGTGTATACTCCTCTGCCCTCCGAAGTTTTATATGTCAGCTTATAATCGGCCGCGCCTAAAGCGATTTCTTCCTCAGATGTTTTGTATTGGACTTTGTTTATGTCCTTTTGCAGATGCTCTATACGTACCCCTACGGCAAAGGGCTTTTGCTCCATTTCAACTCCCGATTCAAAAAGAGAATTAAAAGTATTTCTTGCGCTGTGGCCTATGGCAAGTATTATATTTTCGGTTTTTATATAGCCTGCCGAGGTATAAGCTCCGCAGACGGCTCCGTTTTTGATGTCTAAATTAATAAGCCTTGTATTAAAAAGTATTTTACCGCCATTTGATATAATATCTTGCCTTATGTTTTTAACAACGCCTTTAAGCTTGTCCGTTCCTATGTGGGGCTTTGCCAGGTAAGTTATTTCTTCCGGCGCACCGCCTATGTCCCTAAGCCATTTTAAAACCTGAACTGCGCGGTTGTCTTTTATACGTGTGGTAAGCTTGCCGTCTGAAAATGTGCCAGCTCCGCCTTCACCGAACTGCACGTTTGAAAGAGGGTTTGGTTTTCCACCGCTCCAGAAGGAATATACGCTTTTTGTCCGGGCATCAATTTCTTCGCCTTGTTCTATAACAACAGGATTTGCTCCAAGCCTTGAAAGCAATAAAGAGGCAAACATGCCCGCAGGTCCAAAGCCCACAATAAGCGGAGGATTATTGAAAACGGCTGTTCCTTCCGGCATGGAATAAACGTATTCTTCTGCCGGGGATACGCATGGGTTTTTGAAAGAAAGGATACGTTTTTCATCCCTAAATTCGGCGTTAACCGTATATACGAAGTGTATATCGCTTCTTTTCCGGGCGTCTGTGGATTTGCGTACGATTTCAATTTTAAGGATATCGCTTTCGGGTATCCTAAGCTTTTTTGCTATGTGGCTTTTTATATCTTCGTCTTTAGTTATATCAACTTTTATATCGCTTATTTTCAACATGGCAAAATTTCCTTCTTCGATTTTTAATATAAGTATACATCATATAAGCTTCATTTCAATATAAAAAAACGTGTTAAAATATTAAAAGGGTTATAAAGAAAATCAAACTGGAGATGTTCTTATTTTAATTGCGGGCATATTTAAAAAAGCTTATTTTGTATATGAACGATATATTAAATGTTTTATATAAAAATATTTTAAACCGGCGTGTCTAATTTTAATTACCAAAATTAACAAGAATAGGCTTTTCTTTTTTATGTTTATAGTGTAAAATAAAACTTGAAGTTCTAATAAAAATACAAGGGAGGTTTTAATTATGATAACATCAGCTATGGGAAATATCAGCAAGGTTATAGCTTTCAGGCTTGGCCCTGGAGAAGACCTTATGAAAGGTATCGAAAAGGTTTGCGAGAAATATGACGTTAAAAATGCTGTTATATTAAGCGCAATGGGAAGCCTTCAGGCAACACGTTTTTTTGATCCGGTTCCGATTCCAGGCTCAAAATTCGGATATGGATATAGCGCTCCAATTGTTATGCCAGGCGTAACAGAGCTTTTAAGCGCACAGGGAACTGTTTCTCACGGTGAAGATGGCAAAATAAACATGCATGTTCATTTTACGGTTGCCAATTCAAACGGAATCTGTATGGGCGGACATCTTATAGAAGGAAACGAATGCCTTATAACTGTTGAAGTTGTTATCGGCGTTCTTGATAACATTAACCTTGTAAGGAAATATGATGACGAAACAGAAATGAATGTTCTCCATCCGGAAAATTAAAAATAAAAAAAAAACAAATAAAAGCATAAAAACACCACTTCATAATGAAGCGGTGTTTTTATGCTTTTATAATAAATTATAAAAAAAATTAAAAAGCCGAGTTGATGGAAATAAATAACAAAAATAAAAACAATATGCTGTAATGTATACAATTGACGTTTTAGGGCAAATATAGTATATTAGACGAATAGAGGATTTATTTTTTGTAGGAGGCATTATTATGGAAAATAACACGCCTGTTCCCGAAAACAGCTTGGGTGCAACGGGTAACTTCATACATAGCTATATTCAGGAAGACTTAAAAGGTGAGCTTAATAGGCTTAACACCCGTTTTCCACCTGAGCCTAACGGATATCTGCACATAGGGCATGCCAAGTCTATATGCTTAAACTTTGGTCTTGCGAAGCTTTATGGCGGGAAATGCAATTTAAGGTTTGATGACACAAACCCAACAAAAGAAGATGTGGAATATGTGAATTCCATAGAAGAAGACGTTAAATGGCTCGGATTTGATTGGGAAGACAGACTTTATTTTGCTTCTGAATATTTTAATGAGTTTTATGAGTTTGCCGTAATCCTTATAAAGAAGGGCAAGGCCTTTGTTTGCGAGCTTACGTCAGAAGAAATGAGGCAATATAGAGGGACCTTAAACACTCCGGGTAAAGAAAGCCCATATAGGAACAGGAGCATAGAGGAAAATCTTGAGCTTTTTGAGAGAATGAGAGCTGGAGAATTTGCAGATGGAGAGAAAACCCTGCGTGCGAAAATAGACATGGCCAGTCCGAACATAAACATGAGGGACCCTGTTATATACAGGATATCCCATTCGGAGCATCATAGAACGGGTGATAAATGGTGTATATACCCGATGTATGATTATGCGCATCCTCTTGAGGATGCCATAGAAGGCATAACACATTCCATATGTACTCTTGAATTTGAGGATCATAGACCGCTTTACGATTGGGTTATAGAAAATGTCGGCGGCTTTGATATTATTCCGCGCCAGATAGAGTTTGCGCGTCTTGAGCTTACGAATACGGTTATGAGTAAAAGGCTTCTGCGCGCGCTTGTTGAAAGCGGTGAGGTTGACGGTTGGGACGACCCTAGAATGCCAACCATATGCGGTTTAAGGCGCAGGGGCATAACCCCTTCGGCGATAAGGAATTTCTGCGAAGAAATAGGCGTTTCAAAAGCAAACAGCGTTGTTGATTCCGCTCTTTTAGACCATTGTATAAGAGACGATTTAAAAGAAAAATCAAAGGTTGTTATGGCTGTTTTAAATCCTGTTAAGCTTGTTATAACAAACTACCCCAAGGGTCAGGTTGAATTTTTAGACATTGAAAACAACGCCGAGAACCCCGAGCTTGGAACAAGGCAGGTTCCTTTTTCAAGGGAGCTTTATATAGAAGCCGAGGATTTTATGGAAGAACCGGCTAAAAAGTTTTTCAGGCTTTATCCGGGAAACGAAGTCCGGCTTAAAGGTGCGTATTTTGTTAAATGCATAGGAGTTATAAAAAATGAGGACGAAAGCATAAAAGAAATACATTGCACCTATGACCCCGAAACCAAAAGCGGGTCAGGCTTTGAAGGCAGGAAGGTTAAAGGCACGCTGCACTGGGTTTGTGTAAGTGAAAGCATAAAAGCTACGGTTCGGCTTTACGATTCGCTTATGCTTGACAACCCCGATCCAAACGGAGAAATGATTAAAAACCCGAAGTCGGTTACAGTGCTTGAAAACTGTTTTATAGAGCCTTCGGTTGCAGGTTCAAAACCTGGGGAAAGGTTCCAGTTTATGAGAAACGGATATTTTGTTGTGGATACAAAAGATTCAAAGGAAGACGCTCTTGTTTTCAACAGGATAGTTTCTCTTAAAAGCTCGTTTAAGGCATAAAAAATAATTAATATAAAATAAAAAAACCCGTTAAGGGTTTTTTTTATTTTATAAGAAAAAAGTTATTGGCTTAGTGAGAATTCTTTTTAAGCTTCAAATCCTATAAGAAGCCCGCCTTTTTCGGCATAATAGCAGCAAAGACCACTTGAAGGCATTACGTCTATATTGCTTGCGCCGAGGGCTTCTATAAACAGGGTTTTAAGGGCTTCCGCGGCTTTTTCGTTTAAGCAGTGTGTCAATATTATTTTTCCACCCTTATATCCGCGTTGTTTTATTTCTTCTATAATTTTTGCATAAGTTTTGCTTGCTCCCCTGCATTGACTAAGCAGCTTAAGAGTTCCTTCGCTGCTTGCTATGCCAACCACCTGTATGTTGAGAATACCGGCCACTTTGGCCACAGCTTTGCTTACACGCCCGTTTTTTGCGAGGTTTTCAAGGCTTTTAAGCACAAAAAGAAGATGAGTTGATTTTCTGTATTCTTCCAATTCGGAACATACGCCGTAAAAATCTTTGCCGCTTGCGGCAAGCTCGGCGGCTTTTTTTGCTATAAGCGACATTTCAGGTCCTGTAGACAAGGAATCAATGACATGTATCTTTTTATCAGGATGCTTTTCAAGCACCATTGTTTTTGCCAAACAGGCGCTGTTATAGCTTCCGGAAAGCGAGCCGGTTATGGTTATGGCTATAATTTCATCTGCCATCATAAATTTATTATACCAGGCTTCGGGAGAAGGACATGCTGTTCCGGTCTTGCCTTTATAAGAGTATATTTTATCAATCATATCACTTGTATCGAGGTTTTCATCATCAACAAAAATATCATTCCCAACAATAATGCTTAAGGGAACATGGGAAAAACCAATATCTTCCGAGGAAGTTTCAAGTTTTCTCAAATCGCAACTGCTATCCACAACTATATTAAACTTCATATTTCATACCCTCCAAAAAGATGTTAAATACTATTATATATAGTTTTAAATACTATGTCAATATGTATTAATAACCTTGTAAAATAATTTTGTTTGTGGTAAAATAATTTTATCCATATTAACCAAGGAAAAGGAGAATATTATGGACAGCTTTATAGCATCTGAATTTGCAAAGCAAATGTCAACTTTTTATCTGCCCAGATATGAAGAGTTGCCCGGTATGGGTCTTTATATGGAACAAATCATAATATATCTGGATGATATTTTGACGCCATTATTTGGCGAAAAGGGCGAGGCTTTTGCAACCCCTTCAATGATAAGCAATTATATAAAATACGGTGTTATTTCAAGACCCGTTAAGAAAAAATATTCAAGAGAGCATATGGCTTATCTGATATTTATATTTACCGTTAAGCAATCTCTCTCCATCTCTGATATACGCCGGCTTTTGGAAGTTCAAAAAGCCACATATCCTTTGGATATATCATATAATTATTTTTGCACGGAGCTTGAAAATATATTAAAAACAATTTTTGAAGAAAGCGGACCTATGAAAAGCACGGCCACAAAAGAGACCGAGGAGACGAAAATAACCCGGATGGCTGTTGCAACGGTGGCCCATAAGGTTTATTTAAACAAATATATGGAGTATATAAAATCTAAATAAGATGTTCGCGGTATGGCTTAGCCATACCGTTTTTTTTATATTGTATATTATGTTTAAAAAAATAAATTTTATTTAGCGCTTAGCTGGGATAATATCCTTAACCGGGATTTTTCAGACATATATTCAAGCTTTTCTATATCAAGCGTTCTATATTCGCCTTCGTTATAAAGCACGCGTCCGTTAACCATCGTCATGCATACGTCTGTGCCGCATGCGGAATATATCAGATTGTTTAAAATATTGTGGACGGGTTTCATATAGATTTTATCTGTGTCAAAAACGGTTATATCCGCTTTATAGCCTGTTTTAATCAGCCCCGAATCATTTTTTCTTCCTTGGGCTATTGCTCCGGCTCTTGTTGCCGCATAAATTGCTTCGGAAGGAGTTATATCCGACGGGTTTTTGGTTAAAACTTTTTGAAGCAGGGTAAAAAATTTAATTTCTTCAAGCATGTTTAAATTATTATTGCTTGCGACGCTGTCTGTGCCTATGGCAGTGTTAACTCCCGCGGCAATAAGTTTTGAAGCAGGGCATATGCCGCTTGAAAGCTTAAGATTGCTTTTTGGGCAGGTGGCGACATTAACATTTTTTTCTTTTAATATTGCTATGTCTTCGTCTGTTATGTGTATGCAGTGGGCTGCGGTTGCATGTATATCTAAAACTCCGCAATCCGCAAAATAACGTACGGGGCTTTTGCCGTTATGGCGCGCTTTGCACTCAAGCACCTCGTTTTGGGTTTCGGCTACATGCACATGGATTGAAGAGCCGTTTTCTGCCGCAGCTTTTGCTATTTCTCTTGTAACGCGCTCTGTGGACGTATATTCTGCATGAAGTGAAAATTCTGTTTTTATCCTGCCGTTGTCATACCCGTTAAAATCCTTCTGGATTTTTAAAGCTTCTTTATAAACCGGCAGGTCAAAATAGCTAGAATTGTCAGAGCATACGCATGAAACCGAGAAATTTGCCTTTACACCGCTTTCGGCAAAAGCCCTGCCCATAGCGTCGCCCGAGAAATACATATCAGTTGAGGAAACTATGCCAAAGCGAAGCATTTCTGCAATATTAAGCAGGCAGGAGAGATATATGTCTTCGGGCAAAAGCTTGGCCTCAAAAGGAAAGATGCGCCCGGTAAGCCAGTCCATAAGGCTTAGGTTTTCGCCGTAGCCGCGCATAAGCGTCATTGGCAGATGGCTATGTGCATTAAAAAAGCCGGGCAAAAGAAGCCTGTTTGGTTTTGAATAAACTTCGCCGAAAACCTCGGGGTTTTCCGGCATGGAGTTCCCTACATAAGTTACCGTATCCTTTTCGGTTCCTACATACATATGCCCACAAAGCTGCATGTTTTCGTCAAGCATTGAAACGTCTTTAAAAAGCATTTTAAACACCCCTTATAATGCCGGATTTTTGACGATTTTGTTTTCCCAGTTAGTTATTATACAAATTGTAACAAATATAAAGCCTCAATGTCAACAACTCTATAAAACGCTAAAGGGTATAATGCCTATAAGAGACATCATACCCTTTAGTTATTAGAAGAGAGTATAGAGAAATATTTTTATTTACGGACTCAATTATATATACGGCTAAAAAATCATTTTGTTTCGTTTTAAGCAATTATTGGATATTTTTAATATTTCTTTGTGTTTAAAGCGCGCATGGCGTTTAATATGGCGATAACGGATACCCCAACATCTGCGAAAACCGCTTCCCACATGGTTGCATAGCCTAAAGCACCCATAATAAGTACTATAAGTTTAACGCCCAAAGCAAAAACTATGTTTTGCTTTGCTATTAAGAGGGTTCGTTTTGCTATGTTTATGGCTGTAACAACCTTAGAGGGTTCATCCGTCATTATAACAATGTCCGCGGCTTCTATGGCGGCGTCCGAGCCAAGAGCGCCCATAGCCATGCCTATATCAGCCCTTGCAAGCACAGGAGCGTCGTTTATGCCGTCGCCGACAAAAATAAGATTGCCGCTTTTCGGACTTTTATTTAAGAGCTCTTCTATTTTATCAACCTTTTCGGAAGGAAGAAGCTCTGAATAAACATTATCTATTCCAAGCTGGCGTGCAACTTTTTCGCCTATAAGCTTTGAATCGCCGGTGAGCATAACAATTTTTTCCATTCCCATTTCTTTAAGCTTTTTTATTGTTTTTTGGGAGTCTGCTTTGAGCTCGTCATCAAATGTGATATAGCCTAAATATTTTCTGCTTTCGGCTACATGCACTATTGTGCCGGAATCGGGAATGGATTGGGGTGAATTTATGTTATTAAGCTTCATAAGCTTTGAGTTTCCGGCGAGAATTTGTTTGCCGTCTACGACAGCTTTAATGCCATGTCCCGATATTTCTTGAGCTTCGGACACACGTGAACTGTCTATGGGTTTTCCGTATGCCCTTAAAAGCGAAAGCGATATGGGATGGTTTGAATAGCTTTCGGCGTAAGCTGCCGTTTTAAGCAACGCTTCCTTTGTTATGCCTAAAGGGGATACATTTGAAACGCTGAAGAAGCCTTTTGTAAGAGTGCCTGTCTTATCAAAAACGACAGTTTTAACTTTTGAAAGGGCTTCCAGATAGTTTCCTCCTTTAACGAGTATTCCGCATTTTGAGGCGCCGCCTATACCGCCGAAAAAGCTTAATGGCACGGATATAACCAGGGCACAGGGACAAGAAACAACCAAAAACAAAAGCGCGCGGTATATCCAATCAGTGAAAACAGCGCCTTTTATGAGCAAAGGTGGGATTATAGCCAGCAAAACAGCTGTGCCAACCACAGCAGGAGTGTAATACCGTGCAAATTTTGTTATGAAATTCTCCGATTCGGATTTTTTGCTGCTTGCGTTTTCAACAAGGTCTAAAATTTTGCTTACGGTTGATTCGCCATATTCCTTGGACACCCTTGCGGTTATAAGCCCTGTGAGGTTTATGCAGCCGCTAAGTATTAAATCTCCGGGGGCAACACCGCGCGGAAGGGATTCCCCTGTTAGCGCCGAGGTGTCAAGAGAAGAATTTCCATCAGTTATAACAGAGTCTAAGGGTACTTTTTCACCTGAGCGCACAACTATTAAATCTCCTGGTTTAACACTAGCCGGGGCAACCCTTAAAAGCTCTTCTCCACGCCAGACGTTGGCGTAATCCGGGCGTATATCCATAAGGCTTGATATGGACTTGCGGGATTTATCAACCGCATAGCTTTGGAAAAGCTCGCCTGTCTGATAAAAAAGCATAACGGCAACGCCTTCCGGATATTCCTTTATTATAAACGCGCCTATCGCCGCTATTGCCATAAGGAAGTTTTCGTCTAAAACAAAGCCGTGGGAAAGCCCTCTAAACGCTTTTAATATAACATCGCTGCCGGATATTAGAAAAGCAGATAAAAAAAGGGCAAAAGAAAGAGCCTCGTTTGCACGTAAAAACAATCCGGTTATAAAAAGAAGAATCCCTATGGCTATTCTTAAATTTTTTTTTTGGGTTTTATCAGGCTTCATAGCTATACCTCTTTTATTATTATATCTCTTTCAAATTTATTTATTATTTTAAACACAGTTGAAAGAGTCTTCTCCATATTGCTTTCATCCGTTTCAATCCACAATTTTTTTGTTAAAAAAGTTACTGAAGCATCTGAAATACCAGGGAGCGATTTTATGCTTCTTTCAATTTTTGCAGCGCAATTTGCGCAATCCAAGCCTTCAAGCATAAAAGTTTTTTTCATAATAAGATCTCCTTTAAAACATATCAATTGAACAGCTGTTCAACTGTATGGCTATATTATAGTTGAATGCACATTCAATTGTCAAGAGGCTTTTTAAATTTTAATTCCGATAATAAAAGCAATATAATTTAGCCCTTCAAAATAGGTTTTTTAATACTTTTAAACTTAAACGTAAGGGCTTAGACAAATTATACAAAATACAGTGATATGTACGTGCTATACAAATTTACAGTTGATTTTTTGTAACAGTTGGGGAAAGTGTCTTTTCATAAATTAATTGTGTTTTAAATGTATTGCAGCTATCTCTATTATATCGTTAACATGCTGGTCATCCAGGCTGTAATATACGTTTTTACCGTCCCTGCGGAATTTAACTAGTTTTGCCCGGCGGAGTATGGCAAGCTGATGGGATACGGCGGATTTTGTCATCCCAAGGGTTGCACAGACATCGCAAACGCATAGCTCAGCCTGGTCCAAAGCCCACATTATGCGTATGCGGGTAGGATCCCCAAGAATTTTAAAAAACATTGAAAGCTCGTTTACCTCAGATTCTTCAGGCATGGCTTTTTTAACTTTTTCAACTGTTTCCACATGCACAATATCACAATCGCAAATGTCTATTTTTTCTGCCATATTCATACCTCCCTTGGTATATTATACATTATAAATGAACGGTTGTTCAATCGTCAAGCAATATGATTTTAGGCGGATTCAAAGAAAAGGAGAGTATCCGTTTATTTGATTTTCTTAATAAAAAAACAACGTAACCCCCTAGAAAACCCATGAGAGTTTTCTCATGGGTTTTCTAGGGGGTGTACATGCTTTTAAAAAGGGCGATAGTTTTTTAATTGGTTTTTTTAATAACCGATGCTTAGCATTATATCACAGCCGTCTTCTTTTTCTTCGACTATATATTCAGCCGACATTCCTGCCTGTTTTAATATATCCACAGACTTGTCCAAAGTGTTTATAAAAAGCTTTATATCCTTAAGGCTGCGTTTCTCGGTTCTTTTATGTATAACGGTTGCGTCTTCCCTGCAGATTTTTTTAATTTCTTTTTCAACCAGCTCTTCGGTTTTTTTAACATTAAGCCCTTCTTCAATGGCCTTTTTAATTATCTTTTCCCTTAAGGCCTCATCGGGGAGCCTTAAAACGGCTCTGCCGTGCCTTTCCGTAAGCTCGCCGGATATAAGAAGCTTTTTTATTTCAGGATTAAGCTTAAGCAGGCGCAGCTTATTTGCAACCGAGGATTGGCTTTTATTTAGTTTTTTGGCAAGCGCTTCCTGGGTAAACCCATAATCGTTTATAATGCTTTCATAGCTCTCGGCTTCTTCTATGAAGTTTAAGCTTTGCCTTTGAATGTTTTCGACAAGCGAAACAAAAGCGCTTTCGCTTTCGCTTATATCCGATATTATGCAGGGAACCTCCGAAAGCCCTGCAATTTTTGCGGCCCTCAGGCGTCTTTCGCCGGCAATCAGTTCATAGCCTCCGCTTTTTAAGGACCTTATGCAAAGCGGCTGGATTATTCCAAACTCCGAGATTGAGCCTGCCAGCTCATTTAATGAGGAAATATCAAAAAATTTCCTGGGCTGATATGGGTTTGGTCTTATGTTTTCAACAGGAATATTCGTTGTTATCTCGCGGGAATTTCCTTTGTAATCAGACATTTTTATAGCAGAAATCATTTTATCCCCTCCATAGCGTATATAAAACAACGATAATCATTGGTAAAAATTACCATTTGTTTGATTATAACACATTTTTTGGATGGAGAAACAATTTTTTTATGACAAAACCCCCTGTTTATCCGCAAACAGAGGGTCTTTTTATATCAAAATTTATTTTGTGCCGTAATTTTATTTGGTTTTCTGGGAAATCTTGAAGGAGTTTGTCGTACTTTTTTTGTAATAATAAGGCTGTGAGTTATATCATCGGAAATTTTCACTTTTTTAATTTCCACAATTTCTCCGCCAAGCTCCTTTATATGTTCGCGTGCTTCTTTAATTTCTTCTTCGGGTTCTTTGGACTTATAGGCTATAAATAGTCCGCCTGTTTTAACAAGAGGCAGGCAATATTCCGAAAGCTTGTAAAGGCTTGCAACTGCCCTTGAAAGAGCTATATCAAAGCGTTCCCTGAATTTTTCGTTTTGCCCCGCATCCTCCGCGCGGGCATGCACAAGCTCTATATTGCTAAGATTAAGGGCTTTAATAAGCTCATCCAGAAATAAAAGCCTTTTGTTTAGTGAATCCATAAGGCAAAGCCCAAGCGAAGGATTTGCTATTTTAAGCGGAATGGAAGGAAAACCGGCTCCGCAGCCCACGTCTACAACGGAAGCGTTTGAATTCTCGCCAATTATGCTTAAGGCTGAAAGGCTGTCTGCAAAATGCTTAATTATTATATCATGCTCGTCCGTTATTGCTGTAAGGTTTATTTTTTCATTCCATGAAAGCAAAAGCTCCATATAAGAAATAAAATCCGCGGCTTTTTTATCATCCAGCGAAACTCCGATTTTTTGGGCGGAAGAAACAAGAAAAGCGGCGTTGTCCATTTGTTTACCCCCTTAAGTTGTAAAACTTAAGCTCGTCGGTTTCGTCTACTATTATGCTTATGCGTTGGTTGCTTTTGTTTTTTGGTATAGAAAAAAAGGCTTTGCTTTTTGAGACTTCCTCGGGCATAGCATGGGGGAGCATGTTCCTTTCAACTGATTTTGGCAGGTAAAGGCAGGGTTTGCTGTTTAAGTATGAATTTGGTATGAAAACACCTTTTTTATTTGGCATAGAATCCTCCGGGTTACTCTTTTTTTCTTTTCTGCTGCTCAAGATATATAAGCAGTACGGAAATATCGGCAGGCGATATACCTGCTATCCTTCCCGCATGACCAATGGACTCCGGGCGTATATCGTTAAGCTTTTGCCTTGCCTCTATACGCAGACCTGATACCAATGAATAGTCTATGTCAGGCAGAGCTTTTTTCTCAAGCTTTTTAAACTGCTCAACATGGTGAAGCTGCTGGTTTATATATCCTTCATATTTAACGAGTATGCCAACTTCCTCCATAACTTCCAAGGGAAGGTGAGGTCTTTTTGTGTCTACTTCGGCAAGCTTGAAATAATCAAGCTCAGGGCGGCGCATAAGCTCCGAAAGGCGCATTCCGCTTGATATCGGTGAGCTGCCCCATTTTTCAAGAAACTTGTTTACGTCCGAAGAAGGTGGGATAACAAGGGAAGTAACTCTTTTAATCTCTTCGGCTATAAGCTGCTGCTTCTTTAAAAATTTTTGATACCGTTCTTCGGATATAAGTCCGGTTTCATAGCCTTTAGGCGTTAAGCGGGCATCGGCATTGTCTTGCCGCAGCAAAAGACGGTATTCCGCTCTTGATGTCATCATTCTGTAGGGTTCCTTGCTTCCCTTTGTAACTATATCGTCTATCAAAACGCCTATGTAGCCCTCGGAACGGTCTAAAACAAGCGGGGGTTTCCCCAAAACATAGTTTGCGGCGTTTATCCCGCCTATTATACCCTGTGCCGCAGCTTCCTCATAGCCTGATGTTCCGTTAAACTGCCCTGAGGAAAAAAGACCTGGAAAATCTTTAAACTCAAGGTTAAGCTTAAGCTGAGTGGCGTCTAAGCAATCATACTCTATGGCATAGGCTGTACGCATTATATCGCAGTTTTCAAAACCGGGCAATGTGCGGTACATTTCAATTTGAACGTCTTCCGGCAGTGAAGAAGACATACCTTGTATATACATTTCGTTTGTATATTCGCCCTCCGGTTCTATAAAAATCTGGTGGCGCTCTTTGTCTGAAAAGCGCACAACCTTGTCTTCTATGGAAGGGCAATATCTTGTGCCTGTGCCTTCTATAACTCCTGCGTAAAGAGGGGAGCGCGTAAGGTTTTTGCGTATTATTTCGTGGGTTTTTTCGTTTGTATATGTGAGATGGCAGGGAATCTGTTCTCTGTATATATCATTCGACGAATTTTCAAAAGAAAAAGGTATTATCTTTTCATCGCCAAACTGAGGGATCATCTTTGAAAAATCCAGGGAACGCTTGTCTACCCTGGCGGGAGTTCCTGTTTTAAAGCGGAAAAGCCTTATACCCATGTCTTTTAAAGAGGCGCTCAGCTTTGTAGCCGGCATAAGCCCGTTTGGTCCGCTTTGCATAATACACTCGCCGAAAAGGCATCTTGCTTTCATATATGTGCCCATGCAAAGAACGACGGCTTTTGCTCTGTAAAAAGCGCCTGAAGAGGTTATAACGCCTGCGGTTTTTCCATTTTCCATCACTATTTCCGTAACCTCGCCTTGGCGGATTTTAAGGTTTTTAGTGTTTTCAAGGGTACGCTTCATTTCACGCTTATATATTTCTTTGTCCGCCTGGGCGCGCAAAGAATGAACCGCAGGACCTTTGCCGGTGTTAAGCATTTTTATCTGAAGATAGGTTTTATCAATATTTTTAGCCATTTCTCCGCCTAAGGCGTCAACCTCTCTGACAAGATGGCCTTTAGAGCTTCCTCCTACGCTGGGGTTGCAGGGCATCATGGCTATGCTGTCCAAGCTTATGGCGAACATTATGGTTTTAAGCCCCATGCGTGCCGAAGCAAGAGCGGCTTCACAGCCGGCGTGCCCTCCGCCAACAACTATAACGGAGGCTTCTTCCGCATTATATTTCATTTTAACATCTCCAAAAATAAACTATCAATTTCATATAATAACATAAACTTATTATAATAAAAACAGTTTTATATTATTATTTATGCATCCTGCTTATAAGCTGGTTAAACCTTGCCTGTGACGGAGTAACAAGCTTTTCTTTTTTCGGGAAAGTTTTATCGAATTCTTCGGATTTGGTTAAATCCACTTCAAAAACAAAATCTTCACAAAAACTGCCGGATATTCCCGAAAGCGCACCGGGGGTAAGCTCTAGCACCAAAAGAGCGGGAGAATACATCTCGTTTGAAGTTTGTATTCTCAAAGCTTCGGCAGGTATAAAGCCAAACCTGCAATAATAATCTGGGTCACCGTATATCAAAATGGCTTTATGCCCCATTTGCAGGGCAAGCTCTTTTGTTTTAAGGATAAGACGTGAACCAATTCCTCTTTTCTGGAATTCAGGCAAAACGCTTAAAGGGCCAAAGCTTATAACGGCATGTTTTGTAACATCTGAAAGGATAACGGCATGTGTGTAAGCTATATTCCCAATTATTTTACCATTATAAACCGCAACATAACAGAGCTCACTTATAAAAGATTGTGAATTCCGCATTATATGCATAAGGTAATGCTCATTGCAGCCGAGGGAATTTACGTTCCAGAAAGCTTCTCTTGTAAGGTTTTCAACTTCTTTGTAATCTTTCGGTTCTTCAAGTCTTAATGTTATATCGTTATCTTCAATTTTCAGTTTCCTCACCGTCCTCATAAAATATATAGCTGTTTTTAATATCGGAAAGAGGCGTTTCATAATCAAAAAATGTGTCGGTTACCTCCGAATGTATCTCTTTAAGCCGTGTAACATCCTGTGTTCGTAGGGTTTTTAACTTTTCTTCATCTGAAAGCGTAAGCATTTCATATACGCTGCGTACAACAAAATGGTTTGTGTTTTGTGCGTTTCTAAACTGCGTCCATATCGGTATAAACGAAATATTTTTTATAAAAGCTGTTTTACCTTCCGTTTTTTCAAACTCCATATTTAAAATTATTCCGGCGTTTCTAGGCGGAGTCGTTTGCGAAGAAATAAAATTGCCCAGAGAATAAATTATAAAGCCTTTGCGTGTGCTTCCGTCTTCAAGGGTTATATCCCTCATCTCCATAGGCTGGAGGACATGGGGATGGCTTGCCAAAATTATATCTGCACCGGCTTCAAACATCAAATTTGCCCAGTTTTTAAAGACATCTTTGACGTAGGTTTCGTATTCGTTGCCCATATGGGGCATAACAACTATAAAATCCGCTCCGGTTGCTTTTGCGGCTGATATATCGCTTTTTATAACTTCTGCGTCAATAATGTTTACAAAAAAATCATCCGGTACGGAAATTCCATTTGTACCATAAGTGTAGGATAAAAAAGCAAAGCTTATCCCGTTTATTTCTTTAACAAGGATTTTGTCTCGCTCCTCCTTGGTTTTATATGTTCCTATGTGGTCTATGCCAAGGGTATTAAGCAGGTCTATTGTTCTTGACGCGCCGCTTTTGTACCTGTCCATGCAATGGTTGTTTGCGGTTGTAAAAAGGTCAAACCCGGCGTCTTTAAGAGTATAGGCAAAGGCATCGGGAGTGTTAAACATTGGATAATCGCCGATTCCGGCTTCTTCGCCTGCGAAAACGGTTTCAAGATTACCTACCGTTATATCCGAAGCATCAAAATATTTTTTTACATCCGCAAAGTTATGTGAAAAATCGTACGTCTTTGTTTTAGCGTCATACGCGTCCTCATATTGGTAGCTGTGAACCATTATATCGCCAACAACGCTCATTTTTACGGTTGTTGTCACAGGAGCAGGCGGAGCTACAGGTTCTTCTTCCTTTTCTTCGGTGATAGCATTAGTTTCGCCTTTTGCCTCGGAAACGAGAGGCTCTTCTTTTTCTTTAGCCGGGGTTTGGCATGAAGCCAAGGGAAAAAGCATCGCTAAAAGCATTAAAATTTTTAATATTTTTCGCATAAAATCTCCTTAAGAATTATACGGTTTTTTTTCATCTGTAAGCTTAGGCCATATTGTAAGCATAAAGGTTAAATAGCAGGCCGCTCCGCCTATGAAATTTGAAACGGGTTCCGACCAAAAGACGCCCATCGGGCCAAGATTCCAAAGATGAGGCAGCAGAAATGTCAAAGGTATTACTATTACAGCTTTTCTCAGCATTGAGAAAAATATTGCATGCTTTGCTTTTCCAAGCGAGAGATAGCAGGTTTGACCGGCAATCTGGAAAGACATCATAAAAAAACCAAAAAAATGCGCTTTAACCGCAGGGATGCCAAGGGCTATAAGCTGTGGGTCATCATTAAAAATACGTATTAAAGCAGAAGGAAACTCAACTATAAGCGCCCAAACGACCAAAGAATATATAACCGAAATAAAGGTCATAAATTTTATGCCGTCTTTAACCCTTTTGAATTTGGCAGCTCCGTAGTTGTAGCCTATAACGGCGGGGGCCCCGCTCATAAGCCCGTTTAAAGGCAGGGTTAAAATTTCCCTTATGGAGTTTACAACGGTCATGATGCCTACATATATGTCTCCGCCGTATATCTGCAGCTGAGAGTTGCTTATAATCTGAACCGCGCTTGTTGTAAACGACATTACAAAGCTTGAAAAGCCCATGGCGGTTATTCTTTTTATAAGGAGCGGGTCAAAATAAAACTTTTTTATACTAAGTCTTAATATAGCCTTATCGCTGGTTAAAAACTTTAGAACCCATACTGCGGAAACTATCTGAGATACAACAGTTGCATAAGCTGCACCTTTAACGCCCATGTTAAATGCAAATATGAATATCGGGTCTAAAATAATATTTATAATTGCACCGCAAAGTACGGTTAGCATAGCCATTTTGCCAAAACCCTGGGAGCTTATAAAGCTGTTCATGCCAAGCCCGGCCATAACGAATATTGTGCCCAAAATATATATTTTAAGATAATCACTTGCAAAAGAATAGGTTACATCACTCGCCCCGAAAATATAAAGCAACGGCTTCATAAAAAGAAAGCATAAGACGGATATAACTATTCCGGTTACTATGAGCATAGAATATGAAACCTGCATAAGGTTTTTGGCTTCTTTTGCATCACACCTGCCTCTGGCTATGGAACAAAGGGAGCCTCCGCCGACGCCGTAAAGGTTTGCGAAGCCTGAAATAATAGTTATAACCGGAAAGGTTAGGCCAACTCCCGTGAGAGCCAAAACGCCCACATCGGGTATGCGCCCTATATACATTCTGTCTACTATATTATATAAAAGATGAATAAACTGAGCCATCATCATCGGGATAGTCATAGAAAGTATATTTTTTTTCATGTCCCCTTTGGAGAAGTCGTTTTTATTGTCCATAATATGCACTCCCATAAGCAAGGAAAGCTTAAAAATATATAATTATAATACGCCTTTAAATTAAAAATGCAATAAAAACAGAAAAGAATACCCTCCGGTGAGCTTTAGGAGGGCAAGGAAAAGATTATTATTCGGGTTTTTTCTTAAGCTTAACTTCAGCTCCGTTTTCATCTAAAACATACAGATTATCTATGGTGGACAAAAAGCCTTTTTTAAATTTTTTAAGATATTCTTTCCTTAAAGCTGCCTGCTCCACCTTTTCTTCATCGGTTAGCCCAACGGTTCTGCTTTTGTTTGCAAGATAATTTATTCTTTCAAGGTTTGCTCCCATAATACGTTTCACCGCCTTTTGTATGATTTATTTTAGCAGGAACAAAATAAAATGTCAAAAAAATGGAATTAAATTGAATTTTTATGACTTAGTATATATAATTTTTATTAAAACATGTTACACTATATAATATTTATATTTTAAGAGGAGATTTTTAAAATGGATGAAAGAATAAAACTTCTTGCAAATAAGCTTGTGAACTATTCCTGCCGGGTTAAGCCGGGAGAAAAGGTTCTTATAAATTCAAATGGAATTGCACCTCTTCCTTTAACATGTCAGGTTATAAAAGAAGTGTATAAGGCGGGAGGAGTGCCTTTTGTGGATATAAGAAACGCCATGGTTGAAAGGGAGCTGCTTTTAAATGCAAATGAGGAACAGCTTAAGTTTATGGCAAAGCTTGACGCTGAAAGAATGAGCGAAATGGATGCGTTCATAGGCATAAGAGCAGATGACAACGCTTATGAGCTTTCGGACGTGCCCACAGAAAAACAAAGGCTTTTCGGTAAATATTATACAACTCCTGTGCATCACAACATAAGAGTTCCGCACACAAAATGGGTTGTTTTAAGATTTCCAACCGCCTCATTTGCCCAGCAGGCAGGCATGAGTCAGGAAACCTTCGAAGATTTTTTCTATGAGGTATGCAATTTGGACTATGCAAAAATGTCTGGAGCTATGGATAACCTTGTGACTCTTATGGAAAAGACAGACAAGGTTCGCCTTGTTGCCAAGGGCACGGATTTAAGCTTTTCCATAAAGGATATACCAGCCATAAAATGCGCGGGGGCAAGCAATATTCCAGACGGAGAGGTCTACACGGCGCCGGTTAAAGATTCGGTTAACGGTGTTATTTCATATAACACACCTTCAACCTGCAACGATTTTACGTTTGAAAACATAACGCTTACTTTTAAGGACGGGAAAATAATAAACGCAAAAGCAAATGACACAGAGCACATAAACGCTATTTTTGATATGGATGAAGGCGCGCGTTTTATAGGTGAATTTGCCATAGGGGTTAACCCTTATATATTAAAACCGATGAACAATATTTTGTTTGACGAAAAAATAATGGGCAGTATACATTTTACTCCCGGAAACTGCTACGACGAAGCTCCAAACGGCAATAAATCCGCACTGCATTGGGATTTGGTGCTTATACAGACGCCTGAATACGGCGGCGGAGAGATATATTTCGATGATGTTTTGATAAGAAAAGACGGACGCTTTGTTGTGTCTGAGCTTGAATGCTTAAACCCTGAAAATTTAAAATAAAAAAAGCGCGCATATGCGCGCTTTTTTATTTGGGCTTTAGCCTGTTAGGCAAAAATAGCAAGAAAAACAATAAACCACCCGCATAGGAGGGCAGAAGCAAGCTTATAGCATACCATTTTAAGCAAGATAAAAAGCTATGCTTTTATGATAATAAACCCGGACGTTTCACAGGCTGCACCTGTGTTGTTGTAACGGAATTATCAAGCATATCAAGGGAATCCGGCGACTATTCATATGTTTCTGCTTTATTGCATCTTTCATATTTTGCAAAGCCGTTGTGCATTTTTAGCTCTATCATGCCTGTTTCTTCAAGATATTGAATATATGATTTTGTCATTCTTTCTATGATTATGTGCTTGAAAACCGATTCGGCGTGGATACCGAATTTGTCTATGCAGGCCTTTAAAATTTGTTCCCTTGTTATAGGTCCTTTTATAACGCTTAAAACTCCTTTTGCCCTGTTTTTATAAAAGTTTATATTGTCCGTTATAAGCTTTGTTATGTCATCGAAGACAGCGTTATGTGCGAGCACATATTTATCACAGTTTAAGCTGTAAAGCTTTTCCTTGCTTTTTAAATCTTCTGTAAGTATGAAAGCGTAGGGCATTTTTGCGCTTTCCATAACCGAATAATCCACCAAACAATCTCCGAGATAAGTGACGTTATCCGGTGTCCTTATGCATATATGGCTTGGGCTGTGCCCCGGGGTATGAAGTATGCCGAAGCGCACTCCGCAGATATAAATGCTTCTTTGGTCATCCATTATTCTTATATCTGTTTCGCATATCATGCTTTTATAATGTTCTTTAACCGAGGAAAGCGTATGCTCACAGAAATCCATTTTTAAAGCGACAGGCGAAGCGCTTATAACAGCTTCAAGATCGGGCATGGAAATGATACACTTGTGTTTTTCTTTAAAATATGCGCAGTTCCCCGAATGGTCTATATGCGCGTGGGTACATATTATGGCTGAAATTGTAAAGCCATTTTCATCTATTGCCTTGTCTATTTCGTCCCTTTCACCAACCCAGCCGCTGTCCAAAAGGATTATTTCTGTTTCACTTATTTTGTAAAAAGGAATGCTTGTGAGCTTTGTTATTATAACAAAGGTGTTTCCTTTAATATGCTTTATTTCCATTTTTATTTCTCCTTTTTATATTTATAAACGTGGGGGATTTTTAGTTTTCATCAAACTTAATTTTGCTTCCTATGCCGGAGGTGGTTAAAATTTCGCCGTTTGAAAGTATGAAAACAGCTTCCGTATCTTTAAGGCTTTCTATAAGCTGAAGGCCTTTTTCGCTTCCCAATACAAAAGCGGCTGTGCTTAATGCATCCGCGGAAAGGGAAGAGTGGCAGATTATGGTTACCGATTCTATATCGTTATAAACAGGCATACCGGTTTTCGGGTCTAAAATATGATGATAAATCTTGCCTTCGTATTCAAAATATCTTTCATAGGTTCCCGAAGTTACAACGGATGTATCCGAAACATGGACTACGCCCGAAAGCTCGGAGACTCCGCCGAAGGGCTTTTGTATTCCTATGCTGAAAGCGCCGCCGTTTTTGCTGCCTAAGGCATATATGTTTCCGCCCAGGTTTATAATTGCGCTTTTAACGCCGTGTTCTTTTAAATATTCCGAAAGCTTATCGGCAATATAGCCCTTTGCTATCCCCCCAAGGTCTATTTTTGCGCCGTTTTTTAAAGATATGCCATTTTCTTCAAAGCAGATGTTTTTATAATTTATATGCTTAAGGGCTTCGGTTAACTCATAATTATCAGGCGGAGAAGGATTATCTGAAGCAAAATCCCAAAGAATACTTGCCGGAGCTATGGTTATGTCAAAGGCTCCATCCGATATTTCAGAATAGTATATGGCTTGCTCTATAAGGTATTTTGTTTCATCGGATACCAAAACGGGCTCACCGCTTCCTTTATTAAGCTTGCCGACATCGCTTTCTTCTATCGTGCGGCTTAAAAGCCTTTCATAATTTTCGCAAATGGAAAAAGCCTCGTTAATAAGCTCGCTTGGTTTTTCTTTCCCGTCGGATTCGTATATCGTTATGCTTGCTATGGTGTTTAAAACAAAGCTGTTCCCCGAAGCAGGCAGTGTTTCAGCGGTTGATTTTCCGCAGCCGCACAAAAGCGCGACAAGCGCTAAAACGGCAGCAAAGCTTATTTTTTTCATCTGAATTCTCCCAAATTTCAAAAAATGTGGTATACTACTATTTAACTTATTATGTGTCAAATACAAACTATTTTCAATGATTTTTTGGAGTATTATGAAAAGAGCGGATATATTTTTAATTTTAGGTGTTCTCATCGTTGCCTTAGCGGCGTGTTTTTTTGTTGTGCCGAAAAGCGGTACAGGGGATATTGCTGTTATATCAGTTGACGGAAAGGAATATAAAACCGTAAGCCTTTTTGAGGATTCAAAAACTGTTATAGAAATAGAGGGAAGAAAAAATGTTATAACCGTTAAAGACGGCGAGGTTTATATGGAAAGTGCGTCATGCCCGGATAAGCTTTGCGTTTTACAGGGGAAAATATCAAAGGACGGAGAAAGTATAGTCTGCCTGCCGAATAAAGTTGTTATAGAGGTTTTTTCTAAAGAAAAAACGAGTGTTGACGCCGTTTCAAAATAAGGAGGAAGGTATGGGTAAAAAAACCGTATATTATGGTATATTTACAGCACTTGCCCTGCTTATGGGTTATGTTGAAAGCCTTGTGCCGGTGCCGTTTCCTGTCCCAGGCATAAAGCTTGGGCTTACAAACGCCGTTATAGTGACAGCAATGTATTTTTTCGGTGAAAAGGAAGCGTTTTTTATATCGCTTATCCGGGTTATGCTGTCAGGAATCCTTTTTGCTGGTTTTGGCGGCTTCTTATATAGCTTTGCCGGCGCTTTAACAAGCTTTTTTGTGATGGCTGTGTTTAAAAAACTTAATATATTTGGAATAACAGGCATAAGCGTTTTGGGAGGCGTTTCGCATAATGCTGCGCAGATAGCGGTTGCAAGCGTCGTTGTTAATAATGTCCGGCTTTTTTATTATCTTCCGCCGCTTATGGTTTCGGGTGTTGTAACGGGTGTTGTTATAGGGACCGTTTCAAAAACTGCTTTAAAACACCTTAAAAACGCAAATATTAAAATTTAGGAATAAAATTCAATTAAAGCGCTTATATTAAAACAAAAACTCTTTGACGGAGGGAAGCAATGCTTAATGAGAGCGCTTTAAAACATCTTAAGAACAGGAAAAATATTTCAGACGAAGGCGCGGACATAATAACCGCGATAAATAAAATCAAAACAGAACTTGAGCGGGTAAAAATGAATTTCGACCTTGCAACGGATGAAGCTCTTATAGACAGCTATATATTTGAGCTTATATCGCTTAATAAAAAATATGAATACTTTTTAAATTTAGCTAAGGAAAACGGAATTATAATGGACGGGTATAAGAAAATAGTCTGACGGAGGGGATATTATGGGAGCAAATGCAATTATCTATATTATGCTTGGGATATGCGGTTTTTTGATTTTGGCGTTTATCTTGGCAAAGCCCATAAAATTTTTGATTGGGCTTCTTATAAACGCAATAAGCGGGCTTATTCTTATTATTGCGGCAAATTTTGTGCTTGCAGCCTCAGGAGCGGCCGTTGGAATAAACGCTTTGACGGTATTTATAGTCACTGTTTTGGGTCTGCCTGGGGCGGCCGCGCTTATAGTTATAAGAGGTATATTTTAAAGCCCTGGAAAAGATTTAAAAAAAGCGTAATAAGGCTAGATTTTAAGCGCCAAAAAAGAAAAAATTCAAATTGCATGTTGACATGATAACACCTTTGTGCTAACATAATTTAAACCGATGAGCAAGAATAGTAGCTTCAAAAGCAGAGGATAAAGAGAGTTGCCGAGGGTGGAAAGGCAGCGCCAAAGCTTGAAGCAAATGGGCTTGCGAGGGCAATCAGAAAGGATTTTCATCCGAGTATGTGCGACGGAGAGCTGTCCGTTATAATTAGCTCGCGTATGTTTGTACGCATAAGAGGGCGCGTTTTTAGCGCCAAGCCGGGTGGCACCGCAGGAGGCGTTTATATTCCTGTCCCAGCAGCGTTGTTATATTAGCTGTGGGACAGGAATTTTTTATTTGTCCCGCAAAAGACAAAGAAAGGATGATAGAAATGTCTAAGAATGAAATCCCTTACAAAATTTATCTCACAGAATCGGAAATACCTTCTAAATGGTATAATATCCGCGCGGATATGAAAAACAAACCCGCGCCGCTGCTTAACCCGGGAACTATGCAGCCTATGACTGTCCCTGAATTATCAGGAGTATTTTGCACGGAACTGGCTAAGCAGGAGCTTAACGACACAGATCCGTTTATCGACATCCCAGACGAAATTCTTAAGTTTTATAAGATGTACCGCCCGTCTCCGCTTGTTCGCGCTTATTGCCTTGAAGAAAAGCTAGGAACTCCTGCTCATATTTATTATAAATTCGAAGGAAATAACACAAGCGGAAGCCATAAGCTTAATTCTGCGATTGCGCAGGCATATTATGCAAAAGAACAGGGACTTAAAGGCGTTACAACTGAAACAGGCGCAGGGCAATGGGGTACGGCTCTTTCCATGGCTTGTGCTTATCTTGGACTTGACTGCAAGGTTTATATGGTTAAGGTATCCTATGAGCAAAAACCTTTCAGGCGCGAAGTTATGCGCACATTCGGGGCTTCTGTAACTCCGTCCCCATCTATGGAAACAAATGTTGGAAAACAGATACTTGAAAAATTCCCCGGAACAACGGGCTCCTTAGGCTGTGCTATATCGGAAGCAGTTGAGAAAGCCGTTACAACCGAAGGCTACCGTTATGTTCTCGGGAGCGTGCTTTCGCAGGTTTTGCTCCATCAGTCTATTATAGGCATGGAAACAAAAATCGCTCTTGATAAATACGGGGTTAAACCCGACATAATAATTGGCTGCGCCGGCGGCGGTTCAAACCTGGGCGGGCTTATTGCTCCGTTTATAGGTGAAAAATTAAGAGGAGAAGCAGATTATGAAATTATAGCTGTTGAGCCTGCATCCTGCCCCAGCCTCACACGCGGAACATTTGCTTACGATTTTTGCGATACCGGCAAGGTTTGCCCTCTTGCAAAGATGTATACTCTTGGCAGCGGATTTATACCGGCTCCAAACCATGCCGGAGGTCTCCGCTATCACGGCATGAGCTCTGTTTTATCCCAGCTTTATCATGACGGATATATGAAGGCTGTTTCTGTTGAGCAGACTTCGGTGTTTAAAGCCGCCGAAGAATTCTGCCGTGTGGAAGGAATCCTTCCTGCTCCGGAATCCAGCCATGCAATAAAAATTGCCATCGATGAAGCACTTAAATGCAAAGAGACAGGCGAGGCTAAGAATATAGTCTTTGGCCTTACGGGAACAGGCTATTTCGATATGGTTGCTTATGAAAGATATAATGACGGGAAAATGACAGATTATATTCCTTCAGATGAAGACATTGCTAAAAGTTTAGCAGACCTTCCAAAAACAGAATAACAAAAATTTAAGGAGGTCAACCCAAAAAAGGGAGCCTCCTTTTGTTTTTCAAAATTTAAGCGCGTTATAAAACAAAAGCGGAAGAATGCCAAAGGCATATCCTCCGCTTTATATGTTATCCCGGATTAAAGGATCCAGGTTGTTTGTTATTTAAACAATTTCCGTGTAGCTGCCGAGATATTTCATTCTCACAACAACGCTTCCCAGGTCGTCGAATATTCTTAAGAAGCCTTCGGAATATACCGACGCGTCCAAATCAAAATAAAACATAAATTCAAAATCACTGTTTGGCAGCGGACGGCTTTCAAGCTTTATAAGGTTTATTCCAAGTGCATTAAAGCGTGAAAGAACGCGGTAAAGCGAGCCGCGGCGGTTTGGAACAACTATCATAAGGCTTGTTCTGTTTGCTCCGGGGTATATCTCAAGCTCTTTTGAGATGCATATGAAGCGTGTGTAGTTGTTGCCATTGTCCTGAACGGATTCAAGAAGGCAGTTGAGGGAGTAAATTTCAGCGCAGTTTCTTGAAGAAAGAGCCGCAACGTCGTTTCTTCCCGATTCAAAAACCTTTTTTGAAGCCATAGCCGTATTTTCGCAGGGAGCAACCTTGACGTTTTTAAGCGTTTTAAGGAAGCCCTGGCATTGGGCTATGGCCTGCTCATGAGAAAAAATTTCGCGTATGTCGCTAAGCTTTGTACCGTTGTTTGCCAAAAGGCAATGGTCGATTTTTATACGGCTGCTGCGCACTATGAAAAAATCATGCTCCATCATAAGGTCATATATACGGTTGACAGAGCCTGCGGTGCTGTTTTCAAGCGGCAAAACACCATAACGGCAAAGCCCGTTTTCAACGGCTGAAAAAACTCCGTCGAAGGAATTAAAATACATAATGCTGCATGAAGGGATAAGCCGTTCGCAGGCAAGCTGCGAATATGCTCCTTCAACTCCCTGGCAGGCGACCAAGGGCCGCGATGGGAATTGCTTATCCGTGTTTTCCAGTGCAAAGCGTACCTTTTCCTTTATTTGTGATTCACCGGAGGTTATATTATTCTGGAGCGAACGGCTTAAATCAAAAATAAGTGAAAAAATAGCGTCTGTGGCAAGGGAAAGCTCTTCTCCCGCCTCTTTTGCAAGCTCTGCAAGCTTTTGCCTTTCTCTTTCAGGGTCAGGGATGGGCAGGTTGTTTTCTGCTTTATACCGTGCAATGTCTTTTGCAATATCCATACGCTGCGATATAAGCCTGATTATTTTTCCGTCGATTTCATCGATTGCATTACGCATATCTTTCAGGTCCAAAATAAATTCCTCCTTAATATTTAAGCATGAGCTTTTATTGTATGAAAGCCGTGTATGGGAAACGGGCACACCGTTTCCCATACACGGTTGGTATAATTTTTTAAGCGGAATTATAGGATTCCGAAAAAAGATAGCAAAAAGCTTGTTACGCAATCTTAATGTCAAAAAGGTTTTGCCCCGTTTCCGGGTATGCCATATATTTTAAATAAACAGGTTCACGTTAGATTCTTCAGCGTCTCCAAGGTAGGCCCCAACTCCGCCAAGCTCAACGCCGTTGATAAGCTCTTCCTGTTTAATTCCCATAACGTCCATGCTCATTGTGCATGCAACAATTTTTACGCCGGCTTTCATGGCTTTTTGTATGAGAGCATCAAGAGAATCAACATTTTTATCGTTCATGATTTTTTTCATCATGGATGTGCCCATTCCAGCCATGTTCATTTTTGAAAGCTTAAGCTTCCCGGTTCCTCTTGGGAGCATAGCGCCAAACATTGATTCTATAAATGTTTTTTTAATGTTTTGCTTTTCCGGTTTTCTAAGCACTGTAAGCCCCCAGAAGGTGAAAAACATTGTTACGGGCCTTCCCATGGCTGCTGCGCCGTTTGCTATTATAAAGCTTGCGAGCACGCGGTCTAAATCTCCAGAGAAAACAATTATTGTTTTGCCGTCGGCGCGGCTTTGCACTGCCGGGGCGCTTTCTTTAACGCCGCCCTTTTTAACGAGCGCCACATAATCATTTCCGTGGTGTCCGCTCTCTAAAAGGGAGTTTCCCGTTCTTCTGCACCATGCTCCGATATCCCTTAAAAAGCCGGGGTCTGAAGCCAAAACCTCTATAACGTCGTCTTGTTTTAAATCCTTTATGGTTTCAAAAACCTTCATTATAGGTCCGGGGCATTGCATTCCGCTGCAATCAAGCCTTATAGAAGCCGCAGGAGTTTTTTTACCTTCGGTTGCTTCAACATGTCCGCTGTCTGAAATAGGGGTGTCGTTTTTTACTGAAACATCGTCTTCGTTATAATGAGTTGACTGGTAAAAACGTGTGCCGCCTGGATAAAGGAGTACTTTTTCAAAGCCGTTTTGCATAAGTATGCGGGCTGCATTATATGAACGAACTCCGATTGTGCAGAAAGTTATAACTTCCTTTGTCTTATCAAGCTCAAAAATTCGGCTTCGGAGGTCTCCAAGACGTATATGAATGGAATTTGGAAGGTCAAACGCCATAAGCTCAGCGTCCTCGCGCACATCTAAAAGCACGGCGTCCGGGGTTTTTTCTATAACGTCCCATTCAGCAAACTTAAGCTTGCCTGTTATGACGTTTTCTGCCGTGAAGCCTGCCATGTTTACAGGGTCTTTTGCGGATGAATACGGGGGAGCGTATGCAAATTCAAGGTTTTTTAGATCAAGAATGCTTCCGCCCAAACGTATTGCTACCGCCAATGTGTCTATGCGCTTGTCAACACCGTCTCCACCTACAATTTGCGCTCCGTATATTTTTTTGCCATCCAAAGAGAAAAGCATTTTTAAGGACATCGGAATTGCGCCGGGATAATATCCTGCATGTGAATTTTGGGTTATTATTACGCTTTCGTAGTCCTTGCCTTTAACAAGCCCGCGTTTAATGAGGCTTTTTTCATTTGCTCCAGTAGAGGCTGCCGTGAGGTCGAAAACCTTTGCAACCGAGGTGCCTTGGGTTCCTTCATATTTTTCTTTTCCTCCGGCTATGTTGTCTGCCGCCATACGGCCTTGCTTGTTTGCCGGACCAGCAAGCGGGACCATTGTCCTGTCTTTGAATATAAAATCTTCAACCTCGGTTACATCGCCGACTGCATATATGTTCGGATCTGAGGTTACGAGATAATCGTTTGTGACAACGCCTCCGCGTTGGTTTAATTGAAGGCCTGCGGCTTTTGCGAGCTCATTGTTTGGACGCACGCCTATCGAAAGGATTACAAGCTCGGCAGATACTGTTTTTCCGCTTTTAAGTAATATATCAACTTTTTCGCCGGTATCTTTAAAGGAAGAAACTCCGTCTCCCAGATAAAGCTTAACGCCGTTTTGCAGAATATTTTCATGTAAAAGCTGGGCCATTTCATAGTCAAGTGGAGCCATAACCTGATTTAGCATTTCCACAATTGAAACATCAAGACCTGCATGACGGAGGTTTTCCGCCATTTCAAGACCTATAAAGCCGCCGCCTATAACGGCTGCCGTTTTCACTCCGCTTTGCAAAACGAGATTGCGGATGCGGTCTGTATCGGGAACCGTCCAAAGGGTTTGTATCCTTGGGGAGTCTATTCCAGAGATAGGCGGGCGGAGAGGAGAAGAACCTGTGGATATAACTAAGGTATCATAGGCTTCCTCATAAGTTTCACCCGTGTCAAGCTGTTTAATGGTAACTGTTTTTTTATCGCGGTCTATAGATAAAGCTTCGTTTTTAACTCTGACGTCCACGCCGTATTTTTTTCTCATAGCTTCAGGCGTTTGAAGCAGGAGAGCGTCTCTGGATTTAATTACGTTTCCAACATGATAAGGAAGCCCGCAGTTTGCATAGGAAATATATTCACCGCGTTCGAGGAGTACAATATTAGCTTTTTCATCCAGTCTTCTAAGCCTTGCCGCGCAGCTTGCTCCTCCGGCCACACCGCCGATTATCAAAACTTTTTTTTCCATAGCAGATCCCTCTTTTTTATAGTATTTTTTTATTTAATAATACCCACAAAAAAGGTGAATTACCGTGACTTTGTTACAAAAATAGCGAGGCATGACAATTTATGCATAACATTACGGTTTAAAAGAGGTAAAATGCAGAGGAAGAATTTTAACCGTATTTTGTAGTTTAAGCAGGATATAATGCTGCCGGTAAGCTGTTTTAAAATATATCCTCGGCATATTATCCTTGGTTTAGCCTCAAAAAAATTTGTTAAGCTTTTGCTTTTAATTTTACCCTATAAAATAAAATTAAAAACATTTTGCGGGTTTTGGGATCTGCTTTTGACAATTTTCAATCTGACTTTTTGTTACCGTTTAGGATGTTTTAAAAACTAAAGGATTATATTTTTAAGATTATGAATAAAAAAAGTTATTAATTTTCAATTACATTTGGGTATGGGCTTGTTTTGCCCGTCAATCTCCTTTTTACGTTTCCTTCCGTCATTCAGCAAAGAGACAAGGAAAGGGCGGTCGTCTTTTTCAATTGCTTTTTTATATTCGTTAAGCGAATTTATGATCATATCAAGCTCGAAGAGCAGGTTATCCTTGTTTTCCAAGAAAAGGTCTGCCCACATATCTGGATTAAGCCATGCGACCCTTGTGAGATCCTGGTATGAACCTGCGGAAAAACCTTTATGATTTAAAACCACAGGACTTTTAACATATGCGTTTGACACAACATGCGCAAGCTGCGAGGTGAAGGCTATGATTTTGTCATGCTTTTCAGCTGTGGTTATGGATATGTTTTCAAAGCCGGCAGGCAAAACAAGGTTTTTGATATGTTCTAAAAGATCCATGTCGTCAAATGTACGGGGTACGATAACCATGCATGCTCCGTCAAAAAGCTTTGCACTGCTGTTTTTAACCCCCCATTCATGGATTCCGGCCATCGGATGACCTCCGGCAAATTCAAAGCCATGCTTTTTGGCAAGGGCAAAGCCGGCTTCACAAATTTTCCGTTTTGTCCCACAGCAATCCATAACTATTGTGTGCGGGCTTATAAGCTCTGCGTTTTCATTAAGCCATTTTAATGCCGCGCCAACAGGAACGGCAAGAAGTATTAAATCGCAGCTTTTTATATTTTCAGATGAAAGGCTGTTGTCTATGGCTTCAGAGAGGAGGGCAAAATCCTGGACAGATTTGTTTGTGTCTAAGCCATATACGGTAATATGCGGGTTTCTTTTATATGCTTTGGCCAAGGAACCGCCTATAAGCCCAAGACCTATAATTCCAACTGTCATAAAGCCACCGCCTCACGTACCCGGCGCACTTTTTGGGCTATGCGGTCAAACTGAGCTGGGGTAACGGATTGTGCTCCGTCGCACAGCGCGCATTCGGGGTTGTTGTGTACCTCTATCATGAGGCCGTCTGCTCCAGCCGCAGCTGCGGCTAAAGACATTGATTCAACAAAGCGCGAAGCTCCCGTGGAGTGACTTGGGTCAACGATAACGGGCAGATGCGTAAGCTCATGAAGCGCAGGAACTGCTGAAAGGTCAAGAGTGTTGCGCGTGTATGTCTCAAATGTGCGTATACCGCGTTCGCAAAGGATTACGTTTTCGTTTCCGCCGGACATAATATATTCCGCGCTCATAAGCAACTCTTTAAGCGTGTTTGCAAGCCCACGCTTAAGAAGGATCACCTTGTCTGTTTTTCCAAGCTCTTTAAGCAGCCCGAAGTTTTGCATGTTTCTGGCTCCAACCTGAATAATGTCAACTTCTTTAAATAAATCCAGGTCGTTTATATCCATAATCTCTGAAATTATGGGAAGCCCCGTATGCTTTTTTGCTTCAAGGAGCAAGGCTATCCCTTCTCCGCGCAGCCCTTGGAAATCATAAGGGGATGTGCGTGGCTTAAAAGCTCCTCCGCGTAATATGGAAGCGCCCGAGGTTTTGACGCTTTTTGCAATTTCAAGAATTTGCTCTTTAGATTCAACCGAGCAAGGTCCTGCAATTATCTGAAAAGTGCCTCCTCCGATTTTTACACCTGAAACGTCGATAACAGAGGGTTCCTCATGGAATTTTTTATTAGCTTTTTTAAACGGATCGGTTATACGTTTAACGCTTTCTACTATAGCCAGGCTTTCCAGGAGGCCTATATCCACTTTGCTTGTATCGCCTATAAGCCCTACTATTGTATGATAGCTGCCTTCAGAGATATATGTGGACAAACCCATACTTTCAAACCATCGGCAAAGGTTCTCTCTTTGTTCTAATGTGGTTTCTTTTTTTAATACTGCTATCATGGCAATGCCTCCTTATTAGAAATTTTAGATAATAAAAAGGGGCTGCGCAGAAGTGATTCTGCACAGCCCCTAAGATTCTACTTGAAAAATATTGACGAATCCTATTTTATGGCAGCACGAATCACTTCTTTTGGATGAAACCAAAAGAAGAAAAAGTAAAAGTATTCAGCTGCTGCCATAGCTAATCTCATATTTTTATACCTCAAAAAATATTTTAACAAATTGCGGTTTAACCGCATACTAAATTTTTAAAATTATACTACGTATAGCCATCCCGTGTCAATGTTTCAAAAAAAAAAATTAAATTTTGTGTTATTGGTATATAATATTTAAGAATAAGAAGTGAATTTCACGAGTTTTTATATAGAAAAACCATAAATTTGTATTTTAAGGCAAAACGTAAGGGCTTTGAAAAATTAAAAGCACACCTAATTTTTTTGATATTTTTGGGAAAATTAAAAACAAACAAAAAAGTTATGCGATTGAAGACAAAAAGCCTTAGATTCAAATAAAATTTTGTGCGAAACCAAATGCGGACTATTGACACTTTTATTAAGCTGTGATATATTTATTAAGCATGTCAAGCCGCGCGGAGAGGCTTTAGAAGCATGTGGCTTAAGGGTCACGGCGCCATATCCGGCGAGTAATATTGCGAGGAGGTGTTTATATGTACGCAATTATTGAAACAGGTGGAAAGCAGTATAAAGTTTCCAAGGGCGACGTTATAACGGTTGAAAAGCTGGGTCTTGCAGAAGGCGATGCTTATGCTTTTGATAAAGTTCTTGCTCTTGCGGGAGATTCAGGTTTAACTATCGGGGCTCCTTATGTTTCCGGAGCTGCTGTTAAGGCTACGGTTCTTTGTGAAGGCAAAGAAAAGAAAGTTATTATTTATAAGTTTAAGTCCAAAAAAGGTTTCCATAAGAAAAAAGGACACAGGCAGCCGTTCACAAAACTTCAAATTGAAGAAATAACCATGTAAAAGCCATGATAAATGTTTATGTTTTTAGAAATGATAAAAATGAAATCTGCGGTTTTAAGCTTTCAGGGCACGCGGGCTTTGCCGATAAAGGCGAAGATATTGTTTGCTCGGCTGTTTCGGCTCTTGTTTTAAACACCGTAAATTCCATTGAAAAATTTACAAGCGAAGTTTTTAGCTGTGAGGCTTCCGAAGACGGAGGCGGATTTTTAAGCTTTTGCTTTGACAAAAAGGCAGGAATATCAGAGGATGCCAAGCTTCTTGTGCAGTCCATGTTTCTTGGTCTTAACGATATTAAAAAAGAATACGGTAAATTTATAGATATTCATGATGATTAAGGAGGTGTGCTCATGTTTAGGTTAAACCTTCAGTTTTTTGCTCATAAAAAAGGCGTTGGCTCAACAAAAAACGGACGTGATTCCGAAGCTAAAAGACTTGGCGCAAAACGTGCAGACGGACAGGTTGTTAAAGCCGGCAATATTTTATATACTCAAAGAGGCACAAAAATCCATCCGGGTCTTAATGTAGGACGCGGTGGGAATGATAATCTTTTTGCGCTTGTTGACGGTCGTGTAAAATATGAAAGAAAAGGCAGAGATAAAAAGCAGGTTTCAGTTTACCCTGTTGAAGTTTTGGATATTGCAGAATAAGGATGTCAGAAAAAAGGCTTCAAATGATTAGCATTTGAAGCCTTATTATTTTCACACGAGGTGATTTTTATGTTTGTTGATAAAGTAAAAATTCATATAAAGGGCGGAAACGGTGGAAACGGCATCGTTTCTTTCTATCGTGCGAAATATATAACCCATGGAGGCCCCGACGGCGGAGACGGCGGAGCCGGCGGCAGCGTTATATTTGTAGGCACAAACGATATGTCGAGCCTTATGGATTTCAGGTATAAAAGGGTATTTAAAGCGGAGCCGGGAGAAGACGGCGGGAAATATAATCGTTCAGGGAAATCCGGAAATGATGTAATAATAAAAGTTCCTGTGGGAACGGTCATAAGGGAAGCGGCTTCGGGCAAGGTTATGGTCGATGTAAATAAAGCGGACGAAGAAAAAACAATAATACAGGGCGGCAAAGGCGGAAAAGGAAACCAGCATTTTGCAACGCCAACAAGACAAGCTCCAAGATATGCCGAGCATGGCAGAACGGCTAAGGAATACGACGTTATCCTTGAGCTTAAAATGCTTGCGGACGTTGGAATTATAGGCCTTCCAAGCGCGGGGAAATCTTCTTTCCTTGCCGCAGCCACAAATGCGAACCCCAAAATAGCCGCATATCATTTCACAACCCTTGAGCCTAATTTAGGCGTTGTGCACGGACATGACGGAGCGGATTTTGTTATGGCGGACATTCCGGGTCTTGTTCCCGGAGCAAGCGAGGGCCTTGGCCTTGGGCATGAATTTTTAAGGCATATAGAACGAACCAAGGTTTTCATACACGTTGTGGATGCCGCGGCAGTGGAAGGCAGGGATCCTGTTTCTGACGTTAAAGAGATAAACGAGGAGCTTAAAAAATATAATCCCGAGCTTTTGCGCCGTCCTCAGATAATTGCCGCAAACAAAACGGATATTAAAGAGGCGTGGGATAACATCCCGCATCTTAAAGAAGAATTTGAGCCCTTAGGCTATAAGGTTTTACCTGTATCCTGTGCAACAACCGAAGGCGTTTGGGATATTTTGGACGAATGCTTTAAAAGGCTTAAGGATTATCCTTCCGATATTGTTTTTGAGCCGGATTATGAGGAATATGTTGAGCCTGAAATAGATAAGGAGCCTTTTGAAATAGAAGTTTTCGACGATGATTATTATGTTGTGACAGGAGTTGGCGTTGAAAAAATGATGGGCTACACCAGTATAGATACAGAAAAAGGCTTTGCTTTTTTCCAGAAATATCTTAAAGACAAAGGGATAATAGAGGCTCTGAACGAAAAAGGCATTAAAGATGGGGACACTGTGAAAATTTACGATATCGAATTCACATATTATAAATAAGGGGGACTTATGATGCTTACAAGCAAGCAAAGGGCATATTTAAGGAGCCTATCAAACAAACTTGAAACGATTTTTCAAATAGGCAAATCGGGGATAACTCCAGAACTTGTGGAAACTGTCGATAAAGCTCTTGAGGCAAGAGAGCTTGTGAAGCTGAGGGTTTTGGATGCTTCCTTGCTTTCAGCAACAGATGCCGCAAGCACAGTTTCAGGGCGCACTCGCTCAGAGATTGTTCAGGTTATAGGGACTCGGTTTGTTCTCTATCGTTGTTCAAAGAAAAAACCGGTTATAGAATTACCAAAATAAAAAAAGCGCCTTGGGATAAATCCTAAGGCGCTTTTTTTATTGGGGTCCCATTGTGGCAATTATATTATTTAGTTTTGTAGGCTGGGAGGTTTCATCAAACAATATTTCAAGCATCATATCTCTGATTTCAGGGTCTGAGGATGCGTTGTGAATCTGGGAATAAAATTTGAGGTTTGCCTCTTCTTCGCAAAATTTATTCAAAAGAAAATTATCCCCTACTTCAATTTCTCCAACATATTCAATTTCAGGGACTTCACCTGTGAGCATATAGTAAATGTCTCTAAACATTTTTTCGTGCTTGACCTCGTCAAGATATATTGTACGGAGTATCTGCTTTGAACGCTCATCATCTATGCTGTCAGCGTATTTCATATATCTTTTGGCGCTTACTATTTCATTTGTTATTGCTGTTTTTACCATGTCAATAAGCCTTTCGTCCCGAAACCCTGATGTCGTCATTATTTTTTTTGAAGCATCTTCTTTTGAAGATATGTTTAACCTTGTGTTTTTAACATTATATGGATACATATCAACTCTCCTTTGGCCATTATTATATAATATATTCGGGACAAACAAAAAAATGCCCCTTTTAGCTTAAGGAGCATTTTAAAATACAGATTTTTTATGAGGGGATAAAATCATTTTTCACCCAATAATTGAAAAACGAAGAATAATCCTGCCCCGAAACCTCATTGCAGGTGTTTATAAAATCATCCAGATCTGAGTTTTTAAATATATAATTTGTATAATAGGTGTTTAATATCTTAAAGAACGTATCTTTTCCGACTGTTTTATAAAAATCATACATCATAAGGCTGCTTTTAATGCATTCTATATTTTTATAATCCTCTCTGGATTTATATGAATAAAGAGCTATATCGAAATTGGAAAGGTTTTTCCCTGAAAGCTTTTCTGAAAGGAGCTTACGCTCGCTTTCAGCTTCATCTGCAAGGCGGGATTCCGAAAGATATCTTATATTCTTAACCATTTCATTTATGCCGTTATAAAGCCACCCTTGCCTGCCGGGGTCTACGCTTGCCAGCATGCCGAACCATTGGCTTGACAGGTCAAGTCCTTCGCCATAAGCTTCGAGATTATACCTATTTATGAATATAACCTGAGGATAGCTTATGGAGTTCCCGTCAAAAAGCTCACATTCGGCTATATCCAAGGTTTGATAAGGATATGTTCCTATGTTTTCAAAATAAAAATCAAAATCGTTTTTGATGTTTTTAAGAAAAAGCTCTTTGTTTTTAATATCATTGTAGGTATAAAGATTTATAACAACCCCAGAATCCGTAGTTATGCTTGATTTTTCATAAAGATTGCTGAGTGCAAAGTTAAATCCCCGTATCAAAGATGTTTTGAAAGTAACCTTTGTTTTATCTCCGTCCATGGTTGTTTTTCCAGCACCTGGCGCGGCTATTACATAACCCTTCGGAATGGTTATTGTGACGTTATAATTTGCGGGACTTGTGAAAAATGATTTATTAAATGGAGTATATGTGTTGGTTATCCATTCTCCATCCTTAAAAACACCCAAGGTGGGAATAAAATTACCAAACCACATAGCTTGCCTATTCCCGCCTATGCGCCCAAGAGTTTTAGAGATAACCGATTTAAACTGGAAGGCGATTTCAGCTTCACTTCCTGGGGATATGGGGCTATCAGGCTTTATTTTAAGAAGAGTCCCGCTTGTTTCAAACGGGATTTCTTTTCCGTTTAAGGTTAAGTTGCTTATTTCAAAGGACATATAGGTTTGTCCGTATTTGTAAAAATCCTTTTCTTCGTCTGGAAGATATAAAAAAGCTTTAGAACCTTCGGTGAACGCATTTGCATATATATTAAAAATAACGGAATCCATATCCTGGCTGGATATATTTTTAAACGATACCTTTTCAACTGCTATAACGCTGTTTGAAAGACTATCTATCTCCATATTTATTGTGTAATTGCTGTAATCCAAAAGCTCCGGGTTTTCTTTAAGCTGTTTTTCATAGCCTTTGGTTTCATCTTTAGTTTCAACGGTTACTGTAGGTTTTGCGCTTTCCGATATGCTAAAAGAGCACCCCGAAAAAACAGCCAGGCAAAAAGCCGATGATATCAAAACAAAAATAAGTTTTTTCATCCTTAGGGGTCTCCTTTACAATGGATTATAAAAATAATTTTATCACATAAGTCATTTTTTTTAAACAACGTATTTTGGTTATAATATTTTAAAGAAGGGTGGTATTTAAAAAAATATTATAAATTAAAATATTTTATGGAAGAAAGTATATATTTTTGCTAAAATGTAAAGGAACAGCAAGGGGGTGTTTTTTTGAAAAAGATAGTTTTGACCGGCGGAGGGACCGCAGGTCATGTAACTCCTAATTTAGCCTTGATTCCAGCACTTAGAGAAGCGGGATTTGAAATAATATATATAGGCTCTAAAGACGGAATAGAAAAAGAACTTATAAAGCCCCTTGGAATAGAATATTACAGTGTTTCGGCCGGAAAGCTGAGACGGTATTTGTCCAAAAAAAACATAAGCGATGTTTTTAAGGTTATTTCAGGCGTTTCAGAGGCTTCAAAACTTATTAAAAAAATAAAGCCCGATATAGTTTTTTCAAAAGGCGGGTTTGTGGGCGTGCCTGTCGTTATAGGTGCAAAGCTTAATCATGTGCCGATAATAGTGCATGAATCCGATATAACCATAGGTCTTGCAAACAAGCTGGCTATTCCTTTTGCGGATGCTGTGCTTACAACATTTCCCGAAACCCAAAAAAGTATAAAAGGCGAGAAGGGCATAAATTCGGGTACTCCAATAAGGCGCGAGCTTTTTTCGGGAGACAGGATAAGAGGCCTTTCCCTTTGCGGGTTTAGCGGGCAGAAGCCCGTTGTTATGATGATGGGCGGAAGCCTTGGTTCTGTTAGGATAAATAAAGATTTAAGATTGGCTTTGCCGGATATACTTAAAAATTTTGATTTGGTGCATATATGCGGGAAGGGAAATGCCGATCCAAAGCATAACGAGGACGGGTACAAGCAGTTTGAATATGTTTCGGCAGAGCTTAAGGATATTTTTGCCGCTGCGGATGTTGTTGTTTCAAGGGCCGGCTCAAATTCAATATCCGAGTTTCTTGCGCTTAAAAAGCCTAATTTGCTCATTCCTCTTTCTTTGGACGCAAGCCGCGGAGACCAGATTTTAAACGCATGTTCTTTTGAAAAGCAGGGTTTTTCAATGGTGCTTAAAGAAGAAGATATGACACCTGAAACACTTTTTAAAAGCATAAGAAATCTTTATCTGAACAGGGATAAATATATACAAAACATGGAAAACAGCCCTTCTTCGGATGCCATAGGAATTATAATGTCAACAATTGGGAAATATATAAGGTGAGGTGCTTTAATTGAGTATACTTGTTTGCGGAGGAGCTGGATATATAGGCAGCCATACGGTTTTAACCTTAAAGCGCAGCGGCTATGATGTTGTAGTTTGCGATAGCCTTGTTACGGGGCATGAAAAAGCTCTACCCAAAGAGGTTAAGCTTTATAAGGGTGACATAAAGGATTCATGCCTTATGGACAAAATATTTACGGAAAACAGCATAGACGCTGTTGTGGATTTTGCGGCTTTTTCAATTGTCGGCGAAAGCGTTTTAAATCCGCATAAATATTTTGAAAACAATGTCTATGGCACGCTTTGCCTTTTGAATTCAATGGTTAAACATAATGTGCTTAAAATGGTGTTTTCGTCCACAGCGGCAACTTATGGAGAGCCTGAAAATATCCCGATAAGCGAAAACGACAAAACCATACCGGAAAATCCTTACGGAGAATCAAAACTTATGGTTGAAAAAATACTTAAATGGTTTGATGCCGCCTATGGTTTTAAATATATCGCTTTAAGGTATTTTAATGCCGCAGGTGCAGATGTAAGCGGAGAAATAGGGGAAGACCATAGCCCTGAAACCCATCTTATACCCATAGTGCTTATGGCGGCTCTCGGAATAAGGGAAGAGATAAGCGTTTTTGGTACGGATTATCCAACCAAAGACGGAAGCTGCGTAAGGGATTATATTCATGTGCTGGATCTTGCAAAGGCTCATGTACTTGCACTGGAAAGCCTTATTAAGAGCGGCGGCAGTAATGTGTACAATCTTGGTAATGGGAAGGGGTTTTCCGTTTTAGAGGTTATAGAAACGGCAAGAAAGGTTACAGGTAAAAAGATAATTTCAAAAGAAGCTAAAAGAAGGACCGGAGACCCTTCGGTGCTTATAGCTTCTTCCGAAAAAATAACAAAAGAGCTTGGTTTTAAAGCCGAATACGCTTCGCTTGAAAAAATCATAGAGACGGCATGGCTTTGGCACAGCTCGCATCCGCAGGGTTATAATGATAAAAAATAATGGGAGGATTTAATAAATGCATAGAAAAATTATGTTTTTGCTGGTTTGTTTGCTTGCGCTTTCCGGCTGCGGCAAAAAAACCGCAGGGACAACGGAGGAAGATAAGAATGCTTCGGGAGAAAACCCCGCGCTTTGGGAATATTATGCCGATGAAATTGAAGGAAACGAAGAGCTTAAGAGCCTTCCGCAGCTTAGCCTGCCAAACGAAGGCGATGAAATAGCCGTTATAAAAACGGACATGGGAGAAATGACATTTAAGCTTTTTCCGGAGTATGCGCCCAAGGCTGTTGAAAACTTTGTTACCCATGCAAAGGAAGGATATTATGACGGGCTTAAGTTCCATAGGGTTATAGATGACTTTATGATACAGAGCGGAGACCCGACAGGTACAGGCAAAGGCGGAGAAAGCATATGGGGCGAAGCCTTTGAAGATGAAGTTTCTCCAAAGCTCCACCAGTTTAGGGGAGTTCTTTCAATGGCAAACAGTGGAACGGATACAAACGGGAGCCAGTTTTTCATTGTGGACAGAAAAACAACCGACACTGATTATTTAGACGCAATAAAGGACGCCATAAACAAGGACGGAAACGTAGCCTTTACGCTCCCGGACGGTAAAAGTGTATTGCTTAAGGATATGTTTACGGACAGCGTGCTTAACATATACGAAGAATACGGTGGAACAATCCATTTGGACAATGTTTTTGGCAAAACGCATACCGTTTTTGGACAGTGCATATACGGAATGGATGTTTTGGAGAAAATAAGCAGTGTTGAAACAGACAGCGATGACGTGCCCACAGAGGACGTTATTATAAATACAATAGAAATAACAACATTTAAGGCAAAATAGCTTGTGCGAAAGAAAAAAGGGGGAAGCTTTATGGATTGTATTTTTTGCCGTATCATAGAAGGGAAAATCCCTTCGGCGACGATATATGAAAATGATGAGTTTAAAGTTATATTAGACCGGTTTCCGAGCGGGAAGGGTCATGTCCTTATAATGACCAAGGAGCATTATGCAAATATTTTTGACATAGACCCGGCGCTTGCAGGAAGGCTTTTTGAGCTTGCCGCAAAGGTTGCCCGCAATATGAAGGAAATATTGGGCTTTGAAAACATGAATGTGCTTCAAAATAACGGTGAGGTTTCGGGGCAAACGGTTCATCATTTCCATCTGCACCTTATTCCAAGGTATGAAGGTGACGGCATATCCATAAGATGGACACCCCAAGAGCCTACGGATGAAGAAATAGCCGAAATGCAAAAAAAACTTAAAATGGAGATATAAAAAAACCTCCCTGAAAAACTTCAGGGAGGTTTTTTTAATCTTTGGCATATTCATCAATTGTAAATTCTGCATAAACCGTGTAAAGCATATCTTGGTCGCCTTCCATGGAAAAACTTTTTTCTATGCGGTATTCTCCCGGAATAAGGCTCCCGTATAGGCTTTCCCAGTTTATAGTAAACTCGGAAGAGCTTTTAGCGAGTACGGGATATTCTATGTCGTCCCAGCCGATGCCGCTTTCGGGTGAGATATATTCACAGTTTTCCCAGGCTCCGCCGCTTTTCTTTTCAAGCTGATATGAGGCTCCGAAGCTGGCGTTTCTGTCTTCGTCGTTTTGAACGGTGAGCACAAGACCTTTGACGGAGACACTTTCAGGCTTAATATAAGCCGACACCAAGGGCAAATCTTCATATATGTATTTTGAAACCTCATCAGCGTTAAAGGATGTAAGAAAAGCACAATCCGGCATGGCGTTAAGCATGCTGCTTAAATATCCGTCCATTATTTCCTTGTATGCAAGAGAGCTGTTGTTAACAAAATAATAGGAAACGGTGCTCTTATAGATATATTCCTTTATATATTGATATTCTGATTCGGTGTACGGTTCGCCCGCGCCAAATTCATCCCTTGAATAGTCTTTTGCGATATAAAATTTGTCTCCCGTATAAGCCGCATAGGTTAAAACGGCGTCGCCTTCCGTTGTGTAATCCGCTATAATTATGGCGTCTCTTTCTCCTTTTGAAACATTTGAGTAGAAGTTATACCAAACATCATAGTCTTTTTTAGCCGAATCAAAAAAAGGGATGTCAAGCCTACTGGCATCAGGCTTATTGCCGTAAGCGGCAAACATGTTTTTAACGTCTTCAAAGCTATCTGTTATATTTGTTGCTTCGGGGAAGCTGCTCCCGTCATCCTCGGTGCTTTCGTTAGCTTTTTCATATATGAACCAGCTTAATGCTGTTATCTGCGCGGGGTAGCTTTCTGCAATTTTACCATTATATTCTATAGTAACAATATCGCCGACGGCAACCCCTATATCTTCAAGGTTTGCTGTGCTAAAGCTTATTTTGTCGGAAGAAAGTTTTTCTTTTTCGTCCTCTATAGGTTCGGTTAAAATGCTGTTTTCGTATATTTCAAGCACTTTAGCGTTAAATTTATATGTTTCGCTGTTATTATCTTTTTTGCAGCCTGCTGACAGAAGTAAAAACATAATGCTTATAAAAAGCAAAAGCTTCCTCATATCGGTCACTCCTTTCGGGCTTATGCTTTTTTATACGCATATACCACGGAATAGTTCCTTGAGGAAGCTTGATTTTTAATTATGATTTTATTAAATTTTATCTGAGAGCGTTTCCAATATTAAATTGCTGCGTTCTATGAAGCTTGCCATTTCTTCGGGTGAAAACTTTTTATAGCTAAGCAGCGCGAGGTCATAAATTTCTTCGCATATAAGCTTTGTTTCTGCAGCTTTCCCTGGTTCGCCTTTAAGGGATTCAAGCTTTTTAATAAGGGGATGGTTTTTATTTAAAACAAGAGTTTCTTTTACCTCCATATCACCGAAAAGCTTAAGCATGTCGGGGCTAGACTTATATGTTTCTTTCATTTCCTGCATACGTCTTGAGTTTTCATCCATAAGCATCATTCCCGAAATGGACTTTGTTTTAAGGGCTTCAAGCTTAAGGCTTAGCTTGTCGTTTCCAAGGAAGCCCCTAAAAAGCGTTTCAAATTCTTTGCTTAGCTCGCCGTCTTCCCCGGAAGTTTCCTCTTTAAGCTCACTGGATATATCGGAATCTATGCGTTTTAACGAAAAACGCTCAGACTCGGTATATTCAAGGAAGTTTATAAAAGGCTTATCTATTGGTTCGCTTAATATAAGCACCCCTATGCCTTCTTCTTTAAACATGTTTATATATTGAGCCTGCTGTTTTTCATCCGTTGCATAAAATATTTTCTTTTCCTCACCTTTGGTGTTTTCAAGGTATTCGGAAATAGTTGTATGTTTTCCGTCTGACGTTCTGAAAAGGAGGGAATCCTTAACCTTTTCGTAAAAGCTTTTTTCGCGCATACAGCCGTATTTTATAAATATGTTTATATCGTCTGCATAGCCTTCGTAGGCACCTCTTTCATTTTTAAAGAGTGAATTTATTTTATCTGCAACCTTTTTGGTGATATATTTGGATATCTCGGATGCGTAGCCATCGTTTTGCAGCGCGCTTCTTGAAACATTAAGCGGTAAATCAGGGCAATCTATAACTCCCTTAAGCAAGAGCAAAAATTCTGGGATTATTTCTTTAACATTGTCCGCTATATAAACCTGGTTTGAATAAAGCTTTATCTGCCCATTCATAACGTCCATTTCCTGAATGAGCCTTGGAAAATAAAGTATGCCTTTAAGCCGCACGGGATAATCCATGTTAAGGTGTATATAAAAAAGAGGGTCTTTCATATCGAAGAAAATATCGTGATAAAGTTTTATATAGCCTTCATTTTCACATTCAGACGGCTTTTTAAGCCAAAGAGGGTTTGTTGTGTTTATAGGTGTTTTTTCAGTTTCTCCCTCTTTTAAATCCTCGGTTTCAGGATTTTCTTCTTCATCCTTTTCTTTTATGATGTCAACGTATATCAGAACGGGCATAAAAGAGCAATATTTTTTAAGTGTTGCATAAAAAAGCCCTTCTTCAAGGAATTCTTTGCCGTCTTCCCCGACATAAAGGATGATGTCTGTTCCTCTTTTTTCCCTTGTGCCTGCTTCCATTTCATATTCTATTCCGCCTGTAGAGCTCCATTTTGCGGGAAATGCGCCGTTAATATACGAAAGCGAGTCTATCTCCACCTTGTCCGCAACCATAAAAGCAGAATAAAAACCAAGACCAAAATGGCCTATAATATCGTTTCCTTCATCAGGTTTTTCACTGAACTTTTCCATAAAATCCTTTGCACCGGAAAAAGCTATCTGGTTTATATATTTTTTGATTTCGTCTGACGTCATGCCTATGCCGTTGTCAGATATTTTTATTATGCTGTTTTTCTGGTCCAGGGTTATGTTTATTTCAAACTTTTCGTCTTCAGTCACATTGTTCGCTTCACCCATAACCATAAGTTTTTTAAGCTTTATAACTGCGTCGCAGGCGTTTGAAGCAAGCTCTCTTAAAAAGATATCCTTATCCGTATAGAGCCATTTTTTAATTATAGGCAAAAAATTTTCACTGTTTATCGAAAGATTACCTTTTTCAACTGACATTTTTAATTACCTCCGGTTAATTTATTATTTCAGGCTGGCAAAACTGCCGCCGTTATTTTTACAGCTTTAATTTTAGCACTTAATGCCAAAAAGTCAACAAAAAAATTAGCACTCGATTAAATTGAGTGCTAACAAAAGGTTATTCTTCAGAATACAAAATTCCGTTTTTTGATAAAAAATTTTTTAGGTAAGCGTCCCAAAGGGGGTCTTCTTCTTTTGAAAGGGAAAATTCTTTTTGGGCTGAACCGGAGGTTAGGGAAAGGCCTTCGCGGTCAAAATTTATGTTTATAAAAAGCGCTCTTGCGTTTTTATGGATTTCTTCGGCTAAGGAGGGTTTTACGGAAAGAATTATTTTAAAGCTTAAGGGCAGGTTGTTTCCTTTTATGAGTTCAAAAATAACCGGGCGCATATCTTTCCAAAGGCAAAAATCCCTTTTTATAAGCTCTTTTTTCTCTTCGGGGAAAAAGCTTTTTTTAATCCGGCAATCAATATCAAACGAAATATAGGTTACAAGGGATATGCTTCTTGACTCAAAAGCATCAAAGGTTTCGCTTTTTAAGAGCGTATTCATAAAGTCTTTAACATTTTTTATTTTAAGCATCAGCATAAAAAAATTCCCCTTTTTTGCAGGATTTGATAATATAATTATATATTCGGCAAAACATATTAGCAATATAATCCTTTTAATTGACCCAAAACTTTAAATATAGTATCATCAAATGAGAAATCTTTAAAAGAGGTGCCATATGCTTTTTAATTCATTTACATTTCTTGTTTTTCTTGTCATTGTGGTGTGCCTTTATTTTGCTTTGCCATATAAGCTGCGTAATGCTATGCTGCTTGCGGCAAGCTATGTTTTTTATATGGCGTGGAACCCGAAGCTTATAGTGCTCATAGTTTTTTCAACATTTGTAAACTATGCTGCCTCATTAAAGATATATAACAGCAAGTCCGGCAAAAAGACTTTTTTGATATTAAGCCTTATTGTTAATTTCGGGCTTTTGTTTGTTTTTAAATATATGGATTTTGCAGCGGAAAGCTTTGTGCGTTTTATTGCCCTTTTTGGGCTTAGGTATCCCGAAGCTCATTTTGACATAATACTCCCTATGGGGATTTCTTTTTATACTTTCCAAGCCTCAGCCTATACGATAGACGTTTACAGGGAAAAAATCAAGCCGGAAAGAAACTTTTTTACATTTGCGCTTTTCATATCTTTTTTCCCGCAGCTTGTTGCAGGGCCTATAGAAAGAAGCCAAAACCTTCTGCCTCAGTTTTATGAAAAGCATGATTTTAATTTTTCGCGTGCCGCGGACGGTATAAAAATAATGCTTATAGGCTTTTTTAAGAAGATTGTTGTTGCAGACAGGATAGCCGTTGCCGTGAACACGGTTTATAATTCTCCATCGGACTACGGCGGGCTTTGCCTTTTTGCGGCAACCTTCCTTTTTGCGTTCCAGATATACTGTGATTTTTCGGGCTATTCGGATATAGCTCAAGGCGCGGCAAAAATACTCGGTTTTTCACTTATGGATAATTTCAAAAAGCCGTATCTTTCGTTATCAATAAGAGAATTCTGGAAAAGATGGCATATTTCACTTTCAACATGGTTTATGGATTATGTTTATATACCTCTTGGCGGGAACAGAAAAGGGGTGGCCAGAAAAAGGGGGAACCTTTTTTTAACTTTTTTGATAAGCGGGCTTTGGCACGGGGCAAACTGGACTTTTGTTGTTTGGGGTGCAATACATGGAATTTATATGGTTATAGGTGATATTTTAAGACCTATGTTTGGTAAGGTAAAGGGCAAGAAAAGCGCGGTTATAAAAATTCTTTCTGTTTTTATAACCTTTACGCTCACGGACTTTGCATGGATATTCTTCAGGGCAAACACCATATCCGAAGGTATATATATAGCCAAAACCATGTTTTCGGATGTAAGATTTTGGTTTGGCAGGCAATATTTTTATGAAGCGCTTACAAGCATGGGTGTTGGTCTTTTTGAGGTCGCCCTCATAGCGGTTTCGCTTTTTGTTCTTGTGGTTGCGGAAATTTTAAGCAGGAAAGAATCTGTTTTCGGTTTTTTCGAGGAAACGAATGTATTTTACCAGATGGTTTTTTATGTTATTATATTTAGCCTTATATTAACTGCGGGGGTTTACTATGACTCGGGAGCCTTTATATACTTCCAATTCTAAAAAACTTAAGATTATAATATTTAGCGCTGCTCTCCTTATTTTTTCGTTTGGCGCCGCTTTTTATGCGGGCAGGTTATATAAAGAAGCATCGGAAAAAAACACCGTTAATATGTTTACCAAAACACGGTTTTCCGATTTTTATGCCGAGGAGAAAAACACGATAGATATGGTTTTTATAGGTTCGTCCCATGCCTATTGCGCATTTGACCCGGCAAACTTTGATGAGGCTTTAGGGATATCAAGCTTCCAGATGGGAACTCCGCTCCAAACCCCAGACACTACGTATTTCTCGCTTTTGGATATATTTGAAACCCAAAGCCCATCCGTTGTGGTTATGGAGGTATATTTCAATGTTTTAAACGAAAAGTTCAACATGAAACAGGCGGATTCATTTTTTGAGGGCTTGGATAATGATAAGCTTAAAGAGGAATACATTAAAGAGGTTTTTCCTTTAAATGAGAAGATTAAATATAATCTGCCGTTTATAAGGTATCAGCAGGATTTTTTTGCATACCAGTCCAGCCTTATAGAAGATTTTGCTTCCGAGAAATTCGGCGTTTCAAAGAAAAAGGGCGAAACGCAGGAAGGTGTTGAGGAATACAGGGCAAAGGGCTATGTTTATTGCGATATGAATATGCTAGCCGACGAATTTGACAAAACAAACCAATTTAAGGGCATAAATGGTAATGATTTTAAATTTGATAAAAGCCAGAAGGGATATATGGAAAAGATAATAGGGCTTTGCGCCGAAAAAAACGCGAGGTTAATATTTGTTACCGCTCCCATAGCTAATGTCTCCATGGGATATATTGAAAACTATGATGCTATTTATTCAAAAATATCTGAATTTGCGGCTGAAAACCAGATCCCTTATATAGATTACAATATCATAAACCAAAACGAAGCCTTGCTTAAAAACGAAAATTTCAGGGATGACGCCCACCTTAACGACAGTGGTGTAAAAATTGTAGACGCCCATTTTTTAAGCTGGCTTAAGCAAAGCGGGATTTTTTAAGCCGACGTATGAAAAAGAATCACTTGTCTTACAACTTATCATTGAAATATGAAGGGCAAGGAGATATAATTTCATCATATGACGTTAAAAAATAAGATAAGAGGTGGGTTTTATGCAATTTCCGAAACTAAAAAAAGAAATACAGGGTTTTGAAGATATAAAAATCCCCAAGATGGTTAAAATCAGGCAAAAATTTGATGACAGCAAGATAGATGATGTTTCAAAGAAGCTTAAAGAGGAGCTTGAAGAAAAAATAAGCGACTCGGTTAAAGCGGATATGAAAGGCAAAAGGATAGCCGTTACGGCTGGCAGCCGCGGGATAGCAAATTACCCGGTTTTGATGAAGACTCTTATCGAAACGCTTAAAGCCTGGGGTGCAGATCCGTTTATTTTTCCCGCCATGGGCAGCCATGCCGGCGGAACCGCCGAAAGCCAAAAAAAATATTTGAACGAGATAGGCATAACCGAGGAATATATGGGCGTTCCTATCCTTTCCTCCATGGAGGTTGTGGATATAGGCAAAATGAGCGATGGTATGCCTGTTTATTGTGATAAATATGCTGCGGAATCAGACGGAATAGTTATAATGCATAAGGTTAAGCCACACACCCATTATAAAGATAAGCACGAAAGCGGGCTTCTTAAAATGATGGGCATAGGCATAGGCAAGCATAAGGGCGCTGCAACATTCCATAAAAAAGGGCAGGAAAATTTCGGGAAATTTTTGCCAGAGCTTGCGGAAACCTTCATGAAGGGCAAAAAAGTGTTTTTTGCCGTTGGTCTTGTTGAAAACGCATATGACGATATATGCTTTATAGAAGCAATACCGCAGGAAAAAATAATCGAAAAAGACGCTGAGCTTTTGGTTATTGCGAAGAAAAGAATGGCGAATCTCAAAAAGCTTGGTCCGATAGATGTGCTTATAATAGACGAAATAGGTAAAAACATAAGCGGAGCCGGAATGGATCCAAATATAACGGGGCGTATTGAGATATGGCCTGAGATGCCGAAGTTTAAAGAGCTTGCCCCGCCTATTAAAAAGCTTGTGCTGCTGGATATAAACGACGTTTCACACGGTAATGCCACAGGCTACGGTGAAGCGGACATAATAAGCTACAGGTTTGTAAATAAAATAGATTTTGCCAGCACATATACAAACCTTATAACAAACACATACCTTAAAGCCGCCGCAATGCCGCTTTATGCAAACAGCGATTTGGACGCTATAAAGGTTGCGCTTGCAACCAGCCTTTATACAGACCTTGAAAATCCAAAGGTTGTGAGAATGAAAAACACTTTGCATGTAGGCGAGATTGAGGTTTCAACGGCGTTTTTACCCGAGCTTGAAAAAAGAGACGATATAGAAATATTAAGCGAACCTTATTCCTGGGAATTTAACGGGGAAGACAATCTTTGGTAAAATAAAAAACATAAAAGCAAAGCGGCGCAGCCATTGGCTGCGCCGCTTTGCTTTTATTAGGTCTTAAAGCCCGTTTAAACCTTAAAGCCACTTAATGAGTGTAGTCAATAATATGTATTGAATCGCCTACGCTTTTTTGAACCAGGTCTCTCATTTTAGCCGCAAACGGACAGGGGTAGCCTATGGGGTTTCCCCGTTGTATGCAAGAGGCGAAGACTATCGTATCCGCGCCTCTTTTAACAAGCTCGTTTGCCCGTAAGACCGCTTTTTTGCCGGGACAGCCCCCGCAATTTACAAAGCCGATAATCTCGAGGTCTTCCTCAATGCCGGCAAAAGCGCCTTTTTTTTCCCGGATGAACTTAAAATCGGCAGTACCCGGACAGAAGTCCTCCGTCTGCATGCACCTTATAATACCTAATTTCATTTAAAACACCACCTTTTGATAGATATAATTGTCAAGAGTTTGTTTTTGAAGGCTTTAAAGTATGATCAGATGCTTTCAAGCTCGTCAAGCAGACTTTCAAAAACGCGCATTGCGTTTTCAACAGGCTCAGGACGTGACATATCAACGCCCACGCCTTTAAGCAGGTCCACGGAATATTCAGCTGAGCCTTTTTTAAGAAAGTCCTTATATCTTTTGGTGGCTTTGGCTCCTTCATCCAGTATCATGCGTGATATGGCTATTGCGGCGCTATAACCGGTTGCATATTGGTAAACGTAAAACGCATTGTAAAAATGCGGGATACGCGCCCATTCCATGTCTATTTTTTCGTCTATTATAATATCATTTCCGAAATAAAATTCGTTCAGTGAGCGGTATATACCAGAAAGCGCATCGCAGGTTAAAATTTCTCCTGCTTCGGAAAGCTCATGAGTCTTTTTTTCAAACTCGGCAAACATTGTTTGGCGGAAAAGGGTGCCCCGAAACTGCTCAAGGAAATAATTTATGATATATATTTTTTCCGCGGCATCCTTGGAATTTTTAAGCATATAATCCATAAGCAAGGCTTCGTTAACGGTTGAGGCAACTTCGGCAACGAATATTTTATGCCCCGAATAAACATAGGGCTGCTCTTTCCAGGAATAGTAGCTGTGCAGAGCGTGACCCATTTCATGGGCAAGAGTAAAGAGGCTGTTTATATTGTCGTTATGGTTTAAAAGCACAAAGGGATGCACTGAATAAGTGCCCCATGAATATGCCCCGCCTCTTTTGCCTATGTTTTCATAAACGTCCAACCAGCCGCCTTCCATGCCTTTTTTAAGTATCTCAACATATTCGTCGCCCATGGGCTTAAGACCGCTAAGCACTGTTTTTTTAGCTTCTTCAAAAGGGATAACCATTTTTGCCTCCGGAACAAGCGGCGCATAAAGGTCATACATATGGAGCTTTGGAAGATTAAGAAGCTTTTTCCTTATTTTAACATATCTGTGCATAAGGCCTATATTTTTATGCACAGTATCTATAAGGCTTGAGTAAACGGAGGCAGGGATATTGTCGTCTGCAAGGGCCATCTCAAGAGAAGAAGCATATTTCCTTGCGGAAGCATAAAAAACGTCTTTTTTAACCGATGCCGAATATGCTGCCGCAATAGTGTTTCTGTTGCGTATATAGGCGTCGTAAAGAGTGTTAAACGCATCTTTCCTAACGCGCCTGTCCGCATTTTCAAGAAAATGGACGTATCTTCCCTTTGTAAGCTCAATTTTTTCGCCGTTTTCATCTTTTATTGCTCCGAATTTCATATCGGCATCATTCAGCATTATAAATATGCTTTGCCCGGCTTCGGATATTTCGCCGGTTTTTGCAAGAAGCTCTTCACATTCGGGAGAAAGGGTGTGGTCCTTTTTGCGGAGTATGTTTAATATAAAATGAGAATAAATATTAAGCTCACTGTCTGAAGCTAAAAATTCTTTTGCTTTAGCTTCTGTAAGCTCGGCAATTTCAGGGGTTATAAACGCTGTTTCGGAAGCAAACCTGATAAGCAGCATTTCAGCTTTTTCCGAAAGCGCCTGATAAAAAGCATTTGTGCTGTCCTCATGAAAGCGCATATTTGAATAGACATAAAGCTTATCTATAACAAGCGAAACCTCATTTATGGCTTTAAGGCAGATTAAGAGGTTGGCTGCCGAAGATGTAAGAGTACCTTTAAATTTTTTTAGAGACGGCAATTTTTTTGAAACAGTTTCAAAATCCTTTTGCCAGGCTTCGTTTGTCATATATATATCTTCAATTTTCCAGGTATATTTTGGGTCGCTTTCCTTGCGCGGACTTAAAGTTTTTTGGCTCATTTTATTTTCCTTTCCATAAGCGTCAAATTTATAATAAATTATTAAATTATAAGCCAAAATTTGATATTTTAAAATAGGCTTATTATACAATTGCTAAAATTGTGTTAAAAGTATATTATATATACAGAAAAAAACTTGAAGGGTGATTTTATGAAGCCGGATTTAAAAATATTGTTTGCAGCTTCCGAGGCGGCTCCTTTTGCAAAATCAGGCGGCCTTGGCGATGTTGCCGGCTCGCTTCCCAAAGTGCTTAAGGCTTTGGGTGGAGATGTGCGTGTTGTGCTGCCTAAATATAAATCCATAAACGAAGAATATTTAAAAGCTGCCAAATATCTCGGCTCATTTCCCGTTAAGCTTGGCTGGAGAAGCCAACAAGCGGGTGTATATGAGATATCCGGCGATGTAACTTTTTATCTTATAGAAAACGATTATTATTTTTCACGGGATGAATATTACGGTTATGATGACGACGGCGAAAGGTTTGCTTTTTTTTGCAAGGCTGTTATAGATATGATGGCTTTTATCGGTTTTTATCCTGATATTCTCCATGCCAACGATTGGCAGACGGGGCCCGTGCCCTTAATACTCAAAACCTTATATAGCGGGTTTTTGCATTTTTCGGGTATAAAAACGCTTTACACGATACACAACCTTCAGTATCAGGGAAATTTTCCTTTGTCCGTGAAAGGACTTTTTGATTTGGACGATACTACAGGCAGCGAATTTTATGGTAGCTTTAGCTTTATGAAATGCGGCATATATTACGCCGACGCAGTTTCAACCGTAAGCCGTGCCTATGCAAAGGAAATACAGATGTCCGAATACGGTTACGGCTTCGAGGGCCTTTTGAAGACGCGCAAAAATGAGCTTTCAGGCATATTAAACGGCATATCGTTTGATGAAAACAACCCCAAAACGGATAAAAACATATTTGTGCGCTTGGAATCGGACGCTGTTGCTTTTAAAAAAGAAAACAAACATAAGCTTCAGGAGCTTTTAGGCCTGCCTGTTTCAGATAAGCCTTTATTTTCCATAGTTTCGCGCCTTGCAAACCAAAAAGGCATGGATATTTTGTCCCCTTCAATAGACAGGCTTCTTGAAAGAGGAGCCCAGCTTGTTGTTTTGGGAACGGGTGAACGCAGGTATGAAGGAATGCTTCTAGGCTATCAAAATTATTTTAAAGAAAGTGTGAGAACGAATATTCTTTTTGATGATATCCTTGCCAAAAGGATATATGCCGGAAGCGATATGTTCCTTATGCCTTCCCGTTTTGAACCATGCGGGCTTGGTCAGCTTTTTGCCTTAAGATATGGCGCAATACCCATAGCAAGGAAAACGGGCGGGCTTATGGATACAATAACGGATTTTAACGGAGATACCTGCGAAGGGAACGGTTTTTTGTTTGAGGATTACTCGCCTTTTGCTTTAAGAGATACGGTTGACCGTGCAATAAGCATATATGAAAGCGAAAAGGATAAATGGGACTGCCTTATAAATAACGCGCTTAATTGTAACTATTCATGGAAAAATTCAGCTAAAAAATATTTTTCACTTTATAATAGCCTAATAAAATAAGAATATATGTTTAAGCCCCCTAATATGCTTTTAAAAAAGCCGCTTGGGGGGTTTTTTTATGAAGTTATCCCGAGTATTTAAGGTTTCAGGTGTATATGTGGGTACTGTTGTTGGCGCGGGCTTTGCATCGGGGAGGGAGCTGGCCGGTTTTTTTCTTAAGTTTGGGGATGCATGGTTTTTAGGGATAATATTTGCGGCTTTGCTTTTTTCTTTTTTAGGCTACGGCGTTATTGCTTTGGCTAAAGATACGGGAGCAAAAGGCTATGGTGATTTTCTTTGCCATATAATGGGGAAGCGGCTTGGTAAAGCGATGGAGATAGTATCGGGGGTTTTTCTTTGTGTGCTTTTTTACGCCATGACTGCTGCAACGGGAGCGCTTTTTACGGAAGCTTTAGGCATAAGCTATTTTGCAGGTGTTTTGATTATGCTTCTTATCTGCTTTGCCACGCTTTTATTTGAAACAAAAGGCATTGTGGCGGTTAATTCGGTCCTTTCGCCATTGCTAATAATAAGCGGTTTTGCCATAGGTCTTTATGTTTTTGCCTCGGACGGGAAAGCGCAAGGGGTGCCTTCTTTTGAAAATATTTCAAATTTAGCATTTTCTTCCGTTATATATGTGTCATACAACATAATAACGGCAACGGCTGTGCTGGTAACAGTTAAAGATATTGTGAAAACAAAAAGGGAAGCCTTTGTTTCGTCGGCTGTTTCAGGAGTGGCTCTGGCCTTTTTAGGGCTTGCAATAGGCAGCGCGATTTATGCAAATGGTAAGTGTATAGATATGGAAATCCCGATGTTGGGTGTTGTTTTTGAACATGGCGCGGCTATAAGGCTTATTTACATAGCAATGCTTGCCTCTGCCATATTCACAACTGCCGTGGGTAACGGCTTTGCTGCCTGCTCGTTTTTAGCTGGAATTCTCGGCTTTGGGAAATATGCCATAGCTTTTATATTTTTAAGCACGGCATTTTTTGTGTCGTTTTTGGGCTTCTCTGGAATAGTGGATTCATTTTATAAGGTTTTCGGCTATATAGGGATTGTACAGACAATAGCCGTTGCGTTGGCTATGGTAAAAAACAAATAATTATTAATATATGTTTAATATCTTTGCAAAACCGCCTGGGTTATAGTATTATTTATTAATAAAACTCCTTACTTTAAGAAAGACGGCGGAGGATAAAATGAGATACGACAAGGATAATGAATACGAGGATATGCCTAAAAAGCAAGGTAAGCTGATAAAAACAATCTTTGTTTTGCTTATAGCTTTGGCTTTAAGCGTTGGTATTTATGATACTTTTTTTGGCGATAAAATAATAAAAACTGCGGCTGAAAGTATTCTAAAATACGGCAGTGTCCTTGTTAATAAGGATACGTCCAAAAAATCTACGCTAAGCGAATCCATTAAAATAGAAGAAGACAGCCGTTCGACCTTTGTTTCATATGATAATGCTTTTATGCAATGCACAAAGGACGGAATTAAATATTTTGTATTGGGCGAAGACCAAAAATGGAATGATACATACACTATGGCTAATCCGTATGTTGTTTCCGAAGGCGGGTATACGGCTGTGTTTGAACCCATGGGCAGGGTTATAAAGCTTTATGATAAAAGCGGAATTATAAATACAATTAACACAGACGGGGCGATAATGAGGCTTTCCTTAAATGAAAGCGGATATGTAGGGGTTATTTTAAATAATTCTTCTTCATACAGTGTAAATGTTTTTGACGGAATTAAAAACGCTTGTCTTGTTGTAAGAAAAGAAGAAGACGAAAACATATACCCTGTGGATATAGATATTTCGGACGACAATAAGGTTTTTGCTGTAAGCTATATAGACGCTTCAGATGTTGAAACCGCATCTAAGGTGCTTTTTTTCTATACTTATGAAAATGACGGAAAAGACTACCCAGACAGTATGTTTGCAGGACTGCAAAAAGAAGATGTTATAATACCTTATATAAGGTTTATGTCCTCGGGTATGCTGGTTGTGCTTTCCGATTCTTCCCTTATAGGGGTTAGCTCTTCAGGGGTGCAGGAATGGGAGCTTCCGCTTTCAAACGAAATAGACGGGGTAAGCTTTGAAAACAAAAGCTTTGCCGTGCTAGCCTGCGGGGATGAGCTTGCCGGCAAAGAAGGCAGCCCGGACGGAAGCTTGATTTTTGTAAATATGAAGGGGAAAATATCACATCAAATTGAAACGGGTGAAAAGATAACATATATGAAAGGCTCTAAGGATAATGTTATAGTTGGGAATTCGGGAGAATATACAGCTTTTTCATGTTCCTCTGGCAAAGCCCTATGGGAATATAATCCCGGGTATTCTGTAAGCGATATAATTTCTCTTAACGGCGGAGAAAACATTCTTGTTGTGGACAAAACTCAGGCAAGGGTTCTTGGTCTTTCTGATGAAAACAATGACGATTCAGAGGGAGAGTCCTGAGGAAACTAATGATATATGCGGGAGGTGAGGTTTTATGGGAGACATCATTGGAAGAATTACCACCAGTTTGGCCAGCTTTAATAAGATAGACGTGGCAGTTGTAATTATCATAGCAATGTTTGCTATTGTTGATTTTAAAAAAGGGTTTATTAAAGCTGCTTTTGGTTTTCTTCCGTCGGTTTTGGCTTTTATAGCGGCATATTTTATATCGCCTTCGGTTTGTGCTCTTATAAAAGGGACCTCCATGTTTTATCAAATGAAAGAAAAAATAATGGGGTTTCTTGATATAAAAAATATAGGGAGCAGCGAAAGCTTAATATTCCAAAATGAGATTATAGAAAACATGAAGCTGCCGGAAATTTTCAAAAATTCTATTCTTGAAAAAAGTCTTGAAAATCAAAACCTTATAAACACAAAAGGCATAACGAACTACATTGCAGGATATATAGCCAGTGCTATTCTTGGAGTTTTGGTTTTCATAGTCGTGTTCTTTATAATCAAGCTGTTGTTTACCCAAACGCTTTATCTGCTGGATTTCATATTAAAGCTTCCTATTCTTAATATATTTAATTCGGCCGGCGGGCTTGCTATAGGCATAGTAAAGGGTGTCTTTTTCATATGGTTTTTCTTCTTGATAGCCACGCTGTTTTTCCACAAGCCATTTTTTGAATATATCATTGAAGAAGCCCAAAATTCCGCTTTTTCGGTTTATCTTTACCAAAACAATTTTCTGCTTTATCTTTTGCTTAAAATATTGCTTTAGCGTTCAACTCTAAAGCTCAATTTTATAAAAAATGTGTTGACATTGCAAAGCCCTCATGATAATATATTTAGGCAGCTGAAACGAAGGAGAAACTTTTCTTTAGCTTGGTTGCCTATTTTGCACCTTGAAAACTGAACACAAAAATAGAGTCAAAAAAAACATCGAAGCAAAGCAATAAGAAATAAAACAATGTAGAAGCTACTACATTCCAAAGTAAGTAAGGTCAAGCAATAAAGAGCATAAGGAGAATGCCTTGGCACCGGGAGCCGATGAAGGACGCGATAAGCTGCGAAAAGCTGCGGTTAGGAGCAAATATCCAACGACACGCAGATATCCGAATGGGGCAACCCGCCTGAGAAACCCTCAGGCAGCGTATGGTAAATTCATAGCCATACGTAGGGATACGCCGTGAACTGAAACATCTAAGTAGCGGCAGGAGGAGAAAGAAAAATCGATTTCCAAAGTAGCGGCGAGCGAAATGGGAAAAGCCTAAACCGTCTGAAATATCAGACGGGGTTGAGGACTGCAATATACGACGATAGATATAGCCGAAGCGTTTTGGGAAAGCGCACCAAAGAAGGTGAAAGTCCCGTAGGCGAAATATTGACAATAGTTAGCAGAATCCAGAGTACCACGGGACACGAGAAACCCTGTGGGAAGCAGGGGGGACCACCCCCCAAGGCTAAATACTCCCCGGTGACCGATAGTGAAGCAGTACTGTGAAGGAAAGGTGAAAAGGACCCCGGGAGGGGAGTGAAAAAGAACCTGAAACCTTATGCTTACGAACAGCGGGAGGTGTAACAACTAACCGCGTACTTTTTGTAGAACGGTCCGGCGAGTTACTAATGCCAGCGAGGTTAAGGGGTAAGAAGCCCCGAAGCCGAAGGGAAACCGAGTCTTAACAGGGCGAAAGAGTTGGTATTAGTAGACCCGAAACCGGGTGACCTATCCATGTCCAGGTTGAAGATACCGTAAAAGGTATTGGAGGACCGAACACACATCTGTTGAAAAAGGTGGTGATGAGGTGTGGATAGCGGAGAAATTCCAATCGAACTCGGAGATAGCTGGTTCTCCTCGAAATAGCTTTAGGGCTAGCCTCGAGAGGAGTCTAACGGAGGTAA
>JAYFRL010000024.1:0-11347 GCA_034925905.1 Lachnospiraceae bacterium | reverse complement strand
AGAAGCACCCGAAGTCAGTGACCCAACCTAATAGGAGGGAGCTGCCGAAGGTGAAGCTATCGACTGGGGTGAAGTCGTAACAAGGTAGCCGTATCGGAAGGTGCGGCTGGATCACCTCCTTTCTATGGAGATTTAGGTTTGGAATAGCTATTTATTTTTTAAAGCCCACAGTATAACTATGCGGATGGGTTCCCGAGCGGCCAAAGGGGGCAGACTGTAAATCTGTTGCGATAGCTTCGAAGGTTCGAATCCTTCCCCATCCAGTAAATCAATCAAATCCGAACCTTATACCAATTGGTGAAGGGTTCGGATTTATGCTTTATCTGAAAGATATATAATAAGCAATGAGGACGGTATGTAATGTGCCGTCCTCATTCTTTGTCTGTTGGAATTGTTTTGTACCTGCTTGATTCTACAGTTTTAATTTTTCTTCTGCCACACTTTTGCTTTGCGAATGTTTTTTGCTCTTTTTCGTTCTCATAGTATTCTGAATTTTATTAAGCAGACATATGGCAATCGCTTCAAACACATAATGGAATATCCATGCCGTTGCTATTTTTATTCCTTTTTGTTATGCCAACTTTTTTCCCATATTCAATTTTTTAAGGTGTAAATACCTGTAAACGAAGTTCTTCACTTGTTATTTCTGTATGGCAACATTCTTTTTTTACATAGATTTATAGCTGTATACTGCCTGTATGCTTCCTGCCGGCGATTGGCAGCTCTTCATCGCTTCCGGTATTTTTTTGTAATCTCCACAAATATATCTTTCTTGCACTACAGGTAAAGACCCGGCTGCTTGATTCTTGCCATGCGCGATTCCGCCGTATCGATTTTTTAGGTATGGGCAATCGAAACGGGAGCGGCAGCCGGGATAGAAGGGAATTTCGAACCAACCCTAAGTGATACAGGGGTTTGTCTATTAAATCGGCAGTTAAAAAAGTACAAAAAACACCTGTTAGAAAATTCTTGAAAGATGTTGTATAAAAAAGGAGTGACGTAACCATCTGCGAATTGCTGTGATTTTTTAAAACGGCGTAGGTTTAGAACATCAGTTAAGTTAAGCTGCCGCGGGCAGGAGGAATTCATCCCCCAGACGATGTAAAGGGTACTGACGCATAAATAGGTTTTCAATGTATTACTGCCATTGTAAGACCCATAAAAGCGCACATTTAATTGCCTGCCAACACCTTTTATGGTTGGCATTAAAGCTCTGTTTTTTTGTTCAAGTTATCGGTCTATAAAAAATATATAAAGGTGCTAAAAGTTGAATTCATTCTCCCAATTGAAGTTCCCGGATTGTTCCAAACTTGTAGGCCAATGGCTGCACCATTCCGGCACACCGGGAGTTTCAACTCTGTCAAGGCTCGGGGTATATGGTTTTATATCAAGTATTGGCGTACCGTTATTAGCGTCAATATAGGGAATTTGAATAATTCCCTTTTTATAGTCTATATGAATGACCTGCACTGCAGTTAAAGCGATAGGATTTGGGCGAACGGGGGACCTTGTGGCAAATATACCCATTATAGCCGGAGCTTTTTTATACGGCTGCGGCGAGGAGAGGGTGTTTCTCGCTTCTTCATTATCAAAGTCGCTAAACCACCAAATAACATTAAGATGGCTAAATCCATCTAATGCTTGCAAAGCTGGAATATACTTCGGTTCAATTTCAATAAATATTTCTTCCTCAACAACACTGATTTTACCGATAGGGGTTACATAAAAATTTTGCATATTACATTCCTCCAAATAATTTTTTATGATATTGTAAATCCAGTGTAGACCCTGACACCATGTGAGAGTCAATATCAAAAAAGCGTCTTGCAAAAAATCTGCAAAACGCCATTATTATATTTTTTCCAGCGGGATTTGTATTTCAGTTAGGTATTTATCAGGGCTTTCTTCGTTCCACGGTCCTCGGTGAACGATTTGCCTGCTTTGCCCGGTCATTTTATACTGATTGTGCTCCTGCAACCAATTTGCATAAGCAAGGTATGCGCTGGCTATGTTCTCAAATTTCCCATAAACCATTGTGCAGGCCATTATTGGTACAGGCTCTGTATTACGATATACAAAGTCGTTTATGTTTTCCCCCATTCTGGCTACGGGCGCACATATTTCAATATCAACATCTTTTTCTCTGTAATCCGTATCATGATATATGGTAAATGTATTGCTTGAAATAAGGATGCCATTTTCACCTGCAAAGGCCGACATTTCTTTCCATAATTGACCTTCGGCATAATAATCGGAAACAGTCCGTCTTAAAGAAAACACTTGATAACTGGGAATGGATTTGATTGAAACATTGTAGTTTATCGTTATCTTTTCCTGGCCAATATCCTTTTTTGCCAGTTCGATTTTAGATAGCTTGTCTTGTTCGGTCTTAATCGTATTTTCAATTTCCAGACGTTTATTTTCAAGCTGATTTGTAATAAATTCATTCTCCCAATTATTGAGGGTGACTGCAATTTCAGAAACATTAAAGCCTAAATCTCGTAAGAATATAATCTTGTTCAAAGTGGAAATCTGCTCCGTGGAATACAACCTATAATTCGTAAATTTATCAATTTCCGCAGGTCTTAACAAACCTGTTTCATCATAATATCTTAACATCCGGATTGATATTTGCGTTAATTTTGAAAACTCACCTATTTTGAACATCCACACCACCCCTATATTGAAATATTATATCGTGAGTATTCTGAAACTGCAAATAAAACGCATCGCACGTCTTTAGCATTGGCATTTGGTTTTGGAACCGGATTAACCATATAAATGACGTGCAGCTTTATATGCATAACCCGAATAGCTTATTTTAGTATTGATACCAATATCAAAAAATAAGGTTAAAAGCTGCATATCAAAGCAAGATGTTTCAGGTTCAATTGCCTGGATTAAGCGTATAAAATAATATTTAAAACAAAGACAGCCTATCAAAACACAGGGGCATCTGTTTTTCTGAATAACTTATTAAAAAGATGAAAGAATAAATTGTGAACCTTTTGTGAACATTAGCACTCACCTATTGACAGTGCTAACAACAAGTGGTATTATATACCCGTAAAAGGACAAAGAGCCTTAAAGGATATGGTTATCCTGCATCGGGGCAAGGAACTAAACCTTACAAAATACGAGCTTAGCTAATATCTTCCTCGGTTAAGGCTCAAAATATATATTATATAATGAACGGAGGAATGCTTTATGTTGTTACCATCAATTTTTGGAGAAGATGTATTTGACACTTGGATGAAACCCTTGGATGAAGAATTTTTTGGCAGGAGAAATCCTTTTTACGGAAAGAGCGGCAAAAGCATGATGAAAACAGACATAAAAGAAAAAGGCTCTTCTTACGAACTGGATGTTGATCTGCCGGGATTCAAGAAAGAAGACATTGAGATAAGGCTTAACAGTGGATTTTTAACCATCAATGCCACCCAGAAGTTTGATAAAGAAGAAAAAGACGAAAAGAACAACTTTATCAGAAAAGAAAGATATGCGGGAAGCTGCAGCAGAAGCTTTTATGTTGGGGAGGAAATCTCCGAAGGAGATATAAAAGCAAAGCTTGAGGATGGATTGTTAAAGGTTGAATTTCCTAAAAAAGAAACTAAAAAAATAGCAGAAGAAAAACGCATTATGATTGAATAAAACACAATATAAAAGCCCGCCTATTAAGGCGGGTTTTTATATTTTAGGCAGGACATCAAACAATAGGATAACTGTACTTTTTAGAGGAATACGCTTAATTTAAAAGGCCTTCGGGCGGTCTTTTGGCAAGCAAAATGTATTTTAAAAACTGTTGACAACGCCCTTATTTTTTGTTATTATATTCAAGCAGTCATTCAATCGGACAGGATTATTGAGCTTAATAAGTGTCTTGCGTGACTAAAAAAACTACAAAACGATTAAAAAGTATTGGTTTTTATGTGTCTTTGCCCGAGTGGCGGAACTGGCAGACGCACAGGACTTAAAATCCTGCGGGGTAACACCCGTACCGGTTCGATTCCGGTCTCGGGCATAGTTTTTAAAAATCAATCGTTTTATTGTTAAGCCCAGATAGCTCAGTTGGTAGAGCAGAGGACTGAAAATCCTCGTGTCCTTGGTTCGATTCCGAGTCTGGGCATTAAATGTAATTATTTGCGGGTGTAGTTCAATGGTAGAACGTCAGCCTTCCAAGCTGAACACGTGAGTTCGATTCTCATCACCCGCTTGCTTGCGCGAATGGCTCAGTGGTAGAGCATCGCCTTGCCAAGGCGAGGGCCGCGAGTTCGAATCTCGTTTCGCGCTTAGGCCATGTATCTTAGTTTAGATACATGGCTTTTTTGTGTAAAAAGAACCCCGGGCTATGCCTGGAGGCTTATAGCTATGGTAGTGAAATTTAAAATCTCCTGTAATAAGAAAAAATGTTTAGCTAAAAAACAAAAGGAGGATTTTTTATGAACGTAGTTGGAATATCTGGAAGTGCTAGAAGAGATGGCAATACTGCACTTCTTATAAAAATAATTTTTAAAGAACTTAATAAAAATGGAATAGACACAGAGTTGATTCAGCTTTTTGATAAAGAAATCCTTAGCTGTAAGGCTTGCTTTGCTTGCAAAAAAACCTCTAGATGCGCAATACAAAATGATGATTTCAATTATTGCTTTGAAAAAATGCTAAACGCAGATGGAATTATTTTAGGCTCACCCGTGTACTCGGCTGATATATCCTCAAAAATGAAGGCGTTTTTGGAAAGAGCAGGAGTAATCATATCATGTAATCCTCATTTATTGAAGTGCAAAGTTGGGGTGAGTATTGCCGCTGTACGTCGAGGTGGTGGGCTTACAGCAGTTGATACGATGAATCACTTTCTTTTAAATAAAGAAGTAATTATTGTAGGCTCAACATATTGGAACATGGTTTATGGAAAGGATGTTGGTGAAGTTTTAAGTGATGATGAGGGAATCGCCAATATGAAAAATATTGGCGAAAATATGAGCTGGTTATTAGAAAAAATAAGAGATAAGTAGCGTTTTTAAAATACGACATTTCACCCACCGCTTATGCGGAAAAAAACCGTTGCTCGGTGGGCGGATAGCTATGCCATAAAAATTGTATTACCATGGAACAGCGGTTTTGAGAAAATCAAAGGGATTTTCTCTGTTTGAAAGGAAATTTTTCATTTCCGTAACGGCTAGATGTAGCAGAAATCCTATTTCTTCTTGGTTTAAAAAAATCCTATATATTTAGGGCTAACCAGTGCTACCATTTTTCATTCGACACCATTCGATTAATTCCTTGGATTGGTGTTTTTTTTGAACTTCGGGCCAACTTGACCCGAAGTTCGGGCGGGACCGCCAAAGCATAGTGTCCCCAGCTGTGTCCTCGCCTTTTTACATTCATCAACCCGTAAACACTGCGGAGCAATTCGCAAACATGATGAATGGAGGAAAAGTAATGGACAAGTCTTTTGTTACGATAAAATATAAAACCGCCAATGGAAGTGAAATTTATGTTTAGGTTTCAACTCCGGTTAAGGAACTGCTTGAACAGTCTACCCGGCAAATTCAATTCCAAAGGCGGCAAGACAGGCGGCATATTGATTATACGGATTTCATAGATGGTTTGACCGACGCGGCTATGGGGTATCCAGACCAAAACAATCCCGCCGACCTTGTGATAAAAATGGAAAGTTATAGGCGGTTACATTTTGCTATGAACCAACTTTCCGAAGCACAGCGCAGGAGAATACATCTGCATTTTGTAAATGATCTGACACACCGCAAAATTGCCGAAATGCGGGTGACCGGAAGCCATTCGATTCACCGCGCTCTAAAACAGCTCCGTATGTAGACACAGTAGGACGTAACGAAAAGGCAATTAGAAAATATGTAAAGAATCAATGACAGCAAGATACAGTAGCAGAACAAATAATATATTGATCCATTTATGGGCGAGCCAGTGAATAAAGGCAGAAAATAAATTGACAACCATTTTAATGGTTGCCGGAGAAAATTATGCAGTTGGCGGATCGTTCAAAGCGTCTTAAGACCATAGCTAGCAGTAGAGCCTTACAGGCTCAGAGTAAACTCCCCGTTTTACGGGTGGTTATGATTTGTGTATATTAATTTTGTTTAGGTGAAAATATGGATAAGAAAATAAAGGTTTTAGAAAAATTGGAAGAAAAGCATTTTATTCAAATGGAAAAAATAGAGTTAAAATATTATTCCAAAGAGCATATAACCCCATGGAAAGAAACAAAGAAATGGTATGATAAATATAATAACAGTACGGTTGCAATTGAACATGAGGGTAAAATAATAGCTTTTTTAAATATGTTCCCTATAAAAAAAGATATATATGATAAAATAAAACAAGGCATTTATAACGACAAATTTATGACTGCCGGGGATATGGCAAGTGTAAGCAAAAAAATGTTTATGTATTTAAGCTGCATTGTGGTTGAAGAAGGTTTTAGAATACCGGATGTATTTAAGCTTCTTTTTGATACGGCCTGTTCACATTATGACGGATGCGATATTCTAAGCATAATAGAGGAAAGCGTGACCAAAGAAGGGGCAAGCTATGTTAAAAAGCTTAATTTTAAGCCTGTCTGCGAAACGATTTTTGGCACATATGTTTTTGAATGCCTTTATAGCGATTTCATGAAAGCCTTAAACAGCTTAAAATGATAAAAAGAATTGGGCACGTTTGCAAGTTTCTCTAGGTTATTGTAAAATCTTGATATATAATTATTTATATAAACTAATAATACAGGAACAGTTTTTATAAAAGGCGGGTTTTTAAACATGATTATAGGCGTAGGCTGCGATATAGTTGAAATTTCAAGAATAAAAAAGGCTATAGGGAGAGAAACATTTAATAAAAAATGTTTTACGGAGCAGGAGCTTGAAAATAAAGATGCAAAAAGCCTTGCGGGTCTTTTCGCCGCCAAAGAAGCTGTTTCAAAGAGCTTAGGAACTGGTTTTTCCGGTTTTTCCCCTAAAGATATTGAAATATTTAAAGCTTCGTCGGGCAAACCTTACGCTAAGCTTTATGGATACGCAAGAGAAATTTCCGAAAATCTTGGGGTTAAAAAAATAAGCATAAGCATAGCTCACTCTGATGATAACGCTATGGCATTTGCCGTTTCGGAAGGAGAATAATATGAAAATTTGTATGGCTTCTCAAATGCGTTCTTTTGATAAAGCAGCCCATGAAAAATACGGTATACCTTCTATTTTGCTTATGGAAAACGCAGCATCCGCTTTGGCCTTTGAATGTGAAAAAGAAACAGGAAAGAATGAGAATATCCTTATCGTATGCGGCACTGGCAATAACGGCGGAGACGGCTTTGCCGCCGCAAGGCTGCTTTCAGCTAAAGGTTTTTTGGTTTCAATATTTATATCTGGATCAAAAGAAAAGCTTTCGGGAGATGCTCTTGTGAATTTTAAAGCGGCCGGAGCTTTTAATATCCCTATAGTTTCTGATTTTTTGCTTTTACCAGGGCTTTTAAACGAAGCATCGGTTATAATTGATGCTTTAATCGGAACGGGTTTTAAAGGAGAACTTAAAAAAAATATATCTGAAATTGTAGATTTGCTCAATAAAAGCGGTAAAAAAATAATATCCGCAGATATTCCGACAGGAGTAGACAGCGATACGGGCTGGGTTTCCGAAAAAACAGTAAAGGCATATAAGACTGTAACCTTCGGACTTATGAAAACCGGGCTTTTGTTATATCCTGCGGCGGAATATTGCGGAGAAATTGTTGTTGCCCCGATATCCATACCAAAAGAAGTTTTTGAAAACTCTGATATAGATATATTTGCAATAACACCTGAACTTGCAAAGAATATGCTCCCCAAAAGGAAGCCTCGTTCGCACAAAGGGGATTATGGGAAAATATTTATTGCCGCAGGCTCAAAAAACATGACCGGTGCAGCTGCGCTTTCAGCGCTTTCGGCATACAAATCTGGTGGCGGTGTTGTTTATGCATGTGTTGTGGAAAGCATCATAAAGGTTATACAAAACCTTGTTCCTGAAGCTGTTATTATTCCTTTGCCGGAGGAAAATGGGGCTTTATGTAAAGGAAGCCTTGACACGCTTATTTTGGAATCGGAAAACGGCGGCGTTATAATATCAGGACCAGGTATAGGAAGAAGCAAAGGCGCTAAAGAATTTATAACAAAACTTGTTGAAAAAAGCAAAAAACCTCTTATAATAGATGCGGATGGAATAATGGCTCTTTCTGGGCAGCCCGAGCTTTTAAAGAAGGCAAAAAGTTCCATTGTCATAACTCCGCATATGAAAGAAATGTCTGCCTTAACCGGTATTGGAGTTGATGAATTAACCAGGAACCCATTGAAAGCCGCAAGAGAAACCGCTGAAAAATATAATGTTACGGTTTTGCTTAAGGATGCAAGAACAATAATTGCAAGTCCAGATAAAAAGACATTTATAAATTTAACAGGCAATCCTGCAATGGCGAAAGGTGGCTCTGGAGATGTTTTAACGGGGGTTATAGCTGCCTTTATAGGAGCAGGGCTTTCTCCTTTTGATTCAACATGTCTTGGAGCGTATATACATGGCCTTGCCGGTGATATCGCTGCGGAAAAAATAGGCGGCTATGGAGTTCTTGCAAGAGATATAGCACGCCATATCCCCGAAGAAATAGATCAAATCTTAAAAACCGCCAAATAATAAATAACATATTGATTTTGTCCCCTTAGTATAAATAATAATGAATAAATAGCTTTGTTTGCCTTGAAAAAAGGAAAGAAGAGCTAAGGGGGAGAAAATGTGAAAAAATTTATAAAGCTTTTATTGATTATTTTATCTGTACTTCTTGTTTTTTCCGGTTGCGGAAGCAAAAGAGAAAAATCGACTTCGGTCATGGAAAAAATACAGACCATGCTTAACGAAATGGAAGGTTATTCTTGTTCGGCTACATTGACAAGAATGTCAAACAAAGGTACTAATACATACGAAACAAAGCAATATTTTAAATCTACGGGGGAGTATCGTCTTGAAATAACCGCGCCGGAGAATGTTGCCGGGAACTATACGATATTTGACGGAGAAAGGATTTGCCAGTACAACAAAAAGCTTGGAGATTTTGTTATTAAGGATGTTCCCGAATCCCAGGCAAGGAACGAGCTATTTCTTGGCAATTTCATTAAAAATTATATGAGGTCCGAAGAAGTTTCAATAGAGGTTTCAAACATAGATTCTTCGGAATACACGGTTCTTGAAGCTGTTATCCCCGGCGGAAACAGATACCTTTCAACAGAAAAGCTTTGGATTGACAATGAAACGCTTGTGCCAGCCGAGCTTATAATTTATGATGAGGAAGGAAACGAGAAATACATACTCAAATTCATTGAATTTGTATTCGATCCCGAGTTTCCTCCAGAACTGTTCAAAATCCCAGAATAAGGAGGCATATCCTTGGAAGAATACAAAAGAGTTACAGCGAAAATAGACCTTGATGCCATGGCTAAGAATATGAAAAATATAAAAGCCATGCTTCCTTCGGGAGTAAAGGTTATGGGTATAGTTAAGGCTGATGCTTACGGGCACGGCGCTCTGGAAACAGCCAAAGTTATATTATATAACGGAGCAGACGCGTTGGGCGTTGCAATTGCAAACGAGGGTATAAATTTAAGGCAAAACAATATACTTGTTCCGATACTTATTTTAGGCTATACTCCGCCAGCCTTGCTTTCGGATGTTGTTTCAAACAACCTTATTCAAACTATATTTTCTTTTGAATCGGCGCTTAAGCTTTCAGAGGCAGCAAAGGCACTTGGCAAAACGGCAAAAATACATATAAAAATTGATACGGGAATGGGGCGTATAGGTTTTTTGCCGAATGAAAAGGCTTATGACGAGATAATAGAAATTTCCAAACTGCCATATATAGAGGTGGAAGGGATATATACCCATTTTTCAACTGCCGATGAGGCAGATAAAGAGTTTACAAATTATCAGGATAAGCTTTTTAGGGAAGCGGTTTTGCGGCTTTCTGAAAAAGGGCTTGATATCCCTGTCCGTCATGGGGCAAACAGTGCTGCCATCATGGATTTTGACGATAAATTTTATAATTTTGTGCGTCCGGGGATCATACTTTATGGACTCTATCCTTCAAACGAGGTAAAAAAAGAAAAGCTCCCGCTTTTACCGGTTATGAGCATAAAGACAAATATAAGCTATGTTAAGGAGGTCCCCGCCGGGACACCTATAGGCTACGGACGCAAATTTACAACGAAGGAAAAAAGCGTTATAGCCACAGTGCCAATAGGCTATGCGGATGGATTTTTAAGGGGAATGAAAAACGGCGGCAGGGTTATTGTACGCGGACAATATGCAAATGTTGTTGGAAATGTTTGCATGGACCAGTTTATGATAGACGTTTCAAATATCGATGGAGTAAGCGCCATGGATGAGGTTATAATAATGGGAAGCCAAGGCGGCTGCAGCATAACGGCGGATGAAATAGCAGGGATTCTTGGAACAATAAATTACGAAGTTGTATGTATGATAGGAAAACGTGTACCCAGGGAATACATAAAAAATAAAAACATATTAAAGACGATAAATTATATTTAAAATCACCAAAAATATAGGCCCTGTCATTAAAAGCACCGAAATAAAGGTGCTTTTAGCGTATATTTATCAATATTAAGGGGATAATTAATATCAAGCGGACATTTGATTTTTGTCCGACTAATATTATCCGTTTATTATGGTTATATTACATATTTCTGTAACTTAAAAGCGTTATATTTCATAATTTAGCTGTATAGACGGACAGCGGAGTGTGAAAAAGGTGATTGTTAAGCGAGGCGATATATTTTATGCAGATTTAAGTCCTGTTGTCGGTTCTGAGCAAGGAGGAATAAGACCGGTGCTTATCCTGCAGAATGATATAGGAAATAAATTCAGCCCAACTGTTATTTGCGCCGCAATTACATCTCAGATTAACAAAGCAAAGCTTCCTACACATATTGAAATAGAGGCTGAAAAATATTCTCTTGTGAAGGATTCCGTAATCCTTTTGGAACAAATCAGGACAATAGACAAAAAAAGATTGAGAGAAAAAATTTGCCATATGGATGACACCGTTATGAAACGCGTTGATAAAGCGCTTATAATAAGTCTTGCTTTGGAATAATTTAAAATAACAGTAAAATTAAAAGCGGCATTATAATGCCGCTTTTAATTTTTGTATAATGAATACTACCGGCTATGCCGGTAGTTCCAAAGAGCTTTAGCGATGAACAGAAAAAGGCCTCCATTTGATATAATAGGTGAGGTTCCCCAACCGCACAAATTAAAAACAAATGGAGGTAGTCCAATGGAC